>JAFARC010000073.1 GCA_019245755.1 Mycobacteriaceae bacterium | reverse complement strand
ACAGCGCGCAGACACCAGGCGAGGTGGAGAAGTTGATCACGGACGCGCTGACCGACGCTTCCGGCGTCCTGGGTCTGACCGACGAGAAGGGCCGCCGCTTCCTGGTACAGGCATCAAAGATCGCCTACGTCGAGATAGGTGCCGCCGACGTGCGGCGGGTCGGCTTCGGCGTGGGCGCGGAGTCCGCTAAGACCGGGTGAGCGGCACGTGGGACAGGCCGCCCCAGATGAACTGAACGGTGCCCTCCACGGCATCGTCCTTGGAGATCGGCCTGTCGTTGTTGAGCCAGTAGCGCGCCGAGTCGACGCTGATGGCCACCAATCCGACCGCGATCATCCTGGCGCGGTGCGGCTCCAGCCCGGAGTCGTGGCTGATCAGGTCGAACACCGCATCGGTGCAGGCTTCGGTGGCCACCTTGACCTGCGCGGACACCTGGGGTTCGGTCACGTAGTCGTTCTCGAAGATCAGCCGGTAGCCCTGGCCGTCGTGCTCGATGAAGTCGAAGAACGCCTGCACGGCCGCACGCAGCCGCTGGCGGTTGTCGGTTGTCGTGCGCAGCGCCTGGCGCACGCCCGACACCAGGTTGTCGACGTGTCGCGCCAGCACCGCCAGGTAGAGCTCGAGCTTGCTGGAGAAATGTTGGTACAGAACGGGTTTGCTTACCCCGGCCCGGTCGGCGATCTCGTCCATCCCGGCCGCGTGAAAGCCGCGGTCAACGAAAACCTCACTGGCAGCGGCCAGTAGCTGACCTCGCCGCTCATCCCGGGGCAACCTGTTGCCGCGCCGGTTCGCGCGGTGGGCCGCATCGTCGCCGTTGGCGAGCCTGGCGCCTCGCCGCTCGGCGGTGTTGGCGAGATCGCTCATCATTTCCTCTATCTGATATCTGACGCGCTGATATCTGACGCGTTGTCTTCGGCGGCAATCTTGAGTTGGGTCCGAGAGTCCGACACTACTACCCGTCGGTGGGAGCGCGCCGGAAGTGCGACGTCCCGGGACTGTGACATTCTGGGTCGGTGACCCATGACCCGGGGCCTCGCCGCGGGGACATCCCAGTGCTGCGCAGCGAATACAGAGAGCCGTTGCGCGCCCAGCGTGACCCCGTGACCGGCGCTTCCGGGCGGATCCGGTCCAACCGCCAGGGTCGGCGGTTTCGCAAGCAGACCTGGCTGGGCCGGTTCGTGTCGACCTATGGCTGGCGGGCCTACGCGCTGCCGGCGCTGGCCGCCCTGACCGGGCTGGTCGTCTTCCAGACGGTCACCGGGACCACCGCCCCGGCGCCGTCGGGGGAGGGACCCGCGCAGGGGCCGCCGCGGATCGGTGCGATGGGAACCGCCATCATCGGCGCCCCGCCCAAGGGGCTGACCCAGTTCGACGCGAACCTGCCGACCGGGATCCTGCCCGACGGCGGCCCGTTCACCGAGGCCGGCACCAAGACCTGGCACATCGTGCCGGGCACCGGGCCGCAGGTGGGTCAGGGCACCGCCAAGGTGTTCAGATATACCGTCGAGGTGGAGGACGGGATCGACACCACGTCCTTCGGTGGCGACGAAGGGTTTGCCCGGATGGTCGAGCAGACGCTGGACAACCCGAAGAGCTGGACCCACAACCCGCAGTTCGCGTTCGTCCGCGTCGACGCCGCCGCGCCGGGCAATCCCGACTTCCGCGTCTCGCTGACCACTCCGATGACGGTCCGCGAAGGCTGCGGCTACGAAATCCAGTTGGAGACTTCCTGCGACAACCCCTCCTACGGCCCCGACGCCCAACCCCGAGTTTTTATTAACGAGGCCCGTTGGGTGCGCGGAGCGGTGCCGTTCCAGGGTGACGTGGGGTCCTACCGCCAGTACCTGGTCAACCACGAGGTGGGGCACGCGATCGGCTATCCGCATCACGAGCCGTGCCCCGACAACGGTGCCCTGGCCCCGGTGATGATGCAGCAGACGTTTTCCACCAACAACAACGACGAAAGCCGGTTCGACCCCGACACCGTCAAGCCCGACGGCAAGGTGTGCCGGTTCAACCCCTGGCCCTACCCGATCGCCTGACCCCGCCCCGGGAAGCAGCGGGACACGGTTGCTGTTGATTGGTGCACGGGTGTGGTTGTGTAGAGGCGCAAGCGCACCACCGCTTGCTAGTAGAGGGGACAGCCGGTGTCGACATTGCCGCCGCTGGTGCAGCCAGCTGCCGAGCTGACGCGCGAAGAGGTCGCGCGTTACAGCAGGCATCTGATCATCCCGGATCTGGGGGTGGACGGGCAGAAACGGCTGAAGAACGCCCGGGTGCTGGTGATCGGCGCGGGCGGGCTGGGATCGCCGGCCCTGCTGTACCTGGCCGCCGCCGGCGTCGGGACCATCGGCATCGTCGAGTTCGACCTCGTCGACGAATCCAACCTGCAGCGCCAAATCATTCACGGCCAGTCCGACATCGGCCGGTCCAAGGCGCAGAGCGCTCGCGACTCGATTCGCGAGATCAACCCGCTCGTGCAGGTTCGGCTCCACGAGCTGCGCCTTGAGCCGGCCAACGCGGTCGAGCTGTTCGAGCGCTACGACCTGATCCTCGACGGCACCGACAACTTCGCCACCCGCTATCTGGTCAACGACGCGGCCGTGCTCGCCGGCAAGCCCTACGTGTGGGGCTCGATCTACCGTTTCGAAGGCCAGGCGTCGGTGTTCTGGGAGGACGCCCCCGACGGGCTGGGCCTGAACTACCGCGACCTGTACCCCGAACCGCCGCCAGCTGGCATGGTGCCGTCCTGCGCGGAGGGCGGTGTGCTGGGCGTCCTGTGCGCGTCGATCGGGTCGATCATGGGAACCGAGGCGATCAAGTTGATCACCGGTATCGGCGAGCCGCTGCTGGGCAGGCTGATGGTCTACGACGCACTGGACATGAGCTACCGCACCATCAGGATCCGCAAAGACCCCCAGACCCCGCATATCACCGAGCTGATCGACTACGACGACTTCTGCGGCGTGGTGTCCGACGACGCGACCCGGGCCGCGGCGGAGTCGACGGTCACCCCGCGAGAGGTGCGCGAGCTGCTCGACGCGGGCAAGAAGCTGGCCCTGATCGACGTGCGGGAGCCGGTGGAGTGGGACATCAACCACATCGAGGGTGCCGAGCTCGTTCCCAAGTCGACGCTGGAGTCCGGCGAGGGGCTGGCCAGGCTGCCCCACGACCGCACCCCGGTGCTGTACTGCAAAACCGGTGTCCGTTCGGCCGAGGCGCTGGCCGCGGTGAAGAAGGCGGGTTTCTCCGACGCGCTGCACCTGCAGGGCGGAATCGTGGCCTGGGCGAAGCAGGTTGAGCCCGACATGGTGATGTACTGAGCCTTCCCCCAGTGTTTGCCCAGGTAACCTGACGGTATGACCGTCCAACGTCCGCCGGACCATGTGCTGGCGACGTTCGGGCTGAGCGGATTTCGTCCCGTGCCGGCCGGACCCGGCTGGGAAGGTGGCTGGCGGTGCGGCGAAGTGGTGCTCTCGATGGTCGCCGACCACGCCCGCGCCGCCTGGTCGGCCAAAGTCCGCGAAACACTGTTCGTCGACGGGGTCCGGCTGGCCCGGCCGGTCCGATCGACGGACGGTCGCTATGTCGTCTCGGGTTGGCGGGCAGACACATTCGTCGCCGGGACGCCCGAACCGCGCTATGACGAGGTGGTGTCGGCGGCGGTTCGCCTGCACGAGGCGACCGCCAAGCTGGAGCGGCCCCGCTTCCTGACCCAGCCGCCGGCTGCCCCGTGGGGTGACGTCGACGTGTTCATCGCCGCCGACCGTGCCGCCTGGGAGGAGCGCCCGCTGCAGGCGTGGCCGTCCGGCGCACGGGTGTCCCCCGGTTCGGCGGACGGCCAGCGCTCCATCGAGCTCATCAACCAGTTGACCGGTCTACGCAAGCCCACCAAGGGTCCCAGCCAGCTGGTGCACGGAGACCTTTACGGCACAGTCCTTTTCGCCGGTACCGCGGCGCCGGGCATCACCGACATCACGCCGTACTGGCGACCGGCGTCCTGGGCCGCCGGGGTCGTCGTCGTCGACGCGCTGTCGTGGGGCGAAGCCGATGATGGGCTTATCGAGCGCTGGGCGTCGCTGCCGGAATGGCCGCAGATGTTGCTCAGGGCGTTGATGTTCCGGCTGGCGGTGCATGCGCTTCACCCGCGTTCGACCGCCGCGGCGTTCCCTGGCCTGGCCCGCACCGCGGCGCTGGTGCGGCTGGTGCTCTGACTCACCTGCGTCCGGACCGCCCTGTGAGCAGGTTGTGACAAGCAGGTCATCACGGGCAGCTTTCCCGCAACAACGGCTTCCTAGCGTGTACGCATGCCCTACACCAACCGCAACCACGACATCGACGACTGGGATCCCGAAGACCTCGACGCCTGGAACAACGGCGGCGCGGAAATCGCCCGCCGCAATCTGATCTGGTCCATCATCGCCGAGCACGTCGGATTCTCCGTCTGGTCGATCTGGTCGGTGATGGTGTTGTTCATGCCGCAGAACGTCTACCACATCGACGCGGCGGGCAAGTTCTTCCTCGTCGCGATGCCGACGCTGGTCGGGGCGTTCCTGCGGCTGCCCTACACCTTCGCCACCGCCACGTTCGGCGGCCGCAACTGGACGGTGTTCTCGGCGTCGGTGCTGGCCGTCCCGACGCTTCTGACGCTGTACTACATGGCCCACCCGGGCACGTCGTACACGACGTTCATGGTGGTCGCGGCGATCGCCGGGCTCGGCGGCGGCAACTTCGCGTCGTCGATGACCAACATCAACGCGTTTTATCCGCAGCGGCTCAAGGGTTGGGCGCTGGGCCTGAATGCCGGCGGCGGCAACATCGGGGTCGCGGTGATCCAGATCGTCGGGCTGCTGGTCATCGCGACCGCCGGAAACCGGTCCCCGCACTGGGTGTGCGCGGTGTATCTCGTCTTCCTGTCGATCGCCGCGATCGGCGCGGCGTTGTTCATGGACAACCTGACCAACCAGCGCACCAACGGCCGCTCGATGGTCGACGTCATGGCATACCGCGACTCGTGGCTGATTGCGCTCCTCTACATCGGCACGTTCGGGTCGTTCATCGGCTTCTCTTTCGCGTTCGGGCAGGTGCTGCAGATCACCTTCCAGGCGACTCCGCACACGACGGCCGCCGCGGCGTCGCTGCACGCGGCGCAGATCGCGTTCATCGGCCCCCTGCTGGGTTCGTTGTCGCGGCCGGTCGGCGGCTGGCTGTCCGACCGGGTCGGCGGCAGCCGGGTCACCCTGTACACGTTCGGCGCGATGATCGCCGCGGCCGGATGGCTGGTGGTGTTCGGCGAGATCGCCGACGCGACGCACCGGGTCCCGACCGGCGGCGTCCTGGCCGCCTACGTGGTCGGCTTCGTGGCGCTGTTCATCCTGTCGGGCCTCGGCAACGGCTCGGTCTACAAGATGATCCCGTCGATCTTCGACGCCAAGGCGCACAGCCGCGACGCGCTGGGCCCGGCCGAGAAGGCCGACTGGTCACGACGCCTGTCCGGCGCGCTGATCGGCGTTGCCGGCGCGATCGGGGCGCTCGGCGGTGTCGGCATCAATGTCGTGCTGCGGGCCTCGTACCTGTCCGCCGCCAAGTCGGCGACGATGGCGTTCTGGGTGTTCCTGGGCTTCTACGTGCTGTGCGCGGCGATCACCTGGCTGGCCTACGTGCGCAGGCCCACCACGGCGCCCGCCGCGGTGTCCGGGGCGGTCGACGAGGCCGTCGCCACCGCGTGATGGCGGCACCGAAGTCGGTCGTGGTCGTCGGCCACGGCATGGTGGGCCACCGGTTCGTCGAGGCGCTACGCGACCGGGATCGCGCCGGGAGGTGGCGCGTCACCGTGCTGTGCGAGGAACCGACGCCCGCCTACGACCGCGTGTCACTGTCGTCCTACGTCGGCCGCTGGGACCGCGCGGGACTGGCGATGCCCGGAAACGACTATGCCGGCGACGACCTGGTCGAGCTGCGGATCGGTGAGGGAGCGACCGTGATCGACCGGCACGCCCGCGTGGTGACCACGTCGGCGGGCGTGCGCATCGGCTATGACGCGCTCGTGCTGGCGACCGGGTCCTACCCGTTCGTCCCGCCGATCCCGGGCGCCGATCTCGACCGCTGCTTCGTCTACCGCACGCTCGATGACCTCGACGCGATCCGCGCAGCGGCCGAGATCGCCGAACCGGGCGCCGCGGGCGTTGTGGTCGGCGGCGGCCTGTTGGGCCTGGAGGCCGCGAATGCGCTGCGGCTGTTGGGAATGACCCCGCATGTCGTGGAACTCGCGCCGCGGCTGATGCCGCTGCAGGTGGACCAGGGTGGCGGCGCGGTACTGGCCGACCTCGTCACCGGTCTGGGCCTGACCGTGCACACCGGGGTGTCGACGTCGGGTGTCGAAGGCGCCGGCGACGGGGTGCGGGTGACGCTGTCGGACGGCCAGATTGTCGACGCCGCGCTGCTGGTGTTTTCGGCAGGCGTGCGGCCGCGTGACGAGCTGGCCCGCCAGTGCGGCCTTGAGGTGGCCGAGCGCGGCGGCGTGTTGACCGATATCAGCTGTGCCACGAAGGACCCGCACATCTTCGCGATCGGCGAAGTCGCAGCGGTGGAGGGCCGCTGCTACGGGCTGGTCGCACCCGGTAACGCCACCGCGGAGGTGGTTGCCGACCGATTGCTCGGTGGCACAGCAGAATTCCCCGGTGCGGACACCTCGACCAAGCTCAAGCTCCTCGGCGTCGATGTGGCCAGCTTCGGTGATGCGCATGCCACCACCCCGGGCGCGTTGGAGGTCGTTCTCAACGACGCCACCAGGGGAACATACGCGAAATTGGTCGTCTCCGACGACGCGACAACGCTGCTGGGCGGCATCCTGGTGGGTGACGCAACCGCCTACGGCGCGCTGAGGCCGCTGATCGGGCGTCCCCTGCCGGCCGACCCGGCCGCGCTGATCTCCCCGGCGGGTGGCCAAGTCGGGGTCGGCGTACTGACCGACGAGGCGCAGATCTGCTCCTGCAACGCGGTGTCCAAGGGGGCGATCTGCGCGTCGATCGCCGATGGCGCGTGCGACGTGCCGGCCATCAAGACCGCGACCGCGGCTGGAACGTCCTGCGGCAGTTGCGTTCCGATGCTCAAGCGCCTGCTCGAGGCGCAGGGTGTCGAGCAGTCCCTGGCGCTCTGTGAGCACTTCAGCCAGTCGCGCGCGGAGCTGTTCCAGATCGTCCAGGTCACCGGAATCCGCACGTTCAGCACGCTGATCGCCGAGCACGGCGTCGGCACCGGCTGTGACATCTGCAAGCCGGCAGTGGCCTCGATCCTGGCGTCGACGTCGTCCGATCACATCCTCGACGGGGAAGGCGCTTCCCTGCAGGACACCAACGACCACTTCCTGGCCAACCTGCAGCGCAACGGCACCTATTCGGTGGTGCCGAGGCTGCCCGGCGGCGAGATCAGCCCGCAGAAGCTGATCGCGATCGGCGAGGTGGCGCGCGATTTCGGCCTCTACACCAAAATCACCGGCGGCCAGCGCATCGACATGTTCGGCGCCCGCGTCGAGCAGCTGCCACTGATCTGGAAGCGGCTGATCGACGCGGGGATGGAGTCCGGGCACGCGTACGGCAAGGCGCTGCGCACGGTGAAGAGCTGTGTCGGCTCGACGTGGTGTCGCTACGGGGTGCAGGACTCCGTCGCGCTGGCCGTGGACCTCGAGTTGCGTTACCGCGGTCTACGGTCGCCGCACAAGGTCAAGATGGGCGTCTCGGGGTGCCAGCGCGAATGCGCCGAGGCCCGCAGCAAGGACGTGGGGGTCATCGCGACCGAAAAAGGCTGGAACCTCTATGTCGGCGGCAACGGTGGCGCGACCCCGAAGCATGCCCAGCTGCTGGCCGGTGACCTGGACCGTGACACGTTGATCCGCTACGTCGACCGCTACCTGATGTTCTACATCCGCACGGCAGACCGGCTGCAGCGCACCGCGGTATGGCAGGAAACCATCGAAGGTGGCCTTGATCACATCCGGGCGGTGGTGTGCGACGACTCCTTGGGCATCGCCGCCGAACTCGAGGCCGCGATGCATCGCCATGTCGCAGGGTATTCCGACGAATGGGCCGGCGTGCTGGCTGACGAGGAGAAAGTGTCCCGGTTCGTGTCCTTCGTCAACGCCCCCGAGCAGCCCGATCCGACGGTCCGATTCGACGAGAGCGGTTCGCGCAAGGCCCCGTTGCTGCTCGGCATGCCGGGAAATCTCAACACCGCGGAAAGCGGCGGGTAACGGCTGCGAAACATCGCTGCCTTAACAACGCAGTAGAGGCCTTAACAACGCAGTAGAGGGGAGTGACGATGACCGTTCTTGCTGACCGCGACACCCGCGCAGACGTACCAGCCTGGACGCGCGCCTGCCGGTTGGACCGGCTGCTGCCCGGGCGCGGCGTTGCCGTGCTGCTGCCCGACGGCGCGCAGGCCGCATTGTTCCTACTGCCGCACGAAAAGCTGGTTGCGGTGGGCAACATCGATCCGTTCGGCCGGGCAGCGGTGATGTCCCGCGGCATCGTCGGCGATCGGCGGGGCGAGCCGACGGTGGCCTCTCCGCTTCACAAGCAGGTTTTCTCGCTGATTGACGGACGCTGCCTCGATGTCCCCGGGGGCGCAGCGCGGCGACCCGGGGATGGGCACGCGGTCCATGCGCTGCCGGTTTACGACGTCAGGGTGGTCGATGGATTCGTCGAAATCCGAGCCGGCTGAACCGCTGGGGGGCTTCACGATCGGTGTCACGGCAGCACGCCGATCGGAGGAACTGATCACTTTGCTTCAGCGCCGCGGTGCCGCCGTCGTGCACGCGCCGGCGATCCGCATCATCCCCCTGGCCGATGACAACGAGTTGCGCCGCGTCACCTCGCTGCTCACCCGGCACCCGCCGGATGTGCTCGTGGTCACGACGGGCATCGGCTTCCGGGGCTGGGTCGAGGCCGCGCACGGCTGGGATGTCGCCGACGACTTGATCGGCGCGCTCGGTTCGACGCGCATCCTGGCCCGCGGCCCGAAGGCGCGCGGTGCGGTGCGCCAGGCCGGGCTGTGCGAACAGTGGAGCCCGCAGTCCGAGGCGTCCGCCGAGGTGCTGCAGCGGCTGGTCGGCGAGGGCGCGGCGGACCTGCGTATCGCGGTGCAGTTGCACGGCGCGGGCTCGGAGTGGGAAGCCAACGCCGACTTCTGCGAGGCCCTGACCGTCGCGGGTGCCCAGGTGATTCGGGTGCCGGTCTACCGCTGGGAGGCACCGGAAAACCCGCATGGGCTGGACCAGCTGATCGCGATGATCGTCAACGCCGAGATCGACGCGGTGAGTTTCACCAGCGCGCCCGCGGTGGCATCGATGCTGCAGCGCGCCAAGACGATCGGTTGCGTCGCCGAGCTCCTCCATGCGCTGCGTGGCGACGTGGCGGCGATCTGCGTCGGACCGGTGACCGCCGCGCCGCTGCGCCGGCTCGGCGTGCCGGCCACCCATCCCCAGCGCTACCGATTGGGCGCGCTGGTACGCCTGATCGCCGAGGAAGTGCCCTCCCGGGCACCGCAGCTGACCGCCGGCGGCCATCGCATCAGCGTGCGCAGCTGCAGCGTCGCGGTCGACGGCGAGGTGCGGGCGGTGCCACCAGCGGGTATGGCGCTGCTGCGGCGGCTGATGCTCAACGCGGGCTGGGTGGTGTCCCGGGCGGAACTGCTGGCCCAGTTGCCCGGCGGCGGCGGCGACACCCACGCCGTGGAGACCGCGATGGCACGCCTGCGCGCGGCATTGGGTGCCCCGGGCGTCATCCAGACCGTCGTGAAGCGTGGCTACCGGCTCGCCATCGACCCGGTCGAATGCTGATCCTGGTCGCTCACGGCACGCGCAGCGCCGCCGGCTTGGAGACGATCGGCGAGATCGCCGATCGGGTCTCGGCCCGCGTCGGGCCGCTGCGCACGGCATTCGTCGATGTGCTCGGGCCGGACCCCGCCGAAGTCCTGGGCGGCGCGACGGAAACCGCGATCATCGTGCCCGCGTTTCTGGCCTCGGGCTACCACGTGCACACCGACCTGCCGGCCAGGGTCGCTGAGAGCGGGCACGTCGACACCCGGGTTACCCGGCCCCTCGGCCCCGACCCGGTGCTGGCCGCGGTGATGCATGAGCGGTTGGTCGAGGCCGGCTGGCGGGCGGGCGACGCGGTGCTCATGGCGGCGGCGGGTTCGTCGGATCCGCGGGCCCGCCGCGACGTTTATCGTGCCGCCGAGATGTTGGGCCAACACGTCGGCGAGGTTGATGTCGGTTTCCTGGCCACCGGCGCGCCGCGGGTGCGCGACGTGGTGCGCCTGCTTCGGTCCCACGGCCGTCGGCGCGTCTTTGTCGCACCGTATCTCTTGGCGCCCGGGCTGTTTCACGATCGGCTCGCCGGGTGCGGTGCGGCGGCGGTGGCCGCGCCGCTGGGTGCGCACCCGGGAGTCGTCGACGCGATCGCCGGCCGCTTTGCCTGCCTGGGCGCGCACGCGACCCGCTGATCCGCCAGGGCGCCGGCCGTCTGCGTTGCCGTGACTTCAGAAGCTGTGCCGCACCTCGCGTAGCTGCACCTTGCCGTCGACGGCGAACACGCCCTCGGCGCGCAGCATCTCGAGTTGTCGGGTCAACAGGTGCGCTGCGGGTCGGCCCGTCGAGCGGATGACCCGGTGCCACGGCAGATCGGCGGAATCCGTTCGCATGATCCAGCCGACGATGCGGGGGCTGGAAAGCGCCGCCGCGGAGGCAATGTCGCCGTAGGTGGCCACCTTGCCCGGCGGGATCGCCGCGACCAGGGCCCGCACCCGCTCGACCTGTACGTCGGTGATCGCGGCCACGGTCAACCCAGCCGCTCGCGGATCAGCGCCGCTGTCTCGGCGGGCCGGGCCAGCGGCACCATGTGATTGCAGTCGACCTCGACCTGGATGAAGTCCGGTCCGAGGCTGGCATCCAGCGCCTCGATCAGCGTGTCGGTGACGTACGGCGGATCGGTGCGGGTGGCGCGGACCAGCGTGGTTCCAGTTCCGCTGCGCGGCACGACAACCGGACGGGCCAGCTCGCTCCAGTAGCTGATCATCGCCGGCAGGCTCAGCCGCCAGCCGACCCGTCCGCCCGGCCATTCCACCAGGTGCTCGTCGAGTTCGGCGTCCAACGCGGCGGGGTCTACGTCGGCCCACGACCCCGTCGCCTTCTCGGTGCGCGCTTGTTCCCGACCTGCGTAATCGGGCGAGGCGAGCATGTTCTCGGCGATCTCGCGCATCCACCTGCCGTCCAGCCCGACGGCCGGGTCGAGCAGCACCAGGCCCGCGACGACGTCCGGGCGCACGGCGGCCAGGTTCAACGCCAGCGCGCCGCCGAACGAGTGCCCGACCACCAGCACCGGACCGTCGGCCTCGGCGACCAGCAGCGCCGCCAACGCCTCGACGTTGGCGTCGATGCTCCATGGCGCCGACCACGACGAGCGGCCATGGCCGAGCAGGTCCGGTGCGGCGACCGCGACGTCGCGCAGATGTCCGGTGGCCAGGCTTTCCCAGCGCTTGCCGTGACCGGTCAGGCCGTGGATCGCCAGCACTCGGATGGCCGTGGCCGGACCGTAGCGGTGGACGTGCAGATCGGCGGACACTCCGTCGATGCTGCCAGACCGGCTTTGTCGGTCCCCCGTGGTGTCATGCCGGCATGACCCAACCGCTGCCCAGAGCCTGGGAAGCCGATGCCCGCAGCGTCATCGACCCGGACGGGCGCGGGCCGCTGCGGCTGCTCGGCGGCCCCGGTACCGGCAAGAGCCAACTGCTCGTCGACGCCGCGGCCGCCCGCATCGCCGCCGGTGCTGATCCGGAATCGGTTCTGCTAATGTGTGTTTCGGCTCGTACGGCGGCCCGTGCCCGGGCCGCGCTGACCGCTGCGTGGTCGCGGTCGGGCGGCCGGGCGGCCATCCGCGAGCCGCTGGTGCGCAGCGTGCACTCCTATGCGTTCGCGGTGCTGCGGCTTGCGGCGCGGCGCACCGGCGACCCGCCGCCGCGGCTGGTCGCCGGCACCGAGCAGGAGGGGATCATCTCCGAGCTGCTGGCCGGTGACCTCGAGGACGGGCCGTGCGCGGCGGTCGCGTGGCCGGAGTCGTTGCGGCCGGCCCTGACCACCGCCGGGTTCGCCACCCGGCTGCGGGATCTGTTGGCCCGCTGCGCCGAACGCGGAGTCGACCCGCTGCACCTGCAGCGCATCGGACGCGCGGCCGGCAGGCCGGAGTGGGTGGCCGCCGGTCAGTTCGCGCAGCAGTACGAGCAGGTGATGCTGCTGCGTGCCGCCGCAGGTATGGCCGCGCCGCAGGCCACCGTTCCCGCGCTCGGTGCGGCCGAACTCGTCGGCGCCGCGCTGGAGGCGTTCGCCGCCGATCCCGGCCTGCTGGCCGCCGAGCGCCGCCGCGTGCGCGTGCTGCTGGTCGACGACGCACAGAACCTGGATCCACCGGCCGCCCGCCTGGTGCGGGCGCTGGCCGCCGGGGCGGCACGCACCGTGATCGCCGGGGATCCGAACCAGGCGGTGTTTGGTTTCCGCGGCGCCGATCCGGCGCTGCTCGGTGCCGACGCCCCGGCGGTGACGCTGACGCGCTCCTATCGGTGCGCGCCCGCGGTGGTCCGGGCCGTCAACGGCGTCGCCGCACGGCTGCCCGGAAATCCCGCATACCGCGGATTCGCCAGCATCGCAGCCTTACCCGGATCCGTGTCGCTGCGGCTCGCCGCGTCCGTGCATGCCGAAGCCGCGCTGATCGCCGACGCCTTGCGCCGCGCGCACCTCATCGACGGCGTGCCGTGGTCGCAGATGGCGGTGATCGTGCGGTCGCTGCCGCGGGCGGGCACGGTCCTGCCCAGGGCGCTGGTTGCCGCCGGTGTGCCGGTCGTGGTACCGCCGCCGGCGATGCCGCCCGCGGAGGTGCCGGCCGTGCGCGCGCTGCTGTTGGTGTTGGCCGCCACCTCCGGGGACCTCGACGGCGATCAGGCACTGGAGCTACTGACCGGACCGATCGGGCGCGTCGACCCGGTGTCGCTGCGCCGATTGCGTCGCACGTTGAGCCGCCGCGCTGCCGGCCAACCGGCCCGCGACTTTCCACAGCTGCTGCGCGATGTGCTGGTCGGCGACGACGGTGACGTGCCGTCCGCACACGCCGGGCCGCTGCGTCGGGTCCGGGCGGTGCTGCACGCCGCCGGCCGTGCCGACCGGCGCGATCCGCGTGATCCGCTGTGGGACGCGTGGAGCCGCTCGGGGCTGCAGCAGCGCTGGCTGACCGCGCGCGCCCGCGGCGGCGCGGCAGGGGCGCAGGCCGACCGTGACCTCGATGCGGTCACCGCGCTGTTCGACATCGCCGACGACTACGTCTCCCGCACGGCCGGGGCCACCGTGCGCGGCCTGGTCGAGCATGTCGGGAACCTCAAGCTGCCGCCGACCCAACACGAGCCGCTGACGGAACCCGACGCTGTCAGCGTCGTCACCGCCCACGCGGCGCTGGGCCGCGAGTGGGACGTCGTCGCCATCGCCGGCCTGCAGGAAGGGTTGTGGCCCAACGCCGTTCCACGCGGCGGCGTGCTCGGCACCCAGCAGCTCGTGGACCGGCTCGACGGGGTGATCGCGCCGGTGTCGGCGACCGCGCCGGTGCTGGCCGAGGAGCGTCGCCTGCTCGTCGCGGCGCTGGGCCGTGCGCGCCGGCGGTTGCTGATCACCGCCGTCGACGGCGACACCGGCTCGGACCGCGAGTCGGCGATCCCGTCGGCGTTCTTCCACGAACTGGCCGACTGGGCCGACGACACCGTGACCACGCCGCAACGCGCGCCGCGAGTGCTGTCGCCTGCCGCCCTGGTGGGCCGGCTGCGTTCGGTCGTGTGCGCCGCGCCCGGTGCCGTCGCCGACAGCCGGCGCCGCGGTGCGGCAGCGCAATTGGCGCGGTTGGCCGCGGCCGGTGTGCCGGGAGCCGACCCGGCGAGCTGGCACGGCATGACCGCGGTCAGCAGCGATGAACCCCTGCACCGCGAGGGCCGGCCGGTGACCATGTCGCCGTCGGCACTGCAGACCCTTGCCGACTGCCCGCTGCGCTGGTTGCTGGAACGGCACGGCGGCACCGACCGGCCTGACCTGCGGTCGACGACCGGAACCCTCCTGCACGCGCTGATCGCCGACACCGCACGCTCCGAGTCGCAGCTGCAGGCTGAGCTGGAAAGGTCCTGGGCGGCACTGTCGTTCGACTCCGGCTGGTATGCCGGCAACGAGCTGTCGCGCCACCGCGCGATGCTGGGCGCGTTCGCGCAGTGGCGCGCGCAGACCCGCCACGAGCTGACCGAGGTCGGCACCGAGGTCGACGTCGACGGTCTGCTGACGCATCCCGATCCCGACCTTCCCGACGTTCGGCTGCGCGGCCGCGTCGATCGGCTTGAGCGGGACGCAGCGGGCCGGATCGTCGTGGTCGACGTCAAGACCGGCAAGACCCCGGTCAGCACGGACGACGCGCGCCGCCACGCGCAACTCGCGACGTACCAGTTGGCTGTCGCAGCCGGGCTGCTGGCGCACGGCGCCGCCCCGCCCGGCGGCGGTCGCCTGGTGTACGTGGCCAGGACCGGTGCCGGCGGCGCGGTGCAACGCGATCAGGACCCGCTGACACCCGCGACGCGGCGCGAGTGGCAAGACCTGGTGCACCGGGCCGCCGCCGCCGCGCAAGGGCCGTTGTTCCTCGCCCGGGTCAACGACGGCTGCGCGCGCTGTCCGGTGCGGTCCAGTTGCCCGGCGCAGGACGGCCGCCCGTGATGCGTCGCCACAGCCCTGCGGAGTTGGCCCGCCTGCTCGGCCTTCCCCAGCCCACCGATGAGCAGGCCGCCGTCATCGCCGCGCCGCCTGGCCCGCTGGTGGTGATCGCCGGCGCCGGCGCAGGCAAGACCGAGACCATGGCCGCCAGGGTGGTCTGGCTGGTGGCCAACGGTTACGCCGATCCTGGACAGGTCCTGGGCCTGACTTTCACCCGCAAGGCCGCCGCGCAGCTGTTGCGGCGGGTGCGCTCCCGACTGGCCCGGCTGTCCGGCATCGGGCTGCGACCCCTCGCGCCCGACGCCGAGGCAGCGACGGTCAGCACATATCACGCATTCGCCGGGGCCTTGCTGCGCGACCACGGGCTGCTGTCGAGAATCGAACCGGACACCCGGCTGCTCGGCGAAACCGAATTGTGGCAACTGGCCTTCCGGGTGGTCAGCGACCACCGCGGACACCTCGAGACCGACAAGACGCCGGCCCAGGTCACCGCAATGGTGCTGCGGCTGTCGGGGCAGCTGGCCGAGCATCTGGTCGACACCACGCAACTGCGCGACACCCATCTCGAACTCTGCCGGCTGATGCACACGCTGCCCGCGGGGCCGTACCAGCGCGAGCGTGGGCCCGCTCAGTGGCTGCTGCGGATGCTTGCCGTCCAGCAGGAGCGCAGCCGGCTGGTGCCGCTCATCGACGAGCTGCACGAGCGGATGCGCCACGACAGGGTGCTGGACTTCGGCACCCAGATGGCGGCGGCCGCACGGTTGGCGTCGGAGTTCCCCCAGGTCGGCCAGCAGCTGCGGCAGCGCTACCGCGTGGTGCTGCTCGACGAATATCAAGACACCGGCCACGCTCAGCGCGTCGCGTTGTCGTCGCTGTTCGGCCGCGGGGTCGACGACGGGCTGGCGCTCACCGCGGTCGGCGATCCAATCCAGTCGATCTACGGCTGGCGCGGCGCGTCGGCGACCAACCTGCCGCGGTTCGCCACCGACTTTCCGCACGCCGACGGGTCACCGGCCCCGACGCTTGAGCTGCGCACCAGCTGGCGAAACCCGTCCCGCGCCCTGCACCTTGCCAATGCCGTGGCGGCCGAGGCCCGCCGCCGCTCGGTGGCGGTGCGCACCCTGCGGCCCCGGCCCGGCGCGCAGCCGGGAACCATTCGCTGCGCGCTGTTGGCCGACGTTGCCGCCGAACGGGATTGGGTGGCCGCACACCTGGCCGAGCGCTACCGCGAAGCCGAGTCGGGTGGCATCGCCGCCCCCACCGCGGCGGTGCTGGTGCGGCGCAACGCCGACGCGGCCCCGATGGCCGAGGCGCTGACCGCACACGGTGTTCCGGTCGAGGTGGTGGGACTGGCCGGCCTGCTCGGTGTCACCGAGGTCGCCGACGTGGTGGCGATGCTGCGGATCGTCGCCGATCCGACGGCCGGGTCGGCGGCGATGCGGGTGCTCACCGGCCCGCGCTGGCGGCTGGCCGGCCGCGACATCACCGCGCTGTGGCGCCGCGCCCGCGAGATCGACGACGTCGAGGCATGCCTGGCCGACGCGATCTGCGATCCGGGCGGCGCCGACCGTTACTCGGCCGAAGGGTATCGCCGCGTGGTCGCGCTGGCCCGCGAGCTCACTGCGCTGCGGGCGCGGCTGACACATCCACTGCCGGACCTGGTCGCCGATGTGCGCCGCATGCTCGGCGTCGACGTCGAAGCGCGCGCGGCCCGGCCGGTTTCCGCGGGGTGGTCGGGCAGCGAGCACCTCGACGCCTTCGCCGACGTGGTCGCCGGCTATGCCGACCGGCCGAAAGCCTCGGTCACCGGCTTCCTGTCGTATCTGGCCGCAGCGGCAGAAGTCGAGAACGGGCTGGCGCCTGCGGAGATCACGGTGTCTCATGACCGGGTCCAGGTGCTGACCGTGCACGCCGCCAAGGGCCTGGAATGGGAAGTGGTCGCGGCACCGCATCTGAGCGCCCGCATCTTTCCGTCCACCGCGTCGGCGCGGACCTGGCTGACCGATGCCGCCGACCTGCCGCCGCTGCTGCGCGGCGACCGGGCCGCCCGCGGCATGCCCGGCGTTCCGGTCCTGGACACGTCGCGGATGACCGATCGAAAACAATTGGCCGACAGGATTTCCGAGCATCGGGGCAGACTCCAACAGCGTCGGCTCGACGAGGAGCGCCGGTTGCTCTACGTTGCGATTACCCGCGCGCAGGACATGTTGTTGCTGTCCGGCCACCACTGGGGCTCCACCGCCACCAGGCCGAGCGGGCCGTCGGACTTCCTCTGCGAGCTCAAGGACATCATCGAGCGCTCGGCCGCCGAGGGTAATCCGTGCGGTGTCGTCGAGCACTGGGCGCCCCCGCCCGCCGACGGCGAGCCCAACCCGTTGCGGGACAGGAAGGTCGAGGCGTTGTGGCCTGCTGACCCGCTGGCGGACCGGCGCGGCGACGTCGAGCGTGGCGCCGCGCTGGTGCGGGCCGCGGCGCAGGCGCAGCCCGACGACGACCCCGACGGCTGGGCAGCCGACGTCGACGCCCTGCTCGCCGAACGTGCCCGAACCGCCGAGCCGAGGAAAATAACTCTGCCGCAAAATATTTCGGTGAGCGCCCTGGTGGAACTGGGCCGTGATCCCGATGCTGCCGTTCAGCGGCTGCTGCGACGGCTGCCGGCACGGCCGGACCCGCACGCATTGCTGGGCACCGCATTCCACGACTGGGTGCAGCGTTTCTACGGCGGGCAACGGTTGTTCGATCTGGACGACCTGCCCGGCGCCGACGACCACGGTGCCGACTCGGCCGCGTTGGCCGAGTTACAGGAGGCGTTCACCGTATCGTCGTGGGCGGCGCGCACACCGGTCGACGTCGAGGTGCCGTTCGAGATGATGATCGGCGACTGCGTGGTGCGTGGCCGCATCGACGCGGTATTCGCCGACCCCGGCGGGAAAACCACGGTGGTGGACTGGAAAACCGGTGCGCCCCCGGATAGCCCGGACGCGTTGCGCCAGGCCGCTGTTCAGCTGGGCACCTACCGGCTGGCGTGGGCAGCGCTGCACGGCTGCCAGGTGTCGTCGGTGCGGGCGGCGTTCCACTACGTACGCACCGGTCGCACCGTCAGTCCGGACGCACTGCCCGGCGCCGACGAGCTGGCCGCCCTCCTCCGAACTCAGGCAAAACGCCACACCTTGAGCGCCTGAGCGATCATCGGGACCTGCAGGGGCAGCCGGGCGATCGCGGCGATCCGCATCGGCCACGGTTTGTCCCTCCACAGCACCACCATGTTGACGTTGGCCGGGAACACGGAGATGAACAGCACCGCGGCCGCGAGCCCGCCGGTCCGGCGAGTGCGGGGCGCCAGCAGCAGCGCAGCTGTCGCCAGCTCGGCGACACCGGATGCGTACGTATAGAACCGCGGGCCGCCCGGCAGCTTGGCCGGCACGATCGAGTCGTAGACCTTCGGCAACAAAAAGTGCGTGGTACCAGCGCCGAGCAGCAACGCGCCCAGCCGGTATGCGGCCGCTTGCGCCGAGGCGGATGGGCGTTCGGGCAGCCGGTGCGTCATGGCTACATTGTGCTCATCCGGCGCCGGCTGACGCCGCCGGGCTGTGCATCCACAGCATGGATGATTGAGCCATGGCCCGTTTAGAGCTGCGCAACGTCCCACTGCTCGCCCGTGTCGGCGCCGACCGAGCCGACGGGTTGCGCACCGACGTCGACGCGGCCTTGGCCGGCTGGCCGAAAGCCGCGGTGCTGCGGGTCGACTCCCGGAACCGGGTGATGATTTCGGGGGGCCGGGTGGTGCTCGAGGAAGCGATCGTGTTGGGGGACAGGCCACCGCAGGACGCGGTGTTCCTCGGCCGGATTCTCGACGGACGCCACGTCTGGGGCATCCGCGCGCCGTTGCAGCCGCCCGAGGATCCCGACGTCGACGTCGAGGTCCTCGATCTGCGTCGCGCCGGACCGGTCTTCGACGACGTCAGCGCGCAACTGGTCGCCTCGGCCACCGCGCTGCTCAACTGGCACGACAACGCGCGGTTCAGTCCGGTCGACGGTCTGCCCACCACACCGGCCAAGGCAGGGTGGTCGAGGGTCAACCCGGTCACCGGTCACGAGGAGTTCCCGCGGATCGACCCCGCGGTGATCTGCCTGGTCCACGACGGCCACGACCGCGCGGTGCTGGCCCGGCAGACCGTCTGGCCGCAGCGGATGTTTTCGCTGCTGGCCGGGTTCGTCGAGGCGGGGGAGTCCTTCGAAGCCTGCGTGCAGCGCGAGATCGTCGAGGAGATCGGCCTTCACGTGCGCGACGTGCGCTACCTGGGCAGCCAGCCCTGGCCCTTCCCGCGGTCGCTGATGGTCGGTTTCCACGCGCTCGCCGACCCCGGCCAGGAGTTCTCGTTCAACGACGGCGAGATCACCGAGGCCGCCTGGTTCACCCGCGACCAGATCCGCCATGCGCTCGCCCAGGGCGACTGGACCAGCAACTCTCGGTCGGAACTGATGCTGCCCGGGTCGATCTCGATCGCCCGGGAGATCATCGAGTCCTGGGCCGCGCAGGACTGAGCGAGCTAACCGATTTGGGCGAGCTTCTGCTCGATTTCTTTGCCGCTGGGGTTCGTCAGGGTGGATCCGTCGGCGAATCTGACTGTCGGCACGGTCCTGTTGCCGTTGTTCACGGAGCTGACGAATTCGGCCGCCGCCGGATCCTGCTCGATGTCGATCTCCTCGTAGCCGATGCCGGCCGACTTGAGCACGGCCTTCAGCCGGAGGCAGTATCCGCACCACTGGGTGGTGTACATCGTCAAATGAGCAGGGCTCGCGGTCATGCCCCAAGTTAACGCATCGCGTCGCTGCGACCATCCTGTCGGTCACCCCTGCCATGATGGACGCCATGCCGGTCGCCACTGCCCTGCTCGACGGCCTCGACGACGAGCAGCGCGAAGCGGTGCAGGCGCCGCGCGGCCCGGTCTGCGTGCTGGCCGGGGCCGGCACGGGCAAGACCCGCACCATCACCCGCCGGATCGCTTATCTGGTCGCGGCCGGCCACGTCGCGCCGGGCCAGGTGCTTGCCGTCACCTTCACCCAGCGGGCCGCCGGCGAGATGCGCGGCAGGCTGCGCGAATTGGACCCGGGCGTCGGCACCGGCTCGGTGCAGGCCGTCACGTTCCATGCCGCGGCACGCCGTCAGCTGCAGTACTTCTGGCCCCGCATCGTCGGTGACACCGGGTGGCAACTTTTGGACAGCAAGTTCGCCGTGGTCGCGCAGGCGGCGTCTCGGCTGGGCCTGTCGGTCAGCACCGATGACGTGCGCGACCTGGCGGGCGAGATCGAGTGGGCCAAGGCCTCGCTGATCACCCCGGAGGACTACCCGGCGCAGGTCGCCAAAGCGGGCCGTGAGCCGCCGCTGGCGCCAGACAGCGTGGCGCGCGTGTATGCCGGCTACGAGACCCTCAAGAACGCGCGCGACGGGGTGGCACTGCTCGATTTCGACGACCTGCTGCTGCACACCGCCGCCGCGATCGAACACGACACCGGCGTGGCCCAGGAGTTCCGCGACCGTTACCGCTGCTTTGTGGTCGACGAGTATCAGGACGTCACGCCGCTGCAGCACCGTGTGCTGACTGCCTGGCTCGGCGACCGCGACGACCTCACCGTGGTCGGCGACGCGAACCAGACCATCTACTCGTTCACCGGCGCCACCCCGCAGTATCTGCTCGACTTCCCGAGGCGCTTTGCCGACGCCACCGTGATCCGGCTGGAGCGCGACTACCGGTCCACGCCGCAGGTGGTGTCGCTGGCCAACCGCGTGATCGCCGCCGCGCGCGGCCGGGTGGCCGGCAGCAAGCTGCATCTAATCGGCCAGCGCGACGCCGGGCCGCGGCCCTCGTTTCACGACTACCCCGACGAGGTCGCCGAGGCCGCCGCGGTCGCCAAGCGGATCGGCGAGCTGATTGACGCCGGCACTCCGGCTTCGCAGGTCGCGGTGCTGTACCGCATCAACGCCCAGTCGGAGGTGTACGAAGAGGCGCTGACCGAGGCCGCGATCCCGTTCCAGGTGCGTGGTGGCGAGGGCTTCTTCACCCGGCCGGAGATCCGCCAGGCGCTACTGACCTTGCAGCGCGTCGCCGACCGCGGTCCCGGCGGCGCGGCCACCGGGACACTGCCGGAACTCGTCCGCCTGTTGCTTGAGCCGGTCGGGTTGACCGCCGAACCGCCCGCCGGGATCCGGGCCCGGGAACGCTGGGAGTCGCTGGATGCGCTGGCCGACCTCGTCGACGAGGAGGTGGCACGCCGTCCCCAGTTGGATCTCCCGGCCCTCCTGGCTGAGCTGCGTGTCCGCGCCGACGCCCGGCACCCGCCAGTTGTGCAGGGTGTGACGCTGGCGTCGCTGCACGCCGCCAAGGGGCTGGAGTGGGACGCGGTGTTTCTGGTCGGTCTGGCCGACGGCACGCTGCCGATCTCGCACGCCCTGGCGCACGGCCCCGACAGCGAGGCCGTCGAAGAAGAACGCAGATTGCTGTACGTCGGCATCACCCGCGCGCGTGTCCATCTGGCGCTCAGTTGGGCGCTGTCACGCACACCGCGCGGCCGCCAGACCCGACGACCGTCACGCTTCCTGACCGGCGTCGCGCCGCAGACTGAGGCCGACCCCGCGCCCGCCAAGCCGCGTCGTGCCCGCGGCACCCGGCCCCGTTGTCGCATCTGCAGCGCCGCGCTGTGCACGCCGGCCGCGGTGCTGCTGCGTCGCTGCGAAAGTTGCCCGGCCGACGTGGACGAGCAGTTGCTCGAGCAGCTCAGGAAGTGGCGGCTGGATACCGCCAAGGCGATGAACGTGCCGGCCTACATCGTGTTCAGCGACAACACGTTGACCGCGATCGCCGAGATGTTGCCCACCGACGACGAGGCGTTGGTCGCGATACCGGGCATCGGAGCTAACAAGCTTGACCGGTTCGGCGCCGACGTGCTGGCACTAGTTGACGAACATGTCCGGGATTCGGCGAAACCGCAGGTCAAAAATCGGTTGTCCGGGTCGGCTGCTAGGCTTTAGCCTCGACGTAGCCAACCGGCTCATGTCTTGTGTGGCGCGGCGAGCCGACCAGAGGAGGTCCCGATCATGAAGAACGCCATGGTTTTCGGCGGTGTATCGCGGGCCCGCCGTGTCGCTGACGCGCGGACCGCGCACGCCGCACGCGCGGCGCATGACGCGCCGGTGGCTGCCGCGCGCAAGCGCCGCACCGCCGCGACCGCCGCGTCCGTGGACGGAGGCACCGTCTAGGAAAGCCCCACCCCCGCAAGGCCACGGACCCGCAGTCGATCAGGATCCGTGGCCTCATTGTTTTTCTGGCCGACCGCCGCCCGGTCCGGATCCATCGGTAGCCAACCGCGGAAAACGACCAGGAAGCAGGTGATCGGACATGTCGGCCCTGACATACCGCAAAAGCACGTTGCCGGAACTGCCATGTCATGTCGGCGACCCCGACCTGTGGTTTGCCGACAACCCCGCAGACCTGGAACGCGCCAAAGAACTCTGCGGCGAGTGCCCGCTCCGCGCGCAGTGCCTGGCGGCGGCCCTCGAGCGTGAGGAGCCGTGGGGCGTCTGGGGCGGCCAGATCTTCGAGCGCGGTGTTGTCGTGGCCCACAAGCGGCCGCGTGGACGTCCCCGCAAGAACCAGCAGGCGGCAGCCTGACCACCTGCGGTTTAGGCCATGGATGAGGCTTAGACCGCCGCCGGCTCGTCCGGCTCGGCGAAACCCGTCAGATACTGCGTCACGATGGCTTTCACCGGCACGTGGGCGTCCAGTTGGGCGCAGATCGCCACCGTCGACGCGATCACCCGCAGTGGGATCGCCAGCTTCGCCGGTAGGTCGAGTTGGCGCGCCGTCTTGATCTGCGCAACCGACCTGTCCATCTGCACCGCGGCCATCTTCTGCAGCCACTTGCGGGTGTAGTGGAAGACGTCGGTCCGGACCGGTTCGATGTACTGGCGCAGCATCTCGTCGATCTCGCGCGCCGAGACTTGCTCACCGGGCTGGATGAACCCGACCTTCTCCATCGTGCGCAGCAGCGGGTCGTAGTCCTCCTCGAGCGCATACCGCAGCATGTGGCCGAGTTCGACGGGCAGGCCGCCGGGTAGCGGCGCGACCGCGCCGAAGTCGATGACGCCCATCCGGCCGTCGGGCATCAGCATGAAGTTGCCGGGGTGGGCGTCGCCGTGCATCATGTCGAGCCGGTGTGGCGCGCCGTAGGTCAGCTCGGCGAGGCGCGTGCCCATCAGGTCGCGCTGTTCCACCGTGCCGCTGCGGATGATCTGCGACATCGGGATGCCGTCGATCCACTCGGCGATCAACACCTTGGGGGCGCTCGCCACGATGTGCGGGATCACGAACTTCTCGTCGTTCTCGTAAGCCTTGGCGAACGCCCGCTGGTTGTCGGCCTCCAGCCGGTAGTCCAGTTCCATCTCGGTGCGCTCGATGAGCTCGTCGACCACGCCTTCCACGTCGGCGCCGGGCGAGAGCTGCTTGAGCACACCGACCATGCGCTGCATGGTCTTGAGGTCGGCGCGCAATGCTTGGTCCGCGCCGGGATATTGGATCTTTACCGCGACCTCGCGGCCGTCGGACCACACCGCCTTGTGCACCTGCCCGATGCTGGCCGACGCCACCGGCGTGTCGTCGAATGAGCTGAACCGCTGCCGCCACCTGGTGCCCAGCTGCTGGTCGAGCACGTGGTGCACCTTGCCCGCCGGCAGCGGCGGCGCGTCTTTCTGCAGCTTGGTCAGCGCCTCCCGGTACGGCTCGCCGTACTGCTCGGGGATCGCGGCCTCCATCACCGACAACGCCTGGCCGACCTTCATCGCGCCGCCCTTGAGCTCGCCGAGGACCGTGAACAACTGGTTCGCGGCCTTCTCCATCAGCTCGGCCTGAACCTCGTCCTTCGACTTGCCGGTCAGCCGCTTCCCCAAGCCCAGCGCCGCCCGGCCGGCCATGCCGACCGGCAGGGATGCCAGCTTTGCGTTGCGGGCTGCGCTCCTGCGTTTGATGTCAGCCACGACACCATCATCCCTGACCGCTCGGCCAACCCGGCAAAAGATGGCGATGAGCCGCTTGCGCGAAGAGCGAGTCCCTAGTCCTGATTGTCGTCGCGGTCCTTCTCGATCTCCGCGATCGCCTCGTCGATGCCGCTGGTGTCGCCGCCGATGATCCGGTCGATGAAGGCTGCCGGCTCGTCGAGGTGGCTGGAGTCGGGCAGCAGGTCGGGGTGCTGCCACACCGCGTCGCGGGCGTCCATGCCGGCCGCCTGCGTGAGCCGCTCCCACAACACCGCGGCCTCGCGCAGCTTGCGGGGCCGCAGCTCCAGGCCGACCAGCGTGCCGAAGGTCTGCTCCGCCGGGCCGCCGGTGGCGCGCCGCCGACGCAGCATCTCGCTCAGCGCCGCGGTGCCGGGGATCCGTTCGCCCAGCGCGGCGGTGACCACGGTCTGGACCCACCCCTCGATCAGTGCGAGCAGCGTTTCGAGCCGCTCCAGCGCCGCGGTCTGCTCGGGCGTGGCCTGCGGCTCGAACACCCCCTGCGTCAGCAGTTGCTCCATCGCCGCGGGATCGCCCAGCGACATCGGGTTGAAGCCGCGGGCGGCTTCCTCGATGCCGCTCATATCGATCTTGATGCCGCGCGCGTAGGCCTCCACCGCGCTGAGCAGCTGGCTGGCCAGCCACGGCACGTGGCTGAACAGGCGGTGATGCGCGGCCTCACGGGCGGCGAGGAACGTCACGATCTCGCTGCGTGGCTGCTCGAGGCCCTTGCCGAGCGATTCGATTGCGCCGGGCATTAGCGCCGCGATCCCCTTGGGGCCGAGCGGCAGCCCGATATCGGTGGAGGTGAGCACCTCCTTGGACAGCGTGCCGAGCGCCTGACCCAGCTGCGAGCCGAACGCCATGCCCCCCATCTGTGACATCACCGACAGCAGCGGGCCGGCCATCGCCTTGGCCTCCGCTGGCAGCGCCGACGCCCACACCGTGGAGATCTGCTCGGCCATCGGATCGCACAGCCGCTTCCAGGTGTCCAGCGTGTTGTCGACCCAGTCGTTGGGCGTCCATGCGATCGCCTTGACGGTTCCGGCGGGCAGTGCCGTGGCGCCGTCCAGCCACGTCTCGGCCAGATGGACGGCATCGGCGATCGCGGACGTCGTCGCGGCGGGGACCGGCGCGACGAAGCCGATTGAGCTGGACGCCAGCTGCCGGGCCAGGTCGTAGTTCACCGGGCCCGACGCCTTGCCGCTGGCCATCGCGCTGCCCGCACCGGAGAACATCTGACCGAGGCGCGTGAAGACTTCGCCGAGGTCAGTCACGTTGAAGTCGCCGGAACCGAACCCGAACGGGTTGGGTCGGGTGTCGTCGCCCTCGTCGTCTGGGTTCTTTCCGTGGTTGTCGCGGTCGGGGTCGTCCCCGGCGGAGAAGCCGAAAGGCAGGTCAGCCATGACCTCAACGGTACTCACCGACTGCCCGTCGCGCGGGTCCGCGGGTCACGCCGTCAGTGAACCTCGACAGGTTCTCGCACGGTGCACGCAGCGCGAACCTCTACTGTGGTCGCCGTGAACAGGCGGATTTCTACGCTGCTGGTCGCCCTGGTGCCGATTGTGGCGTTCGGGGTGCTGCTGGCGGTGGTGACGGTGCCGTACGTCTCGCTGGGCCCGGGCCCGACGTTCGACACCCTCGGCGAAGTCGACGGCAAACAGGTCGTGGACATCAAGGGCGGTGACGTCCACCCGACCTCGGGGCACCTGAACATGACCACCGTGGCGCAACGCGACGACCTTACGCTGGGGCAGGCGCTGACTCTGTGGATGTCGGGCGGCGAGCAGCTGGTCCCACGCGAGCTGGTCTACCCGCCCGACAAATCGAAGGACGAGATCGACCAGGCCAACAACGCCGACTTCAGAAATTCCGAGGACAGCGCGGAGTATGCGGCGCTGGGCTATCTCAAATACCCGTCGGCGGTGACGGTGGAGACCGTGACCAGCCCCGGCCCGTCGGCCGGCAAGCTGCAGCCCGGCGATGCCATCGACGGCGTCAACGGCAAGCCCGTCGCCAACCTCGACCAGTTCACGGGGCTGCTCAAGGCCACCAAGCCCGGCGACCACGTGGTCCTGGACTACCGGCGCAAGAACGCGCCCGCGGGCGTCGCCACGGTCACGCTGGGC
>JAFARC010000047.1 GCA_019245755.1 Mycobacteriaceae bacterium | reverse complement strand
GCCGACCCATCCGCGCCATGTTGATCCCCGATGGTGGACGGCTGACTAGTGGCCGGCCCAGGCGGACGGGCCGCTCTAATGCCGGTATTGGTTCTGGAGGGTCAAATCCTGCTCGCTGGTCAGCGGGTTCCAGCCGCCGATGGTCGGGGTTCCCAGATTCGGCGCACACTTCAGTGAGGTGGATCCCTTGGTTTGGTCCACCGTGCAGTTCTGGTAGCTGTCGGCGTACGTGATTGCCGGGGAGATCAGGATCGCGAGGGCGAACCCAACGGCCAGGACCGCTCGGGCCGATATGTGGCGGGCTGCCATTTCACACTTCCTCTTCTGCGGGACGACGTTGTCCGAAGTGCCTGGCTAGCTAAGGCGGTGTCGGACGACGGACCCCTTCGAGCGCCAGGACGCGTTCGAGCGTGTGTGACCTGTCTATTTTACGCCGCTACGGGCGGGGTGGACCGCTGACCATAACCGGTTCTGCGCTCAGACCGGCACCGGAACCGGAGCTGTGTCCTCCGGACTGGGGCGTGACCTGACCCTGAGCGGGCGGGTGCGCACCCGTTGCGGCCACCAGAACCAGCGGCCGAGAAGCGCCGCGATCGACGGCGTCATGAACGAGCGCACCACCAGTGTGTCGAACAACAAGCCCATGCCGATCGTCGTGCCGACCTGTCCGACGACGCGCAGGTCGCTCACCACCATCGAACCCATCGTGAACGCGAACACCAAGCCCGCCGACGTCACCACCGCGCCCGTGCCCGCCATCGCACGGATGATTCCCGTCTTCAACCCGGCGTGGATTTCCTCCTTGAACCGCGACACCAGCAGCAGGTTGTAGTCGGATCCCACCGCCAACAGGATGATCACCGACATCGCGATGATCATCCAGTGCAGAGGCATGCCGAGAAGGTCCTGCCAGATCAGCACGGAAAGCCCGAACGAGGTGCCCAACGAAAGAAGCACCGTTCCGACGATAACGGCCGCGGCGACCGCACTGCGGGTAAGGATCAGCATGATCACGAAAATCAGGCAGAGCGAGGAGATCCCGGCGATCAGCAGATCGTAGTTGGAGCCGTGTTGCATGTCCTTGTAGGTCGAAGCGGTGCCGCCGAGATAAATCTTGGAGCCCTCCAGCGGGGTTCCCTTGATAGCCTCAAACGCCGCGTTCTTGATCGCGTCGATGTGCGAGATCCCTTCGGGGGTCGCGGGATCGCCTTCATGAGAGATGATGAACCGAACAGCTTTGCCATCCGGTGACACGAACATCTTCAGCCCGCGTTTGAAATCGGGATTGTCGAACACCTCCGGCGGCAGATAGAACGAATCGTCGTTCTTGGACGCGTCGAACGCCTGGCCCATCGCGGTCGCGTTGTTCTGCATCTCCTTCATCTGGTCCTGCAGGCCTTTGAAGGTGCTGCGCATCGTCAGCATGTTGGTGCGCATGTACTGCATCGTCGAGATCATCGGCGGCAGCAGCGTAAGCATCTGTGGGATGAGCACATCCAGGTGATCCAGATCCGGCAGCAGATTCTCGATGTCATCGCTCAGCGTGTCGATGCCGTCGAGCGTGTCGAACACCGAGCGAATGGCCCAGCAGATCGGGATGTCGTAGCAGTGCGGCTCCCAGTAGAAGTAGTTGCGCAACGGCCGGAAGAAGTCGTCGAAATCCGCGATGTGATCCCGCAGGTCGTTGACATCGGCGGTCATGCCGTGGATCTTGACCACCATGTCGTGAGTGGTTGCGCTCATCTGCTGAATCAGGCCCATCATCTTCTGCATGGTGCTGATCACCGTCTGCATCTGATCGGCCATCGTCAGCATGTCATTCATGCGGGCCTGCATGTAGTCCTGGTTCATTGTCTGGGTGGTGCCCTGCATGCTGATCAGGAACGGGATCGACGTGTGTTCGATCGGCGTACCCAGCGGCCTGGTGATCGTCTGCACGCGCCCGATGCCCGGAATGTGGAAAACGCCCTTGGCAACCCGGTCGATGACCAGCATGTCGGCCGGATTGCGCACGTCGTGGTCGGTCTCGATGAGCATCAATTCCGGGTTCATCCGGGCCTGGGGGAAATGCCGGTCGGCCGCCGCGTACCCGAGATTGGCGGGGATATCGGCAGGCAGGTAGTTGCGGTCGTTGTAACTCGGCTTGTAGCCCGGTAGCGCCAGCAGTCCCACCAGGCACAGCGCGGTCGCCGCGGCGAGGATCGGGAGGGGCCAGCGCACCACGGCCGTACCCACTCGGCGCCAGCCACGCGTCTTCATCTTCCGCTTGGGTTCGAAGAGCCCGATCGTGCTGGCCGCGGTGAGCAACGCCGGCGCCATGGTCAGCGCCGCCGCGACCGCAACGAGCATTCCGATCGCCAACGGAATACCCAGGGTCTGGAAATACGGCAGCCGGGTGAAGCTGAGGCAATACGTCGCCCCGGCGATCGTCAAACCCGAGCCGAGGATGACGTGGGCGGTGCCGTGATACATCGTGTAGAAGGCGGTGACGCGATCCTCGCCGGCCTGACGTGCCTCGTGATAGCGGCCGACGAGGAATATCGCGTAGTCGGTTCCCGCCGCGATAGCAAGTGTGGTGAGCAGGTTGACCGCGAAGGTCGAAAGCCCGATGAAGTCGTGGTAGCCCAGGAACGCAACGATTCCGCGGGCCGCCGCCAGCTCAACGAACACCATGAGCAGGACCAGGATGACGGTGACGACGGAGCGGTACACCAACAGCAGCATCAGGAAGATCACCCCGATCGTGACCATCGTGATGAGCCTGATGCTCTTGTCGCCGGCGTGGTGCTGGTCTGCCGTGAGGGCGGCGGGGCCGGTGACGTAGGCCTTGAGCCCAGGCGGCGGCGGATCGTTCGCCACGATGTCGCGTACCGCCTGCACGGACTCGTTCGCCAGGCTCTCGCCCTGGTTGCCGGCCAGGTACAACTGAACGTAGGCGGCCTTGCTGTCGGCGCTCTGCGATCCCGCCGCGGTCAGTGGGTCGCCCCAGAAGTCCTGGATGTGCTCGACGTGCTTGGGGTCGGCTTGGAGCCGCTGGATCAGGCCGTCGTAGTAGTGATGGGCGTCATCGCCGAGCTGCTGATCGCTTTCCAGGACGATCATCACCGAGCTGTTGGAGTTGAACTCGTGGAAGTCCTGGCCGACGCGCTTCATCGCCTTCATCGACGGCGCATCGTTGGGGGCCAGCGACACCGAGTGGTCCTGTCCGACCGCTTCCAACTGGGGTGAGGCGATGTTCACGAACACGGTGAGCGCAAGCCAGCCCAGCAGGATCGGGACAGCGAAAATCCGGATCGTATGCGGGATGATCGGGTGCGCGCCCACGTGTCGGTTGCTCATGCCGACCTCACAAAGCAGAAGGTTTGCGCGTTGACCTCATTGGAGACCTTCTCGTCCTTGACGTCCCCGTTGACCGTGATGCGGCAGCCGATCGTATTGCTGTCGCCCTGGGCCACGATGTTGGCGCTGGCCGCAGGTGCGGTGGTGGTCAGGGTGAGCGACCACGGCAGCGTGGTGTCCTTGACTTCCTGCGGCTGCGCCTGGAGGTCGAGGTAGTTGATCGTGGCCACGGTTCCTTCGGGTCCGAAGATCTCGTACGTCACACGCTTGGGATTGAACGGCTTGGTGTCATTGGCGAGGCCCATGCCCGGGCGGGTGAGCTCCGTGCGGCCGAACACGCCGTGGAACCGGTAGACGCAGAAAGCCGCGATCGCAACCACGACCACAATGACCAGCGCCATCCACACCCGTCGGGCAGCCCTGAACATTGGAGCCGGCTCCTCATCTCGTGTTCGCGGCAGGCTAGCTAATAGAAGCCACAGATTAGTTGATTTAACTTCTCTCTGGCGACTTTAACCGCAAGCCGAAAGCACGAGAAGAGGCGGCCCGGCGAACCGGGTGTGGGGGATGTCACCCACTCGGAGCAGTTGCGACAGCAGCAGCGCAGGTCGAGCGGGGTAGAGGTATAGTCCAGCCGATGAAGACAGCGGTGCTGGCAGCAACCGCCGCCATGGCAGTCGCCCTGGCCGCACCGGCGCACGCCGACGTCGACACCGATTTCTCCGCGCAACTACAGAGCTACGGAATCTACGGCCCGCGCGACTACAACGCCTGGCTGGGCAAGATCGTCTGCGAGCGACTCAACAAAGGCGTGGACGCCAACGCGGACAAATCCGCCGCCTTCCTGCAGCACAACTTGCCGAAAGGCACCACGACGGCGCAGTCGTGGCAGTTCCTCGGCGCCGCGATCAGCACGTACTGCCCGGAACAGACCGCCGCCTGGCAGTACGCCGCGGAGCAGCACGGCTAATAAACGTTGGTCATCGACGCGGTCACGACGCGGCCGGCCTGAAGGTGGGGACCGCCGCCAGCAGCGCACGCGTGTACTGGTGCCCGGGCGCGGCGAACAGCTCCGCGGCGGGCCGGTATTCGACCGCCTCGCCGGCCCGCATCACCAGCACGTCGTGGCTCATCTGCTGCACGACCGCAAGATCGTGCGCGATGAACAGATAAGTCAGGCCGAGGTCGTGCTGCAGGTCTTTCAGCAGATCCAGTACCCGGGCCTGAACCGAGACATCAAGCGAGGCCGTGGATTCGTCGAGGATCAGCAGCTCCGGCTCGACGGCCAGCGCCCGGGCGATGCTGACCCGCTGGCGCTGCCCGCCCGAGAGTTCATGCGGATACCGCGACGCGAACTCCGTGGGCAGCCCGACCAGGTCCAGAAGTTCGGCCACCCTGGCGCGCCGGCCGCGCTTGCCCGTCGCCAGCCGGTGCACCGCCAAGGGCTCGCCGATCGCCACTCCCGCCGCGGTCCGCGGGTCCAGCGACGAGAACGGATCCTGCAATACCAGGCTGATCCGCCTGCGCATCACCTTCTCGGCGCGGCCCCGCACCCCGAGCACGTCCGTCCCGTCCAGCGTCGCGGTGCCGGCGTCCGGCTTCACCAGCCCGGTGAGCGCGCCGGCCACGGTCGACTTGCCCGAACCGGATTCGCCCACCAGCCCAAGCGTGGTTCCGCGGCGGATGCGGAACGAAAGGTCCTTGACCGCGTGGCTGCCCCCGAACCGCACATCCAGTCCCTCGACCCGCAACGCCACCGGCGCGTCCCCGGCGGCCGGCGCGGGACCGGCGCCGCCGATCACCGGTCGCGCCCGCAGCAGTCGGCGGGTGTACGGATGGCGCGGCCGGTCGAACACGTCGAAGATCGACGACCGCTCCACCGCCTCGCCGTCCTGCAGCACGGCGACGTCGTCGGCCACCTCGCCGATCACGCCGAGATCGTGGCTGACCCACACCACCGCGGTGCCGAAATCGCGCTTCAGTTGCCGAACCAAATCGATGATCTGGGCCTGCGTTGTCACATCCAGCGACGTGGTCGGCTCGTCGGCGATCAGGAGCTCCGGGTCGCACGCCAACGCGATCGCGATCATCACCCGCTGCCGCTGACCACCGGACAGCTGGTGCGGGTAGGTGCCCAACCGCGATCTTGGATCGGGCAGTCCGACCGCGTCCAGCAGCTCCAACGCACGGCCGCGGGCCTGGCGTCGCGTCATAGCGCGGTGCGTCTCAAGCGATTCGGTGATCTGGCGTTCCAGGGTGAGCAGCGGGTTCAGCGACGTTCCGGGATCCTGGAAGACGAACCCGATCCGGCCGCCGTGAACACTGCGCAGCAGCCGGGCCGACGCCCCGACCAGCTGGGTGCCGGACAGCGCGCTCTGGCCGGTCACCACCGAGCCCGGCGCATCCAGCAGTCCGGTCGCCGCCAAAACGGTCATCGACTTGCCGGACCCCGATTCCCCGACGATGCCCAGCGTCTGCTCACGCGCCACGTCGAAGGAGATGCCGCGCACGATCTCGCGCCGGCCGATGCGCACCCGCAGATCCTCGGTTCGCAGGACGGGTTCGCTCACCGCGTCCTCCTGGCCTCGATCATGGTGCGCTGCTTGGGATCCAGTACGTCGCGCAGCCCGTCACCGAGCAGGTTGAACGCCAGCACGGTAACGAAGATGGCCGCGCCCGGAAACACGCTCATCCACCACGCCCGGTGCACGAACCCCTGCGCATCGAAAAGCATTCGCCCCCAGGATGGTTGCGGCGGCTGGATGCCCAACCCCAGAAACGACAACGCCGCCTCGGACAGGATCGCGAACGCCAGCGACAGCGAGGTCTGCACGATCACCGGGCCGGCGATGTTGGGCAGGATGTGGCGACCGAGGATGTACAGGTCACCGGTGCCCATCGTGCGCGACACCGCAACGTAGGGTTCAACCCGCACACTCAGCGCGCTCGCCCGCGCCACCCGCGCGAAAATCGGGGTGTAGACAATCCCGATCGCCAGGATCGTGGTCGTGGTGCCCGGGGCCAGGATCGCCACGATGGCCAGCGCCAGCAGCAGCACCGGAAACGCGAACATCACATCGACCATGCGCATGAGCACGGTGTCCAGCACGCCGCCCCGATAGCCCGATACCACGCCGATGGTGACGCCGACGACGAACGCGAACGCCACACTCGCGGCCGCCACCAGCATCGACGCCTGGCTGGCCACCAGCACCCGGGAGAAGATGTCGCGCCCGAGCTCGTCGGTGCCGAACCAGTGTGCGCCGCCGGGCGGGTGCAGCGCGTCGGCCACGTCGATCTTGTTGACGCCGTAGGGCGCGATCCAGTCGCCGGCCACCGCGACGAACACGACGGCGAACAGAACCAGGGCACTGATCGCGGTGACCGGATTACCCAGCAGCAGCCGCCAGGACGCCACCCGGGTGCCGTCCGTCATGACAGCCGGATCCGCGGATCGACGACCGCGTACAACACGTCCACGATCAGGTTGATGAGCAGGAACAGCGCGGCGATCAGCAGCACCGCGCCCTGAATCAGCGGATAGTCGCGCGCCTGGACCGCGGTGTAGGTGAGCCGGCCGACGCCCGGCCAGGCGAACACCACCTCGACGACGATGACCCCACCAAGGATCGTGGCAAGCTGAATCCCGGTGATGGTCAGCACCGGGATCAGCGCGTTGCGCAGGATGTGCCGCAGGGTCACCACCCGCGGCGACAGCCCCTTGGACCGCGCGGTGCGGACGTATGCCATCGACGCCACGTCGAGCACCGCGGATCGGATGTAGCGGGTCATGATCGCTCCCGCGACGATGCCGACCGTGAAGCCCGGCAGGATCACGTGGCGCAACCAGCCGGCCGGATTGCCCACCAGCGGTTGGTAACCCGAGGTCGGCAGCCAACCCAGCGTCGCGGCGAACAGCCCGATCAGCAGGATGCCCATCCAGAAGTCGGGGATCGAGACGCCGAATTGGCTTGCGATGCGCACGATAGCGTCGCTGAGCCGGCCCTCCCGCAGCGCCGCCCAGATCCCGGCCGGAACCGAGACCAGCAGCGCGATCCCGATCCCGACCGCGGCCAGCGACAGCGTCGCCGGCAGGCGCTCGAGCAGTGTGACGGTGACCGGGTCGCCGTTGCGGAAACTCACCCCGAGGTCGCCGTGTAGCGCAGAGCCGATGTAGGAGAAGAACTGCTCGACGATCGGACGGTCCAGGCCGCTCGCAGACCGCAACGCGTTATAGGCCTCAGGACTGTAGCGGGTTCCCAACGCAAGTCGCACCGGATCACCGGGGACGAGGTGAACGAGGGCGAAAACCACTATGAGGACGCCGAAAAGGACGACGACCGAGTACAGGAGTCGGCGCACGAGGAAACGCACGATCGCGCTCATCGGCCCAGCCTCGCGGTGCGGAACCGGACCGCCTTGTCGCGGCGGGGCTGGAAGCCCGACAGCTTCTTGCTCCACGCCGCGATCATGGACGGGTTGTAGAGATAGATGTAGCTGGCGTCGTCGGCGACGATCGTCGCCGCCTTCGCGTAATCCTGTTTGCGGACATCGGGGTTGGTTTCGGTGCGGCCGGCGTCGAGCAGCGCGTCCACGGTCGGGTTGGAGTAGTGCTGCGCGTTGCTTTTCCCGCCGGTGTGTTGCTGCGCATAGTAGAAGTCGTCGGGGTCGATGTTGCCGAGCCAGCCCATCATCAGCATGTCGAAGTCACCCCTGTTCTCGTCGTCGAGCCAGCTGGCGAAGTCGACGGTGCGGATCTTGACCGTGATACCCAGCGGCGCAAGGTTATCGGCGATGATCTGTGCCGCGGTGACCGTCTCCGGATACTCGCTGGTCGCCATCATGTCGAGAGTGAGGTTTTTGACCCCGGCCTGATTCAGCAAGCCCCTGGCCTTGTCGATATCGCGTGAGTAGCCGTGGTAGTCGGTATACCATGGGCTGCCCTGCGGTATCGCAAGCTGATTGGCGGTTGCGGTGCCGTAGCTGGTGGCCTGCACGATCGCGGCCCGATCGATGCCGTACGCGATCGCCCGGCGCACCCGAGCGTCGGCGTACGGCTTGCGTGCCTCGTTGAGCGTCAGATACCAGTAGTCGTTGCTCGGCGTCATTCCCAGCGTTATCGAGTCGTCACCCTTGAGATCGTCGACGCGTTGCCGGGGAATCGAGTCGGTCCAGTCGATCTCGCCCGCCTGCAGCGCCGACAGCGCCGTGGAGGACTCGGGGATGAAGCGGAACGTCACCCCGGCGACCCCGGGCGGCCCGCCCCAATAGGTGTGGTTCGCGGTGAGCGTGATCGAATCACCGCTTTTGGCGGTTTTGAACGCGAACGGGCCGGTACCGATGGGATGCGTTGCGATGGCTCCGCTCTCGACGTTCTTGCGCTGTACGATCGCCATGCCCTTGAACCCGCCGATGTTCACCAGCAGGTTTGGGGTGGGTTGCTTGACGGTGATCGTGACGGTGTCCGGGTCGGGTGCGGTGACATCGCGGACCGAGCTGAACCGGTAGGCGTTGGCAAGCTGCTGGTCGATGATGCGGCGGTAGGAGTACACGACGTCGTCGGCTGTGAACGGGCTGCCGTCGTGGAACGTGACGCCCTGGCGCAGGTGGAACGTCCAGGTGAGCTGGTCGGGGCTGATCTGCCACGATGCGGCCAGCGCCGGGCGCATCTGAAGGTTTTCGTCGGGCTCGACGAGTGTGTCGTAGACGTTTTCGAGGACCTCGAACGAGAAGTACGCGCTCGTCTTCTGCGGGTCGAGCTGGTCGGGCTCACCGGCGATGGCCGCGATCAGGTTGGCTTGGGTGCCGCCGCCGAGGTCGACCCGGTGGCCGGTGGAGCAGGCGTTGACGGCCAAGGCGGTGATCACACCGGCGGCGATCAGAGCCACTGTCCGTCGCATCGATTCACCGTATGCGGCAACGGTGTGCGGTGGTTCGACGGGGGCGCTTTCGTCAGCGACGCGCGGACTGTGTCAAAGGCCCACCGTTCGCCGATTGGAGCAAACAGATGACGGTACTCGGCGCGGGATTAAACGATGTTCGATCTTGATCGGAGTCGATGAGGTACGTCACCGCGAATGGGCTGCCGGCGACGGGTCGCCCGGTGTAGCGGGGAAATCCCGCAACGCAGTCTCGATCGGCGACGTCGCCAATGGCGGTGTTGACCGCCATCGGCGCGCGCAAATAGACCTCCGCCTGGTGCGGTGTCGCACAGTCGACGATGGTGACGCTCACCACGCTGGGATCGCTCGGCGCAGGATCGGCCAGGCAGTCACCGACTTGCAGGTCGACCCACTTCGCGGTTTTGGGGGCTTGGGTCGGCGCGGGGGCAGCGATGACCGATGTGGTGGTGACCGCCGTCGCAGCTGTCGTCGTTGTCGTCGCACTCGTGGACGTCGTGCCGGAATTGCGGCCGTTCGCGCCGCAGGCCGGCAGCAACGCCAGTGCGGTCAGCGAAGCGGACAGGCCCCATAAAACGTGCCGCCGCTGGGCGCGGGTCAGCTTCCGGACTGCAGCGCCCGGCGGGCGTGGGGCCAAAAGGGTAGTCCGGCGAAAAAGGTGCCACCCGCGGCGATGATCCCGACCGCCGCGTCCACGCTCTCGCGTCCCTGGCGGGACCAATACACGTCCTCCAAGTCCAGTAACAAAGCCAGTTCATCGACGATCAGTGCGTTTGCCGCACCGTAGGCGGCTGCAGCGGCGGGATGGCGCCGTTGCCGGTCTGACCCGCGCAAACCTACCGCTCCCACCGCGGACAGCAGGCCGATGCCGATGTTGTAGTGGTGGAAGTGTCGGCCACCGAGGCTGATCCCGCCGCCCGTGGGGCCATGCCCGGCGCGGATCCAGTGGGTCAGCACCCGCAGCCCGGCGAAGGTCACGGTAAATGTCGCCCAGGAGATCACCGCCGATTGCTCGACCGGATCGAGTCTGTGGTGCCACTCGTGACGCACTCGCGCCCATCGCCCGGTGGGCCGGGAATCGCTGACTTGTGACGAGCCGGGAGGCGCATCCGGGTGCGGCGGCGAACCCGCGGTCGGGTCGGACATGTCACCCACGGTAGCTGCGGCAACCCAGTTGTGCGGCCGGTTGACGTCGGTGCGTTGACGATGGGCGCACGGAACTCGATGGGGCCAGCGCTTCAGCGCGGCAGGACCGCTGACCTGCCGGGCATCGTCCCTTGCGCCACAGTTTCAACCGGAGCGCAAGCTGGTCCCACCGCGCAACGAGGATCGGTGCCGGCGCTGTCCGCATCCCGGAGACGACCCGCGGCGAAAGTCGCTGCCTGATCGACCATCCCGGCCTCCGCGTACTGGGTGTGCACGGAAAAGTCCCGTCCAGCCGAGCAAATCGGGTCATCGGGCAGGCACAAGTCGATGGTCTTGTCCGCATACAACGGGCCGACTGCGATCAGCGGCTCATTGATCGCACGCATAAACCGGGTCGATGGCTTTCCGAACAAGGCGACCGCGGCGACATGGTTTGCCACATCGGGCGGCATCGGCGCGGGTACGTCGGAAGCGTCTACGCCATCCGGTATGACATTGGCGGTGACGAAACCCATCACCGCTGCGCCTTGGGAAAATCCGCCGAGCACCAGTTTGGTTTTCGGACAGTTCGCCGCCATGGAGCGGACATGGGCGCTCGCGTCACTAATACCGTCCACGGCGGTGGGAAAGTCGATCGTGGCGGGGTAGTCGACCGGATAAACACCGATCGACTTCGTGCCTACTCGCGCGCGCAGCGAATCCACGAATGCCTGTCCGGTTGCACCAACACCGGGATCCTCGGTGGTGCCGCGGGCGAATACCACCTCGATGTCGGGGCACGGTTGGGTGGACGCGGAGGCGACGGGTGCGCTCAGCAGCACCGTACTCGCCAGCGTCACAGCGCCGAGGAAAACAGCGAAATGGCGTGCCCTCACCGCCCCATGCTGACATATCGCGACGACGCGGGCGACCGGAAGCAACAACGACTAATGAACGCCGTGTTAACGCGGCGCCGGAGAATTATCACATCGGCCCTCGGAAGCGCCGTGCGTTCGATGCGTAGCGATTAACGTAGTCAAATGAGTGCAGGCCGTTCCGTCGTGGCGCAGCGGCTTAGTACGCCGAGGGAGCTAAGGAGTGACATGGGGATCAACCAACGCGCCGATACGGTCAAGAAAGCACTCGGCAACGTGGCCAGGCAAGGGCGTACGTTGGGGGAGCGCGCCGCCAAGCTGGTCGGTGACGAACTTCCGAAGAAGCTACGAGGCGAGAAGGCGGGTGACCAAAAGCTCGCGGCCGAAAAGCCTGCCGCCCAGCAGACGCCGGCTAATGCGGGCTCAGCCGCGAAAGCAACCGGCCGCAAGGCTGCGGCCAAGAGGGCGACCGCACCGCGGGCGGCCACCACGAAAGCGTCTACGAAGAAGGTGACTGCCACGAAGCCTTCCAGGAAGGTCGCCGACAAGGTACCTGCGAAGAAAGCGGCCGCCGAAAAAGTGCCGCCTCGGAAGGCGGCCGCGAAGAAAGCCACGGCCAGGAACGCGCTCCCAAAGAAGGGGAAGCCAAAAGAATGAATCGGTATGGCGGCGAGGCCGATAAGGAACATTAGTGTCACAATGGCAGCGACCATGCTGGCGCGCGGGAGTTCTCAACCGCTGATTGTCTCAAGCGAACTATCCTGCTTTGGGCTGGCTCCTCAGCATGGGCGTGGAATCGCGACCATTGCCCACCCGCTCGGACTTATTTGGGGCCCGACGCCATGGGAGACGGCTCGGTGCGGTGGCGTCGGCCAAGTGCTCGGTGCGGGCCCCCGACCCACGGCCCAGCGCGATCGTGGCTGCCAGCATCGCCAAAACCGCCGCCGGTAGCGCCAAGGCGGCAGGTCCCCGTACCGCCAGGTGCTCACCGAGCACGACAACCCCAAGCAGCACCGCGATGACCGGTTCACCGACCAACATGATGGGCACCGACGCCTGCAACGCGCCGGCACGAAACGCCGACTGCTGCAAAACGGTTACCGCCACCGCCAGCGCGACCAGCAGGTAAGGGGCGGGGACGGTCAGCAGCCCGTGCCACCCACCGTAGTGGAAGCGGTGCGTGCAGACCTTGGTCAAGACGGCGATCATGCCCAGCAGAATCGCCACCGCGGCGGCCAGCAGCATGGCGCGCAGGCGACCGACAGCCCGGTGCGCTGCGGCAACACATACGATGACCAGCGGCACGAAGATCGTCGACGCCAGTGTCCACGCCGGTATCGGGGGGCGGTAATGGCCCTCGCGGGGCTGGCCAACGAGCACGAAAACCGCCAGTCCGGCAGTCAAGAGCATCGCCCAGCCCCAGTCGACCGAGCCGACGCGTTGGTGGCAGAGCCTGGCGCTCAACGGCAGTGCGAACAGCAGCGACGAGACCAGCAGCGGCTGAACCAGTAGCAAGGATCCGTGCGCAAGCGCCACGGCTTGAAACACATAACCGGCGATGGCGGCGAGAGTGCCGGCCCACCACGACGGTTGGCGAACCAGGGTCGTCAACATCGAGCCCGACAGTGCTTTGTCAGCCGGAACGTCCTGGGCGGCTCGTTGGCGAACGACGATGCCTACCGCCGCCCAAAACGCGGCCAGCAACGCCGACCCGATCGCCAGCGCGTGTGACGTGACCCAATCCATAGCCGCCCGGGTACCCGGATTCCACGACGGCTAACTCGCGACTGGCGGCGCTCGAAGGCGATCTGGCCCAGATCACCGCCCTCGACATGGACGGCGCGAGCCCCGAACGGTTGAGGTCACTGCTTTGGGTCGACACGGTGATAAAGCGATTGAAGAAGTCGTCGAACGACGTGGGTTTGCACCCGTGCACGCCGGGTAGCCACCGTTGCGTTGGACCCCGACCGGGGAACTGTTGGAGGAGGTGCGCCGTGGGTGCCACGGATAAAGCCAGAAACAAAGCCGAAGAGGTCAAGGGCAAGGCCAAGGAAGCAGTCGGCCGGGCCACCGGGGACCGGAAGACCAGCAACCGGGGCAAGGGCGATCAGGCGAAATCGAATCTCAAGGACGCTGGCGAAAAGGTCAAAGACGCCGTTCGCAAGCGCTAGCGGCGAAGTCCGAGCCACGCGGGTCGTTACCAGCGCCGTCGACACGCTGATCCGGAGGCGTCCTGGCGCAAGCCACCAGGACCCTTGGTCGTGACCGCCGAAGACGGCGTGACCCGGATGGTGGCTCGGGCGGCGCAGAATCGCTTCCTGCGCTGTGTGGCACGTGCCGGATATCCGGTCAGCGGCCTGCTGCATCTGCTGGTGTCCTACATCATCGTGCGGATCGCGGTCGGCTCCAGCGGAAACGCCGACCAGTCCGGGGCACTGGCCACCGTGGCGTCCAGCCGCGCGGGCGCCGAAGCGCTGTGGATCATCGCCGCCGGACTGATCGCACTCGCGATGTGGCGGCTCGCCGAGACGCTCATCGGCCTGCATCCCGGCGAACATCCGAAGCGCGACCCGGACGAGACCCGGATGACCAATCGGCTCAGGGCTTTCGGTTTGGCGGCGGTCTACTGTGCGGTGGCGTACACAGCGGTTCGGTTCGCGCTCGGCGCCCGCAAGTCGAGCAGTGAGCTCAATGCCGGGCTGAGTGGGCGTCTGATGCACTCCGACGGCGGCAAGGCACTGTTGGTCGTCATTGGGGCAGCGATCACGGTGATCGGCGGCTATTACGTCTACAAGGGCGCGTCAAGACGGTTCGCCAACGACCTCTGCATCAGATGTGGGCGCCTGCTGACTTCCCTGGGTGTGTGCGGCTACGTGGCGGAAGGGTTGGTGCTCTGCGGCGCGGGGATGTTGGTCATGGTGGCGTCGTTGCGTTCTGAACCCGCGAAAGCGGCCGGCATCGACGCGGCGGTCAAGATGCTTGGCCACGCGCCGTTCGGCAAAGCCGTGCTCATCGCCGCTGCGGTCGGCTTCGCGGCTTACGGCTTGTACAGCTGCGCGCTGACCCGCTACTCGCGGATGTGAGCCGACGGCAGCGGCGCTCGGCGCGGGATAACAATTCGATCACCGCCGCGGTCACGAACGCTTAAGGATCACCGGCAAACTCTGTGAATTCTCAGACTGATTGAGCTGCCCTTCTCGCTGGCTTAGTGAAAGTGACCGAATTTGAGGCCAACATCACGCCACTGCGGTGTAACGCGTGGCACCGACTTCCGGCCGGCCGCGACGCTGCGGTTGACCCCGGTTGCTTTCGGCTAGCGTGGATTTCGGGTCGGGGGAAGCAGCGACGGAATCGCGACTTGAAGGATGGAACAATCATGAAGTTCATTAGCTCCGGTGCACGCCGGCGGTTGACCGGTGTCTGTGCTGGTTGCCTGCTCGGGGGGCTGGCTGCGGCAACAATTGCCGCGCCGACTGCCTCGGCGGCTCCCGATTGCAGCGCGGGCGGAGTGGCAAGCACCGTCAGTTCGGTGTGGGGCTCGGCGCGGCAGTACTTGAACAATCACCCAGACGCCAACCAGGCCGTGACGGCCGCAGAGGGCGAGCCGCGTGGGCAGGCGTCGGCCGATCTAAGAAGCTACTTCACCGCCCATCCGCAGGAGTATTACGACCTGCGGGGCATCCTGTCGCCGATCGGTGACACGCAACGCCAGTGCAATGTGAGCGTGTTGCCGTCCAATCTGGCGTCGGCCTACGACGAATTCATGGCCGGCTGACCCGGTGGGGCGATGACCCGCGGTAGTACCGTTGTGGGTCTCGCCTGGCCGATCTAGTCGTCGGTGCCGTGGGAGCGACGGATCTGCTCGGCCTGTTCGATGGCGTGCCGATCCTTCGCTCTGTTCTTGTCGAGCAGGCGGGTGTCACGCGGCGGCAGCTGCAGGTGGCGTTCGGCGGGCATGCCGCTCTGCAGCTCCCGTCCGCGTTCCAGTTCGGCGTCGAACAGCAGGGCCAGGTTCGTGATCCACAGCCAGAGCAAAAACACGATGGCCCCGGCCAGGGTTCCATACGTCTTGTTGTAGCTGGCGAAGTTGGCGACGTAGACGGCGAACAGCACCGACGCCGCGACCCAGGTGATGATCGCCACGGCGGCGCCGAGGCTGATCCACCGGAACCTCGGCTGCCGCCGGTTGGGCGTCACGTAGTACAGGATCGCCACCGCAGCGATGACGAACCCGAGGATCAACGGCCAGCGCGCGATGTTCCATACCGTCAGCGCGAGGCTACCGGCCCCGATCGCATCGCCGATCGCCTTGGCCACGGGGCCGCTGACAGCCAGCATCATCGCGACGGCGGCCGCCATGACCAGACCAGCCAAGGTCAATAGCAGCTGGAGCGGGCGCAGCTTCCACACCGGCCGGCCCTCACCGATCTCGTAAATGCGGTTCATCGCGCGCCTGAAGGCGCCGACATATCCCGACGCCGACCACAACGCACCCAACAGCCCTACCACGAGCGCAAATCCGGCCGACGGCGAACTCACCAGCTGCTGCACCGGCCCGCGCAATGTGTCCACCACCGACGACGGCCCCAGGTCACCGACGATCTCGAGCACGCTGTCGGTCGTTGATTTCTTCTGGCCGAACAGGCCAAGCAGCGACACCATCACGACCAACGCCGGGAACAGCGACAAAACCGCGTAGTACGTCAATGCCGCCGCCAGGTCGGTGCACTGGTCGCGGCCGAACTCGCGGGCAGTCGCCCGCAGCACGTACAGCAGCGATGGCTTGGTGAGATCGGTGGGGGATTCGGGCTTGCGGGCGTCGTCGGGATCCGCGGACCCGTGGCGTTCACGCTCCCCGGCCGACGTCATGGCAACAGCACTACCCGGCGGCCCGCAGCACGAAACGGCCTGCCCGGTCGGCTTTCGCGGCGTTATTTCGCTGCAATCGCGGCAGCGACGCGAGCGGCCACCTCTGCCGCAACGGCCAGTGTGTCAGCGTCTTCGGCGGCCGCATAGCGGTCGGCCCCCGAGTGATAGGTGGCGCCTGCGATTGCGCCGTGGTCGGTGGCGAGTTCGGCCAGCTCGACCGGCCACTGGTTCTGCTGCAGCGTCGAGGCGAACGCCCGGCTCACCTCGACCGGAACGACATCGTCGTGCACCCCGTGCAGCAGGGTGAACGGCGCTCGGTCTTCGCCGACTGGCAGCTCGGTCGGGAGTTGCTCCCCGGAGATGGGATCGTGGGCCATGAAGGCACCGGCAAGGCACACGGTGTGGCTGACCCGGACGCCGATGCGTCGGGCGTAGATTGTCAACCCCGCCGCCGCTACGCCGCCCAGCGACCAACCGACGAGCGCCAGGCCGTCTGGTTGATGAGCGCGCTCCCGCGCGAAATGCGCCGACCGCAGTAGATCCACCCGACCGCCGTCGTCGGCGTGTGAGTTCCAGTCGGGTACCACCACGCCAAGGCCATGGCCGGCGAGCAGCTCGGCGAGCGGCCGGATGGCGGCGCGGGCATCGGTCTGCGCGCCGTGCCACAGCACGACGGGTGGTTGTGCAGGTTCGCCGAAGAGGTCAACCAGCCGGCCGGGGGCGTATTCCGTGGTCTGCACAGTGCTGATTCTCCCCCGAGGCTGATTCTCCCCGAGGCTGATTCTGGCGGGTGAACACGTGGGAGTGGTCTGAGCCGGCGGGCGCCCAGTCGAAACGCGGTCGCTAAACCGTGACCCGAATACGGGTCAGCAGGCGCAGGTGACGCTAGTGGCTGCCCTCGTCCCATGGCACCGCGTACGGGCCCTGGTAGAACCCGCCGGCGTCTGGATTCTGTACCTCCGGCGGCGGTGAGTCGTTGAGCTGCGCGTTATCTGGGCTGGCGCATTCACCGTTGGGCCCGGTCAGGCAGCCGAAGCTGTCGTCGGCCACCGCCGCCGGAGCGGTGACAAACGCCGCGACAGTGCCTGCGGCAATCAAATAGCGGAGTCGGACACGCATCACACGTCCTCCCTTCATCGGGTGAGACCCGGGCGGACGCAGTGAGCGGCGGCCCTGCTCAAGGATCCCACGTCTGACCTGGTCAGACCACCCGATTCACAGTTCCGGCCGTGGTCGCCGGGCAAAGATCGCTACTTCGACCTATCCCCGTGCTCCGCATGCAGCGTCATGCTGATGCACGCCGGCCTGGCGTGACGATCTCCTCGGCCAGCGGCGCGATCGCACCGATGATCTGCTCGACGGTCGCCCCGGGCACGCCCGCGGCGCACAGGCTGTCGGTGAGATGCCCGGCGACCAGGTTGAAGTGGCGGGCCGTGATGCCACGGCCCTGGTGAACCTGGCGCATCGGCGCCCCGGTGTAGGGCCCGGGGCCGCCGAGGGCCGCCGCGAAGAACTCCACCTGCTTGCCCTTCAGTCTCGACATGTTGGTGCCGGAAAAGAACCCGGCCAGCTCGTCATCGGCGAGAACCCGCGCATAGAAATCGTCGACGACGACTTCGAGTGCCTCGGCGCCGCCAATCTGCTCGTAGATGCTCGACATGGCACGAGCGAACAACCAGCCGATTGCGGTCCGGTTGTCTGCGAATAGCGCCCGCGCTAAAAACGCCTCACGCCCGGGTGCGCTCGCCGGTGAGCAGTGTTCGGGTCGACGGCGGATGAACATGCGACCGGACGGGGCTGTCTGAAACGACCACGACGGATGCGGCGATACCAGATATGCGCGCCCGTGGACTTCTGCGATATGTTCCCTGCGCAGGCAACCGAGACGGAGGTCGGTGTGAAGAAGCTTGTCGCCTTTGCCGCCGGAACACTCGCGGCGGGCTCGATGGCCCTGATCACCGCGGGCCAGGCCAGCAGCACCGGTCCGGTCGACGTCTCCGGCCAGACCTACGGCCAGGCGGTCGCCATGCTGAAGCAGCAGGGGTACCAGGTGGTGTTCGGCGGCTCCGTCGGTAGCGATGTCCCACAAAGCCAGTGCGTGGTCGAAAGCCAGAAGTTGCTGCCGGGGTGGCCCAGCGCACGCGTCTCGTTGATGCTCAATTGCACCAAGGCCGCGCAGCCGCCGCCCGGATCGCAATCTGTGCCGGGTAAGCCCGGGCCGCCGACGGTCGGCTCCAACGGCATCACCACCGTGACGCCGACCCCGGTCGGGCCGCAGCCGGGGATGAACGTGCCCGGGATGTGAGTCAGCCGGGCCGGACGTCTCCCCACGCCACCGGCAACTGCTTGATCCCGTGGATGAACGACGACAGCAGCCGGGACGGCTCCTCGGTCGCGACGATGCCGGGTATCCGGCGGTGCAGCTCGTCGAACGCCACCGAGATTTCCCGGCGGGCCAGGTTGGCGCCGAGGCAGAAGTGCGCGCCGCCGCCACCGAACCCGACATGCGGATTCGGGTCGCGGGCGAGGTCAAACGTCCACGGGTCGGCGAACTTGGAGTCGTCGCGGTTCGCCGAGCAGTACCACATCGTGACCTTGTCGCCCTCGGCCATCCGCACGCCACTGAGCTCGATGTCCTGGGTCACGGTGCGGCGCATGTAGATGACCGGCGAGGCCCAACGCACGATCTCCTCGACCGCCGGGTGTGACAGGCCGTCGAAGTGCGCCCACCATTTTCGGCGTTCGTCGGGGTAGCGGGTCAGCGCCAGCACGCCGTGGCTGATCGCGTTGCGGGTCGTCTCGTTACCGGCGATCAGCAGCAGCATAAAAAACGACGCGATCTCGTTGGACGTCAGCTTCTCGCCGTCCACCTCGGCCTGCACCAGGCTGGTGGTCAGGTCCTCGTGCGGGTTGCTGCGCCGGTCCTCGGCCAGCGCCATCGCGTAGCCGCCGAAGTCCATCGACACCTTCGTGAACTCCTCGAAGTCGGTGGCCAAGTCTGGATCGCCGAAGCCCAGGATCACGTTGGTCCAGTGGAAGATTTGCTGATGGTCGTCCTCCGGAAGGCCCATCATGTCGCAGATGACCTGCAACGGCAGCGGCCCGGCCAGCTCGGCGACCACCTCGGCCTTGCCGTCGGGGTGGTTGGCGATCAGTGCGTCCACCAGCCGCCGGGCCCGATCGCGCACCGACGCCTCGGTGCGCGCCACCACTTTTGGGGTGAACGCCCGGCTCACGATGTTGCGCAGCCGCAGGTGGCGCGGGTCGTCCAGGGCGATCATCGACCCGAAGAACTCGGCGACCTCGGGCGGCTGGTTGTTGATCGTGATGTTGGGATAGCTGCTGAAGATCTGCGGATGCCGACTCGCGTAGTGCACGTCGTCGAACCTGGCGAGCGCCCAGTGCCCGGGGCCAAGCTCGAAGCCGGGCTGCTCGGCCTCGGGGAAGAACGCGATCGGCGCCTCGCGGCGCAGCGTCGCGAACGCCCCGTCGCGGAAGTCGTCGTCCTGCTCCCAGAAATCCCATGAGCCCAGGTCTATTTCGGCGAGCGGCACGTTGGGGGGAGCCGCACCATTGACGCGCGTCGCAATGCCCATCCAGAACACCCCACTTCATTGAGGGAGTAACTATCCGCGAGCCTAACCGTCGACGCCTTAATGTGAAGCCGGACGCGGAAAGGGTGGCAGATGACTAAGCGGATCGTGGTCTGGGGCACCGGCTTCGTCGGCAAGATGGTGATCCCCGAGGTGGTCAAGCACCCGCTGTTCGACCTGGTCGGCGTCGGCGTGAGCAATCCGCTGAAAGTGGGCCGCGACATCGGCGAGATCTGCGGGCTGGGCCGGCAGCTGGGGGTCGTCGCCACCGATGACGTCGAGAAGTTGATTGCCCTTCGACCGGACGCGCTGGTGCATTACGGCCCGACCGCCGCTCATGCCGACGACAACATCGCGTTGATGACCCGGTTTCTGCGGGCCGGCATCGACGTCTGTTCGACCGCCATGACCCCGTGGGTATGGCCGACCATGCACCTGAACCCACCCAACTGGATCGTGCCCATCACCGAGGCCTGCGAGCTCGGCGAATCGTCGTGCTTCACCACCGGGATCGACCCCGGTTTCGCCAACGACCTGTTCCCGATGACCCTGATGGGCGTCTGCGCCGAGGTCCGCAAGGTGCGGGCCTGCGAGCTGCTGGACTACACCAACTACGAGGGCGACTACGAGAACGAAATGGGCATCGGCAGGCCGGCGGAGTTTCGGCCGATGCTGGAAAACTCTGATGTGCTGGTGTTCGCTTGGGGGGCCACCGTGCCGATGATCGCGCACGCGGCCGGCATCATGCTCGACGAGATCACTACCACCTGGGACAAGTGGATGACGCCGGTGGAGCGCAAGACCGCCAAGGGCGTCATCCCACCCGGCCACGTTGCTGCGGTCCGGTTCACCATCAACGGCGTCTACCGCGGCGAGACCCGCATCCAGCTCGAGCACGTCAACCGGATCGGGCACGACGCCGCGCCGGACTGGTCCTCGGGGAACCAAGACGACGTGTACCGGGTCGATATTGAGGGAACTCCAAGCATCTTCCAAGAAACGGCTTTTCGGTTCACCGACGGATCCGGCCGCGACGCCGCCGCGGCGGGGTGCCTGGCCACCGGAATGCGTGCTCTCAACGCGGTTCCCGCGGTCAACGCGTTGGCGCCGGGTTGGGTGACGGCGCTCGATCTGCCGCTGATCCCGGGGGCCGGGACGATTCGCTGAACGGGTTTCGCGGGTCGTCTGGGATCGGGTTTGTTAGTAGGCTTCGCTTCGTCGAGGGGCACGGGGGGCGTTGGGGCCCGCGTCGGTGACGGCGTGCGGCGTCGGTGACGCGTGCGGCGTCGGTGACGGCGTGCGGCTTGGGTAAGGCGGTCGGCTTCGTTAAGGCGGTCGGCGTCTGGATGGGAGACATGGCGGAGGCGATCGGGCTGTCCCTCGGGGCCAGCCGGTGCACGGGCGTTTCGCTGGGACGTCCGGCGGTGACGCGGCAGTCGGTGCTGACGCTCTACCGGCACCGGGCGGCCGAGCTCGGCCTGCCGTTGGAGAACCCGGCGATCAACGAGCGGGGACTCGTGATCACCGACTTCGTCGGGCGGGTCGGCGACCCGGTCGGACTGGTCGCCGCGGACGGGTCGGTGCACCGCGGCGAGGTGTTGGTGTGCGATGCGGTGGCTTCGCTGTTGTCCGCTGTGGGGTCCGCTGGTTCGGCGGGCCCGGCGGGGTCGGTGGGGTCGGTGGTCGTCACCCATCCGGCGCACTGGCGTCCCAGTGCCGTCGACGCGCTGCGGTCGGCGCTGGGCGACCGGCTCGGGCGGCTCGGGCTTGGGCCGGTCACTGTGGTCTCGGACGCGACCGCGGCGATCACCGCACTGCAGAACGACCCGGGGGTTGCGGCGGGCGTCATCGCGCTGTGCGACTTCGGCGGCACCGGCACCAGCGTGACGCTGCTGGATGCCTCCGCGGGCTACCGGCCGATCGGCCCTTCAGTGCGCCACGCGGACTTCTCCGGCGACCTGATCGACCAGGCGCTGCTCAAACACGTCATCGCCGACCTGTCGACCGCGGGCGCCGTCGACGTGTCCGGAACGTCGGCCCTGCGATCGCTGAACCGGCTGCGTCGGCAGTGCAGAACAGCGAAGGAACGCCTGTCGGGCAGCACGGTCACGCCACTGGCCGTCGACGTGCCGGGATTCCGCGGTGACGTCCGGCTGACCCGCAACGAACTCGACGACGAGATCGGCCCGGCGTTAACCGATTTCGTCGGGGTGCTGCAGGACACGCTCGACCGGTTCGCAATCGGTGACCTCGTCGCCGTGGCGTCAGTCGGAGGGGGCGCCAACATCCCGGCGATCACCACGACGCTGTCGCAGCACTTTCGGGTGCCGGTGATCACGGTGCCGCGGGCGGACCTGGTCGCGGCCGGTGGGGCGGCGCTGCTGGCGGCACGCGGACCTGCCGACGAGCGGGCGACCGCCATGGCGCCCGCGGCGGTGGCTGCCGGGGCGGTCGCTGGCGCGGCGGTTGCCAGCGGGTTCGCTGGTGGGGCGACGGGCGGGTTCGCTGGTGGGGCGGTCGGCGACGCGGGGCCTCAGTCGAGCATGTTCGGCGCGCTGGCCTGGTCGGAGGCGCCAGACCTGCCGCCGGTCGCGGCGCCGGTGGATTCGCAGTACGGCGACCCCGGGGCGGCCAGCGCGCGCCCGCAGTTGCGGTTCGAGGGTCCAGACGTTGTGGACGGCGGCTCGACCGCGGCCGCCGGGACTGCCGCGGCGCAGTGGTACCGCCGCCCGACGGCCCTGGCGGGCGCCGCGCTGTTGGCGGTCCTGCTGGTGGCGACCGCGGCGATGGTCGCGCTGCGCCACAACCCAGGCCCGGCGTCGTCGACCACCCCGCTCGCGCCCAGCAGCACCGTGCCGGCGGCGGTGCAGAATCCGGCTGCGGTGCAGAGTCCGGCTGCGGTGGCGCCGGGTAGTTCGGCCGATTCCGGCGCGGGTCAGCAACCGGCGGGTCAGCAACCGGCGGGTCAGCAGGTCGGTCAGCAGCCGGCGCCGCAAACGGTGGTGGCCGTGCCGCCGCCGGCCACACAGGCGGTGCAGGCCCCCGACTCGGGGGACGTTGCGCCACCGCCGGCGTCCGCACCGCCGCCTTCGGTTGCGCCTTCCGTGGTCAGCAGCACGGACTCGTCGCCGCCGGTGGCGCCGTCTGCCGCGCCGTCCCCGCCGAGCATGGACACGCCGGCGCCGGTCACCGAGAGCCCGACACCGATCCAGACCTACCGTCCGCGGTTCATCCCGCCCATTCCACCGATCCCGACCATTCCCGGGTTGCCGCCGCTGGTGCCCGGGCCGGGTGGGCAGTAGGCAGGCGAGAAGCGGAAAGTGTTAGGCGCCTGAGGGAGCGGTGCTGAACGCAACCGCGGCCCGAGTCAGCGCGGCCAACTCTGCTTGACCACAAGCAACTTCGCCAGCGGGATGCGAAACGGCTCCGGCGCGGCGGCCAGTCTGGCCTGCACTCCCGCCGACAGCCGATCAACGAACGGCCCGGTTCGGGGGTCGTCGCGTCCGCCCTCGAGGGATGTCGCCAACGTCGGAAACACCGACGCCCGCCCGAACACCGTCCACCCGGCCGCGAAAGACTCTGCGTCGCGGTCCTTCTCATACCTCGTCCAATACGGATCCTCGGCGACGAACACCTCGAGCTCCTCGATCGTCAGACCCGAGAACCGGTTCTTCGGCGCGAACGGCAGGGTCAGGTCCGCCTCGCTGCGGCCTACCGTCGGGATCGTCATCCGGCGGGATTCGCCGCCGGTGATCACGCCCTCCCGGACCATTTCGTCGAGTTCGGCGGCGATGTACTCCAGCAACGGGCGGAAACCGAAATCGCCGTCGTCGAGCGCCATCGTCAGCACCACCAGATGCCCGCCGGGCACCAGCTCACGGCTCCTGGCTGTCAGGAAAGCGATCCAGTCGGCAGCGGCCAGCCGGGCATATGCGGAACGCGCTTCGGTGTCCCGGCTGTAGCACACCTGCACGTGATCGGGGACCGGGCCGGGCACCCGGCTGAGCCACTGCACCGCCCAGGAGCTCCAGCCCAGCGTCACGCTGTTCGACGGCAGGATCTGCTGATAGAAGGACCGACCGATGGCCGCGCTGAAAGTCGCAGGGTCGTCGCGGAGGTAACTGTGCGGGTCATCGGCCAGCATCCGGAACAGCGACATGTAGTCGTTCTCCGCAACGTCGGTGTGCACAACAAAGATCGCCCGGCCGGCTTCGGCGCGCTTGCGCAGGGCTGCGATCGCGACGCCGATCGGCAGCAGCGAGTTGTGGCCCGGGGATGCACCATAGTCGGCGATGACGATCGACTGCGGCGGATGGGGCAGCTCGACATCTGCGGCCGAGTGCTCGAACAGCTCGACCGCCGGCATGAGTCCGGCCGCCTGCGCCCCGGAGGCACGGCTATACGCCGCGCCGGATTCGATCGGTGCCGGCCGGGCGGGGGTCGGTTCGGCGGTCACCGTCGTCGGCGCCGCAGCAGCAGGCCGACCAGCACGCCCGCCACGAAGATCACCGTCAACATCAGCCATGTCCGCGACTCGACGGTCACCCACAGCAGGTGGACCTGATGGCGGCCGGTGTTCTGCACGATGAAGATCGCGGCCAGCGCCGCGAGAACGAAGACCACCCAGTAGCGGAACGGGATTCGGCCGGACCGCCGGGCCGAGGGCCCGGCTTCACCGGTGTTCGACGACATGACAGTAGTCCTGAGCGTGCGTGTTCATGGCCGACTGCGCTCTCAGCTCGGTGTCGGATAGCCGACGCCGGTGAGCCGCTCGGAGAGCTCCCACAGCCGCCGGTTGTCGGTCTCGTTGCGGGCGCGCTTGGGAATCCTCGCCACGGTCGGGCGACCCATGAGCTCGCCCACACCCCGGGGTCCGTAGTACGCGCCCCCCTCGGCGTGCGGGCTGGCCGCGGCGTAGAGCACGGGCAGGATGCCGGTGTCGACGTCTTGCCACACGAAAGGAAAATAGCGCCAGGTCAACTGGTAGAACCGGGCCAGCGCGGTGGGCGACTGCTGCCCGTGCGACGGGCCACTGATCTGCAGGTTGGTCTTGGTCAGGCCGGGATGCGCGGCGTTGGACACGATGCCCCAGCCAGCTTCGCGGCTGCGGCGGTCCAGTTCGATGGCGAACATCAACGTCGCGGACTTCGACTGGTTGTAGGCGCCGCCGGCGCTGTAGGACTTCTCCCACTGCGGATCGTCGAAGTTGATGCTGCCGAACCTGCTGGCGATGCTGCTCAGCGACGTGACCCGCGCATTCTTGGCCGCGCGCAGCAGCGGCAGCAGGTGGCCGGTCAGCGCGAAGTGTCCCAGGTGATTGCAGCCGAACTGCAGCTCGAACCCGTCCTCGGTGGTCTCGCGCCGGGGCGTCTGCATGATGCCCGCATTGTTGACCAGGATGTCGATCGGTCGGCCTTCGGCGTTCAGCTCGGCACCGAGCGCCGCGACGCTGGCGAGCGACGCCAGGTCGAGCCGCCTGAGTGTGAGCTTGGCGTCGGGCACCTTCGCCCTGATCTCCGTGGCGGCGGCCTCGCCCTTGGCCTGGTTGCGGACAGCCATGGTGACGTCGGCGCCGGCGGCCGCCAACCGGGTGGCCAGGCCCAGCCCCAGCCCGCTGTTGGCGCCGGTCACGACCGCGAGCTTGCCGGAGAGGTCGGGAGGGGTGGCGTCGAGCGCGGTGCGGGCCATGGTTCTCACTCCTGGAGTCGGTGTAACCGACAATCGGCGTGGAGTCGGTGTAACCGACAATAGGCGCTCCGGGTAACCAATTCAGTGGCCTCTGGCCACCCAGTCGTCTCAGTGGCCTCTGGCCACCCAGTCGTCGTAGTGGACCAGCTCGCCCCCGATGGTGGTGGTGTCGCCGTGCCCGGTGTAGACGACGGTGTCGGCCGGCAGCCTGCCCAGCCGCTGGGAGATCGACGCCAGGATCGTCGGGAAGTCGGAGTACGAGCGCCCCGTTGCGCCGGGGCCGCCCTGGAACAGGGTGTCGCCGCTGAACACCGCACCGAGGTCGGGAACGTACAGGCACGACGACCCGGGGGAGTGGCCGGGGGTGTGGATGGCCGTTAGCTCTAGACCGCCCGCGGTCAGGACCGTGTCTGTTTGCAGTGCGCGAAAGCCCTTGCCCGGGTGGGTCATCCGCCACAGCATCTCATCGGCCGGATGCATCAGCACCGGGGCGTCGAGCGTTTCGCCGAGCTGGGGGGCGACCGTGACGTGGTCGTTGTGGCCGTGGGTGCAGATGACCGCGACGACGTTGCGACCGGCCACCGCGTCGACGATCGGCGCAGCGGTGTGGGCGGCGTCGATCACGATGACGTCGGAGTCGTCGCCGACGAGCCAGATGTTGTTGTCGACGTCCCAACTGCCGCCGTCAAGTTCGAACGTGCCGTGGGTGACGACGCGGTCGATGGCCATCAGAGGATCACCACCGAGCGCAGCACCTCACCGGAATGCATCTTGACGAACGCCTGCTCGATGTCATCGATACCGACGCGCTCGGTGACGAATTTGTCGAGCGGGAGCCGGCCCTGCAGATACAGGCTCACCAGTGTCGGGAAGTCCCGTTCGGGGAGGCAGTCGCCGTACCAGGACGATTTCAGCGACCCGCCGTGGGAGAAGAAGTCCAGCAACGGCATGTCGAGGCGCATGTCGGGGGTCGGCACCCCGACCAGCACCACGGTGCCGGCCAGGTCACGGGCGTAGAACGCCTGCTTCCAGGTCTCCGGCCGGCCGACCGCGTCGATGACCACGTCGGCGCCAAACCCGTTGGTGAGCTCCTGGATCGCCTCGACGGGATCGGTGGTGCGGGCATTGACGGTGTGGGTGGCGCCGAAGTCGGTGGCCCACTTCAGTTTCTTGTCGTCGGTGTCGACCGCGATGATCGTCTTGGCGCCGGCCAGCCGCGAGCCGGCGATCGCGGCGTCGCCCACCCCGCCGCAGCCGATCACCGCCACCGTGTCGTCGCGGGTGACGGCGCCGGTGTTGACCGCCGCGCCCAGCCCGGCCATCACCCCGCAGCCCAGCAGCCCGGCCACGGCGGGGTCGGCGGCCTGGTCGACCTTCGTGCACTGGCCCTCGTGCACCAGCGTCTTGTCGATGAACGCGCCGATGCCCAGCGCCGGCGTCAGCTCGGTGCCGTCGGCGAGCGTCATCTTCTGCTCGGCGTTGTGGGTGTCGAAGCAGTACCACGGCCGGCCGCGCCGGCAGGCCCGGCACCTGCCGCAGACCGCACGCCAGTTCAGGACCACGAAATCCCCGGGCGCCACCGTGTGCACGCCCGCGCCGACCTGCTCCACCGTGCCGGCGGCCTCGTGGCCGAGCAGAAACGGATAGTCGTCGGTGATGCCGCCGTCGCGGTAGGTCACGTCGGTGTGGCACACGCCGCACGCGGTCACGTCCACCACGACCTCGCCCGGACCGGGATCGGGCACGAGGACGTCGACGACCTCGACGGGTTGGCCCTTCTTCCGAGAGATCACGCCGCGCACTGTCTGAGTCATGGCATTCAAACCTAATGGCGTGGGGCCAGTGCCTATCGGCGAGGGTGCGCTGCGACCCGACAACTGGCTTCGCCTGGCGTTTCAGTTGTGGTGAAGCCGCTGCTGCTGCCGAATTCTGGCGGGATTCGTCGGCGCTATGGAGCAGGGATACAGACTCCGATCATGCGGTCGTTACTTCGCGGAGCAAAGCACTCTTCGCGGCGCCAAACAGGCCAAACATTTCGGTTGCTGATGAAGGGACATAATGAACATCGGCGTAACCCATCTGCTTGGCCGGATGTCATAGCGGCAGCTGGCGAGTCGGGACAGTTCAGGTTCGAGGCATACCTCGTACGGGGTTAGTTTCCGATGCACATAAGCCGAGAAATACTTTGCTTCTTTTGACTCCCTGGAACGCCGAAAGGCGTAGCTTCAAGGGCGAAACTATTCCCATCGCGTGGGCGGTAAAAATGTTACCTTTGCGACCCAAGGCGCTATCGAAACACGGCAAGGCTGCAGGCCGACCGGCAGACAACAAGCAAGCATCATCTCGAATTCACACCGCCAGCACCGCCCTCATGCTGATTGGCGTGGCGACCTGCGTCGGCGCGACCTGCATGAAACTGGAAGAGGCACCGACGCCGACTATTCTTTTGACTTCTGGCAGTGGAGACGGCTCCGCAGGCGTCGACCGGGATCGCACCGAGCGGCCCGCTCCCACTGACGATCCCCATTTCTGGCGGCCGACGACGCGTCGGTCGCCCCCGAGATGGACACCCCCGACGTGGATACCGCCCACCTGGACACATCCCACGTGGACGCGGCCGACGCCGACCACCGCTACGGTGTCGTCGCCGACGGTCAGCGTCGGTTCGGGTACGGTGTCGTCGCCGACTGTCAGCGTCGGTTCGGTTACGGTGTCGTCACCGACCGTCACCGTCGTTACGGGTACGGTGCCTTCGTACACCGTCGTTACCGCTACCGTGTCGTCGCCCACGCTCACCGCCACCGCTACCGCCACTTCGGCTCCGGTGTCGTCGCCGACTGTCACGACGGTCGACAGCACAGTCCGGTCGCCACTGCCGAGGCCGGTGAGGTCGATGCCGCCGGGGCCGGTAGCCAGATAGCCCGGGTAGCACTGCCTTCGCCAGCGCGATTGTGGCGTGGCGTCCGAGCTTAAGCTGGCGCCGATGTCTGCCCTCGACGCGATTGCCGACTGGCCGGTGACCAACGCCGCGGCGGCGGTCGTCGGGCCGTCCGGGGTGATGGCCGCATACGGTGATCAGGAGCGCGGGTTCACGCTGGCGTCGGTCACCAAACCGCTCGTCGCCCGCGCGGCGCACATCGCCGTCGAGGAAGGCGTGGTCGAGCTCGACACGCCCGCGGGTCCACCCGGGTCGACGATCCGCCACCTGCTGGCACACGCGTCCGGGCTGTCGATGCACACCGGCGAGGTGCTGGCCGAGCCGGGCAAGCGGCGGATGTACTCCAACTACGGATTCCAGGTGCTGGCCAAGTCCGTGCAGAACCAGGCCGGCATCGAGTTCGGCCAATACCTACACGACGCGGTATTCCAGCCGCTGGGCATGGTCGGCAGCCGGCTCGACGACGGCGCCGTCGCCGCCGGCTACGGGGCGGTGTCCACCGTCGCCGACCTCGCCCGGTTCGCCGCCGACCTGGTTCGCCCCACCACCGTCGCGCCGCAGACCCACGCCGAGGCCATCACCGTCCAGTTCCCCGGGCTCGCCGGTGTGCTGCCCGGCTTCGGCGTCCAGCGGCCCAACGACTGGGGGCTGGGCTTCGAAATCCGGGGCACCAAGACGCCGCACTGGACCGGCTCGGAGAACTCCGCCCGCAGCTACGGCCACTTCGGCCAGTCGGGCACATTCATCTGGACCGATCCGGCGCGCGACCTGGCGCTGGTGGTGCTGACCGACCGCGATTTCGGGGACTGGTCGCGGTCGCGATGGCCGGAGTTCTCAGACACGATTATCGCCGAGTTCGCCGCAGACTAGCGCAACAGCCGTCACACAGGGCACAATAGACACGCTCGAATCAGCTCGTCGGTTCTGCCAGGTCGTTGGGGAAGACGTCCCTCGCCGAGCCGAAGGAGCAGCAGATGCGTGCGTCGAATCAGTTCGCCGACGCGACGACGGGCGTGGTGTACATCCACGCCTCACCCGCGGCGGTGTGCCCGCATGTCGAATGGGCGCTGTCGTCGACCCTGCAGGCCAAGGCCGACCTGAAGTGGACGCCGCAGCCGGCGATGCCCGGCCAGCTGCGCGCGGTCACCAACTGGGTGGGCCCGGTCGGCACCGGCGCGCGGCTGGCGAACGCGCTGCGGTCCTGGCCGGTGCTGCGGTTCGAGGTCACCGAGGATCCCAGCCCCGGGGTGGACGGGCATCGGTTCAGCCATACCCCGCAGTTGGGGTTGTGGAGCGGCTCGATGAGCGCCAACGGCGACATCATGGTCGGAGAGATGCGGTTACGGGCGCTGATGGCCGCCGGTGCCGACACATTGCTCGCGGAACTGGATTCGGTGCTCGGCACGGCGTGGGACGAGGCGCTGGAGTCCTACCGCGACGGCGGCGACGGGGCCGAGGTGCCGTGGCTCAGCCGGGGCGTGGGGTAGGCCGCAGGATCTTCAGCGCGCCCGCGACGGCGGACACCTCGACGGGAAGCGGGCAGGCGAACTCACCATCGGCGTAGGCGTTGATGCCGGGGCACTCCACCCGTACGGACCCGGCGCGCGCGGTGCTGACCTCGTCGAGATCGACATGCGTGCCGCGGAAGACCGTCGGCAACAGCCGCACCAGCCTGGCGCGCGACGCGGAGTGCACCATGGTGATGTCCAGCCGGCCGTCGCTGTGGTCGGCGTTCGGGCAGATCAGCATTCCGCCGCCGTAGCTGCGGGTGTTGCCGAACGCGGCCAGCGTCAGATCGGCGACGATCTCCTGGGTGCCGTCGAGCACCAGGCGGAACGGCAGCAGCCGCAGCTTGGACAACTCGGCGAGCATCGCCAGGTTGTAACGCATCCGCCCGTGCGGCCAGCGCATGCGGTTGGTCCGGTCGCTGACCAGCGAGTCGAAACCGGCCGCCATCACGGTGCCGAACCACTGGTGCTCGCCCGAATCACGCCGGATGCGCCCGAGGTCGACGCTGTCGACATAGCCGTCCACCACCACATCGGCGGCGGCCGGCGGATCGCCCGTCGGGATCCCGTATTCGCGGGCATGATCGTTGCCGGTGCCGGCCGGGATGATGCCCAGCGGCACCTGTGTTGTCGCGATTTCCTGCAGGGCAAGCGAAATAACGCCGTCGCCGCCGACGACGGCCAACGCGTCGGTGCCGCGGTCGAGCGCATCGTGCACGAGGCGACGGGCGTGGGCGGCGTCGGTGCCGACGATCTGCACCGCGTCGACGCCGCGGCGCTGCAGCTGCGCGATCGCCCGCTCGGCCGCGTGCGGTGCGTTGCCATGCCCGGAAGCCGGATTGGTGAGCACGGTGACCCGGGCGATGTCGCGGCGGGCGCCGGTCACGGAAGCAACTTGCCCGGGTTGAGGATTCCGGCCGGATCGAGCATCGCCTTGACCGCCCGTAACACCTCCACGCCAAGGTCCCCGACCTCCGCGCGCATCCACGGCCGGTGATCGGTGCCGACCGCGTGGTGATGGGTGATCGTGGCGCCGGCGCGCATCATCGCCTCCGACGCCGCGGCCTTGGCGCGGCGCCACTGGTCGATCGGATCACCGCGCTGCCCGGCGACCACGGTGAAGTACAGCGACGCACCGGTGACGTACACATGCGAAATGTGGCACAGCACCAGCGCGGGCGTACCCGATTCGCGCAGTGAGCGGGTCAGGGCCTCGGTGACCGCCGCCTTCACCGCGGCGATATTCGACCAGCCGGTCGCCGTCTCGAGCGTCTCGCACAACGCCCCCGCCGCCAGCAGCGAGTCCCGCAGGTACGGCGCGCCGAACCGGCCGTGCTCCCACGCCCGCGCGGGCGCCTCGCCGAGCGAGGCACCGCCGTGCGCCGCCAGCACAGCTTTGGTTTCGGCGTGCCGGCTCTCGGCGTGCTCGGCAGTGCCCTCGAATACCGTGACGGCCAGGCAGCCGCCCGTGACGGCCTGCCCGCCAATGGCTTCCGTGGTCGCGAGGTTCACCCCCGTCTCGGCCTCGTCGGACAGCCGGATCACGGTCGGCCCGGTGCCGATCTGCGCGACGGCACGCAAAGCCGCTGTGCCGGTGGCAAAGTCGGTAAACGACCAGGCCTCAAAGCGCGTTACATCCGGCACCGGATGAACCCGCAACCGCACCCGCGTGATCACGCCGAGCACCCCTTCGGATCCGGCGAACAACTGGCGCAGGTCGGGGCCGGCGGCCGATTCCGGTGCCCGGCCGAGGTCCAGGACGCCGGCCGGGGTGACGACACGCAGCCCGCGGATCATCTCGTTGAACCGGCCATAGCCGGCCGAGTCCTGGCCCGACGAGCGGGTCGCCGCGAACCCGCCGATCGTCGCGAACTGGAAGCTCTGCGGAAAATGCCCCAGCGAAAACCCGCGTTCGCCGAGCAGGCGTTCCGCGTCCGGGCCGGTGACGCCGGCGCCCAGTTCGGCCTCCCAGGAGATGTCGTCGAGCGCATGTAACTCGTCGAAGCGGCGCAAGTCGAGGGCCAACACGGCGTCGAACCCGGCGCGGACCGGGTCCAGGCCGCCGACCACGCTGGTGCCTCCGCCGAACGGCACGACCGCGATCCGGTGTCGCGAGCAGTGGCGCAGGATCGCGGCGATCTCGTCCTCGTGGCCGGCCAGCAGCACCGCGTCCGGCGCGTCCTGCACCCCGGTATCCTTGCGCCGCAACAGATCCAACGTCGACTTGCCGCCGGCGTGCAGCAGCCGGCTGCGGTCGTCGTCGGCGAAGTAATCCTGACCGACGATCGCGGTGAGCGTGTCGCGATCGCGAGCGGACAACGTCGGGGGCCGGATCCGCACGTCGTCGATTTCGGGGGCCGGGACTTGTTCCCGGCCCACGCCAAGCGTCTGCTCGAGCAGCGATCGGATGCCCTCGGAAAGCGGTGTGGCCGCCTGCGGGTCGCCCCAGCCATCCCACTTCATCGGCGGCAACAGCGACGGCATGCGTTACAGTATTACATATGCTGTCAATCAGTAACGCTAATGCGGTTGACATCGCGGACCGGATCCTCGACGCCGCCGCCAGCTGCGTGCTGGATTTCGGCGTCGACCGGGTGACCCTCGCCGAGATCGCGCGGCGCGCTCGGGTGAGTCGCCCGACCGTGTACCGGCGCTGGCCCGACACCCGCTCGATCCTGGCCGCGGTGCTGACCGCCCGCATCACCGGTGCCTGGCGCGAGGTGCCGGCGGGAGGTCACGGCCGCCAGGCGCTGGTCGAGCGGATCGTCGCGGTGGCCGACCGCCTCCGGCACGACCAACTCGTCACGTCGGTGCTGCGCAGCGCACCCGACGTCGCCATCGTCTACATCACCGAGCGGCTCGGCACCAGCCAGCGGGTACTGATCGACGCCGTCGCGGATGAACTGCGGACGGCGCAGCGCGACGGCAGCGTCCGGCCCGGCGATCCGCGTCAACTTGCCGCGATGGTGCTGCTGATCACCCAGTCGACGATCCAATCCGGACGGATCGTGGAGTCGATTCTCGACGAGCGCGCGCTCGCGGCGGAGCTGACCCAGTCGCTGAACGGATACCTCACACGATGACCGATTCGTCTGCGCTCAACGCGTCGCGCCGGGCGGCCGAGCTGAAGGCCGTTGCCGACGAGGGGCGCCTCGACGTGCTGGTCATCGGTGGTGGCATCACCGGGACGGGTGTCGCGCTGGACGCCGCATCGCGGGGACTGTCGGTCGCGCTGGTCGAAAAGCACGACCTGGCGTTCGGCACCAGCCGCTGGAGTTCGAAGCTGGTGCATGGCGGGCTGCGGTACCTGGCCACCGGAAATATCGGAATCGCCCGTCGCAGTGCCGTCGAACGCGGAATCCTGATGACCCGCACCGCTCCTCATCTGGTGCGGGCAATGCCGCAGCTGGTTCCGCTGCTGCCGTCGATGGGCCCCGCGGAGCGGGCGTTGGTGCGCGCAGGGTTGCTGGCCGGGGATGCGCTGCGGAAGCTGGCCGGCACGCCGTCGTCGACGCTGCCGCGGTCGCGCCGGATCAGTGCGTCGCAAGCTGTTTCGATGGCGCCCGTGATCCGCCGGGACGGGCTCGACGGCGGGCTTTTGGCCTACGACGGTCAGTTGATCGACGATGCCCGACTCGTGGTCGCCGTCGCGCGGACCGCGGCACGGCACGGCGCCCGGATCCTGACTCGTGTTGCGGCCTCTAACGTTACGGGCTCCTCGGCGACGCTCACCGATCAGCGCTCGGGGGAGTCGTTAATTGTGTCGGCGCGCGCGGTCATCAACGCGACCGGCGTGTGGGCGGGTGAGGTCGACGACGCGATCACCCTGCGTCCCAGCCGGGGAACGCATCTGGTCTTCGAAAGTTCTGCGTTCGGCAATCCGTCGGCGGCGCTGACGGTCCCGATACCCGGCGAGCTCAACCGCTTCGTGTTCGCCATGCCCGAGCAGCTGGGCCGGGTCTATCTCGGGCTGACCGACGAGGACGCGCCGGGCCCGATTCCCGATGTGCCGCAGCCGAGTCCGGAGGAAGTGAGGTTCCTGCTGGACACGGTCAACACCGCGTTGGGCACCGAGCTGAGTTGCCGCGACGTCGCGGGCGCGTACGCCGGCCTGCGGCCGCTGGTCGACACTGGCGTGGGCCGCACCGCCGACATCTCCCGAGACCACGCGGTCATCGAGTCGGAGTCGGGAGTCATCAGTGTGATCGGCGGCAAGCTGACCGAGTACCGGCACATGGCCGAAGACGTCCTGAACCGCGCCGTGCGGTGGCGACAGCTCAGCGCGGGACCGTGCCGGACCCGCGACCTCCCGCTGGTGGGCGCCTCCGGGGTGGCGTTCGATGCCCCGGGTCTGCCGGCGTCACTGGTTGCGCGATACGGCGCCGAGGCGGCCAACGTGATCGCGTCCGCGCGGTGCTCTCGGCCCACCGACCCGGTGGCCGACGGAATCGACGTGCTGCGAGCCGAATTCGAATACGCGGTCACGCATGAATGCGGGTTGGACACCGGCGACATCGTGGACCGGCGCACCCGGATCGGGCTGGTCGACGCGGATCGTGACCGGGTGCTGGATGTCGCGGAGGAGTTCCTCGCCGGCGTGGGGTGACCGCCGGGTTGTGCGCAATGGTTCGATGGGCGTCGAACCGTTCGGCTCCGATACTAGAAGACGAGAACGGTTAAGGAGGGAGCGCGTTGAAACGCGAAGTGGATGTGGACCGATTTCCGGAATTCGAGTCGTTCGCCGAATCGGTGCAACGACGCCGTCCCGACGCGGGCACCTGGTGCGAGGCATGGACGGTGCGTGACATCGTCGTCCACCAGACGGGCAACGCCGAGGAGCTGGCCCGGGTGCTGGGCGCGCATCTGGCCGGCGAAACCGTGCAGACCCGCGGCTTCGAGGAACGCGAGCCGCCGTTGCGCGCGATGAACGACGCGGACCTGTGGTCGGCGTTCGTCGACCGGATGGCACAGCTCGGTGAGGTGGCCGCGGCGGCCGACGGTGTGCCGGCCGACACCGACGTGGCCTGGACGGGGCGCACGATGAAGGTGCCGTGGTTCGCCGAGCACATGCGCGAAGAACTCGTCCTGCACGGCTGGGACATCACCGGCGACGGCGACGCGTCCACCGCTGCGCTGAGTCAACAGTGGATGACCGACCACTCCGTGTTCGCCGTGGGTGTGCCGCTGCTGGCGCGCGGCGCAAAGCAATTGGGCCTGGGCACCGGCGAGCGCATCGACGCGCGGCTGCGGGTGGCGGGCAGCGACGACATCGCGCTGAGCGCCGACGCCGAGGGAACCAGGATCGCGCTGGTGGCCGCCGAGGGGCCGGCGACGCTGGAAACCGATGCGGCCGCACGGGTGTTGATGCTGTGGGGACGCCGCCCGGCCGACCCGTCACGCTGGTGCAGCCGCGTCGGGCCGAAAACGCTGGGCCGGGTCCGCACGCTGCTCAGCGGATACTGAACCGGGCTACAGCGGGATGTTCTTGTGCCGGCCGCGGCGAGCCGGTGCCTCGGCCAGCGCCTGGGTGATCGCGCTGCGGGTGTGCGCCGGGTCGATCTTGTCGTCCACCACGCCGATCTCGATCGCGGCGTCCACCCCGCCGGCGATCTTCTCGTGCTCGGCGGCCAGTTGGTCGTGAAGCGCCTCGCGCTCGTGCTCCGGCGCGGCGGCCAGGGCTTTCTTGTGCAGGATGCCGACCGCCGCCCTGGCGCCCATCACCGCGACCTCGGAGTCGGGCCACGCGAACACCTTGGTGGCGTTCAGCGAGCGGGAGTTCATCGCAATGTAGGCGCCGCCGTAGATCTTCCGGGTCACCAACGTGACCCGCGGTACGGTGGCCTCACCGAACGCGTGCAGTAGCTTCGCGCCGCGGCGCACCACGCCGCCCCACTCCTGGTCGACGCCGGGCAGATACCCCGGCACGTCGACGATGACCACCATCGGGATCCCGAACGCGTCGCAGAGCCGGACAAAACGCGCTGCCTTCTCGGCGCTTTCGGAATTCAGGCAGCCGCCCAGGCGCAGCGGGTTGTTAGCCAGCACGCCGACGGTCCGCCCGGACAGCCGGCCGAGCCCAACCACGATCGACGGCGCCCACTTGGCCTGGAACTCGTCGAACGGAGCATCGTCATCCAGCAACGCAGTCACGAGCGGGTGCACGTCGTAGGCGCGCCGCGCCGATTCGGGCAGCAGCGCGGCCAGGTCAACGTCACCGGATTCGGCCTTGTTGCGGTCGAAATGGCCCTGCTGGCAAAACAATCCGACCAGCCGACGACCGCGCTCGTACGCGTCGATCTCGTCGAGGGCGACGATGTGGCACACACCGGACTTCTTGTGATGGGTCTCCGGGCCGCCAAGCGACGCCATGTCGACGTCCTCACCGGTCACGCTGCGCACCACATCGGGCCCGGTGACGAAGACCCGGCTCTCCGGCGCCATCACGATCACGTCGGTGAGCGCCGGCCCGTAGGCGGCTCCACCGGCGGCGAACCCGACGACCACCGAAATCTGGGGCACATACCCCGACGCGCGGATCATGGCCTCGAACACCAAACCGACCGCGTGCAACGCCTTCACACCTTCGGCCAGCCGGGCACCGCCGGAGTGCCAGATGCCCACGATCGGGCTCTGCTCCTCGATCGCGGTGTCGTAGGCGTTGACGATGTGCCGGCAGCCCTCCACGCCCATCGCGCCACCCATCACCGTCCCGTCGGTGCAGAACGCGATCGTGCGCACACCGTTGACGGTGCCCGCCGCGGCCAACACGCCGGAGCGGTCTCGCTCATGCAGCAGCTCGACGCTGTGGTCGTCGAAGAACGTGCACAGACGCAGGAGCGGGTCGCGCGGGTCGAGCGATTCGCCGACAGCCTCGGGGGCCATGATTGTCATCGAAAACCTCCTGTAGCGCGTCGGATGTCGGCTTGGGCCGTCGGGAACTACCGTGTGCTCGTCGTTGTCAGTACTTCCCGAAGGCAAGCGCGACATTGTGCCCGCCGAATCCAAACGAGTTGTTGATTGCATAGTTGTAGGTGCCCGTCCGCGGCTCGCCGGCCACCACGTCAAGGTCGATCTCGGGATCGAGGTTGACCAGGTTCAGCGTCGGCGGAATGACCCCGTCGCGCAGCGCCATCAGGGTGAGGATGGATTCGACCGCGCCGACCGCCCCGACCGAATGCCCGAGCGCCGCCTTAGGTGCATAAACCGCCGGCCGGTGGCCACCCATCGCGTTGTTGATGGCCTTGCCCTCGGCCGCGTCGCCGACGCTGGTGCCGGTGGCGTGCGCGTTGACGTGGTCGACGTCGGCGGGGGTCAGCCCGGCGAGCTGAATCGCCCGCGTCATCGCGTGGCCGGCCTGCTCACCGCTGGGATCGGGGGCCACGATGTGGTAGCCGTCCGAGGTGATGCAGGCACCCATCAGCCGGCCCAGGATCGTGGCGCCGCGCGCCTTGGCGTGCTGCTCGGTCTCGATGACGATCAGCGCGCCGGCCTCGCCGAACACAAAGCCATTGCGGTCCTTGTCGAATGGCCGACAGGCACCGGCCGGGTCGTCGTTGGTGGTCGACAACACGATGCGCATCTGGGCGAACCCGGCGATCGGCACCGCCTCGATTCTCGTCTCGACGCCACCGCAGATGGCGATGTCGGCCTCGCCGAGCACGAGGCTGCGCCAGGCGTGCGCGATGCCCTCGGATCCGGACGCGCACGCCGACACCGGGGCGATGACCCCGGCCTGGGCGTGGCGCTCCAGGGCGACCGCCGCAGCCGCCGCGTTGGGCATGTACTTCTGCACCGCCAGCGGCGACACCGCCGTCATGCCCTTGGCGCGCATGTCGTCGTAACCGAAGACCAGTTCCTCGGTGGAGCCCATCCCCGTGCCGATGGACACCATCAACCGCTTGGGATCCACCTCGGGTGAACCGGCGTTCTCCCAGACCCGCCGGCCCACGACGGTGGACATCTTCTGCAGATACGACAGCCGGCGCAGTTCCACCCGGGACAGCTGATGGTCGAACTCCTCGAGCAGGTGCCCGCCGATACGAACGGGGAGGTTGTACTGCTCGACGAAGGGATCCTCGAGCTTGCGGATGCCGCTCTGCCCGTCCAGCAGCCGTTTCCACGTGCTGTCCGCATCCGTTGCCAGAGCAGTCGTCATCGCGACACCGGTGACGACTACATCGGGGAAACCATTCCCCGTAGACAACCCTGCCATCTCTTGCGCGTTGCTCCTCTTGCCCCTCAGTAGCGCCCGAACGTGAGCGCGACGTTGTGCCCGCCGAATCCGAAGGAGTTGTTGATCGCGTACTGGTACTCGCCGTAGCGCGGCTCGCCCGCGACCACGTCCAAATCGATCTCCGGGTCCGGTGTCTCGTAATTCAACGTGGGGGGGATCACCCCGTCACGCAGGGTCAGAACCGTCAGGGCGGACTCGAGTGCACCGACCGCGCCGATGGAGTGGCCGAGCGCCGATTTCGGCGCGTACACCGCGGCATGCTCGCACCCGGCAACCCGAATCGCGTTGGCCTCAGCGGTGTCACCGATCGTGGTGGCCGTCGCGTGGGCGTTGATGTGATCGATGTCCTTGGGAGACAAGCCCGCCAACTCCATCGCGCGCACCATCGCCTTGCCGGCACGATCACCGTCGGGCGCCGGAGCCACCATGTGATAGGCGTCCGACGTGATCCCCGCGCCCAGCAGCCGCGCAAGCGGCTTGGCGCCGCGGGCTTTGGCATGTTCCTCGGTCTCGATCACCAACAATGCGCCCGCTTCGCCGAACACGAAACCGTCACGGTCCTTGTCGAACGGCCGCGACGCCGCCTCCGGGTCGTCGTTGCGGGTCGACATCGCTCGCATCATCGAGAACGCCGCGATGGGCAGCGCCTCGATGCCGCCTTCGACGCCACCGCACACCGCGATTTCGGCGTCGCCCATCACGATCTGACGCCACGCGTGCGCGATGGCCTCCGAACCAGACGAGCATGCCGACACCGGGGTGATGACGCCGGCGCGGGCACCGAGCTGCAGCCCGACGACCGCGGCCGCGCCGTTGGGCATAATCATCTGGACGGCGAGTGGCGAAACCTTGCGCGGGCCGCCTTCATTCATCAGGTCGTAGGTTTCGACGATCTTCTCGCCGCCGCCCAGACCCGTGCCGATCACGACCGCGAACCGGTCCGGATCGACCTGCGGCGTGCCGGCCGCCTCCCACACCCGGCCGCCGAGCAGCTTCGCCATCCGCTGGACATACGACATGCGTCGCAGGTCCAACCGGCCCATGAGGTCGTCGACGGGCTCCTTGAGGTGGCCGCCGATTTTCACGGGCAGGTCCCATTTGGTGACGAACTCGTCCTCGAGGACGTGGATGCCGCTCTCGCCGGCCAACAAACCCTTCCACGTGCTCTCGATGTCCGGCGAGATCGACGTCGTCGCCGTGACGGCGGTTACCACAACGCTGGGGAAACCGCCGTTAGCAGTGGAAGGCTTGGTCATGCGCGCTCGGCTTCGATCTTCTCGCGGAGCGCGGCGGCGGCTTCGGGGTTCTCTTCCTCGAGCTTCTGGATGTAGGCGACGACGTCACCGACGGTGCGCAGGCCGGCGAGGTCTTCGTCCGGGATCTTCACGCCGTATTTGTCCTCGGTCTGCACGGCGATCTCGACCATCGACAGCGAGTCGATGTCCAGGTCGTCGACGAACGACTTCTCGGGCGTCACCTCAGACGGCTCGATACCGGTCACCTCTTCGATGATCTCGGCAAGACCGGCGATGATTTCCTCTTGCGTGGCGGGCACGGTGGCTCCTTCTAATCGATGTGTTACTTGGTACTGCTACGTCGCTATCCGGTTGTGGGTTTGGTGTACCTGCTAGAGCTCGGTCAGCCCGTCCAGGTCCGCGGGGGACTTGACGGCGTGCGTCGGTGTTCCCCGAAGCTCCCGTTTGGCGATCCCGGCCAGAGCGCCGGCGGGTGGAAACTCCACGATCGCCGTGACGTGGTGCCGCCGCATGGTGTCGGTGCAGAGATCCCAGCGCACCGGCTTGGTCAGCTGCGCCACGAGCTTGCGCATCGCCTCCGCGGCCGAGGCTACCGGCCGGCCGTCCGCGTTGGACAGCAGCGTGGTCGTCGGCTCGCAGGTCTGGATGTTCGCGGCGGCGGCCGCGTAGCCGTCGAGCGCAGGTGCCATGAATTGGGTGTGGAACGCGCCGGCCACGTCCAGGGCGCGCACCCGCGCCTTGGCGGGCGGGTCCTCGGCCAGCTTGCCCAGGGCGGTCAGCCGCCCGGCGGCGACGATCTGACCCGCGGCGTTGCGGTTGGCCGGCACCAAGTCCAGCTCGTCGAGCCGGGCCAGCACCTCGGCCTCGTCGCCGCCCAGCACCGCCGACATGCCGGTCGGCTCCAGCACGCACGCCTTGGCCATCTCCGCGCCGCGGGTGGCGGCCAGCGCGACCGCGTCATCGGCGGATAGCACGCCGGCAATCGCGTAGGCCGCGATCTCGCCGACCGAGTGCCCGGCCACGATGGTGCCTGCGGCGCCGATGAGGCCGCGGCGGGTCAGCTCGCGGTGGGCGAGCAGCGTGGCAGCGACCACCAGTGGCTGGGTGACGGAGGTGTCGGTGATCTCCTCGGCCGACGCGGTGGTGCCGAGCCGGGCCAGGTCCAGGCCGCTGGCCAGCGACCAGGACTCCAGCTGTGCGGCGGCGCCCGACAACTCAAGCCAGGGGGTCAACATGCCGGGGGCCTGCGATCCCTGTCCCGGGGCAAGCAACGCAATCGCGGTATTGAGTGGCACGGATTAAGAAAACATTGTGAAGACGGTTTTATGCGGTGTAAGAGATTATGAACCTAGTCTTATCTTTTTGTAGAGAATACACAAATCAGCATGTGATGCGACTCCATCGAGACGATTTTGCGACCTCAGCCAGCGGCGGGCGCCCGGGAACCGGCCGCCAGCTCGGCCGTGACCTGGGTCACAGCGTCATACACGCTGCTGGGATTCTTCGCCTGATGCGACAGCCGACCCACCGTGGCGGCCACCCGCAAAACGTACGCGTCGCGCGGCGCGGTCGGATCCCGGCCGGTGAAGTCGGCGATCCGCTTGAGCCGGTACCGGACGGTATTTGGATGAACGAACAATTTGCGGGCACAGGCCTCGATCGCGCCGCCGGAGTCCAGGTACGCGTCGAGAGTCTCGGTGAGCGCCGGGCCAGCGTCCGCCAGCGGCCGCATCACCTCCGCGTCGAGCACCGCGATGGCCGTCGCGTCCCCGCACAGCGCCCGCTCCGGAAGCAGCTCACGGGCGGGCACCGGCCGCGGCGCGCCGCTCCACCCGGCGACCGCGTTCATGCCGGCGATCGCCTCGGTCGCGCTGCGATGCGCGGCCGAGAACGTCGGCGCGGTCGGGCCGACCACCACCGGCCCGTCGGCGAAGGCCTCCATCAGATCGCGCAGAAAACGGTCGGCGGGCGTCAACGGCCCGGACACGATCGCCACCAACCAGGTGCCGTGAACGTCGGACAACGCCGCTCGGCCGTGCCGGTTGGTGATGTCGCGAACGTCCTCGGTGGCCAGGTCGATGCGCTCCGGCCTCGGCAGGCCCACCACCACGGTGGCCGGGGCGGTGGTGTCCCAATTCAGCGCTGCCGCGCGGGACTGCAGTTCCGGGCCGGTGTCGCCGCGCACCACGGCGTCGACCAGGTTGGCCTCCATCCGGCTGTCCCATGCGCCGCGGGCCTCGGCGGCATCGGCGTACGCCGACGCCGCCGTGAACGCCAGGTCGCGGCTGTACCGCAGAATGCCGCTGGTCAACGCCGCCGCCTGGTCCGGCGACCGGGCCAGCATCGGCACGGCTTCCTCGAAGAACTCCATCGTCACGCGCACCATGTCGACCGTCTGCCGCAGCGCGATGCGCCGGGTCAAATCCTGCGGAACGACCTCGAAGGCCTGCACCGTGTAGCCGACGTCGCTGTGCGGGTCGCGCATCCATTCGACGAAGTTCACCACCGCCGTCTGCACCACGAGGTGGACGCTGGCTTTCTGGGAGGCCTCGAGCTCGCTGAAGAACGGCAGCCTGTCCTGCATGGCGGCAACCGCCTGGGTGGCGAACCGACCCGAGTAATGCTTGAGCTTGCTGAGCAGCGAGTCCGGGACGTTATCCAGCAGATCGAGCGTGAAGCGCGGCGGGGTGAACCGGTTGTTGTCGCCCATCCCTAAAACTTACGCCACTTTTCTGGCAGATTCTGCCAAGCTGGTGGCCGGGGAAGGGTGGGTCAGGTTGGGTCGAGTCGGGTCAGGTGGGGGCAGGTTGGGTCAGGTGGGGTCAGGTTGGGGTCAGGCGACGCCGGGGTCGGATGTCTGCTCAGGCGCGGCCAGCACGTCATCGATCTGATAGCGGCGCGCGGCCCGGTCAGGCATCGACCTGTCGATCTCCGCGTCGTTTGCCAGGCCCTCCAGCACCGCAACGACCACCGACTCGGCGTCGGTGTTGAAGTAGCGGCGCGCGGCGGGGCGGGTGTCGGAGAAGCCGAAGCCGTCGGTGCCCAGCGTGACGTAGGTGTTGGGTACCCAGGGCCTGATCTGCTCGGGCACCGCACGCATCCAGTCCGAGACGGCCACCGCCGGCCCGCGAGTGTCGCCCAGGGCCTGCGTCACGTACGGCACGCGCGCGGGGCGATCCGGGTGGCGCAGCTTCTCCTTCTCGATCTCCACCCCCTCGCGGTTCAGCTCGTTCCAGCTGGTCACCGACCAGACGTCGGCGGCGGTGTCCCAGTCGGCGGCCAACATGTCGGCGGCCCGCAGCGCCTCGGGCATCGACACGCCCGACGCCAGGATGTGCGCTTGGTGACTCCTCGGTTCTGGTGCGGGCCGGTAGCGGTACATGCCCCGCAGTAGGCCCTCGATGTCCAGGCCCTCCGGTTCGGCCGGCTGACGGTAGGGCTCGTTGTAGACGGTGAGACAGAAGAACACGTTTTCCGGGTTCTCGCCGAACATCCGGGCCAGCCCGCTTTCCACGATGTAGGCGATCTCATAGGCGAACGCCGGGTCATAGGACACTACGGCCGGGTTGGTGCTGGCCAGCACCGGCGAGTGGCCGTCGGCGTGCTGCAGCCCCTCACCGGTGAGCGTGGTGCGTCCCGCCGTGGCGCCGAGCATGAAACCGCGGGCCATCTGGTCGGCGGCGGCCCAGAATCCGTCGCCGGTACGCTGAAAGCCGAACATCGAATAGAAGATGTAGATCGGGATCATCGGTTCGTTGTGCGTCGCGTACGACGTCCCGACCGCGGTGAACGTGGCGGTGGACCCAGCCTCGTTGATTCCCTCGTGCAGGATCTGGCCCACGTCACTTTCCTTGTAGGCGAGCATCAGTTCGGCGTCCACGGAGGTGTACAGCTGGCCGTTGCGGTTGTAGATCTTCAGCGACGGAAACCACGAGTCCATGCCGAACGTGCGCGCCTCGTCCGGGATGATCGGGACGATGCGCGGCCCGATGTCCTTGTTGCGCAACAGTTCTTTGAAGACACGCACGGTCGCCATCGTGGTGGCGACCTCCTGGCTGCCCGACCCCTTCTTGACCGACTTGTAGGTGTCCCGGGGCGGCAGCGTCAACGCCTTGGACTTGGTGCGCCGTTCGGGAATGAAGCCGCCCAACGCGCGCCGCCGGTCAAGCAGGTAGCGGATCTCCGGAGCCTCCGGCCCGGGATGGTAATACGGCGGAAGATAGGGGTTCTCCTCGAGCTCCTGGTCCGAGATCGGGATGCGCTGTGTGTCGCGGAAATCTTTAAGGTCTTGCAGCGCAAGCTTTTTCATCTGGTGGGTCGCGTTGCGGGCCTCGAAGTGCTTACCCAGCGCGTAGCCCTTGATCGTTTTCGCGAGGATCACCGTCGGCTGGCCCTTGTGCTCGGTCGCGGCCCGGTACGCGGCGTAGACCTTGCGGTAATCGTGACCACCGCGCTTGAGGTTCCAAATCTCTTGGTCCGACAGGTGCTTGACGAGGTCCTTGGTGCGCGGATCACGTCCGAAGAAATGCTCGCGCACATAGCCGCCGTCGTTGGCCTTGTAGGTCTGGTAATCACCGTCGGGGGTGACATTCATCAGGTTCACCAGTGCGCCGTCGCGGTCGGCGTGCAGCAGCGTGTCCCATTCGCGGCCCCAGACCACCTTGATAACGTTCCAGCCGGCGCCGCGGAAGAACGACTCGAGCTCCTGGATGATCTTGCCGTTGCCGCGGACCGGTCCGTCGAGGCGCTGCAGGTTGCAGTTGATCACGAAGGTCAGGTTGTCGAGTGCCTCCAGCGCCGCGACGTGCGCGAGCCCGCGGCTTTCCGGCTCGTCCATCTCGCCGTCGCCGAGGAACGCCCACACGTGCTGATCGGAGGTGTCCTTGATGCCACGGTCGTGCAGGTAATGGTTGAACCGGGCCTGATAGATCGCGTTGATCGGGCCCAGGCCCATCGAGACGGTGGGGAACTCCCAGAAGTGCGGCATCAGGCGCGGATGCGGATAGGACGGCAGGCCGCCGCCAGGGTGGCTGTGCTCCTGGCGGAACCCGTCGAGCTGGTCGGCCGTCAGCCGGCCCTCAAGGAAGGCCCGGGCATAGATGCCGGGGGAGGCGTGGCCCTGGATGAACACCTGGTCGCCGCCACCCGGATGCGACTTGCCCCGGAAGAAGTGGTTGAACCCGACCTCGTAAAGGGCGGCCGATGAGGCGTAAGTGGAGATGTGGCCGCCGACGCCGACGCCGGGGCGCTGCGCGCGGTGCACCATGACTGCGGCGTTCCACCGGATCCACGCCCGATAGCGGCGCTCGAGGTCCTCGTCGCCGGGAAACCAGGGCTCGAGCTCGGTGGGGATCGTGTTGACGTAGTCGGTGGAGGTCAGCGCCGGAATCGCGACCCTTTGCTCGCCGGCACGCTCGAGCAGCCGCAGCATCAGATAGCGGGCCCGCGACGGCCCGGACCGGGCGAGCAGCTCGTCGAACGACTCCAGCCATTCGGCGGTCTCTTCGGGGTCGATGTCGGGCAGGTACGACGCCACGCCTTCGCGGATTACCCGTACTCGATCCGATTCATTTGGGGTGTATGGGGTTTGGGCCAGGTCGCGGCGCGCGAACTCAGTGGTCAACTTCCCGCTCCTTGCTAGGCGTTTGTTCGATAGCTCCTATCGTCCACCTATCGTGCCCCACTCGCACCGTCGGTGGTGCTACTGGCCGGCGGTGCTATTCGCCGGAATTTCTGACACTCAGGTGTCGGGTGTTGTGAACCGGTAACGTCATGGCCCGTGCCAACGGGTGTCGATCTGCGCTCCTGGCGAGTCGCTGCCCTCGGCTTGGGGCTGCTTGCCACGGTGGCCATGGTGATCGTCGGGTGCACCAGCGTCACCGACGGCACGGCTGTGGTCGACGCCAAAGCGGCGCCCGCGTACCGGACCTCCGCCTCGATCTCGCTGTCGGAGTCCGCCGCGACGTCGAGCGAGCGGGAATCCAAACGGCAGGTGTCGTTGACCACCCAGGCCGTCCACCACTCCTGCGACGCGCTGGCCTCCAGCAGCGTCGACGCGATCACCGCGGTCAACGCCTACGTCGGCGCGGTCAACAGCGGCGGAAACGGTCAGGCCGCGGCCAAGGAGGGTCCCGCAATCGATTCGCTCAACAAAAGCGCCGACCTCGTTTCGGGCAGCCTGGCACCCGAGTTGTCACCGCCGTTGCACGACGCGCTGGCCGGGTGGGTGGACGCCGCCCGGGGGGTCGCCGGCGCGATCAGCAGCCACGCGTCGCCCGATGACTTCAATGCGACGGTCACCCGGCTCAACGATGCCAAGACGAATGCGCTGAACCTGTGCGACGCCGCGTACTGACGACTTTTGGCGTCTTGGAATCGGGGCCGGGCGGTCGGGCTGGGGACGGGTTGGGCAGTCGGGGCGTGGAGCGGCCGGGCCGTCGGGCTGGGCGACGGAATCGCGGCGTGCGACGATAGGGCGGGACAGGGCAAGACCCTGACGTAAAGGAGGTCCGACGGTGGTCGCGGCGGGTGGCGCGCCGAGCTACGCCCGAAGGCTGGGCATCCAAAAAGATCAGGTTGTGCAGGAGTTGGGCTGGGACGAAGACAGCGACGACGACATCCGCGCCGACATCGAGGAGGCGTGCGGCGGTGAGCTGCTCGACGAGGACGCCGACGAGGTGATCGATGTCGTACTGCTGTGGTGGCGTGACGGTGACGGAGACCTGGTGGACCGGCTGATGGACGCGATAACGCCGCTGGCGGAGGACGGCATCATCTGGGTGCTGACGCCCAAGACCGGCAAGCCCGGGCACGTGCTGCCGGCCGAGATCGCGGAGTCGGCGCCCACGGCCGGGCTGATGCAGACGTCGTCGGCGAACCTCGGCGACTGGAGCGCGAGCCGGCTGGTGCAGCCGAAGTCGCGGGCGGGGAGGCGCTAATGCTCGCTGTGGGAACCGAGGCCCCGGACTTCACGCTGCGTGACCAGAACCAACAGCCGGTGACGCTGCGGGACTACCGCGGCGCCAAGAACGTGTTGCTGGTGTTCTTTCCGTTGGCGTTCACCGGGGTGTGCCAGGGTGAACTCGACGAAATCCGCGACCACTTGCCCGATTACGAAAACGACGACACCCAGACTCTGGCGATCTCGGTGGGACCGCCACCGACGCACAAGGTCTGGGCCGCCGAAAGCGGGTTCATGTTCCCGATCCTGTCGGACTTTTGGCCACACGGCGCGGTCAGCCAGGCTTACGACGTGTTCAACTCGGCGGCCGGGTTCTCCAACCGCGGCACGTTCGTCATCGACCGGTCCGGCATCATCAGGTTTGCCGAGATGAAGCAACCGGGGGAGGCCCGCGAACAGAAGGTGTGGACCGAGGCGCTGGCGGCGCTGGGTTCGACGCCGACCGGCTGAGGTTTGGTCATTACTGCGAGGTGAGCCGGGTTTGGCGCGTGCGCTCGCCGGGCGCCAAGCCTTCGCGCACTCCCGGCGGATCGGCGACATGTCGGTGGGCGGCGCTATAACCATCATTGCAAGTGCTTCAGAGCCATAGCAGTGAAGGAGGACCGACCGTGACCAACGTCGTGAACTATTTCGAGATCGGCACACCAGATTCCGAGGCAACCAAGGCGTTCTATGGTGGCTTGTTCGGCTGGCCGATCGGTGAGGCGTCCAATGGATATCGGATGGTCGACGGTGACAAGGGTGGCGTATGGGACAGCTCCGCCGTGGGCGGCGGTTCTTGGGCAATCTTTTACGTGCAGGTCGATGACGTGCAGGCCACCATCGACAACGCAGCGAGTCTCGGCGCCAAGGTAATCGTTCCGTTCACCGACAACGGCGCAATCGAGTTCGCACACCTGCAAGACCCGCACGGGAATCGGTTCGGTGTGTGGCGTCCCAAGGCATGAGTCTTAGGGCGAGGACAGGCCGGTCCTGACCGCGATGTCCTGCTTCTGCGCGACATCGGTCACTAGCTGCGAGGATGTGGGATCACCGGGGGCGCTGTCGAATTCGAGTCGCACCAGCGCTCTGCCCTGACCGAACATCAGGACCGTCACGGCCTTGGATCCGTCCGGCGAGTACCCAGAGACCACGGTCCCGCCGGTGCCCACCGCCGAGGGTTGAGCCCCGTCGCCGCTGACCGATTTTGCGACCGAGGGTACGGCCTGGTCGAGTGCCGCCGCTGCGGCGGCAGGGTCGGGGAAGACAAGGATGGTGTCGCCGATCGCCCGGGTGTCGTCGTGATTGGTGAAAAGGTCCGTTACGCCGTTCATGCCCTGTGGATTGGCGGTGGGCGGCTGCGCGGTGTAGCTGTCCTCGGAATTGCTGAGATCGCCGGGTCGGATCAGCAGGCCGCTATAGTCGGCGGCGGGGGCGCGCGGCGTCGAGTGCGTCGTGCTCGGCGCTGCCGCGGATGCGCCACCAAACGCCGTCAACGCCGGAGAATCCTTGATGGAGCAGCCGGTGAAGCCAACTGCCATCAGTGCAGTGCTGGCCGCCATAGCCGTGGCGGCGGGAGCTGTTAATCGTGGCATGTGCAATCGTCTAACCCGCTGATATAGTGAACAGTGTGTCCATTAATTACCGTACACGGGGGCACAGCGAGACTGCAAACGCGGTAAGGGAGCCACCCCGCAGGGGCCGGCCCCGCAGCATCGAGATCCGAGCGGCGATCTTGCGCGCCGCCGCCGAACTTGCGCTGGCAGGCGGCTCGAATGCCGCCACCGTCGACGCGATCGCGCGGCGGGCGGCCGTGAGCCGAACCACTATTTACAAGTGGTGGCCCTCGCCGGCGGCCATTGTGCTCGAGGGCCTGCTGGACTCGGTGCGCGACTCCATCACCTACCCGCCGGGCAGCAGCACCAAGCAAGCCCTTGACCACCACCTCCGCGCGTTGAACTCCATCCTCACCGACACACCAGCCGGACCGCTGTTGTTCAACGTCGTGGCGGCGGCGCGGTCGGAACCGGAGATAGCGCGCGCATTGCGGGAGCAGTGGCTGCGGCCCCGACGCACCGCCCTGGCAGCGACCCTGCGCCAAGCGGCCGCCGCCGGCGAGATCTCGGACAACATCGACATCGACGTCGTGGTCGATGCGCTGGTCTCGCCGCCCTACTACCGGTTGCTGTTCGGACTGCCACCGCTTGACGACACCCAGCTGACCCAGCTGCTCGAGATCGTGTGGCGCGGGTGCAAGGGTTAGGCGATTGCGACCGTCACCCTGGTCGACGGTGCAGGGTGTGGGATTTCCGGTGCAGGGCCCGCACGTGTAGCCTGCGCGGCACGGGCGCGTAGCTCAGTGGTAGAGCTCTGGTTTTACACACCAGCGGTCGGCGGTTCGATACCGTCCGCGCCCACCAACATTGGCCGAGGTCTGAGGTGTACCAGTCTTGGCGGGCAAACCCCCGTTGTGCCAGGCAAGACATCGTTTCCCTCAACATGGAAGAAAAATCCGCCGGCTCCTGGACCCAGGCCCAGATCCATCGCCTCGGCGGGCAGAACATCGACGAGTTACTCGATCTGTGGGGACAGATGATCGACCCAGTGACAACGAGGCTCGCTCACGAGGCGTCCGCGTACCAGCTTGTCTTCGATGCCCTCACCCATGAACACGACATTCGCGGTGCACTGGGTGAACCGGGCTCACGCAGAGGAGATCTCGTGTACGAGGTCGCCCTGGGATTCTTAACAACGATGGGCGACCAGTTCATCCGATACGGGGAGCTCCCGGGGTCCGATTGATCACGCCCGCAATCGGATCCGTACAGCTGGGCGACCCACACACCGCGCGAGGTCAAGTCGACTGCCCGCCTTCACACATCTTCTGCCGGCATTCAGCAACGAAGGTTATGCGACCGCCAAAGGACGACTTAGTGCGAATGATGTGGCGTCATTCGTTTCGACCAATCGTCATGTCGCAAAACTAGAGATTTGGGAGTGATCAGATCCTGTCTCAGGTAATCCGGCGGTTGGAGGGGGTTTTCAGCCCCTCAAGTGCCGTGAAAATTACGGTTTCAACCTCTTGGGATGCTGTGTCGGGGTCAGCGGCGGCAGCAATGTACAAGATGGCGTTGCAGAACACGCTGAAGAAGATTTCTACGGTGGCATCGATCGGGACCACACGAGCGTGTCCCTTGGCCACGAACTCTTGGAGGGTAGCCCGCAAAAAGGGCAATGCGGTTTCTTCATCCAGCGCCCGCACCCCGTCCCAACCCAGGACGCCCATTACCTGACGAAGTAGTGCCCGTGCGTCGACGTCGTCGACGTAGCTACGCAGAAAGAGGCGGGTACCGGCCTCGACTCGTTCCCAAGGGTGCTGCTGCATGGACTCGCTGGTCATCAAGTCGATAATCCTGGCCACGATCGCGTTCTGACTGGCGCGATAGACCTCGGTAAAGATTTCTCGCTTGTCCCGGAAGTGGTGGTACACCGCTCCCTTGCTGGTTTGCGCCAGCCGGGCGATGTCGTCGATCGAGGTCGCTTCGAATCCGTGAGAAATGAAGAGTGTCCGTGCGGCCTGCAGCACGGCGGTGCGGGTGAGCTCGGCATACATCTGGCGTCTACCGGGCTTGACGTCGTCGGTCACCATCGCCATTTTACTGACCGACTACACGATGTTTATCGACTATGAGTCGGGGAATGTAGCGGGGTATGAAGCCAGTGTTGCCGGGGCAAGACCACTCGCCGTGGACCCCCGATACCGATCTCACTTCGGAGAAGTCCGGCGCGTTCGACCGGTGGACTGACTGGGTGGCCCGCCGGCGCCGGGTGGTCCTGCTGCTTGCCGGTGTCCTGATGGTGGTGGCTGCGGCGTTAAGCTTCGGCCTGCACGCGCGGTTGACCAGCG
>JAFARC010000043.1 GCA_019245755.1 Mycobacteriaceae bacterium | reverse complement strand
GTTCGGCGTGGTGTAGCTGAAGTTCACACCCACCCCCAGCGACCACGGGAACCCGATCTGATAGCCCAGCTCCAGCGTCCCGGCGAATTGTGCGGCGTTCGGGCCGGTCACGTGGTAGACGGCCTTGCCGGAGTGAAACCACTCGCGGGTCAACCGGTTGCGGTCCAGCGGATAGACACCGTTGAGGAACGTATCCCACTGCTGAACGGTGAGGGTGTCGCCGTCCCCGGCGACCAGCGAAAGCTCGTTGTCCAGGCCGGCGTGAGACGTTCCCGTCCCGACGACGAGCAGCGCACCACAAGCGGCGGCTAGTGCGACGACAATGCGGGCAATGGCTCTCATGATCTCCTCAGCTGTCCGGCGCAGGCGACCCCCCACAGCTGGCCCTTGAACTGCGCTCACGATCGACTAGCAGAAGATAACAGTGGCGCGATCAGCGCGGCAACGAATGCGTAAACACGGCTGGGGCCGGCACCCGCTAGGGAGTAAGGCGCCGGCCCCGCCGCATCCGGCGCTGTCAACGACGAGACGCGGTACCGACCTTACCGCTGCCCCGGCTTGCCAGGGCGTTGATTGGCGGGTCCTTTAACGCTATGCGCGGTATGGGTCGCTACACCTTCGTGACCGGGCTCTGGCCGAACCGCTTGATGCGGAGATAGCTTGGGTTGTAGCCCGTTCGGTGATTGGATGGGAGCATGCTCGTCTCGGCGGATCAGACCCGAGACCTCGCACGTGCCTAGGGTGTTTGCGGTTTGCGCGCGATCTGCGCCCCGTGGGTAAACACGGCCCAGCCCCTGCGCTGAGGGCATCGCTGCCGAGAATGATTTCTACACAATGTGGGTAAGGCGCGACAGATCGTGGGTTGGGCGTTGGGCCTCTGACGACGACGGTTGAGGGGTGAGGTATGAAGCTTCCGGGTGCGGGCGTTGTGGTCGGCGGCGTGACTGCCGGGGCAGCGCGGGTGTTGCGCGCCGGCGTGTTAGGTGCGGCCGGTGCTGTCGGCGCGGTGCAGACCCTGACCAGCCCGGCGGTGCGGTCGGTGGGCCGATCGACCGGTCGGATGCTCGGCACCAGGAACAATGCCGATGGGCCGGCGCCCTCGGTGTCCTGGCACACTGGGCGGCGGGTGCATCTGGATCTGGATCCGCTGCTGCCATTCGCTCGCTGTTTTGAGCATGCGTCGGTGGTAGAGGACGCGGTGCGCAGGATTCCAGGGGTGAGGGCGGCCCACGTCGAGGTCGCACTTGGCCGGCTGGTGGTCGAGCACGCACATCATGCGGATAGCAGCGCGCTGTGGCGCGCGGCGCGGGAGGCGGTTGCCCGCGCAGCAGCCGTCGCCGACTCACCAGGACCGGAGTCGGCCGCCGCGACGACACCATTTGCTGATCCCGGTGACCGGGTGGCGATGCTGCTGCCCATGACGGCTGCGGTGATGGACGTGGTGGCGATCGGCGCTGCACTCGCCGGCTGGGCGGGCAGACTACCCGCCGCGCCGCGCACCGCACGTGCTGCGGCGGCGGTGATCAATTATCAGCCGCGGGTGGTGTCGCTGCTGGAATCGCGCCTGGGCCGAGTGGGCACCGATATCGTGCTCAGTGCCTCAACGGCGATCACCTATGGGTTGGCGCATTCGCTGGGCACGCCGCTGCTGGATCTGGCGCAGCGCGCCATGCAGATCACCGAGGCGGCGGCTCACCGCGAGACGTGGCGGCTGCGTGAACCCGAGTTGGCCTCGCCAACGCGTCCGCAGGCCCCGGTTGTGCCGGTGATCTCGTCAGCCGGTGCCTACGGTCACAAGCCGCGGCACAGTTGGGCAGCTGCGGCGGTGGGCGAGGTTTCGCACGTGGTGGTCGACGCGGCGATCGACGCGGCAATCGACACCTCGAAGGGGGCGGTGGCCGGGCCGGTGGAGGACTACGCCGATCAGGCGGCCAACGGTTCGCTGATCGCCGCGGCGACAACATTGCTGGCCGGTGGTGGCGCCGAGGAGGTTGCCGACGCCGTGCTGGCCGGGGTGCCCAAAGCGGCGCACCTGGGACGTGAGGCGTTCGCCGCATCGCTGGGGCGCGGATTGGCCAACAGCGGACAACTGGTGCTCGACCCCGGCGCATTGCGCCGGCTGGACCGGATAAAGGTGGTCGTCATCGACGGCGCGGCGCTGCGCGGGGATGCCCGCGCGGTGCTGCGGTCACGCGGACACGCGCCGGGATGGGACGCCGACCGAGTTTATGAGGTCGCCGACGCATTGCTGCACGGTGAACAGGCGCCCGAGCCTGACCCCGATGAGCTGCCGGCAACCGGTGCACGACTGCTATGGCAAGCGCCGCGGGAACCCTCGGCAGCCCCCGCTGAGGGCCTCGAGCACGCCCGCCTCGTGGTCGATGGCCAACACGTGGGCAGCGTCGAGGTCGGGTGGGAAGCCGATCCGTTCGCGATCGCGCTGCTGCAGACCGCCCACCGTACTGGAACCCGGGTGGTGTTACGTCATGTTGCCGGCACCGAGGACCTGGCCGCCAGCGTGGCGGCGGCTCACCCCGCCGGCACGCCCCTGCTGACGGTCGTGCGTGATCTGCGGGCCGACCGAGGACCGGTGTTGCTGGTCACCGCCATGCATCCCGACTTCGCATCGACTGACACCTTGACGGCGCTGGCGATCGCCGACGTCGGGGTGGCCCTCGACGACCCCAGCGCCGTCACGCCGTGGACGGCCGACATCATCACCGGCACCGACCTCGCCGCCGCCGTGCGGATTCTTTCGGCACTCCCGGCGGCTCGACGGGCCAGTGAATCGTCAGTGCGGCTGGCCAAGGGCGGCACCACCCTCGCCGGGCTGCTTCTGGTCACCGGTCAACCCGCTACCAGCAGCCGAATGGGCTTGCGCCGCTGGTTAAATCCCGTCAACGCCGCCGCCGCGACGGCCCTGATATCGGGCATGTTCTCGGCTAACCAAGTCCTGCGCCGGCCCGACCCGGCCCCGCAACCATTGACCGCCTGGCATGCTCTGGACCCCGACATCGTCTATTCCCGGCTTGCTGGTGGGCCGCGACCCCTGGCCGACGAGCCCGGAACGTCGCCGTGGCGACGACGGGTTGCCGATCTGGCCGATCACCCGCTATTGGCACCCTTGCGGGGCCCGACACGCCGAACAGTCCGGCTACTGGCCGCGACGCGAGCCGAACTCAACGATCCGTTGACTCCGATCCTGGCCGTCGGTGCAGCGGCATCGGCCATCTTGGGTAGCAACGTCGACGCGGTTCTGGTCGCAGGCGTGATGACCGTCAATGCGCTCGTCGGTGGGATCCAGCGGTTACGCGCGGAGACCGCCGCGGCCGAGCTGTTCGCAGAACAAGAACAGCTCGCCCGCCGGGTCGTTGTCCCGGCAGTGGCCACCACGCGACGCCGGTTGGAAACCGCTCGCCACGCTCAACGCACCGTGACGGTGTCGGCCAGTTCACTGCGCCCCGGCGACGTCATCGACCTGGCTGCCCCCGATGTGGTGCCGGCGGATGCACGGCTGTTGGTGGCCGACGACCTCGAGGTTGACGAATCGTTGTTAACCGGTGAGTCGTTGCCGGTCGACAAGCAGGTCGAGCCCGTCGCCGCGGCCGACGTGGAGCGGGCGAGCATGCTGTTCGCGGGCAGCACCATCGTTGCCGGGCAGGCCCGCGCGATCGTCGTGGCCACCGGGGTTGGCACCGCCGCGCACCGCTCGATCTCCGCGGTCAGCGATGTCGCACCGTCGGTGGGAGTGCAGGCGCGGCTGCGGCAGCTCACCGACAGGGTCCTGCCGCTCACACTTGCCGGTGGTGCCGCGGTGACCGGTTTGGCGTTGCTGCGGCGAGCCTCGCTGCGCCAAGCCGTCGCCGACGGCGTCGCCATCGCGGTGGCCGCAGTCCCGGAGGGCCTGCCCTTGGTGGCCACTCTCGCCCAACTCGCCGCAGCACGGCGACTATCCCGACGGGGCGTGCTGGTGCGCAGCCCGCGCACTATCGAAGCCCTGGGCCGCGTCCGGACTGTGTGCTTCGACAAGACCGGCACACTCACCGAAAACCGGCTGCACGTCGTGTCGGTTGTGCCCGTCGGTGCCGACCCGCAGGATCCAGTCCCTGCTGCCGCCGACGATCCGCGCGCTGCTGAGGTGCTGCGAGCCGCCGCGCGGGCCTGCCCGCAGCCGCACAACGGCAACGGCCACGCGCATGCCACCGATGAGGCAATCCTCGTTGCGGCCACCGCCGTGTCCGACGAATCGGATTGGACCGTGCTTGCCGAAGTGCCCTTCGAAAGCAGCCGCGGCTACGCGGCCGCCATCGGCACCCCGGCCGCGGACACCACACCGCCGATGCTCAACCTCAAAGGTGCGCCGGAGGAAATCCTGACGCGCTGCGGCTTCGCCGACCCAGATACCGACCGCAGCCATGCCGAGTCGCTCGTCCACAGGCTCGCCGAGCAAGGCTTGCGGGTGCTCGCGGTGGCGCAGCGACGCTGGGACAACCAAGTCGCGGATTCCGACGACGACACCGACGCCGACAACGTTGACGCTGCCGCGCACGACCTCGAGCTGATCGGCTTCGTCGGTTTGGCGGATGTGGCACGGCCATCGGCGCGGCCACTGATCGAAGCGCTTCGCGATGCCGGGCACCACGTGGTGCTGATCACCGGTGATCATCCCGTCACTGCGCGAGCGATCGCCTGCCAATTGGGCCTTCCTGCGGACGCGCGGGTCGTCAGCGGCGAGCAACTCGGCGCTCTCGATGAAGAAGCGTGCGCCGACCTGGCCGCTGACGTGAACGTCTTTGCGCGCGTCAGCCCCGAACAGAAGGTGCAAATTGTTGCCGCGCTGCAGCGCTGCGGAAAAGTAACGGCGATGGTCGGCGACGGCGCGAATGACGCGGCTGCGATTCGCATGGCCGACGTGGGTGTCGGAGTGAGCGCGCGCGGTTCGTCAGCCGCCCGCGGTGCCGCCGATATCGTCTTGACCGACGATGATCTGGATCCGCTGCTCGACGCGCTGGTCGAAGGCCACAACATGTGGAGCAGCGTGCGCGACGCGCTGACCATCCTGGTCGGCGGCAACGTCGGAGAAGTGCTCTTCACCATCATCGGCACCGCGCTTGGCGCCGGTCGAGCACCGGTGGGCACCCGGCAACTGCTGCTAGTCAACCTGCTCACCGACATGTTCCCGGCTCTTGCCGTCGCCGTCACCCCGCAGAACCCGCCCGCCGACGAGACCGCGGAACAAACGGCTGAAGAGCTTCGGGCCGCGCGCCGCGCACAGCGGCACGCGCTCCTGACAGCGCCCACGCCCTCCCTCGACGTGGCGCTGATGCGCCAGATCGTCAGCCGCGGTGCCGCCACCGCCGCCGGCGCCACCGCCGCCTGGGCGATCGGACATTGGACGCCGGGTACCGAAAGACGCACGGCGACAATGGGGTTAACCGCGCTTGTGAGTACCCAGATGGCGCAGACGCTGCTTACTCGCCGCCACAGTCCGCTCGTCGTGGCCACCGCGCTGGGCAGCGCAGCAGCCCTGGCGGCGATCGTCCAAACTCCCGGCGTCAGCCACTTCTTCGGGTGCACGCCGCTGGGCCCTGGCGCCTGGTCCGCTGTCATCGCCGCTACTGCAACGGCCACCGCCCTATCGGTGCTTGCCCCCAACTGGCTGAACAAACACATTGGCGTCACCAGCCACCTCGCCATCACCCCGGCGTATTCCGAGGTCACCAAGGTTTGACGCCCTGCGCTATTATCTACGTATGAATGCAGGTATGTCTGCAGCCGCCGGGTTGCCGGACGATCAAGTCGGTCTGGTCGTGGAGGTGTTCCGAATGTTGGCCGACGCGACACGGGTGCAGGTGTTGTGGGCACTGGCCGATGGTGAATTGTCGGTCAATCAGTTGGCCGAGCATGTCGGCAAGCCGGCGCCGTCGGTGTCGCAGCATCTGGCGAAGTTGCGGATGGCCCGTCTGGTGCGGACCCGCCGGGACGGGACGACGGTGTTTTACAGCTTGGAGAACGACCATGTGCGCCGGCTGGTGGTTGATGCGGTGTTCAACGCCGAGCACGCCGGACCGGGGATCCCAGGACATCACCGTGATACGGCGGTGCCGGGGCCAGCCCGGAGTACCCGGGCGGCGCTGGGCGCGGGTGGCGGCGCGGGGTCTTCCCGCGGCGCGTAAGCGGTGGGGGATGTCGGGGCGACACGAAAGTGGTTGTGGCCGCTCTTAAACGACACAGACGATACCGAGTTATTAGGAGAAGGCGATGACAGCCGAGCACTCCCATGATGGGGCCCATACCCATGGGCACGGCCATGGCGACGTGACGCATGCGCACCCGCACACCACTCATGAGCACGACCACACCGAACATGAACACTCGCACTCCCACCCTGATGGGACCGAACATGCCCACACGCATGTGCATCAGTCCGATCTGCAGGACAGCCACGACCATCCGCACGAATAACCACCCCACACCGGCTGGTGGGCTAATCGGAGTCGCAATGCCCTTCCGCTGGCGGCGAGGAATGAGATTTACCCGGTTTGGGTGCGCTGGCAGTTGGGGCACACGCCGTGCAGAGTCAGCCCGGCCTGTTCGGAGAGGCTGAACTGGCTGCCCTCGCTGGCCTGGGTGAGCGCGGCGCTGAGCTGTTGGGCGGGTATCTCCATGATCGAGCCGCAGCCGGTGCAGACCGCGTGATGGTGCGGCTCGTCGACTAACCCGTAGGTGGTGCTGCGTTCGTCGACGGCCAGAGCGTGTACCACGCCGAGTTCCACCATCGTCGAGACGGTTCGATACACGGTGGCCAGGTCGACCGCGTGGCCGCGCTGACGAAGCCGGGCGTGGATCTGACCCACGCTCAGATGCCCGGCGCCTGCGTCAAGTTCCTCGAGTACGGCCAGCCGCGGCCCGGTGCAGCGCAAGCCATGCTGGCGCAACAGCGCGCGCATCCGGTGTTGGCGTTCGGCATTGTGTGCGTCTGCCGACGGCTGCTGGCCTGCTGCCATCACACAAGTGTGTCGCCTACGCGGGCCTGCCGCCAGCATCGCAGATGCGAATCGATTGCGTTATTTTTGCGAACCCATTGCAACACCGTGGGGTCGGGTTTAGCGTCGTCGCATCGGGCTCCACTGGGTGCCGAATCGGTGAGGGGACACACGATGACCACCGCGGCAGTCGACACGAACAGTTCCCGTTGGCAGACGATCCGCACCTCGTTGACCGGGGCCGAGTGGGTCCGGGTGGGCGGCATGGTTGCGGTGATCGTCGGCTTGCACCTGATTGGCTGGATCACCCTGGCCGCGTTCGTGGCTCCGCAGCACTTTTCCCTCGGGGAGAAGACCCTGGGCATCGGCGTCGGGCTGACCGCCTACACGCTGGGGCTGCGCCACGCATTTGATGCCGATCACATCTCCGCGATCGACAACACCACCCGCAAACTCATGGCCGACGGCCAGCGCCCCCTGTCGGTCGGATTCTTCTTCTCCCTCGGGCATTCCACGGTGGTATTCGCGCTGGCGTCTTTGCTGTCAATCGGTGTGAAGACCATCGTAGGGCCGGTCCAAGACGACTCCTCGCCGCTGCACCACTACACCGGGCTGATCGGCACGAGCGTCTCTGGATTCTTCTTGTATCTGATCGCGGCCATCAACATCATCATCCTGGTCGGCATCCTGCGGGTGTTCGCCCAGCTGCGCCGCGGCGCCTACGACGAAGCCGCACTGGAGGATCAGCTCAACAACCGCGGCTTCATGAACCGCTTCTTCGGCCGGATCATGAAATCCATCACCAAGCCCCGGCAGATGTATCCCGTCGGGGTGCTATTCGGGCTGGGCTTTGACACCGCCACCGAGGTCGCGCTGCTGGTGTTGGCCGGCACCAGCGCCGCCGCCGGGCTGCCCTGGTACGCGATCCTGTGCTTGCCGATCCTGTTCGCCGCCGGGATGAGCCTGCTGGACACCATCGACGGGTCATTCATGAACTTCGCCTACGGCTGGGCGTTCTCCAAACCCGTGCGCAAGGTGTACTACAACATCACCATCACAGGGCTGTCGGTCGCGGTCGCGCTGATCATCGGCACCATCGAACTGCTCGGCCTGCTGGCCCAGCAATTCGGCTGGAGCGGCGGCTTCTGGGACTGGCTGGGCGGGCTGGACCTCAACATCCTGGGCTTCATCATCGTCGGGCTGTTCGTGGTCACCTGGGCGCTGTCGCTGTTGATCTGGCGCTACGCCCGTATCGAAGACAGATGGACCGCTCACCTTGAAAAGGCCACCGCGCCCACGCCGACCGACGGCTACCGAAATATCAAATAGAAAGGGCACCACGGGAAGTCGTGAGTCGGGGTCGCGGGATTTGAACCCACGGCCCCTTCGTCCCGAACCATCCCACCTGGGGGTTTGATCGAGCGAGCGGCGTTGGTTGTGTGTGATCTCCGCACGCCAGCGTGTTGGCTGCATTGGCTGCGGCAGGCTCGCGATTGACCTGCTGCGGACTGGCTGCGGACTGGGCCGGACGCTTAGCAAAGAGGCTGCCCTGGCCGCCGGCCTGACCGAAACATAGTCGTTGGCTGACATGCTAAGCCCATGTGAAGGCGTATAACGGAATCTGCTATACGCCGTGGTCCGAGGCCCGCAGTGCGCTGTCGGCATTCCTCATCGGGTTGGTTGCTTCAAGTAGACGACGCGGTCGTCAAGCGACTGTTGGGCAGCATCTTTCACCGCGGCGACCAGCGCGGCCGAGCCCGCCGGCTGGCGTGAAAACCGCGACCAGAGCGCGATGAGCAGTCCATGATGGTGACCGCCAGCGGTGCTGTGTTCGGCGGCCAAGCGGGTGAAATCGCCGACATTCTCGGTTAAGACCGCATAGCCACTGGCGACCGCTGCGGCGAACACATCCGGGTCTGCGCTGCCGGCCAAACCGAGCTCGGCAACGGTCGTCGCCTCGATGCCTTGCGCACACAGCGCGACCGCCAACCCGGCCGGATACATCTCGTCCAACAACACCTTCACCGCGGACTGGCGGCGGTCGTCTCGTCACGATGCAGATCGATTCGCGCCTGAATCTCCTCCGGGTACGCGGCGCGGTAAACCAGTGCCGCATCGACTTGCGCGCGCGTGATGGCCCGATCTGAAACCAGATCCGCAGCCGGGTCATCGACGGGCCCCAGATCGTCGATCCACATCACGATCTCCCACACATCCGGCCCACCGATCACTCCGGCCCGCCGACCGGTCGGCCCATCACGAAATGTGATTAACGGATGCTCGTCGCGGCGCGCACCCTCCTCGGCATAGCGACGCAACCGATCAGACAGCGTCTCTCCAGCCGCACGCGCCCGAAGACGCAGCCGCTCGGCAAGCCGGTCATCAAGACGAACCGATACATTCACCGACATGCTTACAACGTAGCACAATGTCAACGGCTCTCAGGCTCGATCAAGATCTCACGACCAAGCGCGAGGCGCTCGCGGCGCTGGGCGTCAACTCGAAGCGGATCTATGTCGACCACGGCCTGACTGGCACGAATCGAGACCGGCCCGGATTAGGCCAAGCGCTCGGCCGCCGGCAGCAGCAGCGACACGCTCGTCGTGACCAAGCTCGACCGTCTCGCCCGGTCCGTTCCGGACGCGGGCTCCCCGCTGACCTCGCTTCCATCGCCCTCGACGAGGCACGCGCACCAAGTCGCTTGAAAAGTCGCTTGAATCTACTGCGGACTGGAGCCACCGAAGGCTTCGGCCTGAATACCGAGTTGTGCTCTCTACCAGCACAAATGGGTCGGGGTGGCGGGATTTGAACCCACGGCCTCTTCGTCCCGAACGAAGCGCGCTACCAAGCTGCGCCACACCCCGCGTGAAGCCACGCCAGCGTATCGCACCGGTCCTTGGGCGCGCCAAACGCCGATCATGCGTGCGCGCGGGGGCGTGTCACTGCGCGTCAGGCAGCGCCACGAAGCCGGCCGGAACCAGCACCTCGCCATCGGCGACGACGATGCGAACGTCACGCTGCGCCGTTAATTAAAAAATCGGACGGGAACGGCACCCAAACGGGACGGTGTTGGTCAGAACGGCTGGCCCCGAGTGGCGCGGCCGGATCTTTGAGCTCACCACGGAGCGCCTCCCTACCCTCAACCCAGTCGGCGGTCACAATGTCGGCGTCGGCATGCCGGGGTAGCTGATCGTCGCCTCGAGGATGGATGTGACTGTCGGTGGCGTTATGCACACTGAGCGGCATGAGACGGCAGGCGAAGGAGTAGAGCACCATGACGGGGTTAGGGGCCGCGTTGTACGGCGGTTTTTTCGGGTTGGCGGCACTGTGGCTGTTTCTGACGGCAGACCGCGCTCCGGAGCCCGACGCAGTGCCTGATCAGATCCAGCGGCCGGATCGCTCGAACTCGGACAACGCCTCGGAGGCGCACTCCGGGTCGAGACCATGCCGCGCCAGCCAGTCGTCGTTGAAGTAGGTGTCGGCGTAGCGGTCGCCGCTATCGGCGAGCAGCGTGACAACCGAGCCGCTGCGGCCCGCGGCCGCCATCTCGGCCAACAGCCCGAACGCTCCCCACAGGCTGGTGCCGGTGGACGCTCCCACCCGGCGGCCCAGCACAGCGCTGGCGTGGCGGGCAGCCGCGATCGACGCTGAATCCGGCACCACCACCATCCGGTCCACCACGTCGGGCAGAAACGACGGCTCCACCCGCGGGCGTCCGATCCCTTCAATTCGTGACGAGATACCGGTGACCACATCGCGGTCGCCGGTCGCGTACGACCGGAAGAACGCGGAATTTTCCGGGTCCACCACGCACAACCGGGTCGGGTAGCGCCGATACCGGATGTAGCGGCCGATTGTTGCGCTCGTTCCGCCGGTGCCCGCCCCCACCACGATCCACCGGGGAACCGGGTGCTGCTCCGCACCCATCTGGGTGAAGATGGACTCGGCGATGTTGTTGTTGCCGCGCCAGTCGGTGGCCCGCTCGGCGTTGGTGAACTGGTCGAGGTAGTGCCCGCCGGTTTCGGCCGCCAGCCGCTCGGCCTCCGCATACACCTGCCCCGACTCGTGGACGAAATGGCAACGTCCGCCCTGGGCCTCGATCAATGCGACCTTGGCGCGGCTTGTCGACGCCGGCATCACCGCGATGAACTCCAGCCCCAGCAGCTGGGCGAAATACGCCTCGGACACCGCCGTCGAGCCCGACGACGCCTCCACCACCGTGGTGTTCTCGGTGATCCAGCCGTTGCACAGCGCGTAGAGGAAAAGTGACCGCGCCAGGCGGTGCTTGAGGCTGCCGGTGATGTGGGTGGTCTCATCCTTGAGGTAAAGCTGCACATCTACGGTGGCCGACCACGCCGCCGGAAGCGGATACCGCAGCAAATGTGTGTCGGCGCTGCGGCGGGCGTCGGCCTCGATGAGGCGCACCGCGTTGTCCACCCAGTCGCGCGGACGGTCGTGAACCGCGACGGTGGTCGGCTGCGTCACCGCACGGCAGCTGCTGGGTGGGACTGAGTCGTGTGTGAGCCGGCCTCCCGGCCGCCCGTCGGCGTCGCCACCAGGGTGAGCAGCGTCACCTCGGGCCGGCAGCAGAACCGAAGCGGCGCGAACGGCGAGGTGCCGATGCCCGCCGACACGTGCAGCTGCATCGTCGAGCCCCACTGTGACGCCCCTTTGGCGCGTGAGCGGTCAAGCTCGCAGTTGGTGACGATGGCACCGTAGAAGGGCAGACACAACTGGCCGCCATGGGTGTGGCCGGCCAGCACCAGCTGATAACCGTCGGCGGCGAAGCGGTCCAGCACGCGGGGATAGGGCGAATGCGTCAGGCCCAGGCGAAGATTCGCCGCCGGGCTGGTAGGTCCGGCGATCGTGTCGTAGCGGTCCCGGCCGATGTGCGGGTCGTCGACACCGGCGGCCGCGATCCGCAGGCCCCTGACCTCCAGCTCGCGCCGAGAGTGCGTCATGTCGATCCAGCCCCGCTCGGTGAACGCGGCCCGCAGGTCCTGCCACGGCAGCGGCCGGCCGTGTACCCGGTGGCCCGGATTGGTCAGATAGTTCGCCGGATTTTTCAGCCGCGGCCCGAAGTAGTCGTTGCTGCCGAATACGAACAAACCCGGCAGCGCGAGCAGGTCGCCGAGCGTCTGCACCACCGCCGGAACCGCCCGCGGGTGGGCCAGGTTGTCACCAGTGTTGACAACCAGGTCGGGTTCCCAGCGCGCGAGCTCGCGCAGCCACGCCTGCTTGTGGCGCTGGTTGGGGCGCATGTGGATGTCGCTGACGTGCAGCACACGAAGCGGAGACGAACCCGGCGTCAGCACGGGCATCGTGACCTCGCGCACGACAAACGCGTTGCGTTCGACGACCGAGGCGTAGCCGATCCAGGTGAGCGCCGAGCCGGCGGTGACCGCGGCGGCTCTCTTCAGGATGGGCGGTGCGGAAGCCATGCAGGCAGCCTACTGGCTGGCGGGCGCCGACACCGCGTGCCGCGTGATCGCTACGGCGGTGGGGCAGCGGGCGGCGGTGGCCCCAGCACCGGGACCGTGATCGGGGGCAGGCCGGGGATCTGGACGACGGTCGAGCCGGCGACCACCGGGGGCAGGCCCGGCACGCCGACCGGGGGCGGTGGCGGCGCCGGCGGCACACCGTTGCTGATATTGATCGTGACGACCGAGCCCGGGATGGTCTGGCCGCTGGGCGAGGTGCCGATGACGGTGCCGTAGGAGGCTCCGCTGTTGACCGACGCCGGCTGGTCGGCCACCTGGAAGCCGGCGTCCTTGAGGCGCTGGCGCGCCTGATCCACCGTCAGGCCGTCCACCGTCGGAACGCGCGAGTTGGGGCCGCCCTCGACGTAGCGCGGATCGGTCGGCGGAAGGTGAACGTCACCGAAGTCGGTGGCGATCGGTTTCATCGCGTTGAACCAGATGCGCGCCGGTTCGTAACCGCCGTACAGGTCGCCGCTGCCACACGTCCGCAGCGGGCTGGAGCAGATGTCCGACGGCGTGGGGGCGTCGGAGAAGATGTAGCTGGCCGCGGCGTAGTTGTTGGTGAAGCCGACGAATCCGGCGGATCGGTGGGCTTCGGTGGTGCCGGTCTTGCCCGACATCGGCAAACTCCAGCCTGCCCCACTCGCGGAGCCGGCTGCCGTGCCGCTGACGGTGTCCTTGCTGAGCGCGTTGGCCAGCGTGTTGGCCAGGCCTTCGGGCACCACCTGGTCGCAGGTCTCGGTGGTGACCGACACCTCGTTGCCCTTGCGGTCGTAGATCTTGTCAATCGGGCTGGGCGGGCACCACATGCCGCCGGAGGCCAGCGTGGCGGCAACGTTGGAGAGCTCGAGCGGATTGATCTCGATCGGTCCCAGCGTGAACGAGCCGAGGTTCTGCCGCTTGATGAAGTCGGCGAGGCTCTCGTTGCTTTGCGGATCGTAGGCGCGCGCGGTGCCGGGATCCGCATAGGACCGCATGCCGAGCCTGACGGCCATGTCCACCGCGTGCGGCACGCCAATTTGTTGGATCAACCGGGCGAACGCGGTGTTCGGCGAGGTCGCCAGCGCTTCGGTCACGTTCATCGAGCCGCGGTAGCTGCCGTCGTTGCGCACGCACCACGTTTCCCGCGGGCAACCCGGCGCGCCCCCGCTGCCCATTCCCTTGGCCTGGAAAAAGCCGGGCACCTGCAGTTCGGCGTTGATGCCCATGCCCATGTCCAGCGCGGCCGCGGTGGTGAAGATCTTGAAGATCGAGCCTGCGCCGTCGCCAACCAGTGAGTACGGCTGTGGCTGCATGGTTTCGCCGGCGTCGCTGTCCAGGCCGTAGGTGCGATTGCTGACCATGGCCAGCACCTGGTGCGAATCCTTGCCCGGTTTGACCACGCTCATCACGCTCGCGACGCCGTCGAGGGTAGGGCTGGCAACCTTGTCCGCGGCATCCTTGACTGATGCCTGAACCTTGGGGTCGAGCGTGGTCTTGATCAGGTATCCGCTCCGCGCGACCTGATCCTTGCTGATGCCGGCGCGGGCCAGGTACTGCATCACGTAGTCGCAGAAAAACGCGCGGTCGCCGGCCGCGATGCAGCCCTGCGGCAGTTCGTTGGGCTGCGGCAGGATGCCGAGCGGCTGAGTCTTCGCCGCGCGCAGCTCGTCGGCCTTCTCGGGCAGATTCTCGATCATGGTGTCCAGGACAACGTTTCGCCGCTGCAGCGCGCCCTGGGGATTGGTGTAGGGATTCAACGCGCTAGTCGACTGCACCATGCCGGCAAGCAGTGCGGCCTGCTGCCAGTTCAGCTGCGAGGCGTCGACGCCGAAGTAGGTCTGCGCGGCGTCCTGCACCCCGAACGCGCCGTTGCCGAACGACACGAGATTCAGGTACCGGTTCAGGATCTCCGGTTTGCTGAACGTCTTGTCCAGGGTCAGCGCCATCCGGATCTCGCGCAGTTTGCGCGCCGGTGTGGTCTCCACCGCCGCCCGCTTCTCCGCGTCGGTCTGGGCGAGCACCAGCAATTGATAGTTCTTGACGTACTGCTGCTCGATCGTCGAGCCCCCGCGGGTGTCGACGTGACCGGAGACGTATCCGGACAGGCCGGTGAGTGTGCCCTGCCAGTCGACGCCGTTGTGCTCGGCAAACCTCTTGTCCTCGATCGAGACGATTGCCAGCTTCATCGTGTCGGCGATCTGGTCGCTGGGCACCTCGAACCGCCGCTGGGAGTACAGCCACGCGATCGGGTTGCCTGCCGCGTCGACCATCGTCGTGACCTGCGGCACGTCGCCCTCCACCAGCTGCGCGGAGCCGTTCGCGACGATGTCGGAGGCCCGGTTGGACATCAGGCCGAACCCACCGACGAACGGAAACATCATCCCGGCCGCCACGACGCTGGCCAGAAGACAGCACCACACGAGCTTGACGACCGTCACCGCGGTCGGTGGGCGCTCCGGCATGCATACAGAGTGTACTGATGCCTTTCGGCCCTATCCCGCCGAGTGCATCGTCGCAGCATAATTAGCATGCGCGTCAGCGAATCGTACTTCCCGGACCGGTGCGCGGGGGCGGAGAGGATACGGGATGAACATGGGACTAGACGGTCGTCCCAAAAAACCCTTTGCCAAACTGTTGCGCAAACGATACCTGACCACCTATTTTGTACACACAATGCGATTCAGGTAACAGTTACCTGAGGAATGTGGCGTAGATCGCATTTCGCGATCGCCGCCGGGACCCGCCAGTGTGGCGGCCGGAACGAAGGGGATCGCAGGTGTCAGCTACACGGCCGACTGCGCGGAGGACCACGGCAAGCGCACTTTCCAGCATGATTCACAGCGGGGCCGCCGAGGCCCGCATCGCGTGGGTCTCGCAAGCATTGTGTCGATCCTCTGATCCCGACGAGCTATTCGTCCGGGGCGCCGCACAGCGCAAAGCGGCCGTGATCTGCCGGCACTGTCCCGTGCTCGTCGAGTGCGGCGCCGACGCGCTCGACAACCGGGTCGAGTTCGGCGTCTGGGGCGGTATGACGGAGCGTCAACGGCGCGCGCTGCTCAAACAGCACCCCGAGGTCGTTTCCTGGGCCGAGTTCTTCGCCGCCCAGCGCAAGCACCGCAGCGCCGTCTAGAGCACCCACGGAATTTTGCTGGAGTCGTTCAGGCCGCCTTGTTGGCGGCGGTGAGCTGGTCGGCGATCGCCCGCAACGCATCCAGGTCCGAGACGTCGAACGGTAGCGACGGCACCCCGACGATCGGCACGTGCGGGTTGGCGCCGGTGAACCGGGACAGCAGCCGCACCTCCCGTTTGGCGGTGAGGCCACGGTCGGCGTGAATGCGCAGCACCGCGGCGGCCAGCGAGTCGCCGTCGTCGGTCTTCAGCTCCTCGGCGCCATCGACCGCGCGCTCCACCGTCAAGGAGCACAGCATCGGGTGGGTCCGGTTAAGGATCAGCCCCGCCAGCGGCATTCCTTCCTGCGACAGCCGGTCGACGAAGAACGACGCCTCCCGCAGCGCGTCGGGTTCGGCGGCCGACACCACGACGAACTGCGTGCCGCGCCGCCTCAGCAGCTCGTAGGTGCGATCGGCCTTCTCCCGGAAGCCGCCGAACGTGGCGTCAAGCGACTGCACGAAAGCCGAGGCGTCGGAAAGCATCTGCGAACCCAAGACGGTCGACATCGCCCGCATGGCCAGCCCCACCGCGCCGGTGATCAGCTTGCCGATGCCCCGGCCGGGGGCCAGCAGCAGCCGCCACAGCCGGCTATCCATGAAGCTGCCCAAACGTTTTGGCGCGTCGATGAAATCCAGCGCGTTGCGTGAGGGCGGGGTGTCGACGACGATCAGATCCCACTTGTCCTGCGACAGCAGCTGGCCGAGCTTTTCCATCGCCATGTATTCCTGTGTGCCGGCAAGTGAGGTCGCCACGGTCTGGTAGAACTGGTTTTCCAGAATCGCCTGTGCGCGCTGCGGTCCGGAGTAATTCAGCACCATCTCGTCGAACGTGCGCCGCATGTCGAGCATCATCGCGTGCAGCTCGCCGGGCACCTCGGGGGCCAGCGGCACCCGCTGCGGCGAGTTGCCCAGGTCGGCGATGCCCAGCGCCTGGGCGAGCCTGCGGGCCGGATCGATGGTCAACACCACGACGGTGCGCCCATACTCGGCAGCCCTCAGGGCCATCGCCGCGGCCGTGGTGGTCTTGCCGACCCCGCCCGCACCGCAGCACACCACCACACGGTTGCTGGTGTCGGCCAGGATGTCGGCCATGTCGAGGGACGGCGGTGCGGTGCTCATCGAACACCCTGCCGGGCAAGCGTTTCGGCCATCTCGTACAGACAGCCCAAGTCAACACCGTCGGCCATGTTGGGCAGCTCGAGGCGGGGCACCGCGATCTTGTCGAGCTGCTCGGCGGTTTCGGCGCGGGCGGTCAACCTGGTGGCGTGCTGGATCGTCTCGGTGAGGATGCCGGCGAAGTCGTCGTCGCTGAGTTTGATTCCCGCCGTTGCGAATGCGGACCGGACCGCGTCGGCGTCGACGTCACCTTCGGCCGCCTTGGCCAGATCATCGGGTTGCAGGTATACCGGTAGCCCGCGGTTGACGATGACGCTGCCGATCGGCAGGCCGAGATTCTGCAGTTCGTCGATCGCCTCCATCGTCTCCTGCATCGGCAGGGACTCCAGCAGCGTGACGATGTGGATCGCGGTCTGCTCGGAGTGCAGCAGCCTGACCACACCCTCGGCCTGCGAGTGCACCGGGCCCCCCTTCGCCAGGTCGGAGACCGCCTTGGTGACGTCCAGGAACCGGGCGATGCGCCCGGTCGGCGGTGAGTCGACGACGACCGCGTCGTACACCGGCAGCCGCGACTTGTCGGTGCGGACCACCGACTCCTTGATCTTTCCGGTCAGCAGCACGTCGCGAAGCCCGGGCGCAATCGTGGTGGCGAATTCCACTGCGCCGATGCGCCGCATCGCCCGGCCGGCGAGGCCGAGGTTGTAGAACATGTCCAGGTATTCCAGGAACGCGGCCTCGATGTCGATGGCCAACGCGTTGACGTGGCCGCCGCGCTCGGCGGTGGCGATCTTCACCTCTTGATAGGGCAGCGGCGGCACGTCAAACAGCTGCGCGATGCCCTGACGGCCTTCCAGCTCGATGAGCAGGACCTTGCGGCCGCCCGCGGCCAACGCCAGCGCCAGCGAGGCCGCGACCGTCGACTTACCGGTGCCGCCCTTGCCGGTCACGAAGTGCAGCCGCGCATTGCGGAGCCTTGCGGGCCAGCCGACGTTTCGCCCGGCCTCGGGTGTGGTTGCCACAAGTTGCATGCTAACCAAAGCCGGTCGTCGGGCCGGCCGCGGTTAGGGTGAGCCAATGAGCGAACCGACCAAGTGGGAGTACGCGACCGTGCCGCTGTTGACCCACGCGACCAAGCAGATCCTCGACCAGTGGGGTGCCGACGGGTGGGAGCTGGTGTCGGTCCTGCCCGGGCCCACCGGCGAGCAGCATGTGGCCTACCTCAAGCGCCCGAAGTGAGCGCGTCGGACCGCCTCACCGCACTGGGCATCGAACTGGGGGCCGTGGCCAAGCCGCTGGCCTCCTACGTGCCCGCGGTCCGGACGGGGAACCTGGTCTACACCGCAGGGCAGCTGCCGGTGCAGGACGGCTCGCTGGCGCGCAACGGCAAGGTCGGCGCCGAGGTCACCGCCGAGGATGCCAAGCGCCTGGCGCGGCTGTGCGCACTCAACGCGCTGGCAGCGGTGCACGCGCTGGTTGGCATCGACGCCGTGACACGGGTGGTCAAGGTCGTCGGATTCGTGGCGTCGGCGCCCGGCTTCACCGGCCAGCCCGGCGTGATCAACGGCGCGTCGGAGCTGTTCGGGGAGGTTTTCGGCGAGGCCGGGGCGCATGCGCGCTCGGCGGTGGGGGTCTTGGAGCTGCCGCTGGGCGCGCCCGTCGAGGTTGAAGTCGTCGTCGAGGTCGGGTAGCACGGGGAGGTCGGGGAGCCGGTGAGGTCGGGTCGCGCGTGCACGGGGAGCTGACTCACCCCGCGTACGGGCGGCTGCGGCGGGTGACCGACTCGGCGTCGGTGCTGCTGGCCGACAACCCCGGACTGATGACGCTCGAGGGCACCAACACCTGGGTGCTGTCCGGCCCACGCAGCGAGGAGATGGTGGTTGTCGACCCCGGCCCCGAGGACGCCGAACACGTGCGGCAGGTCGCGCAAGTCGGCAAGGTGTCGCTGGTTTTGATCAGCCACCGGCACGGCGACCACACCGGGGGCATCGACCAGCTCGTCGAGCTGACCGGCGCGCCGGTGCGCGCCGCCGGAAGCGGTTTTTTACGCGGCCTGGGCGGACGGCCGCTGACCGACGGTGAGGTCATCGAGGCCGCCGGGCTGCGCATCCAGGTGGTGGCGACCCCCGGCCACACCGCCGACTCCTTGTCGTTCGTGCTCGATGACGCGGTGCTGACCGCCGACACGGTGCTCGGCCGTGGCACCACCGTCATCGACACCGAGGACGGCAGCCTCGGCGACTACCTGGAATCGCTGCACCGGCTGCGCGGGCTCGGCCACCGGGCGGTGCTGCCGGGTCACGGGCCCGACCAGCCGGATCTGGTCGCAACCGCTGACATGTACCTCGCGCACCGCGAGGAGCGGCTGGAGCAGGTCCGCGCCGCGTTGCGGGTGCTCGGTGCGGATGCCACCGCCCGTCAGATCGTCGAGCACGTCTACACCGACGTCGACGAGGAGTTGTGGGGCGTCGCGGAGTGGTCCGTGCGGGCCCAACTCGACTACCTCCGGGGCTGACTCTGCGTCGAGACTGAGCCCACGCAGCACAAGTTCGAGGCGAGTGAGGACCTGCAACGTTTCAATCCCGGCGGGCCTATCGGGCTCGGCGGGCAAGCCGTTCGGAGTCGCAGATCAGCACGCTCTTGCCCTCCAGGCGGATCCAGCCGCGGTGGGCGAAGTCGGCCAGCGCCTTGTTGACGGTTTCCCGCGAGGCGCCGACCAGCTGAGCGATCTCCTCCTGGGTCAAGTCATGGGTGACCCGCAGGGCGCCGCCCTCCTGGGTGCCGAAGCGCTGGGCCAGCTGCAGCAGCTGCTTGGCCACGCGGCCCGGCACGTCGGTGAAGATCAGGTCGGCGAGGTTGTTGTTGGTGCGCCGCAGCCGGCGGGCCAGCACCCGCAGCAGCTGCTCGGAGATCTCCGGGCGGTCGGCGATCCAGGCGCGCAGCGCGTCGCGGTCCATCGACACCGCCCGCACCTCGGTGATGGTGGTCGCGCTGGAGGTCCGCGGCCCCGGGTCGAAGATCGACAGTTCGCCGAACATGTCGGACGGCCCCATAATGGTCAGCAGATTCTCGCGACCGTCGGGGGAACGGCGGCCGATCTTCACCTTGCCGGACATGATGATGTAGAGGCGGTCCCCGGGTTCTCCCTCGGCGAAAACGGTGTGACCGCGCGGAAAGTCGACTGGGTGAAGCTGCTTGGTCAGCGCGGCCACGGCGCTGGGCTCGACACCCTGGAAGATTCCGGCCCTGGCCAGGATCTCGTCCACGTTGCCCCTCTTCAGCTGTCAGTGGTTTGACACGCGCAGACAAACGCCCACGTGGTTAGCGAGACCAGTCTAGTGGCGGCGTGTTCTCGACACGTCCGACGCTACACAGAATCGGCCTGCCGGGTCGCGAGAAATTGCGGATTCACCCGGCCCTGGCCATAGTCCCGCGACGCCACGGCCGGGTGGTTGGCCGCGGCCCGGGTCCGGCGCCGGTGGAAACAATCCAGCGCCTCTGGCATACCGTCGCGGGCCAGTGTGCTCACGTCGCGGGGCTGGGCGCGCTCAAGGAACTCGGCTACGTCCGAGGGATGCACGGCGTCAGGGTTCAATCTCGATTCCAGGCGCTCCAAACCAAAGGTGGCGAGCATCAGCAATACAGGGATGAACGCCACGAGGAGCCACGACACGAAAACAAAGTAAACACAACGAAGGTCTCAGCATGATTACAAATTTTCACCGGTCAGTACCCTTGCAACGTGACCGTGGTTGCCAAGCCGGCCCGGCAGTGGGCGGCTGAGACCAAGCTGGGCCTGATCCGGCGCGCCCGCCGCATGAATCGGAAACTGGCGCAGGCGTTCCCGCACGTCTACTGCGAGCTGGACTTCACCAATCCGCTGGAGCTCACCGTGGCGACCATCCTGTCGGCGCAGAGCACCGACAAGCGGGTGAATCTCACCACACCGGCGCTTTTCAAGCGTTACCGCACTGCGCTCGACTACGCCGAGGCCAACCGCGCCGAACTCGAAGAGCTCATCCGTCCCACGGGTTTCTACCGCAACAAGGCCGCCGCGTTGATCGGGCTCGGCCAGGAATTGGTGGAGCGGTTCGACGGGGACGTGCCCAAAACCATGGCGGAGCTGGTGACCCTGCCCGGAATCGGGCGCAAGACCGCCAATGTGATCTTGGGCAATGCGTTCGGCATCCCCGGGATCACGGTGGACACCCACTTCGGCCGGCTGGTGCGGCGCTGGGGGTGGACCAGCGAGGAAGACCCGATCAAGGTGGAAAAAGCGGTCGGCGAGCTGATCGAACGCAAGGAATGGACCGATCTCAGCCATCGGGTGATCTTCCACGGCCGGAGGGTCTGTCACGCCCGCAAGCCCGCCTGCGGGGTATGTGTGCTGGCCAAGGACTGCCCGTCATTCGGGCTCGGGCCCACCGCGCCGGAGATCGCCGCGGCACTGGTCAAAGGCCCGGAGACGGAACACCTGCTGGCCCTGGCCGGCCTGTAAACGCCGCCTGAGATGAGCACGTCGACCCGGTGGACCGTGGCGGTCCTGATCGTGGTCGCCGCGATCATCGGCGCACTGGTCACCGAACTGCACGACACGGCCCCGCGCACCAATCCGGCCGAGGCGCCTACGACGGGACACGCCGACAGCACCGACCTGGCCGTACTGCGCAGGATCGCAGAGCTGCCGCCGTGCCCGCCGCCGGTCGACAGTCCTGGGCCGGCGCCGTTGCGCGGGGTGATCGTGCGGTGTCTGGCCGACGGAGCGGCCGTCGACACCGCCCGGTCCGTTGCCGGGCGGCCGGTTCTGCTGAACCTGTGGGCCTACTGGTGTGCACCGTGCGGGGCGGAGCTGCCGGCGATGGCCGACTACCAGCGGCGGGTTGGGACGCAGCTCACCGTGATCACGGTGCATCAGGACCCCGACGAGGGGGCCGCCCTGACACGGCTGGCCGACCTGCGCGTTCGGCTGCCGGGATGGCAGGACGGCGCACGACGCGTCGCGGCCGCGCTGCACGTCCCGAACGTGATGCCCGCGACAGTGTTGCTGCGCGCGGACGGTAGCGTTGCGCAAATCCTGCCGCGTGCGTTCGCCAGCGCCGACGACATCGCCGCGGCGGTCGAGCAGACGGGAGCGACGCGGTGAGCGCAGCGGACGCCACGGGTGCGCTGACGCCGGATGCTGCGCCGTCTTGGCTAAAGCCGTTGGTGGACAAGGTCGGCTGCGTCCCCGCTGCCTATCGACGGCGGCTGCCCGCCGACATTCTCGCGTTGGTGAGCGCGGCGAACGCGAAGGCCGCGCTCACCGGTGCCGGACGCGACGCAGCGGTGCTGGTGTTGTTCTCCGGGCCCGCGGCAGCGGACACCGGCGGCGGCGTGCCCGATGACGCCGACCTGCTGCTGACCGTGCGGGCGTCGACGCTGCGTCACCACGCCGGCCAGGCGGCGTTTCCCGGTGGGGCGACCGATCCGGGGGACGTCGGACCGATCGACACCGCGTTTCGCGAGGCCCGTGAGGAGACCGGCATCGACGTCACCAGGCTGCGGCCGCTGGCCATGCTGGACAAAATGTTCATCGCCCCATCGGGTTTCCACGTCGTGCCGGTACTGGCGTATTCACCCGACCCGGGGCCGGTTGCGGTGATCGACGAGGCTGAGACCGCGATCGTCGCCCGCGTCCCGGTGCGAGCGCTCATCAATCCGCAGAACCGGCTGATGGTGTACCGGCGCACACTCACCAGCCGCTTCGCCGGACCCGCGTTCCTGCTCAACGAGATGCTGGTGTGGGGATTCACCGGGCAGGTCGTCTCGGCGATGCTCGACGTGGCCGGCTGGTCGGTGCCGTGGAACACCCAGGACATCCGCGAACTCGACGAGGCGATGGCCCTGGTAGGAGACGACTCTGAGGAGCACGAGGCGGACGACTACGGTGAGGCCCAGCAATGACATCGTCGCAGTGGCTGGACATCGCGGTGCTCGCGGTCGCGTTCATCGCCGCCCTATCCGGCTGGCGGTCGGGGGCGTTGGGTTCGTTGATGTCTTTCGGCGGCGTCGTCCTCGGCGCCGTGGCCGGCGTGCTACTGGCGCCGCACCTGGTCACCCACATCAGCGGCCCGCGCACCAAGCTGTTCGCGGCGCTGTTTTTGATCCTCGCGCTGGTGGTCGTCGGCGAAGTCGCGGGTGTGGTGGTGGGCCGTGCTGTCCGGGGGGCGATCCGCAACCGGACCATTCGGACGATCGACTCGGTCATCGGTGTGGGCCTGCAACTTGTCGCGGTGCTCCTCGCCGCGTGGCTGCTGGCTACCCCGCTGACGTCGTCCCAGCAGCCGAATCTCGCTGCGGCCGTCCGCGGTTCGAAGGTGTTGGCCCAGGTGGACGAGGTCGCACCGAGCTGGCTGAAATCAGTGCCGAACCGGTTGTCGGCGCTGTTGAACACGTCCGGTCTACCCGACGTGCTGCAGCCGTTCGGCCGCACCCCCATCATCGCGGTGAGCGCGCCGGACCCGACGCTGGCGGGGAACCCGGTGGTGGCGGCCACGGAGCCGAGCGTGGTCAAGATCCGGGGTGTGGCGCCCGGTTGCCAGAAAGTGCTCGAGGGTAGCGGCTTCGTGGTGGCGCCCAACCGGGTGATGTCGAACGCACACGTCGTGGCTGGGTCCGACAGCGTCACCGTCAACGCGAGCGGTACCGAGTACGACGCCAGCGTGGTGTCGTATGACCCCGACGCCGACATCTCGATTCTCGACGTCCCGAACCTGCCGTCGCAGTCGCTTTCGTTCGCGGACGCACCCGCCCACACCGGCACCGACGCGCTGGTGCTCGGCTACCCCGGCGGTGGTGAGTTCGCGGCCACTCCGGCGAGAATCCGGGAAATCATCGAGCTGAACGGCCCCGACATCTACCGCACGACCACCGTGACCCGCGAGGTGTACACCATCAGAGGTCCTGTGCGGCAAGGTAATTCGGGTGGGCCGTTGGTCGACCTCAACGGAAGGGTGCTTGGCGTCGTGTTTGGCGCCGCCGTCGACGACCCCGACACCGGATTCGTGCTGACAGCCAAAGAGGTCTCGCGTCAACTGGCCAAGATCGGCGGCAGCCAGGCGGTCGCGACCGGCGCCTGCATCGGTTGATTCGGTTAATTCGGCGACGCACCGTACACGTGCCCGAGGAAGCGTGTCAGCTGTTCGTTCACCGCGGCCGGGTCCTCTTCGTGGCCGTAATGCCCTGCGCGAGCGATGGACACGAAACGCCCGCGCGGCGCGTAGCGCTCGGTGCGGTGGACGGGATCGGCGAGCACGTACGGGTCGGCGTCGCCGCGCAGGTGCAGCAGCGGCACACCGACCTGGCGGTTCATCAGCTTCATGAACCGCCAGCCCTCGCTCCGCAACTGACTTCGCACCGCCCACCGCTGATACTCCAGCGCGGAGTGTGCCGCCGAGGGTATTTGGATGGCGCGGCGCATATGGGCGACGGTTTCCTTGAAATCTTGTGTTTCAACCCAGTGGGTTCCTGCTCTGGATCGCACCAGGTGCTCCAACTGATCGGCGTCGTGCCGGGTCAGCCAACGCTCCGGCCACATCGGCACCTGATAGCGCAGCAGCGACGTCAGCAACGCCCGGCCCTGGTCGCGCCGGGTCAGCGCCGAGGCGCGCAGCGCGGCCGGATGCGGCGAGCTGATCGCGGCGATCGCGCGAACCAGCCGCGGATGCAGCATCGACGTCGCCCAGCACACCAGCCCGCCGTCGGCGTGACCGACGAGCGTGGCCGACGAGTGGCCCAGGGCGCGGATCAGCCCGGCGGTATCGCCGGCCAGGGTCCAGCCGTCGTAGCCGCGGGGCGGTTTGTCGCTGCCGCCGTAGCCGCGCAGGTCCACCGCGACGACCCGGGCGCCCCGCAGCCCACGCAGCTGGTGCCGCCACGACCACCAGAACGACCCGAAACCATGAAGGAGCATGATCAGCGGCCGCGCCGTCATCGGGGCGGAGGTGTCCTGTCCGGCGGGATGGGCTTCGACGACGTGAAATCGAATCCCGTTGGCGTGCACCTCGAGATGGCGCCAGGGCCCGTCGATCCGCACGACCGACGGGGTGGGTGGCGGCACTACCAGCCCGACGGGTCAGTCTGAGCGCCGGGCCCGGTCGCCGGGGCCTTGACCGGCAGCTGGCCGCCGGCCCGGTGGTCGTGGGAGGTCAGCGCCTCGCGGGTCTCCTTGACTGACTCGATCGTCTCCCGGGGCCCGCGGATCCGCCGGACCCTCAGGTAGCCCAGCAGCGCGAGCACCGCGGTAACTACGACCATGATCCCGAACACGATCAGGTACGCGGCCCAGCGGTACAGCCAGGTGTCCAGCAGCGCGGCAATGAAAAAGAAGAAAAAGAACGTCGAGTAGAACAGCACCACCAGCGCGGCGATGAAGAACAGGCTGCCGGTGAGACCCTTCTTGACGTCACGGGTGATCTCCGCACGGGCCAGCTCGACTTCGGCGCGCACCAATGTCGAGACTTGGCTGGTCGCGTCCTTGACCAGCTCACCGATGGACGGGTTGGCCGGCAGAGCGTGGGGATCCGCCAGCGGGATCGACGTAATCGTGTTGGGCACCCCGTTCTTGCCATTGCTCACGGACGGTTCCTCCCGCTCTAGCTGGTTCGTTGATGCGTTATGTTGCCATGCGGCGCCGGCGGGGACGAGATCGGCTGTCGGGCAGCGGCCCGCACCGACGCGACCGAGCCTGTTACGCAAGTTGCGGGTGTGACACAGGTAAAATCCGCGGCGGGTCCACGCGGGACGGGTTGGTCGACGGGAGTCTTGGATTGAGGCACCGCGGGTTGCTGCCGAGCGCGGCGGTGGCGGCGGTGTTGGCCGGATGGGTCCATCCCGGTGCCGCGACCGCCGCCGACAAGGTGGTAATGGGCGGAGGCGCCGGCATCATCGTCGACGGCGAAGCGCTGTGCACCCTGACCACGATTGGGCACGACCATCAGGGCGACCTGGTCGGATTGACCTCTGCGCATTGCGGCGGGCCGGGCGCCCAGGTCGCCGCGGAGGCCAATCCGGCGGCGGGACCGCTGGGCACGATGGTCGCCGGCAACGACAACTTGGACTATGCCGTGATCAAGTTCGACCAGACCAAGGTGATCCCGGTCAACAACTTCAGCAACTTCCTGATCGCCGGCATCGGGCCGGATCCGACGTTCGGTGAGATCGCCTGCAAGCTGGGCCGCACCACCGGCTACTCCTGCGGCGTCACCTGGGGCCCTGGGGATCAGCCCGGTACGATTTTGAACCAGGTGTGCGGGCGACCCGGCGATTCAGGCGCGCCGGTTACGGTCGGCAACCAGCTGGTCGGCATGGTCCACGGCGCGTTCAGCAACGAGTTGCCGACATGTGTCATCAAATACATCCCGCTGCATACGCCCGCGGTGACCGAGTCAATCAACTCGGTGCTGGCCGACGTCAACACGCACGGGCGACCCGGATCGGGATTTACGCCGGTCTAGCGTAGTGTCGCGCCTTGCGGGTCTAGTCCTCGGCCTTGCTGGCCCGAATCGCCTCGAACACGCCGGGATCCACCAGCGTCGAGGTATCACCGAGTTCGCGGCCCTCGGCCACGTCACGCAGCAAGCGACGCATGATTTTGCCGCTGCGAGTTTTCGGCAGCTCCGGCACCACGTGAATCTCCCGCGGTCGGGCGATCGGTGAGATCTCTTTGGCGACTTGTGCTTTCAATTCGCCGACCATTTCGTTCGCCGGCTTTGCACTCGCTTCGAGGATCACGAACGCACAGATGGCCTGACCGGTGTGCTCATCGGTGGCCCCAACGACGGCGGCCTCGGCGACGTGCGAGTGTCCGACCAGCGCCGACTCCACCTCCGCGGTCGAAACCCGGTGTCCCGACACGTTCATCACGTCATCGATGCGGCCGAGCACCCAGATGTTGCCGTCCGGGTCGTAGCGTGCGCCGTCGCCGGCGAAGTACCAGCCCTGCTGGGCAAATCGCGACCAGTAAGTCTCCTTGAAACGCTCCGGGTCACCCCAGATGCCGCGCAGCATTGCCGGCCACGGCTCATCCAGCACCAGATAGCCGGAGACGTGCTCGCCGATGTCGGGGCTGGGTTCGATCGTGTTGGCGTCGTCGTCGACGATTCTGGCCGAGATCCCGGGCAGCGGAGCCATTGCCGAGCCGGGTTTGCACGCGGTCACACCGGGCAGCGGCGAGATCATCGCCGCGCCCGTTTCGGTCTGCCACCAGGTGTCCACGATCGGGGTCCGGTTAGCGCCGAACGCGTTGCGGTACCACCGCCACGCCTCCGGGTTGATCGGCTCACCAACAGAGCCCAGCAGCCGGAGGCTCGACAGGTCGTGAGCATCGGGAATTGCCCGGCCCCACTTCATGAACATGCGGATCAACGTTGGCGCCGTGTAATAGATTGTGACGCGGTATTTTTCGATCACCTGGAAGTGCCGGTGCTCGTCGGGCGACGCGGGCGTGCCCTCGTAGACCACCTGGGTGGCACCGTTGGACAGCGGGCCGTACACGATGTAGGTGTGGCCGGTGACCCAGCCGATGTCGGCGGTGCACCAGTACACATCGGTCTGGGCCTTGACGTCGAAAACGTTGTAGTGGGTGTAGCACGCCTGGGTCAGGAAGCCGCCGGTGGTGTGCACGATGCCCTTTGGCTTGCCGGTGGTGCCGGAGGTGTAGAGCAAAAAAAGCGGCTGCTCGGAGTCGAACGCCTCCGGGGCGTGCTCGGTCGACGCCTCGCCCACGGTGTCGTGCCACCACAGGTCGCGACCCGCTGTCCACGGCACGTCGATTCCGGTGCGCCGCACCACGATCACATGCTCGATGGAGCCCTGGTCGTCGACGGCCTCGTCGGCGGCTTCCTTCAGCGAGACCGCCTTGCCGCGGCGGTACTGCCCGTCGGTCGTGATCAGCAGCTTGGCCTCGGCATCCTCGATGCGGGCCTTGAGCGCCGAGGCGGAAAACCCGGCGAAGACCACGCTGTGCAGCACGCCCAGCCGCGCGCAGGCCAGCATCGCGACGATCGCCTCGGGAATCATTGGCATGTAGATAGCCACCCGGTCCCCGGCGTTGAGCCCGAGCTCGGTCAGTGCGTTGGCGGCCTGGCACACCTCGGCTTTCAGGTCGGCGTAGGTCAGCGTGCGGCTGTCGCCGACCGGCTCGCCCTCCCAATAGATCGCGACGCGGTCCCCGTTGCCGGCCTCGACATGGCGGTCGACGCAGTTGTAGGCGACATTGAGCTTGCCGCCCAGAAACCACTTGGCGAACGGCGCATCCGACCAGTCCAGCACGTCGGTGAACGGCGTCTCCCATGACAACCGCTTGGCCTGCTCGGCCCAGAACCCGAGCCGGTCGGCCTGGGCGGTCTCGTACAGGTCAGCGGTGGCGTTGGCGTTGGCGGCGAACTCCTCGGACGGCGGATACGCCGACGGGGCCTGTGCGGGCGTTTCTGGCATACCGCCGAGCCTAATCAACAAAGGTTGCATGACGACCGGCATTCCGCACGCCCCGGCACGATCTGGATGCCGTCGCCGGGGCTAGCGTGATCTGCCGATGACCGATCCACTGGCGCCCCTCGTCGACCTGCCGGGCGTCGCGCAGGCTAGCGAAGACGCGCGTGAGGCACTCGGCAGGGCGCACCGGCACCGCGCGAACCTACGCGGCTGGCCGGCCAACGCGGTCGAGGCCGCCGTCCGTGCGGCGCGGGCGTCGTCGGTTCTCGACGGCGGGGCGCCGTGGCTACCGTCCGACGGGCTCGTGTCGGGCCCCATCCTCGCCGGGGCACTGAGGGTCGCCGAGGCGCTGCACGGTGGCCAGACGGCGTTGGTCGGGGTGTGGCAGCGCGCGCCGCTGCAGGCGTTGGCACGGCTGCACGTGCTCGCGGCCGCCGACCTCGTCGACGACGACAACCTGTTGGGTCGGCCCCGCCCCGACGACGAGGTCGCGCGGCGGCTCGACCTGCTGGCCGGACTGGTCACCGGCGGCAGCGCGGCGCCGGCGCCGGTCCTGGCCGGCGTGGCGCACGGCGAACTGCTCACCCTCGCCCCTTTCGGCACTGCCGACGGGGTGGTGGCCCGTGCAGTGTCACGGCTGGTGACCCAGGCCAGCGGCCTGGACCCGCACGGCCTTGGCGTCCCGGAGGTGTACTGGATGCGCAACGCCGGCGAGTACCGCAAGGCCGGGCAGGGGTTTGCGTCGGGCAGCGCCGAGGGGCTGCGCAAATGGCTGCTGCTGTGTTGCCGCGCCGTGCAGGCAGGCGCGCGGGAGGCCGTCGCCATCGCCGAAGGGTCCACCAAGACGTGAGCGGGCGACGATCCGAAACGCTTCGGCTCGCCGCCCGCTAGCACGGATACCCGGTTACCAAGCGTGCATCGTGGGCTGCGTGGGTTGGCCTCGGCGGGTTGCAATGCGCTTCAGCTGAAACCCCACCCAAGGGGCCGTCGTGGCTGTCCGCTTTTCACAACAACGCAGGCCCGCAACACTTTTGCCATTATCGCGGCGTGCTCCGCGTGGGTGCCCGGGATCCGTGCTGGGTAGTCCGGCTCGGGAGATCGAACCTTCTCTTCCGATCCGACCTTGGCCTCGCCGGGCTTCCGTGGTTCCTTTGTACTACGTGACCACGGTCACAGCAAGGGCTAAGTGCGGCCGCCAACAAGTCGGGGCCAGGGCACGCCCGGGTCCTCACAGCACGTAGCGGCGCAGCAGCGAGTACGTCAGCGCCCCGGCGGCGATCGCGCTGACGGCCACCGCGGCGGTGGTGGCCACTGCGGCGCTGGACGGAGCGGGAATCCGGTCACGCAACGACACCGGCTTGGAGAACGTGAGCACCGGCCAGCCCCGCGTGGCGGACTCCTTGCGCAGCGCGCGGTCGGGGTTCACCACCGTGGGATGGCCGACGGCTTCGAGCATCGGCAGGTCGGTGATCGAGTCGGAGTACGCGTAGCAGTGCTCGAGCGGGTAGCCCTCGCGGGCGGCCAGTTCCCGGATGGCCTGAGCCTTGCCCTCGCCGTAGCAGTAGAACGCGATGTCGCCGGTGTACTTGCCGTTCTCGACGACCATCCGCGTCGCCATCGCGTGCGTCGCGCCGAGCGCGCGCGCGATCGGGGCGACGATCTCCTCGCCGGAGGCCGACACGACCACGACATCACGGCCGCAGAGCTTGTGGTCAGCGATGAGATCGGCGGCCTCGGCGAACACCAGCGGATCGACGATGTCGTGCAGCGTCTCATCGAGGATCGACTTGACCTGTTCGACGTCCCAGCCCGCGCACATATTCGTGATGTAGGAACGCATGCGATCCATCTGGTCGTGGTCGGCGCCCGACATCAGGAAGAAGAATTGGGCGTAGGTGGACTTCAGCACCGCCCGGCGATTGATGAGTCCCTGATCGAAGAAGGGTTTGCTGAAAGCGAGCGTGCTCGACTTTGCGATGACGGTTTTGTCGAGGTCGAAGAACGCCGCTGTCTTCGCCGGGCCGGCTGGCTGTGGGTGCGGATCCGATCCCTGCTGCGTCGCTGCCGACGGTTGCGCGGCGGGGTCTGAGACTGTCACGCGTCCCAGGATAGGGACTGTTCCCCCACTACTTAGAAACACCTGTGAAATGGCAGATCAAGCCAGGTGGCGGAGACTGCAATTCAACGCTGCGTCAATGTTATCGATCGGAAGGATGACTTGCGCCACCACGTCGTCACGTGTGTATAGTGAGTGTTACCCGGCCTGTGCCGGGTGTGCATCAGCCCGACCCCCCGGGGCTGATACACGACGACCCTCGCCTCCTCCCCCCCTGGCGGGGGTCGTCCCTTATCTGCACCATTTCCGGCTCCGTGGAGCGTCCGGCGCAGTGGCCTCATCGTTGCGGAATCCTGTTTTCGCTACGTGGGTGATCGTCCTCGGCGGCGGCCCTCGGGCCGAAACGGCCGTCCTCGACTGGCACCGGTGCCGCTATGAGGTGTGCCGCTATGAGGTGAGTTCCGCATCGACCAGCTCGGCGGGGGTGGGCGGCCGCAGCGATATCAGGCCCGCGATCGTCTTCGCGTCGAGCTGGATCCGGTTCACGGTGACGTGGATACGAACCCAGCCGCCGTTTTTGCCCTTCAACCGCAACACCCGGCTTGTCGGGCCGTCCACGAACTCGGCGGTCATCGCCTTCGTCAGCGGCTCGTCGCCGGGGTGGACCACCTCATCGCCGGGTTGACGCCAGTCGTAATACGGGCACGGGTCGTCCAGCCACTTCAGCAGCGTCCAGTTGTTGATGTCGACGAGAGCGCGGTGAATGCCGGGCTGCGCCAATCCAGCCAGGATGCGCTGCCCCAAATAGTCGGAGGCCACCGCGGGGCCCTGGCGGTCGCCGCGCCAGTTCATCGCCCGGCTGATCATGTGGCGGCTGCCATCCGGCGTGGTCTCCAAGTCGGCGCGGGCGACGAAGCCAACCGAGATCAGATTGCCCCGCTGGTCGGTGACGTCCCACATCGAGCAGATCCGCTCGCCGGGGTCGCAGTTTATGGCGAGCGAAAGCACCTTCGTCTCGTTGGGGACAAGCTCCTTGCGGGGTAGGTCCTCGGCGAACGTGCGCCCGTGCGTGGGCTCGACCGCAGGATCCATCCCACTGTTGGACAGTGACTGCGGGGTATCGGTGGCCATGCCCGTCGTGAGATCCCACACCAGCGGTCCGGGGACAGGGCGCTCGGGGATATCGACGGCGGCCGGACCGGTCCAGAGCTGGACGCCGTGGACCACCCCGTCCGACATCGTCACCGGTTCCGTCCTAACGACCCGATCGGTGTTCGGCACGGCCCGCGACAGCCCGGTGCCGGTCCGAACGGTCTGCGCCACCGCGTCGGTGATCGCCGCCAGGTGCGGGCTGCGCCGCAGAAACGCGCTGAGCGGAACCATATTTTTCAGCTGGCGACCCTGGGCGACAACCACCGGTTCGTCGCCCAGGGTCTCAACAAGCAGCCAGTCGTGTGCCATCCGAGCAAACTTTACCCACTGGCCAACGGTTGGGTTGCGGGTTGGTGTTGCGGGTTGGGTCGGGTTGGGTTGCGGGTTGGGTCGGCTTGGTGAGGCCGAATTGACGGCGATGACGAATTCGGTTGCCGGCGTCTTTGTTCGATGTGCTAACGGTATGACGGTGACTGCAGTCTTGCGCAATACATTCGGACAAGGTACTTTTCGCCTGCACCCGAGGTTCCGGGCTGGCAACGGATCGTGTTGTCCGACCGTTCGTCCTTCCGCCAACCGGGCTCTTCAGCAGGGAGGAACGCCCCGTTCGGCGGACACGATTTTGCGCCTATGGGGTCGACCGTTCGAGGGGTCGGTCGTCATCTATGGGTCGGTTCAAGCGGCTCAGACCTGACCGGCACTGCGCGCCGCCAGTTCGGCGAGCACCAGCCGCAGCACCTGTATCGCGCCGGCTTTGTCCAGTGGCTCGTTGCCGTTGCCGCACTTCGGTGACTGCACGCATGACGGGCACCCTTGCGGGCATTCACAGGCATCGATCGCCTCGGCGGTAGCTTTGAGCCAGGTATTGATCTCACGAAATCCGCGTTCGGCGAAGCCGGCTGCGCCCGGATAGCCGTCGTAGACGAACACCGTCGGTAACCCGGTGTCAGGTCCGATCGCCGTCGACAGGCCGCCGATGTCACCGCGGTCGCAGCTGGCCACCAACGGCAGCAGGCCAATCGCCGCATGTTCGGCCGCGTGCAACGCGCCCGGAATCCGTGACCAGTCGATGCCGTTGTGCTGCAATGCTTCCGGCGTGACCGTGTACATCACCGCCACGGTTTGAAGCGTTCGTGACGGCATGTCGAGTTCAGTAAAGTCGATCGTCTCACCGTTGGTCGCGCGCCGCAGATAACCGATCACCTCGCCGGTGACGGCAACCGGCACGAGACCCAGCGTGACCGCGCCGAAAGCGAGCCGCTCACCGGCGCCGGTGACCGCGATATCGGTGATCTCGCGGGCATACGTCGAATAGCCGGGGTCCTCGGCATGCACGACTGCGAGACCATCGTCGAAGTTCAGCGAGTCGACGAGGTAACTCTCGCCCTGGTGCAGGTAAACCGCGCCCGGATGGACCGAGGCGGCTGCCCGGCCGGCCTCGACAGCGCCGAGCATCCGGCCAGTATCGGCTTCGATGATCGCGATTTGCTCGCCGGTTGCGCCGCGAATGTTCACACTGGCGTGCGGATCGACGCCGGGGGCCGCGAAGTAGCCCCCGGCCCGCCGGCGCAACAGCCCATCGTCGAGCAGAGCGTCGGCCACCGCGGCGGCGTCCCAGCCCCGCACCTCCGCATCGGTCAGCGGCAACTCCACTGCCGCACAGAGCAATTGCGGGCCCAGCACATACGGGTTGACCGGGTCGATGACCACCTTCTCGATGGGCTTGTCGAGGATCGCCGCCGGATGGTGCACCAGGTAGGTGTCCAGCGGATCGTCGCGGGCAATCAACACCACCAGCGCGCTCTGGCCGCGCCGCCCCGACCGTCCGGCCTGCTGCCAGAACGAGGTCACCGTGCCCGGGAAGCCCGCCAGCACCACCGCGTCGAGCCCGGCGATGTCCACACCCAACTCCAGCGCATTGGTGGCGGCCAGACCGACCAGCTGCCCGTCGGCCAGCGCGCGCTCGAGCGCGCGTCGGTCCTCGGGCAGGTACCCGGCGCGATACGATGCCACCCGATCCACGAGCTGGGGGGCGGTGTCCGACAGCCGCGCCCGGGTGGCAAGGGCGGTCAGCTCCGCGCCGCGTCGCGACCGCACGAACGTCAACGTCCGGGCACCCTGCACGGCCAGGTCGGCCATTAGCCGTGCCGCCTCCGCTCCGGCGGAGCGGCGCACCGGCGCACCGTTCTCGCCGGTGAGATCGGTGCGCAGCGCCGGTTCCCACAGCGCGACGGTGCGCGCGCCGTGCGGTGAGCCGTCCTCAGTGACCTCAGCGACGGTCTGCCCGATCAGCTCCGACGCGGTGGCGCCCGGCGACGCGGTGGTCGCGCTGGCAAAAATCACCGTCGGCGAGCCCGAATACCGGCGGCATAGCCGCAACAGGCGCCGCAGGACCATTGCCACGTTGGATCCGAAAATGCCACGGTAGTAATGGCATTCATCCACGACGACGAATCTCAGATTGCGCAGCAACACCGCCCAGCGGGCATGATTGCGCAGTAGCGACTGATGGATCATGTCCGGGTTGGAGAACACCCACCGCGACCGCTCGCGGGCGAACCGGCGCACCTCGGCGGAGCTGTCGCCGTCATACGCCGCCGGCAGCACGTCCGCCATCGCCGGAACGGCCTGCGCCAGGGCGGCGGCCGTGCGCAGCTGGTCATGGCCGAGCGCCTTGGTCGGGGACAGATACAGCGCCCGCGCCCGCGGGTCGGTCGACAGAGTGCTCAGGATGGGCAGCTGGTAGGCCAACGACTTGCCCGACGCGGTGCCGGTGCTGACCACGACGTGGCGGCCGTCGTGGGCCAGTGTCGCCGCTCGCACCTGGTGTGACCACGGTGCGGCAATGCCGCGCTCGGCGAACGCGCGCACCACGACGGGGTCAACCCAGTCAGGCCACACGGCGGGCACACCGGGGTGCGCGGGCAACTCGGCGACGTGGCGGAGCGGTTGGTCGCCGGCCTCGGTGGCGGCCAGCACGCCGGCAAGCAGGTCGCGGCCGAAGCTCGACATCACCTGCTCTCCCGTCTGCCTGGTTTCGGGCAATGCACCGACCCGTAAAGAATTGTTCACCAGTTAACGGACTGCAGACTGTCGCGGCCGCCTCGAACATGATTGACTAAAGACGGTCGCAGCTTCTGTGTTCGTGTTTCATGCACTCGCAGGATCGACGTTGCGATCGCGGTTCCTGCGAGAGTCTTAGGTCGATGAGACTTCGACGACTCCACGAAGGATTGGCGGTCGGAACGGGCCCGGGGTACCGAAAGACGGTGCACCGTACCCGGTAGGAAGAGAAGGGCACATCGAGAAATGCCACAGGGAACTGTGAAGTGGTTCAACGCGGAGAAGGGCTTCGGCTTCATCGCGCCGGAGGACGGTTCCGCTGACGTTTTTGTCCACTACACGGAGATTCAGGGCTCGGGATTCCGCACCCTGGAGGAGAACCAGCGAGTCGAGTTCGAGGTCGGCCAGAGTCCCAAGGGTCCGCAGGCCACGGGCGTTCGCTCCATCTGAGTATCCAGCCTGACGAAACCCCCCACGCAGTTCGGTAACGGCCCGCGTGGGGGGTTTTCATTCCTGGGAGCGCAGCTCCGGCCGGGCGCCGGTCCGGCGACGGGAAGCTAGCTTACTGTCGTGAACGTGAGCCAGCTCTCGTTTTTTTCGGCAGAGTCGGTGCCCCCGGCCGTCACCGACCTGACCGGCCTGCTGGCGGCCACCGGCCAGGTGGTGCTCGTCGGCGGCGGGGCGCGGCTGTCGGTGGTCGTCGACGAGCCGTGGCGTGCCATGGCCCTGGCCGAAATGATCGAGGAGGCGGGCTTAGAGCCGGAGATCGCTCGCACCGACGAGCAGACACCGCTGGTGCGGACATCGGTTGACCCCCGCCTGGTGGTGATCGCCACCGACTGGACCCGCGGGGCGGTCAAGACGGTGCCTCCGCAGTGGCTGCCCGGTCCGCGGGAACTGCGGGCGTGGGTGCTGGCGGCCGGCTCCCCGGAGGCCGACCGGTACTTGCTGGGCCTGGATCCGCATGCTCCCGATACCCATTCGCCGCTGGCCTCGGCGATGATGCGAGTCGGCATCGCGCCGACCCTGATCGGCACCCGCGGTGCCCGGCCGGCACTGCGGATCAGCGGCCGTCGTCGGCTATCGCGCCTGGTAGAGAACATCGGGGAACCACCGGGCGTCGTTGAGGCGTTCTCGTTATGGCCCCATGATCAGGGGGGAAGCCGACCGGCAAAAGCGTAGCGATCGGGGGCCGTTGTGGGGGGAGTCAGTTTGCGTCGGCCCGTGCGGGATGCAATCTTGTCAAGTGCCAACGGCGTCGGAACGACGCTGGCGCACCGCGTCGCGTCAGCGACCGGCGCCGGAGGCCAGCAGAGGAAGTGAGCGTAAGCGCAGTTGGCGAACGAGGACCGCGGCCGCGGTAACGGCAGCAAGAACCTGCGACGGCTCGTCATTGTCGAGTCGCCCACCAAGGCGCGCAAAATCGCCGGTTACCTGGGGTCGAATTACATCGTTGAGTCTTCCCGCGGCCACATCCGGGACCTGCCCCGGGCGGCTGCGGATGTACCGGCGAAATACAAGTCCGAGCCTTGGGCCCGTTTGGGGGTCAACGTGGACGCCGACTTCGAGCCGCTCTACATCATCAGCCCGGACAAGAAGGGCACGGTCAGCGAGCTGAAAAGCCTGCTCAAAAGCGCGGACGAACTTTATCTGGCCACCGACGGCGACCGCGAGGGCGAGGCCATCGCCTGGCACCTGCTGGAGACCCTCAAGCCTCGGATACCGGTCAAGCGGATGGTGTTCCACGAGATCACCGAGCCGGCGATCCGGGCTGCCGCGCAGCATCCGCGGGACCTGGACAACGACCTGGTGGACGCCCAGGAGACCCGCCGCATCCTGGATCGGCTGTACGGGTACGAGGTCAGCCCGGTGCTGTGGAAGAAGGTCGCACCGAAGCTGTCGGCGGGCCGGGTGCAGTCGGTGGCCACCCGCATCATCGTGCAGCGCGAACGTGACCGGATGGCTTTCCGCAGCGCCTCCTATTGGGACGTGACCGCCGAGCTGGACGCGAGCGTGTCGAACCCCTCGGCGCAGCCGCCGACGTTGCGCGCACGGCTGGTAGCGGTCGACGGGCGCCGGGTGGCGACGGGGCGCGACTTCGATTCGTTCGGCCAGCTCAAGAAGGCCGAACAGGTGCTGGTGCTCGACGACACCCGCGCGGAGGCACTGGCGGACGGGCTGCGGGGGGCGTCGTTGACGGTGTCGTCGGTCGACGAAAAGCCCTACACCCGCCGGCCCTACGCGCCATTCATGACCTCGACGCTGCAGCAGGAGGCGGGCCGCAAGCTGCGCTTCTCGTCGGAGCGCACGATGAGTGTCGCCCAGCGGCTGTACGAGAACGGCTACATCACCTACATGCGCACCGACTCGACCACGCTGTCGGAGTCGGCGATCAAAGCCGCCCGCCGGCAGGCCCGCGAGCTGTACGGCGCCGACTACGTACACCCAACGCCGAGGCAGTACAACCGCAAGGTCAAAAACGCCCAGGAGGCACACGAGGCGATCCGGCCGGCCGGTGAGACGTTCGCCACGCCCGGACAGCTGCACGCGGTGCTCGAAAATGACGAGTTCCGACTGTACGAGCTGATCTGGCAGCGCACGGTGGCCTCGCAGATGGCCGACGCGCGGGGCACAACACTGAGCCTGCGCATCGGCGGTGAGTCTGCCGACGGGCAGAGCGTGATGTTCAGCGCCAGCGGCCGCACGATCACGTTCCCGGGTTTCCTGTCCGCCTACGTCGAAAGCATCGACGACCTGGCCGGCGGTGAAGCCGACGACGCCGAGAGCCGGCTGCCGCAGCTGACCGAGGGCCAGCGTGTCCGGGCCAACGACCTGACCGCCGACGGCCACACCACCAGCCCGCCGCCGCGCTACACCGAGGCGTCGCTGATCAAGGCGTTGGAAGACCTCGGCATCGGGCGCCCGTCGACGTACTCGTCGATCATCAAGACAATTCAGGACCGCGGCTACGTGCACAAGAAGGGCAGTGCGCTGGTGCCGTCATGGGTGGCGTTCGCGGTGACCGGTCTGCTGGAGCAACACTTCGGCCGGCTGGTGGATTACGGCTTCACCGCGGCGATGGAAGACGAACTCGACGAGATCGCGGCCGGCCACGAACGGCGGACGAACTGGCTCAACAACTTCTACTTCGGCGGGCCGCACGGGGTGCCGGATTCCGTTGCACGATCGGGTGGGCTGAAAAAGCTGGTGGGGGTCAACCTCGAGGGCATCGACGCCCGCGAGGTGAACTCGATCAAGCTGTTCGACGACGACGAGGGCCGCCCGGTCTACGTTCGTGTCGGCAAGAACGGTCCGTACCTCGAGCGCACCGTCGCCGCTGACAACGGCGAACCGACGCCGCAGCGGGCCAACCTCAGCGACGCGATCACGCCCGACGAGCTGACGCTGGACCTTGCCGAAAATCTTTTCGCCACACCGCAGGAGGGCCGGTCGCTGGGTGTCGACCTGGAGACCGGCCACGAGATCGTCGCCAAGGACGGCAGGTTCGGGCCGTACGTGACCGAGGTGCTGCCCGAGCCTGATGACGACGACGGCGACGGCGCAGGAGCTCGAAAAGGCAAGAAGTCGACCGGTCCCAAGCCGCGTACGGCGTCGCTGCTGCGGTCGATGGACTTACAGACCGTCACATTGGACGACGCGCTGCGGTTGCTGTCGCTGCCGCGGCTGGTTGGTGTGGATCCCACTTCCGGTGAGGAGATCACCGCGCAGAACGGCCGGTACGGGCCGTATCTGAAGCGGGGCAACGACTCGCGGTCGCTGACCACTGAAGAGCAGATGTTCACGATCACGCTGGACGAGGCGTTGAGGATTTATTCCGAACCCAAACGCCGTGGGCGACAAGCGGCTTCGCTACCGCCGCTGCGCGAACTGGGGCTCGACCCGGCGACCGGCAAGCCGATGGTAATCAAGGACGGTCGGTTCGGGCCGTACGTCACCGACGGGGAGACCAACGCGAGCCTGCGCAAGGGTGACGACGTGCTGTCCATCACGCTGGAGCGGGCGGCGGAACTCTTGGCCGACCGGCGCGCCCGTGGCCCGGTGAAGCGGACGGTGAAAAAGGGTACCCGCAAGGCCGCGGCCAGGGCCGGCGCCAAAAAGACGGCGAAAAAGGCCTAAACCTCCGACGGGACGGTGAGCTTCACCGGTCGGGCGAGCTGTGTCGGCGCGGTGCGGCCGCGCAATTCGACGACCTCGCCGACATCCCAGCACAGCGCCTCGGCGTCGAGCGCACCGCTGACCGCGATCGCGGAGGCCAGCACGTGGCCTTCCTCGAATTTAGCCAGTTCGGTCAGGCGCGCTGCCTCATTGACCGGGTCGCCGATCACGGTGTACTCGAACCGTGCCTGCGCGCCGATGTGGCCCGCGATCGCGCGTCCCGCCGACACCCCGACGCCGAACTCGTTCCCGCCGACCACTTCGACCAGTTCGTCGTGCAGTTCGCGGGCGGCGGCCAGGGCCGCCCCGGATGCGTCGGGATGCTCCAGCGGCGCACCGAAGATCGCCAGCGCCGCGTCGCCCTGGAACTTGTTGACGAAGCCGCCGTGGCGGTTGACGGTCTCGACGACGATCCGGAAGAACTCGTTGAGCAGGCGGACCACCTCGGCGGGCGGCCGGGTGGCGGCCAGTGCGGTGGAGCCGACCAGGTCCACGAACAGGACGGCGATGTAGCGTTCCTCGCCGCCCAGCTCCGGTCGGCTTTCCAACGCGCGGCGAGCGACGTCTTCGCCGACGTAGCGGCCGAACAGGTCGCGCAGGCGCTGCCGCTCGGCCAGCTCGCGCACCATGTCGTTGAAGCCGGCCTGCAGCAGGCCGAGTTCGCTGGCGTCGTAAATCTGCACGTGCGCGTTGTAGTTGCCACGCTGCACCTCGCCGAGCGCCCACCGCAGCTGGCGCAGCGGGTCGGCGATCGACATCGCGGTGAGCACCGTGCCCACCAACCCGATCACGAGCGCGGCGACGGCCAGCAGCAGGATCGGCATGTACAGGTTATCGGCGGAGGCCCGCAGGATCGACAGCTTCGCGGTGGCGATGGCGACGATGATCGCCAGGATCGGCACCCCGGTGGACAGCAGCCACGTCAAAACGGTCCGCAGAATCACCCCGGGGGCGTGGATGTGCTCGGGTACGCCCTCGCGCAGCGCCGCGACGGCCACCGGCCGCAGCACCCGCTCAGCCTGCAGGTAGCCGATGATCGATGTGGCCGTGGCGCCCAGCGCGGTGGCCAGTGCCACCACCGGCGCCGAGTGACTGGCCACCGGCCAGATCGCGACGATGAAGATGGCCCCGCCGAGCAGCCAGTTCACCGCGCTCATCAGCGATCGGTAAAACGGCATCTTCAGGGCCCGCGTGCGGGCGAATTCGGTGGCCACCGGGTCGCTGTCGAGCAACCCGTCGCTGTCGCGGCGTTGCCACCGAAACACGGGCAGAAGCAGCTTCAGGCTGATCAGCGACCCGAACGTGAACGCCAGCAGCAGGACGGCCGCGAACAACGCCAGGTTGGCCTGCGGCAGGTCCTGCAGCATCACCCGGTCTTTCGGGGGCAGCCCGAACCGGAGAAAACCGAGTACAAACAGCGCGCCGATGATGTCGGCCTGCAGCATGCCCAGCGTGAAGACCGGCCACGGCGTGCGCACGATCCACCGGGCGAATGCCCGGATGCGCGCGATGGGTGCCGTCTGAGTCGTCACAAGAACCACCGTATCGGTCAGAGCAGACGCCGAATAGCGGCTCGACGCGCGATCGTGTCCGCGGCGATCACTACTGTTGGCGGTGATGAACGGCGTTTTCAGGCGGGTAGTCGGCCAAGAAGCCGTGGAAGCGGAGCTAATCGGCGCCGCGCGGAGCGCGCGCGGTGATTCGGCTCACAGTGCCGCCGCCACGGGGACTATGACACATGCCTGGTTGATCACCGGTCCGCCGGGATCGGGGCGATCGGTCGCCGCACTGTGCTTCGCGGCGGCGCTGCAGTGCACGGCGGAGGGCACGCCCGGCTGCGGAGAATGCCGCGCGTGCGTCACGACGATGGCCGGCACCCATGCCGACGTCCGCCGCATCATCCCGGAGGGCTTGAGCATCGGTGTCGACGAGATGCGCGCGATCGTGCAGATCGCGGCGCGACGCCCCAGCACCGGCCGGTGGCAGATCGTCGTGATCGAAGACGCCGACCGGCTCACCGAGGGGGCGGCGAATGCGCTGCTGAAAATGGTGGAGGAACCACCGCCGTCGACGGTGTTCCTGTTGTGCGCGCCGTCGGTGGACCCCGAGGACATTGCGATAACGCTGCGTTCGCGGTGCCGCCACGTCGCGCTGCTGACGCCGCCGGTCGACGCGATCGCTCACGTGCTGATCGACACCGACGGTCTCGCGCCGGACGAGGCGAGGTGGGCGGCATCGGTCAGCGGCGGGCATGTCGGACGAGCGCGGCGGCTGGCCACCGATCCCGCCGCTCGGGAGCGCCGGCAGCGCGCGCTGGGGCTGGTGCGTGACGCGGTCACGCCGTCGAAGGCCTACGCCGCGGCCGAGGAGTTGGTCGCCACCGCGGAGGCCGACGCCAGGGCGCTGACCGCGGAGCGCGACGAGGCCGAAGCCGAGGAGCTGCGCACGGCGCTGGGCGCCGGCGGCACCGGCAAGGGCACCGCGGCCACGCTGCGCGGCGCCATGGGTGCGATCAAAGACCTCGAGCGGCGCCAGAAGTCGCGGCAGACGCGGGCCTCGCGGGACGCGCTGGACCGAGCGCTGATCGATCTGGCGAGCTACTTCCGCGACGCGCTGATGGCGGCCTCGGGCGCAACGGGGGTCCAGCAGAACCATCCCGACATGGCGTCGCGGGTGTCGGCGCTGGCCGATCATGCGTCGCCGGAGCTGCTGTTGCGCTGCATCGAGGCGGTGTTGGAGTGCCGCGAGGCGCTGGCGCTCAACGTGAAACCGAAGTTCGCCGTCGACGCGCTGGTGGCCGCGGTCGGGCAGGCGCTGCGCGATTGAGTTAGGTGGCTCACCCGTGCTGCCGTAGACTCGGGCCGCCCGGGGTCGCCGGGCACGCCACCTTAGCTCAGTCGGCAGAGCGGCTCACTCGTAATGAGCAGGTCAACGGTTCGATTCCGTTAGGTGGCTCCCGCTTGGGCCTTGGGCTCGCTGCCCCGGCGACGCGCACACGGGCTTCCAAGTTCGTATCTCCAGTTGGTATCTCGAGTAACTCGCCGGCGCGATCAGGCGGGGGCGAGGAAGCCGACCGGCCCGGCTGCGATGCACACCGCGAGTGCTGCGGTGTTCGCCCGCACACTGATCGCATTGCCGGCCCCCGGTAGTCGCACATACGTCCGGTTCAGGCCCGGATGGACGGGCACCTTCGTTTCGGTGCCGTCGGTCAGCGACATCGTCATCGAGCCGTCGCCGTTGGCCAAGTAGTTGATTTCGGCGGTCCAGTCCGCCGGCAGCAGCGGCCCGTCGAGCCCTAGTGCGACCGGAGCATCGGGCTGGACGAAATAGCCGCACTGCGGCGACGGGCCGGGCACGATCGTCCGCACCCAGGTGACCTTGGCCTTCACCACCCGGCCCGCGACATCCAGCATCCGCAGATCATCGGTGGAAGAAGCGAATGCGGGGCGATCGGGGAGCAGCGCGAACATGTGACTGGCCAGATTCTCGGGCCACGCCACGCGCTGCAGCACCAAGGGGTCGACCTCCTGGTCGAGAATTGGTGCAGCAGAGGCGGCGTGCGCGTGGGCCAGGCCCCGCTCGGCGTTCGCCAGATACGGCTGCGCCGGGTTGTCACGCCAGCTGCCGAGAAACGTCGCGGTCGAATACAGGCTGGACGCCACGAAGGCCGCCGCCAGCGCCGCCGCCACCGCCGTGCGCGGAGCCGATGCGTCGAGCCAGCCGACACCTGGCCGGTTCGGTGCGCGGAACCCGACCGCCGCGCACAGCGCCAGCACGACGACGAGGTCGGGAAAATACCGCAGCGTCTGTGCCAATTCCAGCGCCGTGAACCTCGACGACCGCATCAGATAAATCGGCACCTGGCAGGCCACCGCGTAGCCGGCAGCCAGCACCCAGACCGGTCCGATGCGCTGCTTGCGCATCAGCGACACCACCAACACTGCGGAGAGCACCAGCCAGCCCGCCACCATCGCGCCCAGCGGCGGCGTGGCCCACGGCGACGCGGGCGCCCAGCGCTGCCAGGACCACGGGCCGCCGGCAAGCGCCGGCACGATGCCGCGCGTCACCGAACGCAGCAGCAGATCCCAGGTCATCGGCAAATCCGAACTCCACCGCTTCTGGTCGACCACCACCAGGTAGACCGCAACCCAGGCCACGGTCAACACCAGCGACGTGATCCACAGGCCACGACCCCGTTCCCAGGCCGTCCGCAACGCCGATCCGTCCCCGTTGACATGCGCCAGCAGTGCCGCGACGGCGAACGCGAGGAACGGAATCACCGCGGCCTTCTCGAAGAACAGCAGCCCGCCGAGGTACACCAGCAGCCCGGTCATCATGTAACGGCGATTGCCGGTCCTGATCAGCTGGATCGCGTCAGCGCACACCCACGCCATCGCGGCCAGCATCGGCAGCGAGTTCAGCGCCGCCGCCCACCAGGCGTACCCCGGCACTCCCAGCGGCGTGAACAGCGCGAACGTCAACGGGATCAACAGCAGCGGCCGCCAGCCGAGGATCACGTACAGCGCGCGTAGCAGCGCGAGCGATGCGATCAGCTGGAGAACGACCAGGCTTATCGCCGGCCCGACCCAGTTCAGCGGCGCCAGCCGGGTGATGATGCCGGCGACCAGGAAGGCGCCCGGCATGACATGCCCGTCGTGGTCGTCGAACAGGTATGGCGCCGAGAAGAGATTCTGGGTGCCAGCGCGGCCGGTGAGGATCAGGTCGTCCCAGTAGAAATACCCCCGGAACGCCAGCACAGCCCGCAGGGCAAGCTGCAGCACGATCAGCGCCCCGGCGATCACGCCAACCCGGGGAAGGCGGGTCGTCGGTGCTGCCATGCGTCCTTTCGCCGTCGAGGGCTGGTCGGGTTTTGTTCATTTGACTGTACGTTCGGCACCGCGACCGCTCACCGAAGATCGGTATGGTGAGCCGGTGCGTGCATTAGTCACCGGGGCGGCGGGGTTCATCGGATCGACGCTGGTGGACCGGCTGCTTGCCGACGGACACCCGATCGTCGGGCTCGACAACTACAGTTCCGGCCGGGCCGGCAACCTCGAGCAGGCGGCACAGCAGCCGAACTTCGAGTTCGTCGAAGCCGACATCGTCACCGCCGACCTCGACGCGTTGCTCGCCGGCACGAAGCCCGAAGTGGTGTTTCATCTCGCCGCCCAGATCGACGTCCGGCATTCGGTGGCGGATCCGGAGTTCGACGCGTCGGTGAACGTGATCGGCACGATCCGTCTCGCCGAAGCAGCACATAAGGCCGGTGTCCGGAAGATTGTGCACACCTCTTCGGGCGGGTCGATCTACGGAACGCCCACCCGGTACCCGACCAACGAGTCGACCCCGACCGACCCGGCGTCACCGTACGCCGCCGGCAAGGTAGCCGGCGAAATCTACCTGAACACCTTCGGTCACCTCTACGGGATGGCGGCCTCGCACATCGCTCCGGCCAACGTCTACGGTCCGCGCCAGGACCCGCACGGCGAAGCCGGGGTGGTGGCGATCTTCTCGCAGGCGCTGCTGTCGGGCAAGCCGACCAAGATCTTCGGTGACGGCTCGGATACCCGCGATTACGTCTATGTCGACGACGTGGTCGACGCGTTCGTCAGGGCGGCCGGTCCGCACGGGAACGGGCAGCGTTTCAACATCGGAACGGGGCGGGAAACCTCGGTGCGCAAACTACATTCGGTGATCGCCGCCGCTGTCGGCGCACCCGACGACCCGGAGTTCTACCCGCCACGGCTCGGCGACCTCAATCGCTCCTGCCTCGACGTTCGACTCGCCGAGATGGTTCTGGGCTGGCATCCGCAGGTGAATCTCGACGAGGGCGTGCGCCGCACCGTGGAGTATTTCCGCGAAACTTCTTCGCGCTAGCGCTCATCGGGCTTGTTTTTCTTCGCGCGAGCGCTCATCGGGCTTGTTTTTCTTCGCGCGAGCGCTCATCAGGCTTGTTTTTCTTCGCGCGAGCGCTCATCAGTGTTGTTTTTTCTTCGCGCGAGCGCTCATCAGTGGGTTCTTGGGCGCCTTCCAGCGCGATCGCCCTCGCCAGGCGGGCATAGCGCAGTTCAACGTCACGGAACCGCATGTAGGTGCTCAGCGTGGTGAACGCGAACGCAATGATCAGCGCGTACAACATCAAGTCGGTGCCGCGGCGCACACCGACGAGATTCGCCAGCACCGTGGTGTCGTCGGGTCGCAGAATCGCATAGATGCCGGCCAGGACGAACAGCAGATAGCCGACCTTCACCCACGCGCGCGCCTGCACCGACCCGCGCGAGCGCAGGAGAAACGCCACCAGCGCCATCGCGGCGACCAGCAGTAGGACCTGTATCCAGTTCATCGGGACTTCCTTCCGCGCATCAAGCCGTCGAAGACGATATTCACACCATTGACCAGCGGCTGGCCTTTGGACCTGGAATAGTCGGTGTACAGGATCTCGACGGGTTCTTCCGTTACCCGCCAATGGTTTTCATCGATGAGCGCGATGAACTCGCTGGCGTGGCTCATGCCGCTCATCGTAATGTCAAGTCGCTGCGCCACATTCCGGTTGAACACCCGCAGCCCGTTATGGGCGTCGGAGAGCCCAAGCCTGCGGCTGCGGACGCTCAGCAGCACCGCGGTGCGAAGCACCACCCGCTTGACAAACGGCACCTTGGTGCTCGCCTCCGGTTCGGCGAACCGGGTGCCGATCACAATGTCGACGTCTTCGGTGCGGAGGCGGTCGATCATGCGCAGCACATCTTTGACGCGGTGCTGGCCGTCCGCGTCGAATGTGACGAACACCTCCGCACCGGGCTGGCTCCGCGCGTATTCGACGCCGGTCTGAATGGCCGCGCCCTGCCCGAGGTTCACCGGGTGGCGCACCAGATGCGCGCCGGCCCGGTGCGCGATCCCGCCGGTGTCGTCGGCGCTGCCGTCATCGACGACGACGACGTGGTCGAAGACGGAGCGGACATCGGATATGACTTCACCGATGACCGCCGCTTCGTTGAAGGCTGGAACGACGATCCACACGTCGGGGTAACGGGTCTCGATGCCCCACAAAATACACGTCAAACGGCAGGTGGGAGCGGTGCCGGGCCGGTCTGGGCCACCATCCTGAGCGCGGTCAGGTGTACCACGATGCCCACCAGCGGCCCACAGAGCAGCGCGATCACGGTGCGGGTCTGCAGAGCCAGCGGCAACAGCAGCAGCAACGTCGACGCCACCGTCGCACCGATCCAGCCCAGCGAATACGAGCGGTGCAAGGCGGCGGCCACCGTGGCCGCGCCGGTCAGGGTCAGCATCGCGATCGCGACGGCCGCCGCGGTGAGCCAGGCCAGCAACGCACCATCGGCTCGATACCCGGGCCCGAAGCCGAACCGCAGCAGCCACGGCCCTGCCAGACCTGCAACCACCACTCCGACAACGCCGAGTCCGGTCACCACGGCGGCGGGCCCGGCCAGCGCGCGCATCCGGTCGCTGCGCTGGTCCACGAAATGGGCGATCAGGTTGCCCTGCATCGCGGTCAACGGCACCAAGAGCGGCGCCCGCGTCAGTGTCACCGCCAAGATGACCACGCCGCCCGTCGAGCCGAGATCGCCCGACGTGGCTTTCAGCAGCACCGGGAAACCCATCACCAGGATCGCGCTGGCGCCGGCCGCGGCGATGGCATGCGCGGCGCCACGCAGGAAGCCCTTCGTGTCGCCGTGGGCCACCAGCCGCGCGGCGGCGCGGGTCGTCGGTGAGGCCGCCATCATGAGCAACCAGGCGATCGCCCCGCAGACCGTCGCCCACAGGAACCCGACCAGGCCCCAGCCCAGCGCGAACGTCGCGGCGGCCACCACCACGCGCATCGCGGCGTCGGTCACCATCAGCGATCCGTACTGTGTCCACCGTCCCGCGCCGGCCAGCATGCCCAGCAGGGTGGCGTGCATGCAGAACCCGGCCAGCCCGGCGCTGAGCAGGGTCACGCTGAGCAGCTGGGCCGCGACGAACACGCGACCCGACCACAGCGGTGAGCTGCCGGCGATCACCATTGCCGCGACGACGCCGATCACGGCCGCTACCCGCAACGGGTGAGTCTGCGGCCCGGACAGCACGGTGTACCTGGCGGAGCGCACCTCCCGCGTCGCCTCCTGCAGCAGCCCGTTGGCGGCGCCGCTGACCAGACCGAACGCGCCCCAGAACACCGCGAACACCGAGAATCCGGCCGGGTTCAGGTCGCGCGCGGCCAGGTAGAGCACCAGATACCCGCACAGCGCGGTGACCGCGGTGGCCGCGCCGACGCGGGCGACGCTGCCGCGGGTGACCGGACCGGTCGGGATCCCGGCGTCGGTCACGGTAATACCGTCGGCTGCGGCCCTGCGGACGCAGCCGGCCGGTAGCGCTGGGAGCCGCCCGCGTCCTCGGCGTCGACCGGGACGTAGACCGCCCCGGCCGGCAGGTACTGAGCCGGGACCTCGGGCATCGCCACATTGGTGAAGATACTCAGGCAGAGGCGTGTCGCCGCCTAGCCCGGACTCGGCGTGTGACGACGAGTGCGGCGATGACCACACCGGCCGCGATCACGTACCACTTGTATTTGTCGAATGCGCCGTAGATCTCGGTGATGTTCTGGCCGGCGAAGTACCCGATGCATGCCCAGGTGCCGACCCACAGCACGGCGCCGACCGCATTGAACGCAAGGAACTTCAGCCAGTGCATGCCCACGGTGCCGGCCAGGATGCCGTTGACCTGGCGCAGCCCCTCGATGAATCTCGCGATCGTGACGACCTTGCCACCGTGCCGGTTGATGAAGTCCTCAGCATGGTCAAGCCGTTGCGGGGTCAGGAAGATGTAGCGCCCATAGCGCTCCACGAGCGGGCGCCCGCCGAAGTGGCCGAGCGCGAATCCGATGTTGTCGCCGATCACCGCGCCCAGCACCCCGACGAGGATCACCAGCGCGATGTTCAGGTGGCCGGCGCCGGCGAACACCGCGGCCGCGATCAGGATCGCCTCGCCGGGCACCGGGACGCCGAAATCCTCCAGCAGGATGAATCCGCCGACCGCGAGATAGCCGTAGTGCTCGAGCACCGGTTGAAAGTGAGCGAACACCCCCGGCAACTGACCCTGCGCCATGTTGTTAACCGTAGTGCCGGCGGCGTCTGCCACAACGGGGCCTGGAGGGAAGTACTCCCTGACCGCGGTCTCCGCGGACCACTATGTCTGGCGGCCTCGCTTTCATCCTGCATCCACGTGCCCGGGATCCCCACATCGCTCGGGTGGTTGTGATGGTGGCGACGCTCGCGGTCACGACGGTCGCCAGCCGCTACAGGTCACGGGTGCTGGACGCTCGTGCGCGACACTGAACCAGCTGAGAAGAAACGCCGACGGGAGGCGCCTGGAATTCCGTTTCGCGTGGGGTGGCTAGCCCAGAGCCTCGTAGATCAGCCTGGCGTAGCTGCGCGTGCGCTCGGTGCCGGTGGTGCCATGGCCCATCTTGTTCATCGCGTAGGCGAATGTGGTGCCGCGGTCGGGGTTCATCACCACCATCGAGCCGCCCCAGCCGCCCCAGAAGCAGATCCTTTCCGCGGGCATGAACGGGAAGCTCTGCGGCTCCGGTAGTCCGAAGCCGATACCGAAGCGCAGGGGGATGAGCAGCACCTGATCGATGCCGTGGGACTGCTCGTGGAAAATCAGGTCGATCGTGTCGGAGCCGAGCAGCCGTACACCGTTGGCCGCTCCGCCCAACGAAATCGGTGACAGTGCACGAGCCAGAGCGCGGGCATTGCCGTGCCCGTTCATCGCGCCGATGTCGGCGCGGCGCCAGGCGACCGTGTGGGCGGCTTCCGCGCTGTCGCTGGTCGGTGGGAAGGTGGCGAACGTCTTTCGCATCGGATGGCCCTCGGGGACCAGGTCCACCGGCACGTCCAGCGGCGGCGGCGGCACGAGTTCGGCGATGCGATCGCTGTCCTGGTCGCGCGCACCGATCTGGATGTCGGCACCAAGCGGCTCCGCGATCTCTTCGCGGACAAACTGTTTGAGCGGCTTACCGGTGATCCGACGAACGAGCTCGCCGATCAGGTGGCCGTAATTGATCGCGTGGTACCCCGATGACGTGCCCGGGCGCCACCACGGTGCCTGCCGCGCCAACTGCGACGTCGCCTTGTCCCAGTCGTAGACATCGGCGAGGGTGAACGGCGCGTCCCAGCCGGAGACCCCCGACGTGTGGGACATCACGTGCCGGACCTCGATGTGCTGCTTGCCGTTCGCCGCAAACTCCGGCCAGTAATCGGCGACGGGTGCGAACGGGTCGAGCATCCCGCGGTCAACCAGGATCAAGGCGGCCAAGGCGGTCACCGGCTTGGTGCTCGACCACAGGTTGACGATCGTGTCTTGGGTCCACCCAACGGATTTCGCCCTGTCGGCGTAGCCGCCCCACAGGTCGACGACCGACTCACCGTCGATGTCCACGGCGACCGCCGCGCCCAGTTCGCCGCCCGCGCCGATCTCGTCGGTCAGCGCTTCGCGCAGCTTGTCGAAACGCGGATCGCAGTTGCCCTGCACGACGTCATTCATAACGACCATGCTGATGCGCGGAAGACGACCCGGGTTCGTTATTTCTAAAAAGTCACCAGTTCTGGTACCCGCCCTCGGGTCCCAACATGCGCTCGAGTCGCGTCCGATTGATCTTGGCCAGCTCGTTGCGCACCATCTTGCGCTCCGTGTCGGCGTCGTGATGCAGCCGGTCGTTGATCGCCGTCAACACACCCTCGGCGTCGCTGCCTCCGACGAACATCACGAACCCGAAGCCAAACCGCCGTTCGTAGCGCTTGGCGGCCGCCTCGAGCTTCGCCATCACCTCGGGCCGGTCGTCCCACACCGAGCACTGCTCGGCCTGCGACTTCCTGCTGCGCGGCCGGCGGCCAAGGTGCGGGTAGGGCTGCAGCATCGTGTCCACCGAATCCTCGGAGAGCGCGAACAGCAACGCGTCGGCCTTGCGGAACAAGTCGCCGTGGTCGCCGTAGGGCCGGCCACGGGCCAGGTCGGCCGCCAGCACCACACTGTTGCAACACTCGTACAGCGCATGCAGCGCCTTCCGGGGCGGCAGGTTGTTGAATGCGCCCAGGCCAAGACCCTGATGCATCAACACGGCGGGATCCTCCACTGAACCTGTCACGGGGGCTTTCACCGCCATGATCGAAGCTCGCCAGCTAACCCGCCATGCGGCAGGACGATATTTGACACGCACGTAACAGGACGTAACGTGAGCGTTTCACCCGGCGGAACGGAACCGTTCGAACGACCGCCGCACCTCCGCCTCGGCCTCCTCGCGGCCGACCCAATCCGCGGCCTTCACGTACTTGCCGGGCTCAAGATCCTTGTAATGCACGAAGAAGTGCTTGATCGCCTCGAGTTCATACGACGGCACGTCGCCGATGTCCTTGATGTGGTCCCAGCGCGGATCGCCGGCCGGCACGCACAGCACCTTGTCGTCGCCGCCGGCCTCATCGGTCATCTGGAACATGCCCACCGGCCTGGCCTCGACGATGACGCCGGGAAACACCGGCTGCGGCAACAGCACCAGCGCATCGAGCGGATCGCCGTCCTCACCCAGGCTGTCCTCGATGAACCCGTAATCCGTCGGATAGGCCATCGACGTGTACAGGTAACGGTCCAGCCGCAGCCGGCCCGTCTCGTGGTCGAACTCGTACTTGTTGCGCTGGCCCTTCGGAATCTCAATGGTCACGTCGAATTGCACGCGCCGGGCTCCTTTTGCAGGTCGTTCGGTGACGTCGGGGCTCAACCATAGTGGAGCGCTAACCTGCACTACATGCGTCCGACGCGGTGGCGGCGCTCCACCCACTTGTTGATCGCGGCGGCGGTGCTGGTTGCCGTCGCGATCGTGATGGCGATCGCCGCCTTCGTCACGGGTGGACAGCCGGCGCTGGGCGGTACCGCCGTCGCCGCGACGCCGCCGCCGGCGACCGCGAACCCGGCCCTGGTGCCGGTGACCGACAGCGCACCCGAGCCCACCCCCGCGGGGTTGGCGGCCGCGTTGGCTCCGGCGCTGGCGAACCGGGACCTCGGCGTGCTCGGCGGCCGGGTGACCGACGCGCTCACCGGAAATCAGTTGTGGGAGCAGGATGCCACGGTGCCGATGCAGCCAGCGTCGACCAACAAGGTGCTGACCGCCTCGGCAGCGCTGCTGACGTTGAACCTCGACAGCCGGGTGACCACCACCGTACTGGCGGCCGACCAGCCCGGCGTGGTGGTGCTCGTGGGCGCCGGTGATCCCACGTTGTCGTCGGCGCCGCCCGGGCAGGACCCGCTGTACCACGGCGCCGCGCGGATCTCGGATCTCGCCGACCAGGTGCGGCGCAGCGGCGTCACGGTGACGTCCCTCGAGGTCGATACCAGCGCGTTCAGCGGCCCCCCGCTGGCGCCCGGCTGGGATCCCGCCGACATCGAGGGCGGTGACGTCGCCCCAATCGAGGCGGCGATGCTCGACGGCGGCCGCGCCCTTCCGGCGACACCGGACTCGGTGCGCTCCCCGACCCCGGCCCTCGACGCCGGCCGCGCGCTGGCCGCGGCGCTGGACGTCAACCCGCAGGCGGTCAGTATGGTGACCACGCCGGTGACCGGGCGCCAGATCGCCGCCGTGCAGTCCGCGACGCTGATCGAGCGGCTGCGCGAGATGATGAACGTCTCCGACAACGTGATGGCTGAGTGCATCGCGCGGGAGGTGGCTGCCGCGACGCATCGTCCGCAGAGCTTCGCCGGGGCCGTCGACGCGGTCACCAGCCGGCTGGCCGCGGCCAGCATCGACATCACCGGCGCCACGCTGGTGGACTCCAGCGGGCTGTCGGTGAATGACCGGCTCACGCCGGAGACCCTCGACGACGCCATCGGGGCGGCAGCGGGCCCGAACCAGCCGGCGCTGCGCCCGCTGCTGGACGTGCTGCCGGTGGCCGGTGGGAGCGGCACGCTAACCAACCGCTACGTCGACATCCAGACCGACGGCGCGGCCGCCGGCTGGCTGCGCGCCAAGACCGGGTCGCTGACCGGAACGAACGCACTGGCCGGCGTTGTCACCGACGCCAGCGGCCGGGTGCTCACCTTTGCGTTGATCTCCAACAACGCCGGGCCCACCGGGCGCACCGCGATCGATAACGTGGCGGCGGCCCTGCGGTCGTGCGGATGCGGCTCATGACCGCCGACTCCGGTAAAGCGCAGTTGACCGTGGGGCGAGCCGTCGACTGGGATTTCGCGGCCAGCACCGGTGCCTGGCTGGCCCGCGAGGGGCCACCGGCCACCGAGTACACGCAGCGGCAGGTGGTCGGCGAGCTTGCGGCGGCGTCACGGCGCGCGGAGTTGCCGGTGCGGGACATCACCGGGCTCGCCGTCAACGGCGAGGTACCCGAGGCGCTGATCGTCGACCGCTCGCACTGGATCCGACTGGCCGCCGAATCGATGCGGGTGATGACCGGCGGCACCGGCAAGCCCCGCGGATTTCTCACCGGCCGGGTCACCGGGGCGCAGACCGGCGCTGTCTTGGCGTTCATCTCGTCGGGCATCCTCGGCCAGTACGACCCGTTCGCCGCGGGCGGCGGCAAGCTGCTGCTGGTATACCCCAACGTGATCGCGGTGGAGCGCCAACTACGCGTGGTGCCAAGTGATTTCCGGTTGTGGGTGTGCCTGCACGAGGTCACCCACCGGGTGCAGTTCACCGCCAACCCGTGGCTGGTCGATCACATGTCCTCGGCGCTGGGCGTGATCACCGCCGACGCCGGCGAGAACATCAGCCAGGTGGTCGGTCGGCTGGCCGAATTCGTCCGGGACCGACGCGAGGGCGCGCCGTCCGATCCCAACTCCAGCGGCGTGCTGGGTCTGTTGAAGGCGCTGCAGTCCGAGCCGCAGCGCAAGGCGCTGGATCAACTGCTGGTGCTCGGCACGCTGCTCGAAGGCCACGCCGACCACGTGATGGACGCGGTCGGCCCCGCCGTGGTTCCGACGGTCGCGACGATCCGGGAACGCTTCGACGAGCGCCGTCGGCGCCGGCAGCCGCCGTTGCAGCGGCTGGTCCGCGCGCTGCTGGGTTTCGACGCCAAACTGAGCCAGTACACGCGCGGTAAGGCGTTCGTGGACGCCGTGGTGTCCAGGGTGGGGATGGAGCGGTTCAACGCGGTCTGGTCCGGCCCGGACACGCTGCCGCTGTCCCATGAGATCGACGAGCCCGCGCGATGGATCGATCGGGTCCTGTAACCGAACTCCGCCGGGCCGTCTCGGAATTTGCCGTCCGGCATGGTCTCGACGCCGAGACGTGGTGCGTCGCGCTGTCCGGCGGCCCGGATTCGTTGGCGCTGACCGCGGTCGCGGCGGACCTGCGATTCACCGTCGCGCTGATCGTCGACCACGGGCTGCAGGCCGACTCGGCCGTTGTCGCCGAAACCGCGCGCCGGCAGGCGCTGGGCCTGGGGTGCAGCGACGCCCGGGTACTCACCGTATCGGTCGGTACCGCCGGCGGGCCGGAGGCCGCGGCGCGGGAGGCGCGTTACCAGGCGTTGCGCGCCGCCGGCGACGGGCTGCCGGTGCTGCTCGGCCACACTTTGGACGATCAGGCCGAGACCGTGCTGCTCGGGCTGGGCCGCGGATCCGGGTCCCGGTCACTGGCCGGCATGCGGCCGCATCAGCCGCCGTGGTGCCGACCGCTGCTGGGCGTGCGGCGCGCGGTCACCCATGCCGCCTGCGCGCAGCTCGGTCTGAGGCCATGGCGTGACCCGCACAACGCGGATCCGGCCTACACCCGGACCCGGCTACGCGTGGAGGTGCTGCCAATTCTCGAGGAGGTGCTCGGCGGCGGCGTTGCCGAGGCGCTGGCGCGGACGGCCGCGGCGTTGCGCGAGGATTGCGATGCACTCGACGATCTTGCGGTTAGCGAGCTGGACACGGTGTCCGGGGACGAGGGCCTCGACACCGCCCGGCTGGCCGAGCTGCCGGACGCGCTGCGCCGGCGGGTGATCCGCGGATGGTTACTGGCCAACGGTGCAACGGACCTGACCGACAAGCAGATTCGCGGGGTCGACACGCTGGTGATGCGGTGGCGGGGCCAGGGCGGCGTGGCCGTCGGCTCCACCCTGCGACGGCAACGCCTGATCGCCGCCCGCAGCGACGGCAAACTGCGACTGCGCCGTGAACCCGTCTGACCTAACCGCGGTGGTCCGCGGTGTTCGGACATGGCACGCTGAGGGCGTGCCCGCGCATTCCGACGCCGAGCTGTATCCGGGGGACATTAAATCGGTGTTGCTCACCGAGGAGCAGATCCACACCCGTACGGCCGAGTTGGGGGCCTGCATCGGCAACCACTACCGCAACATCATCGACACCGGCCAGGACCTGCTTCTGGTCACGGTGCTCAAAGGCGCGGTCATGTTCGTCACCGACCTCGCGCGGGCCATCCCGCTGCCCACGCAGCTGGAGTTCATGGCGGTCAGCTCATACGGGTCGTCGACATCGTCGTCGGGTGTGGTTCGGATCCTCAAGGACCTCGACCGCGACATCAGCGATCGTGACGTGCTGATCGTGGAAGACATCGTCGACTCCGGCCTCACGCTGTCGTGGCTGCTGCGCAACCTCGCCGCCCGCCATCCGCGGTCGCTGCGGGTGTGCACGTTGCTGCGCAAACCCGACGCGGTTCGCTCCGACGTGGGCATCGACTACGTCGGCTTCGACATCCCGAGCGAGTTCGTGGTCGGCTACGGCCTCGACTACGCCGAGCGCTACCGGGACCTGCCGTTCATCGGCACGCTGGATCCGAAGGTCTACGAGCAGCAGCCGTGACGGTGGTCAGGGGCTGGGCGGCGTGACGAGGATCTTGCAATGCCGGCCCGGGTCGGCCAATTCGTCGAACGCGGCGTCGACGCCGTCGAGGCCGACCGCACCGGTGATCAGCGGGCTGACGCTGATCTCGCCGTCGGCGATCGCCCGGAGCGACTCGGCGAACTCGGCCGGGTCATAGCCGAACACGAACTGGATACTGATCTCCTTGGCGATCCCGAAGAACGGATGCACCGTGTCGGGTGGCATGCACACGCCCGCGATGACGATCCGGCTGCCCATTGGGGCCCGGCGCAGGACGTCGTCGATGATGCCGGGCACTCCGACCGCCTCGAATGTCACCGCGGGTGTCGTCGAGTCGAACGGCGAGGAGACCGCGGGGTCGACGGTCTGATGGGCGCCCATGGTCTGAGCCAGCTGCCGCCGTTTCGGCGAGTAATCGGCCGCTACGACGGTTTCCACGCCACGGTTGGCCAGCGCAGCGATGATCGCGATGCCGATCGGGCCGCAGCCGAGCACCAGTGCGGTCTCGCCGCGCTGGATGGCGGACTTGTTGACCGCGTGCAGGCCGACGGCCATCGGCTCGGTCAGGGCGGCGTGGTCAGGGTCCAGCCCGTTGGGCACCTCGAGCAGCAGCGGCGCCGACAACAGCATGCGTTCGGCGTAGCCCCCGATGACGCTGTTGCTGCAGACGATGAGGTCCACCCGGTTCGGCGAGAGCAGCGCAGGTATCGACGTGACAACGGTGCCCGGTGCGGGAGCGTCGGTGCCCGGTCCGGCGACAAGCACCTCGGCGCTGAACTCGTGACCCATGTAAACGTCGCGGTTCAGGTCCAGACCCGGTGACCCGGTCGACGGCATGCCGCTCATCCTGGTGCCGAGGGCCAGCATTTCGGCGCCGTGCTTCGCGAAATGAAGGTCCGATCCGCAAATTCCGCATGCCCGCACACCGACCAACACCTGTCCCGGGCCGGGCACCGGCTCGTCAACGTCGTCGCGGTACACCATGCGCCCGTCGCGCAGCACCGACGCCCGCATCAGGTCTGTTCGCTTTTCAGGTCGAGCCCATCGGTGTGCTCGGTGATGGCCTTGACGACGGCCTCCCCGGCGCGGCCGAGCAGCTCGCCGCGCTTGCCCCGCGCCCAATCGTGGGATGACTGCGTCGAGTCCAGCTGGCCCTTGAAGTGCGGAATGACGTTGCGGGCGAACAGCTCATAGGATTTGTAGGTCGCCTCCGGCCGGGCCCAGTCGTGGCCGAGCAACAGGAAAGTGCCGAAACCGCCGGAGCGGTCCAGCATATCCTGGATGTAGGCGATCGCGTCGTCCGGTGTTCCGATGCAGCAATTGCCCGTGGCGGCATAGTCTTCGACGAACTCTCGCGGCGACTGCTTGCCCTCCACCGCGTTGGCCAACGGCACAAAGCCCGCCGCGCCGAAATAATTGGCGAAGTCCTGCAGGCCGTACGTGCAGTCGTCGATGGCCTGGTCGCGCGTGTCGGCCAGGTGGACGATGCCCAGCACGCGCCAGCCACGCCGGTCAGGCTCCTCGCGGCCGGCCTTGCCGGCCTGATCGATGACGATCTCCCACGCGTTCTCGATGGCCGCGTAGCCACCGGGCACCGACATCGACAGCGACAACAGTGACGTCCCCAGGTTGCCGGCCAGGCGCGGGCCCGACGGCGAGATCATGGCCGCCGTCGATATTTCGGGGTATGGCCAGGTGTACGGGCGGATGTGCAGCTGGGCATCACGCAGAGTGAACCAGTCCGAGTGCCGATCGATGCGATCGCGGGGCGCGGCGCGAAAGAGCGCAAGGATCGCCTCAAGCGACTCCTGCATCATCCGGCGCTGTTCGACGGGGTCGATGCCCATCATGTAGGCATCCGAGGGCAGGGCGCCGGGCCCGGCGCCGAACACCACCCGTCCGCGGGTCAAATGGTCGAGCAGCACCCAGCGGTCGGCCACCATCAGCGGGTGGTGGTAGGGCAGCGACACCACGCCGGTGCCCAGCTTGAGGTGCTTGGTTCGTTCGGCCGCGGCGGCGATGAACACCTCCGGGCAGGCGATCAGCTCATAACCACCGGAGTGGTGCTCACCGAACCACGCCTCGTCGTAGCCGAGGCGGTCCAGCGCGACCGTCCGCTCAAGGTCGTATTCCAATGCAACGGTCGGGGATTGGCCTACCGGGTGAAACGGTGTGATGAAGACACCGAATCGCAACGGTTTCGTTGGTGTGGTCACTGGTGGGGTGGCGGGTGTGGTGGCGGGTGGGGTCACTGCAGCTCCAATTCCGAAAGGTAGTGAAGCAGTTCGGAATTGACCTCGTCGGGGCGTTCCTGCTGAATCCAATGCCCAGCACCGTCGATCATCACCTCGCGATAGGGTCCGGTGACCACTTCCGACGCCCGGTCTCGTCGGGTGAACAGCAGCACCGGATCGGCACTGCCGCCGATGAACGCGCACGGCGCGGCGATCGTTTGGGCCGGGGTGCTCGCCGTGAGCTCCCAATTGCGGTCGAGGTTGCGGTACCAGTTCAGTGGGCCGGTGAAGCCGTTGCGGGTGAACTCCTCGACGTAGTGGTCGACTTCTGACTGGCTGATCCAATCGGGCAGCGGCTCGGGGTCGGGCGCCGTGGTGTCCGGGTTGCCCAGAACGGTGCCCGGAGCGGTGAACAGCCGCCTCATGGTGATGGCGGGGTCGCGACCCAGGTCGGCGTCGGCGACCCCGGGCTCCTGGAAGTAGAGCATGTAGAAGAAGTGGTCGCCGAAAATCTTCTTGAACGCCTGCGTCGGTGGCACCCGCGACCGTGGCACGGGCGGAACGCTGAGCCCCACCACCCCCGCGACCCGGTCCGGGTGCAGCAGCGGCGTGTTCCACGCGACGATGGCGCCCCAGTCGTGGCCGACGAACACCGCACGTTCGGTCCCGACGTCGTCCAGCAGGCCGATCAAGTCGCCGGTGAGCGCTTCGATGTCGTAGTCCTCGATCGCGCGGGGCCGCGACGACCGGCCGTAGCCGCGCTGATCGGGCACCAGCACGTGGTAGCCGGCCTCGGCAAGCGCCGGAATCTGGTGGCGCCACGAGTACGCCAACTCGGGGAAACCGTGGGCCAAAATCACCAGCGGCGCGCCCCGCTCGCCCGTCTCGACGACCCGCAGCCGCACTCCATTCGTATCAACTAACCGTTCGGTCGAGGTGGGCACGGTCTCACCCAAGCACAGCTTCGGCGCGCCGCAAAGGGCCCGCGGCGGGCTTGGCAGCGCGGTTTTGGCGGGTGTTGACGGTGTCCGGGCAGCCGGCCGGACACCGTCTGGGAACTGCCGGACGTTGGTCTAGCGGTAGCCTGAACTAACTCCCTGGCGTGTATTGGAAGGACCTGGCCGACCGCGGCCGATGTTGGATGAACCGGAAAAACGTTATCCGCACGCTCACGGCGATCGTCGTGGTGCTGTTGCTGGGCTGGTCGTTCTTCTACTTCAGTGACGACACCCGCGGGTACAAACCGGTAGACACCTCCGTGGCTGTCGCGCAGGTCAGCGCGAACAACGTCAAGAGCGCCCAAATCGACGACCGGGAACAACAGCTGCGGCTCAACCTGAAGAGCCCCAACAGCGACACCGACAACTCCGACAAGGTCATCACGAAGTACCCGACGGGTTACGGGGCCACCCTTTTCGAGCAGCTCAACGCCAAGAAGGCTGCGGTCAACACCGTCGTGAACCAAGGCAGCATGTTCGGTTCGCTGCTGATCTACGTGCTGCCGTTGCTGCTGCTCGTCGGGCTGTTCGTGATGTTCTCCCGGATGCAGGGCGGCGCACGGATGGGCTTCGGATTCGGCAAGTCACGCGCCAAGCAACTCTCCAAAGACATGCCGAAGACCACGTTCGCCGACGTCGCGGGTGTCGACGAGGCGGTGGAAGAGCTCTACGAGATCAAGGATTTCCTGCAGAACCCGTCGCGGTACCAGGCGCTGGGCGCCAAGATCCCCAAGGGCGTGCTGCTCTACGGACCGCCCGGCACCGGCAAGACGCTGCTGGCCCGCGCGGTGGCCGGTGAGGCCGGTGTGCCGTTCTTCACGATCTCGGGCTCCGACTTCGTCGAGATGTTCGTCGGCGTCGGTGCCTCGCGGGTTCGCGACTTGTTCGAGCAGGCAAAGCAGAACAGCCCGTGCATCATCTTCGTCGACGAGATCGACGCGGTCGGCCGCCAGCGGGGCGCCGGGCTGGGCGGCGGCCACGACGAGCGTGAGCAGACGCTGAACCAGCTGCTGGTCGAGATGGACGGCTTCGGTGAGCGCACCGGCGTGATCCTGATCGCGGCCACCAACCGACCCGACATCCTGGACCCGGCGCTGCTGCGGCCGGGGCGGTTCGACCGGCAGATCCCGGTGTCCAACCCCGATCTGAACGGGCGCAAGGCGATCCTGCGGGTGCACGCGCAGGGCAAGCCGATGGCGCCCGACGCCGACCTCGACGGGCTGGCGCGGCGCACCGTGGGCATGTCGGGCGCGGATCTGGCCAACGTGATCAACGAGGCCGCGCTGCTCACTGCGCGGGAGAATGGCACCGTGATCACCGGCGCCGCGCTGGAGGAGGCGGTGGACCGGGTGATCGGCGGTCCGCGCCGCAAGGGCCGGGTGATAAGCGAGCTGGAGAAAAAGATCACCGCCTACCACGAGGGCGGCCACACCCTCGCGGCGTGGGCGATGCCCGATATCGAGCCGATCTACAAGGTCACCATCTTGGCCCGGGGCCGCACCGGCGGCCACGCCGTGTCTGTTCCCGAGGACGACAAGGGACTGATGACCCGATCGGAAATGGTCTCGCGGCTGGTGTTCGCGATGGGCGGCCGCGCCGCCGAGGAGTTGGTGTTCAGGGAACCGACCACCGGAGCGGTGTCCGACATCGACCAGGCCACCAAGATCGCCCGGTCGATGGTCACCGAGTACGGCATGAGCAGCAAGCTCGGCGCGGTCAAGTACGGCACCGAGCACGGCGACCCATTCCTGGGCCGGACGATGGGCACCCAGTCCGACTACTCACACGAGGTCGCCCGCGACATCGACGACGAGGTCCGCAAGCTCATCGAGGCAGCGCACACCGAGGCGTGGGAAATCCTCACCGAGTACCGCGACGTGCTCGACACGCTGGCCGGAGAACTCCTGGAGAAAGAGACACTGCACCGCGCCGACCTCGAAGCTATCTTTGCCGACGTCAGAAAGCGCCCCCGGCTGACGATGTTCGACGACTTCGGCGGGCGTATCCCGTCGGACAAGCCGCCGATCAAGACCCCTGGCGAGCTCGCGATCGAGCGCGGCGAGCCGTGGCCGCAGCCGGTTTCGGAACCGGCGTTCAAGAAGGCAATCGCGGCGGCAACGGAGCAGGCCGAGGCCGCGAAGGCGGGCAACGGCAGCCACGCCTCCAACGGCCACCCGGGCCATCACGGCGCTCCGGCCTCGCCGGCCGGCGGGAGGTACCCCCAACCGGCCGCCGGCACGCAGCCCGACTACGGCGCTCCGGCCGGCTGGCACGCCCCCGGCTGGCCGCCACCGCAGCATCCGCAGCCGCAGTGGTATCCGCGGCCGCCCCAGCAGTGGCAGCAGCCGTACCAGCCTTATCCGCCGTACCAGCAGGGCCAGCCGCCGCCGGAAAGCGGCAACTCGTCCGGCGAGCCGCCAGGGGATCCCAGTGGCGACTCGGCGCGACGCAACCCGCCGACGCACAGCTGACAACGAACGGAGGCCTAGATGGCGCAGCCGAACTCGCATGTCGCGACGCTTTCCACGGCAGTGTTCGACCGTCAACGGGCAGAGGCCGCGGTACGTGAACTGCTGTACGCGATCGGTGAGGACCCCGACCGGCACGGCCTTCGGGAGACCCCGGCGCGGGTGGCACGCGCCTACCACGAGATGTTCGCCGGGCTCTACACCGACCCGGATTCGGTGCTCGACACGGCTTTCGACGAGCAGCACGACGAGCTGATACTGGTCAAAGAGATCCCGATGTACTCCATCTGCGAGCACCATCTGGTTTCCTTCCACGGCGTCGCGCACGTCGGCTACATCCCCGGCCGGGATGGCCGGATCACCGGCCTGTCCAAGATCGCCCGTGTCGTCGATCTGTACGCCAAGCGGCCGCAGATCCAGGAACGGCTGACGGGGCAGATCGCCGACGCGTTGATGCGGAAGTTAAACCCTCGCGGCGTGATCGTCGTCGTGGAGGCTGAGCACCTGTGCATGGCGATGCGTGGCGTCCGCAAGCCGGGCGCGGTGACCACCACCTCGGCGGTGCGCGGACAGTTCAAGACGGACAAGGCATCCCGGGCCGAGGCGCTGGATTTGATCCTGCACAAGTGAGCCACACACGGGTTCGGGTGATGGGGGTCGTCAACGTCACCGAAGACTCCTTCTCGGACGGGGGACTTTTCCTGGACCGTGACCGGGCTGTCGAGCACGGTCTAGCGCTGGTGGCCGACGGCGCTTCGATCGTGGACGTCGGGGGCGAGTCGACCCGGCCCGGCGCCGACCGCGTCGACCCGCGCGTCGAAACCCAGCGAGTCGTGCCCGTCGTTAAAGAACTCGCAGCACAGGGCGTCACGGTCAGCATCGACACGATGCGGGCAGAGGTGGCCGCCGCCACGCTCGAGCAGGGCGCGCGCATCGTCAACGACGTGTCCGGCGGTCGCGCCGACCCCCGGATGGCCGAAGTGGTTGCCGAAGCCGGAGTGCCCTGGATACTGATGCACTGGCGTGGCGTCAACGCCGCCCGTCGGCACGCGGTGCCGCAGTACGGCGACGTGGTCGCCGAGGTCAAGACCGAACTGCTGGAAAGCGCGGACGCCGCGGTCGCCGCCGGCGTCGACCCGCAACGGGTGATCATCGATCCGGGGCTCGGATTCGCCAAGTCGGAGCAACACAATTGGGCTCTGCTGCGCGCGCTGCGCGAGTTCGTCGGCACCGGTATCCCCGTGATGGTGGGTGCTTCCCGCAAGCGATTCCTCGGTACGCTGCTCGCCGACGCGGACGGCTCGATCCGTCCGCCCGACGGCCGCGAAACCGCAACCGCGGTCATCTCCGCGCTGGCCGCCTTGCAGGGCGCATGGGGAGTGCGGGTGCACAACGTGCGGGCCAGCGTGGACGCGTTGAAGGTGGTCGACGCCTGGACGGGTGCCGAGGATGGCTGACCGGATCGAGTTGCGCGGCTTGCGGGTGCGCGGACATCACGGCGTCTATGAACACGAACGCCGAGACGGGCAGGAATTCGTCGTCGACGTGACGGTGTGGATCGACCTGGACCGGGCCGCGGCAACCGACGAGCTGGCCAACACCGTGGACTACTGCGCGATCGCGCAGCGGGCGGCCGACATCGTTGGCGGCCCACCGAAGAACCTGATCGAAGCAGTTGCCGGTGAGCTGGCCGAGGACGTGATGCGGGACGAACGCGTGCACGCCGTCGAAGTGGTGCTGCACAAGCCGCAGGCGCCGATCCCGCTGACTTTCGACGACGTGGCCGTCGTCGCTCGGCGGTCGCGCAGGTTGGGCCGGGGCAGCGGTGCGCGATGACGCGGGCGGTGCTGTCGATCGGCTCGAACCTGGGTGACCGGTTGGCCCGATTGCAGTCGGTTGTCGACGGCCTCGGGGAGTCGGTCATGGCAGTGTCGCCGGTCTATGAGACCGCGCCGTGGGGCGGCGTAGAGCAGGGCCCGTTTCTGAACGCGGTGCTCATCGCGGACGATCCGGCGATGGACTGCCGGGGCTGGCTGAAGCGCGGCCAGGACCTGGAGCGGGCCGCCGAACGGGTCCGTGGCCAGCGCTGGGGACCGCGTACGCTCGACGTCGACCTGATCAGCTGTACGGCCGCCGGCAGGGAATTCGTGGTGCGCGAGCCGGACCTCACGCTGCCGCACCCGCTGGCACACCTCCGGGCGTTTGTGCTGGTGCCATGGCTTGCGGTGGAGCCGGCAGCCGAGCTGACGGTGGCCGGGGTGCGGCAACCTCTGCGGCGGTTGCTGGCCGGACTCGATGCGGTCGACAAGGACGGCGTGCGGGCGACCGAACTGGCGTTGCGGTCGGAGGTGTGAATGGGCCCCACCCGCAAACGTGACCTGACGGCCGCGGTGGTTGTCGCGGCGGTGATCGCCTACCTGCTGGTCGTCGAACTCTACCGGTGGTTCCCGCCGATCACCGTGTTCACCGGGATTTCGCTGCTCGGGGTGGCCGCCGTCGAAGCGATGTGGGGCCGCTACGTGCGGTCCAAGATCAACGACGGGCTGATCGGCGATGGCGCCGGCCGGCTGCACCCACTGGCGGTGGCGCGCACCGTGGTCATCGCCAAGGCGTCGGCGTGGGTGGGCGCGCTGGTGCTCGGCTGGTGGATCGGGGTGCTGGCGTACCTGCTGCCCAAGCGGGGGACGCTGCGGGTGGCCGGCGAGGACACCGGGGGATCGGTGGTGGCCGCGGTCAGCGCGCTGGCGCTGATCGTCGCTGCGCTGTGGTTGCAGCATTGCTGCGAGAAGCCGGAGGAGCCCCCCGACGATCGCAGCGCCGCCGGTGAGTAGAATCGCCGGGCTCGGTCGACACGCTGGGTGACCTCGCGCGGGTACAGTCAGCGCATGACCGTTCTGAGCCGCGGCGCCCGGTCACGGCGCGGTGGCCGTAGGCCGGGTTGGCCGCTGCTGACGGCGTTGCTGGTCCTGGCCATCGCGGCCAGTTCGGCCTTGGTGTTAACCAGCCGCGTGGAGCTGCTCCGGCTGGCCGTGATTCTGGCGTTGTGGGCCGCGGTCGTCGCCGCATTCGTCTCTGTCATCTACCGCAGGCAAAGTGACGCCGACGCGGCGAAGGCGCGCGACCTGAAGCTGGTTTACGACCTGCAGCTGGACCGAGAGATCTCGGCGCGGCGGGAATACGAGCTGACGGTGGAATCACAGCTACGCCGAGAGCTGGCATCGGAACTGCGCGCCCAGGCCACCGATGAGGTCGCCGCGTTGCGGGCCGAGCTGGCCGCTCTGCGCAACAACCTGGAGATCCTGTTCGAGACCGAGCTGACGCATCGGCCCGCGATCGAGACCGAACGCACGACCGTGCGGGCCTACAGCGACTGGGCACGTGACACCGAGATCACCGACCCGGGCCGCGGTTCGGCCCGTTTCAGGCAAGAGGTGGACCTCGACACCGGTGAGAACCGGATCATCGACGTGCCGGAAGAGCCGCTGGGTCGGCGGTATTCGGAAGAGCCGCTGGGTGGCAGGTATTCGGAGAACGGCGGCTGGCCGGGGTCCCGTACCGAGCCGGAGCGCGGGGCTGCGCCGGTGGGTGGGGCTGCGCCGGTGGGTGGGGGGGACGCCCAACCGGTGTTTCAGCGGCAGCCGTCCGTCGACGAGCCGGCGGCCGAGCGCGTCGGGCGCCATGGGCCACGCCCCGAGCACGTGCCGTCCGGCGAATGGAATCCGGTGCCGGCGGAGGGAGAGTGGCTGCCTCCGGGTGCACCAGGCAGCAACTGGGTTTCGCCCACCAACGGTGTATCTGCCGAAGACGGTGCAGCGGGCGCACCATCCCACGCAAGCGGGTACCTCCAGCCGGCCGTCCCCGAACCACCGCGCGGCCGCCACACCAGCCGGGCAGGAGGGGGTGCGCAGCCCGAGGGGTCGGTGCCGGGTGAGGTACCGGCCGTGGATAAGGTGGCGGCCGGGGATGAGGTGGCGGCCGGGGATGAGGTGGCGCGCGGGGATGAGGTGGCGGCCGCGCGTCATCGGGTCTCGGCGGCGTCGCGCGCCGGCAACAGTCAGCACGGCGAGGGTCAGGGTCAATCGGTTGCCGAACTGCTGGCCAGGCTGCAGGCGACCCCGACCGGCGGCGGTCGGCGCCGGCGACGCGACGACTAGGCTAAGCTCGTTTCGACCGTCCGGTACCCGCCGAGCAGGACCGGAACGATTCACGACAACTTGCGAGGTCGTCTGCGATGGAGCAGTCCCCCGCTAGGTGCCCGCACGACGGACTGCGCCCGGCACGCCTTTCGGTCGGGATCATCTCCGCCGGCAAAGTGGGAACGGCGCTGGGTGTGGCACTCGAACGTGCCGGTCACGTAGTGATCGCGTGCGCCGCGGTGTCGCACGCCTCGCGTCGTCGCGCCGAGCGTAGGTTGGCCGACACCGCGATCCTGCCCGCCGACGAGGTCGCAGCCCGCGCGGAGCTGTTGGTGCTCGCTGTGCCCGACGACGAACTTCCCGCGCTGGTGTCGGGGCTTGCGGCCACGGCTGCGGTGCGGCAGGGCACGATCGTCGCCCACACCTCCGGGGCCAACGGTGTCGCGGTGCTGGCGCCGCTGGCCGAGCAGGGCTGCATCGTGCTGGCCATCCACCCGGCAATGACCTTTACCGGCGCCGACGAGGACATCGCTCGTCTGCCCGACACCTGCTTCGGCATCACGGCCGCCGACGAGGTCGGCTACGCGATCGCGCAGTCGCTGGTGCTGGAGATCGGCGGCGAGCCGTTCCGGGTCCGGGAGGACGCGCGCACGCTCTATCACGCGGCGCTCGCGCACGCGAGTAACCACGTCGTGACCGTGCTGGCCGATGCGCTGGATGCGTTGCGAGCGGCGCTGTGGGGCCAGGAACTGCTGGGCCAGGAAATCGTCGGTGCCGCGCCGGGCGGCATCGCCGAACGGGTGATCGCCCCGCTGACGCGGGCCGCGGTGGACAACACGCTCCAACGCGGCCAGGCGGCGTTGACCGGGCCGGTTGCCCGCGGCGACGTTGACGCGCTGGGCGCGCATCTGCGAGCTCTTGCGGAAGTGGATCCGCAGCTCGCGGAGGCATACCGAGCAAACTCGCGGCGTACCGCCGAACGCGCACACGCCCCCGCGGAGGTCTTCGCAGCGTTGGGCAACGGTTTCGGATCGGGCGGGCTGCGGTGACAACTAGGACACAGAAGAACTTCCGTCCCGGGGAGCTCAACCTCTACGCCACGCCCAAGGATGTGGCCGACGTCACGCTTGCGCTTCGCCACACCGGCCGCAGGGTGATGCTGGTGCCGACCATGGGCGCACTTCACGACGGCCATCTCGCCTTGGTCCGCGCCGCCAAACGCGTGCCCGGGTCACTGGTGGTGGTGTCGGTCTTCGTCAACCCGCTGCAGTTCGGCACGGGGGAAGATCTCGAGGCGTACCCGCGGTCGCTCGACCATGACCTGCAGCTGCTACGGGCCCTGGGCGTGGAGGTGGTGTTCACACCGACCGTCGACGCGATGTACCCCAACGGCCCGCGCACGTCGGTGCAGCCGGGCCCGCTGGCGGCCGAACTGGAGGGGGCCGCACGCCCGACCCACTTCGCGGGCGTGCTGACCGTGGTCCTAAAGCTGCTGCAGATCACCTGCCCGGACCGGGCATTCTTCGGCGAAAAGGACTATCAACAGCTGGTGCTGATCCGGCAGATGGTCGACGACTTCAGCATGGGCGTCCGCATCGTTGGGGTGCCGATCGTGCGCGAAGCCGACGGCCTGGCGATGTCGTCGCGCAACCGCTACCTGACCGCGGTGGAGCGGGAACAGGCCGGCGCGCTGTCGGCGGCGCTGCTGGCCGGCATGTACGCCGCGCCCGGCGGTGTGGAAGCCGCGCTGGACGCCGCACGCGCCGTGCTGGACGAGGTGGCGGCCATCGACGTCGACTACCTGGAGGTGCGGGCAAACGACCTGCAGCCCGTCCCGACAAGCGGGCCCGCCCGCATGCTGGTGGCCGCCCGGCTCGGCGCCACACGACTGCTGGACAACATCACCATCGACATCGCCGGCACCGACGGGCAGGCGCCCACCGGGCCGGACGACCACCACGAACTCCCCTGGAGGAACTGAATGTTACGCACGATGCTGAAATCGAAGATCCACCGCGCGACGGTGACCCAGGCGGATCTGCACTACGTCGGCTCGGTCACCATCGACGCGGACCTGATGGACGCCGCGGACCTGCTCGAGGGTGAACAGGTCACGATCGTGGACATCACCAACGGTGCGCGCCTGGTCACCTACGCGATCACCGGCGAACGGGGCAGCGGGGTCATCGGAATCAACGGTGCAGCAGCGCATCTTGTCCATCCCGGGGACATGGTGATCCTGATCGCCTACGGGACGATGGAGGATGCAGAGGCCCGCAGGTACCAGCCGCGCATCGTGTTCGTCGACGCCGACAACAAACAGGTCGACCTTGGGGCAGACCCCGCGTACGTGCCGGACGGCTTCGGGCTGGGGGCTCCGGCGGGCGTGCAATAGCCGTGCTGTTGGCCATCGACGTCCGCAACACGCACACCGTCGTCGGGCTGATCTCCGGGTCCGGTTCGCACGCCAAGGTAGTGCAGCACTGGCGGATTCGCACTGAGTCGGAAGTGACCTCGGACGAGCTGGCACTGACCATCGACGGGCTGATCGGCGACGACTCCGAGCGGCTCACCGGCGCGACGGGCCTGTCGACCGTGCCGTCCGTGCTGCATGAGTTGCGGGAAATGCTCGACCAGTACTGGCCGTCGGTGCCGCACCTGCTCATCGAACCCGGCGTACGGACCGGCATTCCGCTGCTGGTCGACAACCCGAAAGAGGTGGGCGCCGACCGCATCGTCAACTGCCTCGCCGCCTACCACAAGTTCGGGACCGCCTCGATCGTCGTCGACTTCGGTTCGTCGATCGTCGTGGATGTGGTCTCGGCCAGGGGCGAATTCCTCGGCGGTGCCATCGCCCCCGGCGTCGAGGTGTCCTCCGACGCGGCCGCTAATCGGTCGGCCGCGCTGCGGCGCGTCGAACTCATGCGCCCGCGCTCCGTGGTCGGCAAGAACACCGTCGAATGCATGCAGGCCGGGGCGGTGTTCGGCTTCGCCGGGCTGGTCGACGGGCTGGTCCGGCGCATCCGGGCGGACGTCAAGGGCTTCGAGGGCGACGACGTCACGGTGGTGGCCACCGGCCACACCGCACCGCTGCTGTTACCGGATCTGCACACCGTCGACCGCTACGACCGCCACCTGACGCTCGACGGGCTGCGGCTGGTCTACGAGCGCAACCGGGAGAACCAGCGGGGCAAGCTCAAGCCAGCCCGCTAACCTTCGTCAAAAGAAGGTGCGGATCAGGTCAACCACCCGGCCGTCCGGGTCGAGCACCGGGATCAGCTGCCATTTATCGAACACCGTGCACGGGTGTGAAATCCCGAACTGCAGCCACGTTCCGACATCCACCCGCGGCTGATCCGTGGGTCCCAACCGAAGGTAGGCGTGCTGGTCGTTGAGCTTGGTGAGGCGGCTTCCCGCCAGCTCGCGCGGCACCGGCAGGTCCTGGTCAAACGACACGTCGCGGCGGCCCATCGTCAGCAGCGCCAGGTCGGGCTCAGGCCGCGACACCACCTGCGCCCAGACGCTCAACGCCGGCCGGAAAGCCGGTGCACCGGTTCGGCCAAGAGGCGAGGTGCGGGCATACAGGCCTTCGTCATGGGTCAGATACGCGCCGCTGCGCACGACCGTCCGCACGGCCAGTCCCGCGGGCCAATCCGTCAAGACCTCTGCCACCGTGTCGAAATATGTGCTGCCGCCCGCGGTCACAAGAATCTCGTCGGCCTCGAACAATCCCGACAGCCGGCGCACCGTCTCCCGTATGCCGACGAGGTAGGCGGCAACCCGGTCCAGCGCTTCCGCGGTCACCTCGTGTCCCCGTGCGGCCTCATAACCGCAGACGCCGACCAGCCGTAGCCGAGGGGACGCCCCAGCCGCCCGTGCCACCGCATCCGCTTCGGCCACACTCCGGCACCCCGAGCGGCCGTGTTGCATGCCAACCTCGACGCACACGTCGACCGGTCGCCGCGCCCCCGCGGCGGCCAGCTCCGCGGACATAATCTGCACGCCCCGCACCGAATCCACCCAGCAGACGAAACCGAACTCCGGGTCGGCATCCAACTCCCCGGCCAGCCAGCGCAATCCGGCCGCGTCGAGCGGCTGGTTGGCCAGGATCACGTCGCGCACGCCGAATGCTCGGCACACCCGCACCTGGCTAGTGGTCGCCACGGTGATCGCGCACGCCCCCGCGTCGAGTTGGCGCACAAACAATTGCGGCGCCATGTGCGTCTTACCGTGCGGAGCCAGACCCACCCCGGCACCTCGGCACCACTCAGCCATCATCGCCAGGTTGTGCTCGAGTGCGTCGGCACGCATCGCGCACAGCGGTCCCACCGGCCCATCGTCGAACAGCGGCCGACGTTCCCCGCACACCTGGGCCACCGTTCGGCCCGCCCACGACGGCGGCAGACCCTTGAAGCGCCAGTCCACCGGTTCGTCGGCCAAAGCGGCGACCGCGGCGCGGTCGATATCGGCTCGCACGTGTTCATCTAAGCTGGCACGTCGTGAGTTCGGCTGATCCACGCGACGCCGGGAACCCGGAACAGTTCCGGATCCGGCAGGCCAAGCGCGACCGGCTGCTGGCCGAAGGGCTCCAGCCGTACCCGGTCGACGTTCCGCGGACCCACTCACTGCGGCAGATTCGCGACGCCTATCCCGAGCTGGCAGCCGACACATCCACCGGCGAAGTGGTTGGAACCACAGGGCGGGTCGTGTTCGCCCGCAATTCAGGCAAACTCTGTTTCGCCACGCTGCAGGAAGGTGACGGCACCCAGCTGCAGGCGATGCTGAGCCTGGCGAGCGTCGGCCAGGAGGCGTTGGACGCGTGGAAGGCCGATGTCGACCTCGGCGACATCGTCTTCGTCCACGGCGAGGTGATCAGCTCACGGCGCGGCGAATTATCTGTGCTGGCCGACTCGTGGCAAATGGCTTCGAAGGCGCTGCGACCGCTGCCTGTTGCCCACAAAGAGATGAGCGAAGAGGCGCGGGTGCGGCAGCGCCACGTCGACCTGATCGTTCGTCCCGAGGCGCGTACGGTGGCGCGGCAACGGATCGCGGTGGTGCGCGCGCTGCGCGAGGCGCTGCACCGGCGCGGCTTCCTCGAGGTGGAGACCCCGATGCTGCAGACCCTGGCCGGCGGCGCGGCCGCGCGGCCGTTCGTCACCCACTCCAACGCGCTGGACGCCGACCTGTATCTGCGTATCGCGCCGGAACTGTTTCTCAAGCGCTGCGTCGTCGGTGGCTTCGAGCGGGTCTTCGAGTTGGATCGGGTGTTCCGCAACGAGGGCGCCGATTCCACCCATTCGCCGGAATTCTCGATGCTCGAGACTTACCAGGCCTACGGCACCTACCACGATTCCGCGGTGATGATCCGGGAGATAATTCAAGAAGTTGCCGACGAGGTCTTCGGCACTCGTTTGCTCACGCTCTCCGACAGCAGCACCTACGACCTCGACGGACAATGGCAGTCGCTGGAAATGTACCCGTCACTCTCGGAAGCAGTGGGCGAAGAGATCACACCGCAGACCCCGGTACGGCAGCTTCTCGAGTTAGCAAATAATGTCGGTCTGCAAGTGCCGCGCGACCGCGGCTATGGGCATGGCAAGCTGGTCGAGGAATTATGGGAACACCTCGTCGGCATGAACTTGTATGCGCCCACGTTCGTGCGCGATTTCCCGGTGGAAACCACGCCGCTGACACGGCAGCACCGCACGATCGACGGGGTCACCGAAAAGTGGGATCTCTATGTTCGCGGAATAGAGCTTGCCACGGGGTATTCCGAGCTCATTGACCCGGTTGTCCAACGCGAGCGGTTCGCTGCACAGGCTCGGGCGGCGGCTGCCGGGGACGACGAGGCGATGGCACTAGATGAAGATTTCCTTGCCGCCATGGAGCACGGCATGCCGCCGACGACCGGTACCGGAATGGGCATCGATAGGCTGCTGATGGTATTGACCGGGCTGGGAATAAGGGACACCGTTTTGTTCCCGATTGTGCGGCGCCTCACAAACTGAACGGTGCGACGACACCACCGATCGTTGTCTCTTCGTGCTGCTGGCTTCACTGGCGCCGCTATGGCACATTGGTTGAGTTGACGATCCGAGAATCGACGCCCAGCTTCTTCGACGGGCGCCTGACAGTGTTCAGAAGGAGCAGTGGCAACAATGGCCAAGAAAGTCACCGTCACGCTGGTCGACGATTTCGACGGCGAGGCCGCGGCGGACGAGACTGTCGAATTCGGGCTCGACGGTGTGACATACGAGATCGATCTGTCGTCGAAGAATGCCAAAAAGCTGCGTGAGGACCTGAAGGCTTGGGTGGAAGCCGGCCGCCGGGTCGGCGGCCGGCGCCGTGGCCGCTCGGCCGGATCGGGACGGGGCAGGGCGTCGATCGACCGGGAGCAAAGCGCCGCAATCCGGGAGTGGGCACGGCGCAACGGGCACAACGTGTCCTCCCGCGGGCGTATCCCCGCAGACGTCATCGAAGCGTTCCACGCGGCTACCTAGCCACCGCCGGCGACGGTTCGGTGAAACGCCGGCGATATGTCGCAGAGCGTCGGCGTTTTTTCGCTTGGCGCGAACCAACGGCCGGGGGATGGCGGAAACGTTTCAGGACCGGCCGGCGTTAATACCCATGTACTGCGCAGACCCCCGCAAAATCCGCACGCTGTGCCGTAGGTAACGACCGGTTCCCGTGGTGGGGCGTTGGACGGGCCTGCCCATTAGAGTGGGTGGCAGGTGCAACGGGTATCCGCGGTACCTACTGGTGAGGGAGAGCAGGTAACCACCGATGTTCGAAAGATTTACTGACCGCGCACGCCGCGTCGTCGTTCTGGCCCAAGAAGAGGCCAGGATGCTCAACCACAACTACATCGGGACGGAGCACATCCTGCTGGGGTTGATCCACGAGGGCGAGGGCGTTGCCGCGAAGTCGCTGGAGTCGTTGGGCATCTCGCTCGAGGGCGTGCGCAGCCAGGTCGAGGAAATCATCGGCCAGGGCCAGCAGGCGCCGTCCGGGCACATCCCGTTCACCCCCCGCGCCAAGAAGGTGCTGGAGCTGAGCCTGCGCGAAGCGCTGCAGCTCGGCCACAACTACATCGGCACCGAGCACATCCTGCTGGGCCTGATCCGCGAGGGCGAGGGCGTTGCCGCACAGGTGTTGGTCAAGCTAGGTGCCGAGCTGACCCGGGTCCGTCAGCAGGTCATCCAGCTGCTGTCCGGCTACCAGGGCAAGGAGACCGCGGAGGCCGGAACCGGTGGCCGCGGCGGCGAGGCAGGCAACCCGTCCACGTCGCTGGTGCTCGACCAGTTCGGCCGCAACCTGACCGCGGCCGCGATGGAGGGCAAGCTCGACCCCGTCATCGGCCGGGAAAAGGAAATCGAGCGGGTGATGCAGGTGCTGAGCCGACGCACCAAGAACAACCCCGTGCTGATCGGCGAGCCGGGCGTTGGCAAGACCGCCGTGGTCGAGGGCCTGGCGCAGGCGATCGTGCACGGCGAGGTCCCCGAGACGCTCAAGGACAAGCAGCTCTACACCCTGGACCTGGGTTCGCTGGTTGCCGGCAGCCGCTACCGCGGTGATTTCGAGGAACGCCTCAAGAAGGTGCTCAAGGAAATCAACACCCGCGGCGACATCATCCTGTTCATCGATGAGCTGCACACCCTGGTGGGCGCCGGTGCCGCCGAAGGCGCGATCGACGCGGCGTCGATTCTCAAGCCCAAGCTGGCCCGCGGCGAACTGCAGACGATCGGCGCGACGACGCTCGACGAGTACCGCAAGTACATCGAGAAGGACGCTGCGCTGGAGCGCCGGTTCCAGCCGGTGCAGGTCGGTGAGCCGACGGTCGAGCACACCATCGAGATCCTCAAGGGGTTGCGTGACCGTTACGAGGCACACCACCGGGTTTCCATCACCGACAGTGCGATGGTCGCCGCGGCCACGCTGGCCGACCGCTACATCAACGACCGGTTCCTGCCGGACAAGGCCATCGACTTGATCGACGAGGCCGGTGCCCGGATGCGGATTCGCCGCATGACCGCGCCGCCAGACCTGCGCGACTTCGACGAGAAGATCGCAGAGGCGCGCCGCGAGAAGGAGTCGGCCATCGATGCGCAGGACTTCGAGAAGGCCGCGGCCTTGCGTGACCGGGAGAAGCACCTGGTTGCCCAGCGCGCCGAGCGCGAGAAGCAGTGGCGATCAGGTGATCTGGACGTGGTCGCCGAGGTCGACGACGAGCAGATCGCCGAGGTCCTGGGCAACTGGACCGGCATCCCGGTGTTCAAGCTGACCGAGGAGGAGACCACTCGGCTGTTGCGCATGGAAGATGAGCTGCACAAGCGGATCATCGGCCAGGAGGACGCCGTCCAGGCTGTCAGCAAGGCCATCCGGCGTACCCGTGCCGGCCTGAAGGATCCGAAGCGTCCCTCGGGCTCGTTCATCTTCGCCGGCCCGTCCGGGGTCGGTAAGACCGAGTTGTCCAAGGCGCTGGCGAACTTCCTGTTCGGCGACGACGACGCGCTCATCCAGATCGACATGGGCGAGTTCCACGACCGGTTCACCGCTTCGCGGCTGTTCGGTGCCCCTCCGGGCTACGTGGGATACGAAGAGGGCGGCCAGTTGACCGAGAAGGTGCGGCGCAAGCCGTTCTCGGTGGTGCTGTTCGACGAGATCGAGAAGGCGCATCAGGAGATCTACAACAGCCTGCTGCAGGTACTCGAGGACGGTCGGCTGACCGACGGCCAGGGCCGCACGGTCGACTTCAAGAACACCGTGCTGATCTTCACGTCCAACCTCGGCACCGCCGACATCTCCAAGGCGGTCGGCCTCGGCTTCAGCCCGGGCGGCGGCGAGAACAACTACGAGCGGATGAAGCAGAAGGTCAACGACGAGCTGAAGAAGCACTTCCGCCCGGAGTTCCTCAACCGCATCGACGACATCATCGTCTTCCACCAGCTGACCCGGGACGAGATCATCCGGATGGTCGACTTGATGGTCACCCGCGTCGAGAAGCAGCTGAAGAGCAAGGACATGGCGCTGCAGCTGACGGACAAGGCCAAGGAGCTGCTGGCCAAGCGGGGCTTCGACCCGGTGCTGGGTGCGCGGCCGCTGCGGCGGACCATCCAGCGGGAGATCGAAGACCAGCTGTCGGAGAAAATCCTGTTCGAGGAGGTCGGCCCCGGTCAACTGGTTACCGTCGACGTCGACAACTGGGACGGGACGGGAGCCGGCGAGGACGCGGTATTCACCTTCACCGGTGCCCGCAAGCCGGCCAAGACGGCCGAGCCGGACCTGGCCAAGGCCGGGGCGGCGGGCACGCACAGCGCGGCCGCGACGGAGTGATCGAGACAGATGGGCGGCGACGCTTCAAGGCGTCGACCGCCCATCTTTATTCGGCCTGGTAGCCGCGGGAGCCGGCCTGCGAGCCGCGCCGTGCCATGCCCGAGGCTGCGATCGAACTGACCGCGCGCGAATCAGGGCAGCATCACGAAGACTTGTTTGGCGATCGACAACAGCCAGGCGCTCGCGCTGGAACCGTGGTAGCGGGGCCAATTCAGCTGGAAGCTGACCACCCACGGCTGACCGGTACGGTCCACCACGTACCAGCTGAACGTCAGGTCGCCCGGCAGGTTGCCGGCTTTGGCGCCGACATACGGCCACTGCTGCCGGTCCAGGTCGATGCCGGGGATCTGCGACATGATCTGCTTGACGGGCGCGGCGGCACCGAACGCACCGGTCTGCAGTGCGGCGTGCACCCGGCAAATGTCCTCCGCGCTGCCATACCACTCGGCCCCGTAGGTGGAGGCGGGGGTGTGAGTGCGCGCCGGGTCGGGCTGATACGGGCGCGCATTCGTCTGCTGGAGCAGCTGTGCGCGGCCCTGGGAACCCCCGGATTGCACCGCCTGCTGCCACTGTTGGCGAAGATCCGGTGTGCCCCACCCCACCGAGAACAACTCGTGCATGGTCGGGAACGGCGTCATGCTTGCCGGATCGTGGTGGCCGGCCTCGACCAGCGCGTGTTCGACAGCTGACGTGCCGACCCGACCAATCAGCAGATCGGTGGCCATGTTGTCGCTGGTTGCGATCATCTTGTCCGCGGCGGTGCGCACCGTCACCTGTGCACCGGGAGGCAACTTCTCCAGGCCCGAGGAGCCGACATCCTTGGCCTGGCCGGTGATCGTGAGGTTGTCGTTCCACGACACCGCGCCGCTCTTCACGCCGTCGGCGACGGCATAGAGCACGTACAGCTTGAAAATCGACGCCAGCGGCAACGATTCGGCGGTATGCGTGCCGGCGACCTTTTGGCATCGGCCGTCGTCGACCTTTGCGACCTGATAGGAATACCGGGCGCCGGACTTCTCGAGCTCGGTGTCGACGTCAGACCATGACCTGATACTCGCCTTCTGCAGCTCGACATCGAACCGGTCCACCATGGTTTGGTCGTCGGTGTGAATGTCGATGTCCTGCCGTGCGCCGAACGAGGTGGTCAGGTGCAGCGTCGCCTGCGCGGCGTGAAGGTCGACACCGGTGACCGTGTACGGCCGGTCCCACCACAGTGTCTCCATGGTCGTGCCGATCTCGTCGACCTGCTTTTGCGCCGCCAGCGTGCGCACACCGACCGTGCCGATCGGCCAGTCGGAATTGAGCATGTCGACGATCTGCTTAGCGCGCAGACCGACGGGCGTGCTGGTGTTGAACTTCTCGCTCGTGCCGCCGATCATCGGCGCTGCGGACGGCGTAGCGCATGCGCAGACCAGGGCGCCGGTCATCGTGGCCGTGGCGACGGACGCCACCGCGCGTTGACGCGCCCGGCCTGCCCTACGCCTCGGCGCTCGCCCCGGCAACGTCCAACACAACCTCGAACTCAAGCAACGTCGCCCCAGTCGCCACCGGATTCGCTCGCTCACCAGCGTGAGCGTGCACGGCTGGGCCGGTAGCCCAGGCCTGGAACGCCTCTTCGGATTCCCATTGCGTCACCACGAAGTAGCGGTTCTCACCCTTGACCGGACGCAGCAACTGAAATCCGAGGAAGCCGGGCTGGTTGTCGACCGCGTGCGCCCGGTGGGCGAACCGCTTCTCCAGCTCCGGACCGGCGTCCGGCGGTACCTCGATTGCGTTGATCTTCACCACCGTCATGCCGTCAGGCTACCGTGCTGCTCCGCGATGGAAGATGAGGCAGTGACGCCAGATGGGCGCTCATCGCGCGAGCTACTGATCGACCACGGCGGCGACGGCGAGCCGCTGGTGCTCGTCCACGGTCTGATGGGTCGCGGCAGCACGTGGACACGGCAGTTGCCGTGGCTCACACGTTTGGGGCGGGTCTATTCCTACGACGCACCCTGGCACCGCGGCCGGGACGTCGCGGACCGCTATCCGATCCGCACCGAACGGTTCGTCGCCGACCTGGCCGACGCGATAACGGCATTGGGCCAGCCGGCAGTGTTGATCGGGCACTCCATGGGTGGGCTGCACGGCTGGTGCCTGGCCGCTGACCGGCCCGACCTGGTGACCGCGCTGGTGATCGAGGACATGGCGCCGGATTTCCGCGGGCGTACCACTGGCCCGTGGGAACCATGGCTTCAGGCGCTGCCCGTCGAGTTCAGCACCGCCCAAGAGGTCATCGACCAGTTCGGTCCGGTGGCAGGGCGGTACTTCCTGGACGCGTTCGACCGCACCCGTAGCGGGTGGCGGCTGCACGGCCACGTCGAACGATGGATCGAAATTGCGGCCGAATGGGGGACCAGAGCTTACTGGCAGCAGTGGCACGCGGTGCGGGTGCCGACCCTGCTCATCGAGGCGGGCAATTCCGTCACACCGCCTGGACAGATGCGCCAGATGCACGAGTCGGGTTACCTGGCGAGCTATCTGCGCGCAGACGACGCCGGGCACCTAGTCCATGACGAGGCTCCCGACGTGTACCGCAGGGCCGTCGCCGGATTTCTAGCGACGCTGTGCTGATGTGTGGCTGCGCCAGCACTTCCGCAGGCTGGTCGGTGTCACTCCGTCGGACTACCGGCGCCGGTTGTCCTGCGCCGACACGCCCGAGCCGGGAATCGGTTCGAGAGTCAACTGTTTTCACCGCTGAGCGCGTATCGGCCATCCGATGTCTGTTCGACCAGCCCGTCGGCGAGCAGTGAGTCCAGGGCACGGTCGCGCTGCGCGGTGTCGGTGAGCCAGGCGAGGTCCAGCTCGGCGCGGGCGACTGGACAGTCGTTGCGGCGCAGCACATCCAATAGCCGGCCCCGCACCTGCCGGTCAGTCCCCGCATATGTCTGGCCACGACGAACCGGCGCGGCGAGGGGCGGATGGCCAGCCGCGCGCCATGCGCACGCTGATAGCGGGCACAGCCTGCAGCGCGGTGACCGTGCGGTGCAGACCGTCGCACCGAGCTCCATCAGCGCTATCGAAAACCGCGGCGCACTAGCGTCTTTCGGCAGCATTCGCGCCACCTCCGCCACGTCACGCGCGTTCGGCCGCGCATCCGCCTGGCCCCGGGTCGCACGGGCCACCACGCGACGGACGTTCGTGTCGACGACCGGAACCCTTTTGCCGTAGGCAAAACAGGCAACCGCGCGCGCCGTATAGCTTCCGACGCCGGGCAGTCGTTGCAGGATTTCCACGTCGTCGGGCACCACGTCGGCGTGGTCTGTGGCGATCACGGTCGCGCATTCATGCAGCCGTTTGGCGCGGCGCGGATACCCGAGCTTGCCCCAGGCGCGCAGCACGTCGGCGGCGGTCGCGGCCGCCGTGGCCGACGCGGTAGGCCAGCGACGCACCCAGTCCTCCCATAGGGGCCCGACGCGCGCTACCGGCGTCTGCTGCAGCATGAACTCGCTGACCAGGATCTGCCACGGGCTGACGCTCGGCGAGCGCCACGGCAGGTCGCGCTTTGCGGTGTCGTACCAGGCGACAAGCCTGCCGGGATCAATCATCGCGTCTGCCCGGGGCAGAATGTATGTCATGCCGAGGACCAGCCCAGTGACCGCATGGAAGGCACTCAAGGAGGGTAACGACCGGTTCGTTACCGGCAAACCGGAACACCCCAGCCAGAGTGTCGAGCATCGCGCGTCGCTCACCGAGGCCCAGCGGCCGACCGCGGTGGTGTTCGGCTGCGCCGACAGCCGGGTGGCCGCCGAGATCATCTTCGACCAGGGCCTCGGCGACATGTTCGTGGTGCGCACCGCCGGTCACGTGCTGGACTCGGCGGTCCTCGGCTCGCTGGAGTATGCCGTCAGCGTGCTGGAGGTACCGCTGATCGTGGTGCTCGGCCACGACAGCTGCGGCGCCGTGAAGGCCACCCTGACCGCGCTCGATGACGGCGTAGTGCCTGGCGGATACGTCCGTGACCTCGTCGAACGCGTCACCCCGTCGATTCTGCTCGGCCGGCGCAAGGGGTTGAGTCGCGTCGACGAATTCGAGGCCCACCACGTCCGGGAGACCGGTGTTCAACTGATCTCTCGGTCGACCGCGATCGCGGAGGGTGTGGCGGCGGGCGAGCTGGCGATCGTCGGCCTCACCTACCGCCTGGCGGACGGGCGGGTGGTTTTGCGGGACTGCCTCGGTGAGATCGGCGAAACCCCAGGCAGGGGTTAGCCGACCAACGCCGCGACACGCCGAGCGCGGTCGGACAGCTGGCGGTGACCTGGGCTTACCGTGAGTTCGTGCTGGATTTGGAACCGCGGGGCCCGCTGCCGTCGCAAATCTACTGGCGACGTCGCGGACTTGCGCTGGGCGTCGCGGTGGTGGTGATCGGCATCGTGGTCGCGGTCATCGTCACCGTGATGACTGGAAGTGCCGGCGCCAACACCAAGAACGCGGACAAGCAGTCCGGCCCGGGAGCGCCCGGCGCCGCGCAGGCGATGCCCGAAGTGAAAACCCCAATCACGGCCCAGGTTCAGCCGCCGCCGCAGACACCGACCCCAACCGCGGCCGTCACACCGCCGCCCGTGCTCAAAGAGGGTGACGACTGTCCCGACTCGACCCTGGCGGTCAAGGGGCTCACCGACCTGCCCAAGTACAACGTCGGTGACCAGCCCAAGTTCACGATGGTCGTCACCAACATCGGGCTGGTGGCGTGCAAGCGCGACGTCGGGGCCGCGGTGCTGGCGGCCTATGTCTATTCGCTGGACAACAACAGGTTGTGGTCCAACCTCGACTGCGCGCCGTCCAACGAGACGCTGGTCAAGACATTCAACCCCGGCGAGCAGGTGACCACCGAGGTGACCTGGACCGGGATGGGCTCCGCGCCGCAGTGTCCGTTGCCGCGCCAGCCGATCGGCCCGGGCACCTACAACCTGGTGGTCCAACTCGGCAACCTGCGCTCGGCGCCGGTGCCGTTCATCATCGCCGCGCCGTCACCGACGGACGCACCGGCGCCGCCGGCACCGGGCGGACCCGCCCCGGGACCCGCACCCGGTCAGGGTTAGGTGAGTCGGTCGGCGATCGTCGACTCGGCCAGCTGCGAAAGGCCCTCCCGGATGTGGCGTGCCCACATCGCCCCGATACCTTCCACTTTCTGCAGATCGGTGGCGCTGGCGGCCAACAGTCCCTGCAGGGAGCCGAAGGCCCGCACCAACAGGTCGATGTGGGCGAACTGCAGCCGCGGGATGCCCGCCATCGCGCGGTAGCCGCGCGGGCTCACCGCCGAATCCTGGGCTTCGGCGGTCGAGGGGTAGCCGAAAACCTTTGCCAACGCCATCACGTCGAGGAGCTCGGCATCGGACAGCTGGTCGAGTTCGTCGAGCGTTGCCTCTACCTGGGACGCGCTGGGGGGATCGGGGTAGGCATGATAGTCGCGCACGATCAGCTCACGGGCCGCGTCGTTGCCGCCGACCAGCTCCTCGAGCTGAAGCTTGAGCTGGCGTCCGTCGGTGCCCAATTCGACGACGTGCTCGTCGATCTCGAGGCTGATGCGGCGCACCATCTCCAGCCGCTGCACGACCGTCATCACATCGCGCAGCGTGACGAAGTCCTCGATCTCGGCCGTCGACAGCTGCCGGCCCACCTCGTCGAGGCGGGCCTTGTAGCGCTCGAGGGTCGCGACGGCCTGGTTTGCCCGGGAAAGAATCGTGGACGAGTCGGCCATGACGTGCCGCTCGCCAGCCACGTAGACGGTGACGATGCTCATCGAGTGGCTGACCGACACCACGGGATAGCCGGTCTGGATCGACGTGCGTTCAGCCGACCGGTGCCGGGTGCCCGATTCGTCGGTGGGGATCGACGGGTCGGGGACCAGCTGCACGTTGGCCCGCATGATGCGGCTGCCGTCGGTGGAAAGCACCAGCGCGCCGTCCATCTTCGACAGCTCACGCAGGCGGGTCGGGGCGAAACTCACGTCCAATGTGAAGCCGCCGTCGCAGATCGCCTCGACGCGTTCGTCGTAGCCCAGCACGATAAGCGCCCCGGTGCGCCCCCTGAGGATGCGTTCCAGCCCGTCGCGCAGCGCGGTGCCGGGCGCCAGCCGGCCGAGCGTCTGCCGCAGCGCCGGATGCACCACCGGCGCCTTCGTGTCCGACGTCGTGGTCGGTCGCGGCCGCGCGGCGCTCGTGTCGGGTGAGGTCATAACCAGTTCTGCTCGTCGTCCTTGGGCGGCTCCAGCAATCGCTGCGGTGCAGTTTCGCACGTCTTGACGGTGATCTCCTGCAAGAGGCCCAAGGCACCGCTGAGGGTCTTGGCCGGCATCGCGCAAATTTCGCTGGGCACGCTCTTCGTGCCCTGCGGAATCAGCGCGGTGGTGAACCCCAGCCGCGCCGCCTCGGCGAGCCGCCGCTCCATGCCGGCGACCCGGCGCAGGTCTCCTGCCAGTCCCACCTCTCCAATCACCACCGCCGTGCTGGGCAGCGGCTGTTCCTGGCACGCCGACGCCATCGCCAGTGCGACAGCCAGGTCCGAGGAAGGGTCGGTGAGCCGCATGCCGCCGACGGTGGACAGATAGATGTCCGACGCCGCGAGGCGCCACATGTTGGCCCGCTTCGTCAGCACCGCGCTGATCATCGCGGCGCGAGCTTGGTCGATGCCGCTCACCGCGCGCCGGGGTGAAGCGTTGGGGGACGGCAGCAGCAATGCCTGCACTTCACCGATCAGCGGCCGCTTACCGTCCAGCGTGACCGTCACCGCGGTGCCCGGCACCGGCTCGGGCCGCTGGTCCAAAAACAGTCCCGACGGGTCTGCGACGCATTCGATTCCACTGTCATGCAACAAGAAACAGCCGACCTCGTCGGCGGTGCCGAAGCGGTTCTTGACCCCGCGAACCATCCGAAGCGCGGAATGGCGGTCACCTTCGAAATGCAGCACCACGTCGACGAGGTGCTCCAGCGTGCGCGGGCCGGCGATCGCCCCATCCTTGGTGACGTGGCCGACCAGGATCATGGCCACCCCGGTGGTCTTGGCGGCCATCGTCAGCGCGGTGGTGATCGCGCGCACCTGCGTCACGCCGCCGGTGACACCGTCGGCCTCGGTGGTCGACATGGTCTGCACCGAGTCCACGACGACCAGGCTCGGCTTGACGGTGTCGATCTGAGTCAGCACCGCGTGCAGGTCCGTGTCGGCGGCCAGAAACACCTCGTCATGGCTGCACCCGGTGCGCTCGGCGCGCATCCTGATTTGGCCCTTCGACTCCTCGCCGGACAGGTACAGCGCACGCCGGCCGCCATGCGCCCACCGGTGGACGACCTCGAGCAGCAGTGTCGACTTGCCGACCCCCGGCTCGCCGGCCAGCAGCGTCACCGATCCCGGCACCACCCCGCCGCCAAGCACCCGGTCGAGTTCACTGACGTCGGTGGGGTAATGCCGTGTCTTACCTGCGGCGATGGAGCTGATCCGCACCGCGGGGGCTATTGACTGGTTGCCAACCGCTGGCGGCCGCCCGGCGATGGCGACCTCATCGAGCGTGCCCCAGGTGCCGCAGTTCGGGCACCGGCCAAGCCACTTCGCCATTGCATGCCCGCAGTCCGAACACAGGTAGTGGGTGCGGGTCTTGGCCACGCCGAGACGGTATCCGCCCCGACCGACACATAGCCAGTGTCCCCGTCAGCCGCCGGAGCGGGGCGCGGCTTCCGGTGCGGTGACCGGCACGCCCAGCGTCGCCTGTCCGTTGCGCTCGAACGTGAAGGTGAACTTGTAGAGCGGTCCGCTGGTAATCGGCTTGTTCAACGTGATGGTCGCGGAGACCAGGTTGGCCGGCTTGACCGAGCTGAGCGCGGTGGCGTCCTGCTGATACGGCGCACCCACCAGCAGCGAGCCCAGAGGCGGCACCACCGCGTCGCCGTTCACCGCGACCGATCCGAGGTCGGAGGAGACGCTCAGCAGCCGGTCCTGGGTGTCCGCCGACTGGTTCGTCGCGATGAACAACAAGTCGACGGTCTTGCCGGGCTGCACCGCGTCGGTTGTCTGAGCTGCCTGGATCCTGACGTCACGCAGCGCGACCTGACCGACGTTCGTGCTGCTGCCGTTGACCGCCGACTCTTGCGAGGAGGTCTGCGATATCTGGCCCGCCCCGCACCCAGTCAGCGTCACGGCGGCAACCACGCTGAGGGCGGCCAGTCCGCGGACGGCCGAGGCGCGGGTCTTGAAGCGGTTCACGGGAGTCTCCTGCTCGACTAGCGATCGGCCGCACGGTGGGCCGCCAGCGTTCGACTATGCACAGTAGTAGGTCGGGGCTTCGGCAGCGCAGTGACCCGGCGATTGCGCTGCCGAGGTGTCAATGCGCCACCCTGCCAAGCAGGTGGGGGGTGGCCAGAAGCACGATTTCGTCACCATGTCAACCCCCATTCTTCACCGGAGATGCCCCTGACCTGCACCGTTGTGCAACGCGTGTCAGCGGCCCGTGTTAGCATGGGATAGCGAAAGGGGCTCGAATCAGATGATTTTCAAGGTCGGAGACACCGTTGTTTATCCACACCACGGTGCTGCGTTGATCGAAGCGATCGAAACCCGGACCATCAAAGGCGAACAAAAGGAATATCTCGTCTTGAAGGTTGCCCAGGGTGACCTGACAGTTCGAGTACCCGCGGAAAATGCCGAGTATGTCGGTGTGCGCGACGTGGTCGGCCAGGAGGGCCTGGACAAGGTTTTTCAGGTGCTGCGGGCGCCGCACACCGAGGAACCGACCAACTGGTCGCGCCGGTACAAGGCCAACCTGGAAAAGCTGGCCTCCGGCGACGTGAACAAGGTCGCTGAGGTGGTGCGCGACCTGTGGCGGCGCGATCAGGAACGCGGCTTGTCGGCCGGCGAGAAGCGGATGCTGGCCAAGGCCCGTCAGATCTTGGTCGGCGAGCTCGCACTGGCCGAGAACACCGACGACGCCAAGGCCGAGACCATCCTCGACGAGGTTCTGGCCGCCGCGTCCTGACGGGTGGTGCGCACGGTCGCGGTCGTCCCGGCCGCGGGGTCCGGCGAGCGGCTGGCCGCCGCCAAACCGAAAGCGTTCGTCGACATCGGCGGCCGGACAGTGCTGCAACGGGCCGTGGCCGGCCTGCTGGACTCCGGTGTCGTCGATCGTGTCGTGGTCGCCGTGCCGGCCACCAACCTCGACGACGCCAAGCTGCTGGTCGGCGACGCCGCAACGATCGTGGCCGGCGGCGCGGACCGCACCGAATCCGTCCGGCTGGCGCTCGGAGCAGTCGACGACGCGGACTGGATCCTGGTGCACGACGCGGCGCGAGCGCTCACGCCGACGAGCCTGATCGTGCGCGTGGTGGCGGCCCTTCGCGCCGGCCTACCCGCGGTGATCCCGGTGCTGCCGGTGTCCGACACCATCAAGGCGGTGGACGCCAATGGTGTCGTGATCGCGACGCCCGAGCGGGCGGGTCTGCGCGCGGTGCAGACGCCGCAGGGTTTCCAGGCCCCGTTGTTGCGCGAGGCGTATGCGCGCGCCGGAAACCTGCCGGTCACCGACGACGCGTCGATGATCGAGCGCATTGGTGGCCAGGTACACGTTGTGGACGGGGATCCGCTGGCGTTCAAGATCACCACGGGCCTGGATGTGCTGTTGGCCGAAGCGGCGCTGCGGAGCAGCGGGTGAATGGTCTGCGGGTCGGCCTGGGCACCGACGTGCACCCCATCGAACCGGGCCGAGCATGCTGGCTCGTGGGGTTATTGTTCGCAGACGCGGACGGCTGCGCGGGTCATTCCGACGGCGACGTCGCCGCTCACGCGCTCTGCGACGCCGTGCTGTCGGCGGCGGCCCTCGGCGATGTCGGCGCGGTGTTCGGCGTCGGTGATCCCCGCTGGGACGGGGCGAGCGGGCGCGACATGCTGGTGCACGTCCGCGGCTTACTGGCCGGGCAGGGCTACACCGTCGTCAACGCGGCAGTGCAGGTGATCGGCAACCGGCCCAAGATCGGACCGCGCCGGGCGGAGGCGCAGAACGTGCTGTCGGAGGCCCTGGGCGCCCCGGTCTCGGTATCGGCCACCACCACCGACGGACTCGGGCTGACGGGCCGCGGCGAGGGATTAGCCGCCATCGCGACGGCATTGGTAGTCGGCGCGGAATAGGCCGGTAAGCTGGCGCGTCGTGACCGATCGCGGGCAGCTGCGGCTCTACGACACCTACACCGGTGCCGTGCGCGACTTCGTGCCCCTGCGACCCGGCCATGTGTCGTTTTACTTGTGCGGCGCGACCGTGCAGGGCCTGCCGCACATCGGGCATGTCCGCAGCGGTGTGGCATTCGACGTGCTGCGCCGATGGCTGCTGGCCCGCGGCTTCGACGTGGCGTTCATCCGCAACGTGACCGACATCGACGACAAGATCCTCAACAAGGCAGCCGACGCGGGCAGGGCATGGTGGGAATGGGCCGCCACCCATGAGCGGGCGTTCTCGGCCGCATACGACGCGCTGGGGGTGCTGCCGCCATCGGCGGAACCCCGGGCCACCGGCCACATCACCCAGATCGTCGAGCTGATCCAGCGGCTGATCGACACCGGGCATGCCTACACCGGCGCCGGCGACGTCTACTTCGACGTGCTGAGCTTCGCAGAGTACGGCAGGTTGTCCGGGCACAAGATCGAGGACGTTCACCAGGGCGAGGGTGTCGGCGCGGGAAAGCGCGACCAGCGCGACTTCACACTGTGGAAGGGTGCGAAGCCTGGCGAGCCGTCCTGGCCGACACCGTGGGGCCGGGGCCGGCCGGGCTGGCATTCGGAATGTGTCGCAATGGCACACGAGTACCTCGGCCCCGAGTTCGACATTCATGCCGGCGGCATGGATCTGGTGTTCCCGCACCACGAAAACGAGATCGCGCAGGCACGCGCCGCAGGTGACCCGTTCGCCCGCTATTGGCTGCATAACGGCTGGGTCACCATGGGTGGCGAGAAGATGAGCAAGTCGCTTGGCAACGTGCTGTCGATCCCGGCGGTGCTGCAGCGGGTACGCCCGGCGGAGCTGCGCTACTACCTCGGCAGCGCCCACTACCGATCGATGCTGGAGTTCTCGGAGACCGCGCTGCAGGACGCGGTCAATGCCTACAGCGGCATCGAGGAGTTTTTGCACCGCGTGCGTAACCGGATCGGCGCCGTGGCGCCGGGGATGTGGACGCCGCGATTCGCCGCCGCGCTAGACGACGACCTGGCCGTGCCGATCGCGCTGGCCGAGGTTCACGCCGCACGCGCTGACGGCAACCGGGCGCTGGAGTCCGGCGATCACGAGGCCGCGTTGGGTAGGGCGAGCGAGATCCGGGCCATGATGGGCATTTTGGGTTGTGACCCGCTCGACGAGCACTGGGATTCGCGGGAGGAGACGTCGACCGCGCTCGCGGCGGTCGACGTGCTGGTGCACGCCGAGTTGGAACGCCGCGAAGAGGCCCGCGAACGCCGCGACTGGGCACGGGCCGATGCGATCCGAGACCGGCTGAAGAAAGCCGGGATTGAGGTCACCGACACCGCCGACGGGCCGCAGTGGTCCTTGCTGGGCGGGGACAACAAGTAGATGGCCGGAAATTCCCGGCGTCGAGGCGCGGTGCGCAAGCCCGGCACCAAGAAGGGCCCGACCGTCGGCTCGGGAGGTGTCCGCAGGCGCGGACTGGAAGGCCGCGGGGCGACTCCACCGGCGCACCTGCGGCCACACCATCCTGCGGCCAAACGCGCTGCGGGCAAGCAACAGTCGCGCCGTCCCGGCAAGAAGATCGACGACACCGAAGTCGTGCTGGGTCGCAACCCGGTGCTCGAATGCCTGCGTGCCGGAGTGCCGGCCAATGCGCTTTACGTCGCGCTCGGCGCGGAGGCCGACGAGCGGCTGACCGAATCCGTTAGCCGGGCAGCCGATTCGGGCACTCCGATCCTGGAGGTGCCCAGAGCCGACCTCGACCGGATCAGCGCCAATGGGCTGCATCAGGGCATCGCGCTGCAGGTACCGCCGTACGACTACGCCCATCCGGACGACCTGCTGGCCGCGTCGCGCGAAGACACCGAACCCGCGCTGATCGTGGCGCTGGACAACATCTCCGATCCGCGTAACCTCGGCGCCATCGTCCGCTCGGTGGCTGCCTTCGGCGGTCACGGAGTGCTGATCCCGCAGCGGCGCAGCGCGTCAGTGTCTGCGGTGGCGTGGCGCACCAGTGCCGGGGCGGCGGCCAGGATTCCCGTCGCCCGGGCCACGAACCTCAATCGGACACTCCGGGATTGGGCCGCGCGGGGAATTCGGGTGGTCGGCCTGGATGCCGGCGGCGACACCACGCTCGACGAACTCGACGGCACAGACGACCTGGTGATCGTTGTCGGTTCCGAGGGCAAGGGCCTGTCACGGCTGGTCCGTGAAAACGCCGACGCGATCGTGTCGATCCCGATGGCGGGGTTGACTGAATCGCTGAACGCCGCCGTCGCGGCCGGTGTGGTGCTGGCCGAGGTCGCCCGGCAACGACGACGCTGACTCCGTCGCGGGCGCTACGGATGCGTCGGCAGCGTGTCGATCGCGGGCGGCGGGACCGGCCAAACCAGCAGCACCGGGCACGGAGCGTGGTCGACGATGAACCTGGTGGCGTGTCCGAGGCTTCCGGGCCCGAGGTGGCCGAGTTCGCCGTCCCGGGCGAGGATCAGCAGTTCGGCGCCGCCGGCGGCGCCGACCACCTCGCGTTCGACTCGTCCGGTCCGTTCGACGTTGGTGCACCGGCGGCCCAACCGGGCGGCGGCCTCATCGAGCAGGTTGTGCGCCGCCGCGGACGCCAGGCTTTCGACCTGACCACCGGGGTCCCGGCGGGGGCGGCGTCCAAGCAGCCCCGCGTAGGCGCCGTGTGCGACGTCGGCCACATCCGGGTCGGTCACGTGGAGAAGGACAACATCGGTGTCGGGTGTCGTGTACCGGCGGACGGCCTCGACACACGCAGGCCAGGTGGCTTCGACGATCCAGGTGACCACCGTCATGGCCCATAGCCTCCCAGTACGTGCAGAGATAACCACAATGCCACCACGGCGGCCACGAGCGCGGCAGGCATGGTGAGTAAGCCGAGGACCGTGAAGTCGGCCAGGCCCGCGGCGTGGTTGTGCCGACGAAGGATCCGCCGCCACAGCAGCGTGGCCAACGAGCCGGCGTAGGTCAGGTTCGGCCCGATGTTGACCCCGATCAGCACCGCGAGCACGGCCGGCGCGCCGGCCGGGGCGGTCAGCGGAAGCAGCACCAGCACCGCCGGCAGATTGTTGATCACATTCGCCAGCACCGCCGCCACGGCCGCGATCGTGAGCAACGCTGCCAGCGTGGTGTTGTGCGGAAGCCAGCCGCGCAACGCGGCGTCGAGCCCGTTGTCGATGACCGCGCGCACCACGACCGCCAGCGCCAGTACGAATGCCAGGAACGGCAGATCGGCTGCGGAAACGATGCCCAGCAGGGTTGTCCTTCTGCGCGGCAACGCGCGCAGCGCCAGCACGAGCGCGCCTGCGGCGGCTGCCCACGCCGGATTGACCCCCACCGCCGAGGTGATGACGAACCCGGCCAGAGTGGCCGCCACGGTGGCGATCGCAAAGCAGGGCGGCGCCACGGGACGGGCATCTGAGGCGCTCGCGGCCAAGGACAGGTCCGTTGCGAAGTAACGCCGAAAAACAAAGTATTCCACGGCGATACCCGCGATCCAGGGCAGCGTCATCACGCTCGCGAACCGCACGAAACTGAACCCGACCGCGCCGAACGCCAACAGGTTCGTCAGGTTCGACACCGGTAGCAGCAGCGAGGCGGTATTGGAGAGGTGGGCACACGCGTAGACATGGGGCCGCGCCCGCACCCCCAGCCGAGCCGCGGTGGCGAACACCACCGGTGTCAACAGCACGATCGTGGCGTCGAGGCTGAACACCGCCGTCACGAGCGAGGCCACCGCGAATACTCCGAGCAGCAACCGGCCAGGCCGACCGTGCGCGACGCGCGCCATCCATACTCCGCACCAGTCGAACAAGCCCTCGGCGGCACACAGCTGGGCCAACACGAGCACGGCCGCCAGAAAGCCCACCACCGGCGCCAATTTCGACAATTCGCTGGCTGTGTCGGCGACCGTGATGGCGCCGATCAGCGCCGCAACGCCGGCGGCGGGCACGGCGATCACCGCCTCCGGCCACCCGAACGGGCGAATCACCGCCCACGCCAGCACCGCGATCAGCAGGACGACGGAGCAGCTCTCCGCCACCGCCCCGGTCAGGCGACCGGCCCTTCGGGCCCGGCTGCCGGCATCACCGCCAGGGGGTTTCCGGCTGCCACGCCGTCGGCATGTGCAACGCCACGTCGTCGTCGGCGGCCAGGCGGCTGAGCACGCGCATCGTCTCGTCCAGATCGTCGGCGGCGTAGGGGAGGGCCCGCAGCGGTTCGGTCAGCGGCCGGAAAAAGTCATCCCAGTGAATGAGGATCACCTGCCGGGCGCCGACGGCGCGCACGGTTTCGGTCCAGTAGTCGACCATGTACCGCTCCGGCAGCAGCCCGAGCTGACCCACTCCCAGATACACCACATCGGCGTGCTGTCCGGACAGCGCGTCGGGGACGAAGCCAGCGCTGCCCTGGATCAGTAGGCGATGCCCGGTCGGCCGGTGGTGCACAAACGTAGACCACGCCTCGCCGCACCTATACGCCGCCGCTTTGGCCGGTGGGCTTACCGGCTCGGTGATGACGCCGGGAAACCGGTCGGGCGGACTATGTTTGGACTCGATCAGGGTGACCTCGTAGGCGCCGAGGCTGATCGCCTCGCCGGGCGTCACGACCACGATCTGCTCGTCGGGGAGCTGGTGCCCACGGCCGATGTTGGCGGCCGACTCGCCGCCGACCAGCTTCGCGCCGGTCCGGCCGGCCACAACCGCGGAGTCCAGGGCGTGGTCGTAGTGCGTGTGGACGGGCAGCACGGCTTCCAGCCGGTTGACGCGGGCGCGTTCCAGGCAGCCGATGATTCGCTCGAGCGACGGTTGCAACTTGCGGAGCCCGACGGTGAGCAGGCCGGGGCGGGAGAAGAAGCCGTCCGTCATCAGCTGCGAGCTGCCGTCGTCGATGAGCAGCGTGGCCACCCCCAACCAGGTGATCTTCAGCCGATCGCCGGATTCGGCGGCGGGGACATCGAACCGGTTGGCGAAGTCCGTCATGAAGGGACGGCCCGGTTTGATGCGCATGTCGCAACACTACGGCGGTTACTGGGCCACGGCCGCCAGCATCTCCTTTCATCCGTCGTCTCCGGTGTTATTCGAATTGGTGAGGGTGAACTCGACCCGTCGGGCGCTGCCACGTCGCCGCTTTGTGGGCTGTAGATGGCGACGGCCGGCAGTCGCTGACCGCAACCGTTAAACGAAAGGTTGCAACCCGATGCCCTCGGTGACCAACCGTCGACGAACGGCGGTGGCAATCTGCACCGCGCCCGCTGAATCACCGTGCACGCACACCGATTCCACGGTGATCGGTATCGCAGACCCGTCGACGGCGGCCACCTGGCCGGAACGTACCATCGTCACCACCCGTTCGGCGATCTCATCCGCGTTGTGCAGCACCGCGCCGGACTCACGCCGCGACACCAGGGCACCGTCGGGCCGGTATGCGCGGTCCGCGAATGCCTCTGCAACGCAGCGCAGCCCGAGGTTCGCCGCCTCGGCGAAGAATGCTGAGCCGGCCAACCCGAGCACGGGCAGCGACGGGTCAACGGCGCGGACGGCCTCGGCAACCGCGCGGGCCTGCGGTCCATCGGAGACGATGGTGTTGTACAGCGCGCCATGGGGTTTTACGTAGGTGACGGCCGAGCCGGCCGCACGGGCGAGCGCCTGTAACGCGCCGATCTGGTACACCACGTCGGCGGTCAGGTCCTCGGCGGCGATGTCGATGTAGCGGCGGCCGAATCCGGCCATGTCGCGGTATCCCACCTGCGCGCCGATCCGCACGCCGCGCTGGACAGCGGCGCGGCAGGTCCGGGCCAGGCCGGCCGGATCACCAGCATGAAAGCCACACGCGACATTGGCGCTGGTGACCACGCCGAGCATCGCCTCGTCGTCGCCCAGCCGCCACACCCCGAAGCTCTCGCCCAGATCGGCGTTCAGATCCACGCTGGTCACCGGTCAAGCGTAGGCGGGCGTCGCAACCCAATGCGCTAACCTCACGGACCATGACGAGGAGTTCCTCGCCCAGGCGGCGGGCGACCCTGGCCTCGTTGGCCGCCGAGCTCAACGTGTCTCGGACGACCGTGTCCAACGCCTACAATCGGCCCGATCAGCTGTCGGCCGATCTGCGCGAGCGCGTCCTGGAGACGGCCAAGCGGCTCGGTTACGCCGGTCCGGACCCGGTTGCCCGCTCGCTGCGCACGCGCAAGGCCGGTGCGGTCGGGCTGGTCCTCACCGAGCCGCTGAATTACTCGTTCAGTGACCCGGCCGCCGTGAGTTTCGTTGCTGGCCTTGCTGAATCATGCGAGGAGGTCGGTCAGGGGCTGTTGCTCGTGGCCGTAGGACCGGGGCGCAGCGTCGCCGAGGGTTCAAGCGCGGTGCTCGCCGCCGGGGTCGACGGTTTCGTGGTGTATTCGGTCGCCGACGACGACCCGTACCTTCAGGTCGCCCTGCAGCGCAACCTGCCGGTGGTGGTGGTCGACCAGCCCAAGGGTGTGCCCGGCACCTCCGGCGTCTGCATCGACGACCGTGCGGCGATGCGGGAACTAGCCGAATACGTGCTCGGACTCGGCCATCAGCAGATCGGCCTACTGACGATGCGGTTGGGCCGCGACCGCATCCCGGGCTCGGTCGCGGTGGCCAATCCGGAACGGGTGCGCTCGCCGCATTTTCATGTGCAGCGAGAACGCATCGGCGGTGTCCGGGACGCGATGTCGGGCGCCGGCCTCGATCCCGACTCGCTGACCGTGGTGGAGAGCTATGAGCACCAGCCGACGTCGGGCGGGGCGGCCGCCGCCGTCGCGCAGGAAGCCAACCCGCGGATCACGGCGCTGATGTGCACGGCAGACGTGTTGGCGCTGTCGGCGATGGATCACCTGCGTGCCCGCGGGATCTACGTGCCCGGCCAGATGACCGTTACCGGTTTCGACGGGGTACCCGAGGCGCTGCGGCGGGGATTGTCGACCGTGTCGCAGCCGAGCCTGCAGAAGGGCCGACTTGCGGGCAAGCTGGTGCACACGCCACCAAGGTCGGGGCTGCCGGTCGACAAGGTGCTGCCCACCGAGATGATGCGCGGCCGCACGGCCGGGCCGCCCCGGTGAAGATCCGGTTCCGGCCGGCTCGGGCGGCTGAGCTTCAGCAGGCTACGACATCGACGATCTCGCGGGCGAGCGCCACCCTGTCTTCCGGCGCGGACCGGTCGAACAGCTGGGCGGCAAGCACCGCCAGCTCGACGGCGAGCTGGGTCCTGCTGCAGCCGACTTCGGCCGCCTGTTCGACCAGCGCGGTCATCTCGTCGGTGCCGTCACCTTGGCGTCGGATCGCCGCGAACAGCATCTCCCGCGCGTAATCCCGTTCGAAGATCAACTCAGTCATTTGCGCGGCCTTTCTGCGTGCGCTGCGATTACCCGCATCAGTGATATCGCCGCGCAAGTTTGCTGAGCTAGGGACTTTCGTCCTCAAGGCGAAGGAAGTTCGACCGTGAAGTAGGTCGTTCGGTAGAACGGCCCGCTCAGATCTTGGGGTGCTCCTCGTCGCCGATCAGCAGCCGAACGGCGAGATCCAGCCGCTTGCTGACATCGGTCGCCGATGCGCGGCGGGTGAGCCAGGCCAGCAGGTTCGACAGCCAAACATCGGAAATCACACGTGCGATGTGGTACTGGTCCTCGGTCGGTTCACCGTCGCTCATCGCCCTGGCAAACATCGTGTCCATCAGCTTGCCCACGTAATCAACCTCACCCGCGGCGGAGGCGTCGGCAAACACGAAGGCGCGCGTCATCGCTTCGGTCAGCAGGGGATTGCGCTGCATCGCCCGGTTCAGGCGACTGATCATCTGGTGCAGGCGCTCGTATGGCGTGCCGGCCATGGCGGTCCGATCGGTCTTAGCCTCGATCCGCTCGAATTCGCGTCCGAGCGCCGACACCAGCAGGTGCACTTTCGATGGGAAGTAGCGGTAGAGCGTCCCGACGGCCACGTCGGCGCGTTCGGCCACCGCCCGCATCTGAACAGCTTCGTACCCGCCCTTAGAGGCGATAGCCAACGTGGCGTCCAGAATGCGCTTGCGCCGTTCCCGTTGAGCCTCGGAACCTAGCTCCGACTCGGCCAAAGCGGCGACCGCCAGCACTCGTGGCTGGCGGGGTTCAGGCGTCGAACCGGAACTGGCATGCGCTGGCGTCGACATGCGGCGGGCGGCTCCTTCTCCTCATCGTCCTCCCCGAAACGATACGCACGCCGAACGGAAATCGCTCACCGCCGCATGGTCGGGTAGTGGACGTGTCCTGCTGTGATGTCGTGGCGGCCAGCCGACGGCACACTCACCATTAGAACACGTTCTAGTAAGCTGCAGGTGCCTTTTCCTTCCGGCCGCTAGGAGGCGACGGTGTCAGCGACCACCACCGACGAACAGTCTGCCGCGCGGGAGCTCGTGCGGTCCTGGGCGGCGAGCTCCGGCGCGATCGCCGCGACCCGTGCAATCGAGCAGGGTGAAATCGACGCATGGCAAAAGCCGTTCCGCGGGGTCGCCGACCTAGGCCTGTTCGGGGTGGCCGTCCCGGAATCGCTCGGCGGCGCCGGCGGGCGCATCGACGACCTCTGCGCGATGCTCGAGGAGGCCGCGTACGGGCTGGTGCCGGGGCCCGTTGTCACGACAGCGTTCGCGGCGTTGCTGCTCGGGTCGCACGGTGGCTCCCTTCCTGCGCTGGAGGAGCTGACGGCGGGCCATCGCAGCGCTGGTCTGGGGCTGGATGGCGACCTGCGCTACGACGCGTCAACGCAACGGGTTTCGGGGGTGGTGCCGCTGGCGGTGGGCGCCAAGCCGGGCGAGTACTTGACCGCTTCGGCCGCCGACGGGACGTGGCTGCTCATCGACACCGATCAGGACGGAGTAAGCGTCGAGCCGCTATCGCCCACGGACTTCTCCCGCCCGATGGCCCGGGTCAGCCTCGACTCGGCCGGCGCGCCGGCGTTGAGGGTGCCCGGCAACCGAGCGAACGATCTGTTCGCGACGCTGATGGCGGCCGAGGCCGCGGGGGTGGCGCACTGGGCGCTCAACACGGCCACCGAGTACGCGAAGGTTCGTGAGCAGTTCGGCAAGCCGATCGGCAGCTTTCAAGCGGTCAAACACATTTGCGCCAACATGCTGTGCCGCTTCGAGCAGATCGGCGTTGCGGCGGCGGACGCCGCGAGTGCGGCCGCCGAAGGTGATGACCGGCAGCTGTCCATCGCGGCAGCCGTCGCGGCAGCAATCGGAATCGACGCCGCAATGGCCAACGCCAAGGACTGCATTCAGGTGCTGGGCGGGATCGGCTTCACCTGGGAGCATGACGCGCACCTGTATCTGCGCCGGGCGTACGCCATCGGCCAGATCCTCGGCGGGGCGGCGCGGTGGCACCGGCGCGCGCTCGAGCTGACCCGGCGCGGCGTGCGGCGTGAACTCAACCTTGACCTCGGCACGGCCGCGGACCGGGGCGCCGAGATCGCCGCGACCGTCGCGAAAATCGCCCAACTGCCCGAGCCGGCGCGGCAGGCGGCGTTGGCCGACGCGGGACTGCAGGCCCCGCACTGGCCGGCGCCGTTCGGTCGCGGCGCGTCGCCGGCCGAGCAACTGGTCATCGACCAGGAAATGGCCGCGGCGGGTGTGCAGCGGCCCGACCTGTCGATCGGATGGTGGGCTGCGCCCACGATCCTGGAGCGGGGAACGACGGAACAGATCGATCGATTCCTGCCCGCCACGTTGCGCGGGGAGATCCGCTGGTGCCAGCTCTTCAGCGAACCGGGCGCCGGCTCCGACCTGGCGTCGTTGCGGACGAAAGCAGTCAAAACGGACGGTGGCTGGATCCTCAACGGCCAGAAGGTGTGGACGTCGGCCGCGCGGCAGGCCGACTGGGGGATCTGCCTTGCCCGCACCGATCCGAGCGTGCCGAAACACAAAGGCATCACCTACTTCCTCGTCGACATGAAATCGCCGGGAATCGATGTCCGGCCGCTGCGCGACATCACTGGAAACACGCTGTTCAACGAGGTGTTTCTAGACGACGTGTTCGTGTCCGACGACCTCGTCGTCGGTCAGCCCGGGGAGGGCTGGCGGCTGGCCCGCACCACGCTGGCCAACGAGCGGGTTGCAATGGCGCACGGTGGCGCGCTCGGACTGGAAATGGAGGCGCTGCTCGAGCTCGTCGGCGACGCCGACCTCGACGTGGCGGAACAGGCCCGGCTTGGTGCGCTGATCGCCGAGGCGCAAGCCGGCACGCTGCTCGATCACAAGATCGCCCAAATGGCCGTCGGCGGGCACGACCCCGGCCCGCAGTCCAGCGTGCGAAAGCTGCTCGGTGTGCGATACCGCCAGGCGGTCGTGGAGGCGGTGATGGACCACAGCCCGCACGGCGGGATTCTCGCGAACGAGGCCGTCAGCAACTTCCTGAACTACCGCTGCCTGTCCATCGCGGGCGGTACCGAGCAGATCCTGCTGACCCTTGCCGCCGAGCGGCTACTGGGCCTGCCGCGCTCGTAGCGGCTGACCGGTCAGCTGAACGTGGTCTGCGCGCAGGTGCTCGGGGAGGTGATGTTCACGCCGCTGTACACCACCTGGATCTGCGCGCACACGACGTAGTCGGCGTTCAGCATCGGCTGGCCAGTCTGCCAGTCGGTGGGTTGGGTCTGCCCGGTAACCCGGTATTTGTCCGGTGGTCCACCACCGAAGTAAATCGTGGTGATCTCGCGCCTGCCCATCTCCTTAAAGACGCGGGTGTTGGCCGCGACGACCTGGGTCTCCAGGTTGTTAAGCGTGTTAGACGACCGGATCGTCGTGGTCTGACGCGACCAGAGGTCATTGGGAAAGCCGTCGATGCCGTCGGCGGTGTTTCGGTCGGCCTGGGTGGTGAAGTAACACTGCTTGTCGGGCAGCACACAGTTGGCGGTGACGTGCATCTCCAGTTGGGTACCGTCGGGCAGCGGGAACGACGAGTCGCCGTTGTTGGCCGCCGCCGAGGCCGGGGCCGGCGCCGTCAGAAATCCGGCGAACACCATCGTCGCGGACACCGTGGCTAAACGCTTCATCGTTGCTCCCCTCCGGTGGGCGACATGGTATCCGCGTACCTAATCGTCGTAGGTGACTTCGACGGAATCCGATCGCGGCCGAGACTGGCAGCCCAGGATTAACCCCTCGTCGAGGTCGGAGGGCTCCAGCACGTCGTTGACCTCCATCTCGACTTCGCCGCTGCGCTTGAGCACCGCGCACGCCCCGCAATGCCCCTCGCGGCAGGAAAACGGCGCGTCGAGACCCTTCTCCAGCAGCACGTCGAGCAGCTTGGCGTTGCGGGGCCAGCTGATCTCGTGCCGCTGGCCATCGAGTTCAACGATCGCGGTGGCCGGCGGCTCGTCGCTGTCGTCGGCCTCGATCACCACCGCGGCGAACGGGTCGGAGTCCAGCGACCGGAAAACCTCGATATGCACTCGCTGCTTGGGGACCCCGATGGTGGCCAGCGCCGTCTCGGCGGCGTCCATGAAGGGCCCGGGCCCGCAGATGTAGGCGTCGTGGCCGGCATACGGGGCCAGCAGCGCGACCAGCGCGGGTGCGGTCGGCAAACCCTGCACGGATTCGAGCCAGTGCACGACGGCCAACCGGTCGGGATACTTGGCGGCCAGCTCGCGCAGTGGGCCGGAGAAGATTATTGAGCTCTCGTCGCGGTTGGCGTAGATCAGCACCACCTTGCCGGTGCCCTCCACCAGCGCCGACTTGCAGATCGACATCATCGGCGTGATGCCGCTTCCCGCTGCCACCAGCAAAAAGTCCGCGTCGAGCGTCGGCGGTACGAACGTGCCCGACGGGGCCAGCACGTGCAGCTTCATGCCGGGATGAGCGTGATCACACAGCCAGTTGGAGGCATAACCGCCCTCGGTGCGCTTGACCGTGACCGTCAGCGCGTCGTCGGTGAACGGGGAGCTGCACAACGAGTAGCAGCGCGCCACCGAGCCGGTGCGATCGCTCGGGATGCGCAGCGTCAGGAATTGCCCCGGGGCGTACTTCAGCCGCTGCGGGGGGATGTCGGGATCTCCTGGGCCGTCGGGGACCTTGAACACCAGCGAGCGCGCATCGTCGGTCTCGGCGACGACGTCGGCGAGCTGTAGCTCGAGCACATGACTGCCGAGCGGTTCGTCGGTCACGACTCTCCTTCCGGCGATAACTAGAACAGGTTACAGAAATGCACTTCCGCAGGTCTAGAGGCTGCAAGGGTGCGCTGCTCGACTTGAATCGTAACGTGTTCTAATCTTGCGACTGAATCCTCACACTTCTGGAGGGAAGCAGTGACGTCCATTCAACAACGCGACGCCCAGTCTGTCTTGGCCGCGATCGACGAGCTGTTGCCGAAGCTGCGGCAGCGTGCCCAGGAGACGGAGGACCTGCGGCGGCTCCCGGACGCCACGCTCAGTGAGCTGCAGGAGATCGGGTTCTTCCGGCTGCTGCAGCCCGAGCAGTGGGGCGGACTGCAGTGCGACCCGGCCCTGTTCTACGAAGCGGTGCGGCGGCTGGCCAGCGCCTGCGGATCCACGGGCTGGGTCAGCTCAATCATCGGCGTGCACAACTGGCACCTGGCGCTGTTCGACCAGCA
>JAFARC010000064.1 GCA_019245755.1 Mycobacteriaceae bacterium | reverse complement strand
ACACCGTATCTGCCGCCGTCCTGCAGGGTCGCCCCGGAGCTGGTGTTGAGGTACGCCACCGTCTGGTTGCCGGGCGTCAACGTGGAAAACGCCGAAACGTGCGTGGAGGGCACCCCGCCGGGTCCGCGACTGACGGCGGTGATCGTGTAGGTGCGGCCGTAGCCGAGCGGAACCGCGGGCTTCCAAGAAGTGTTATCCGGCGTCATGATCCCGGGGATCACCTTGCCGGAGTCGTTTACCATCTCGACGTCGGTCAACACACCGGTGGCGGCCGTCACCAACACGCGGCCCAACGGATCGACGCCGACATCTCGGGAATCGGGCCCGGGTGTGATCCGCACGATTGCCGGTGCCGGCAGCGGTGCCGCCGATCTCGCGGCCGCGACCGTCCGACAGCCCTCCGGACACTTGGGCAGCGACGCGCTGTCCATCGCGGAGAACACCGCCAGCAGCGCCAGAACGGTTGCAAGACCGAAACGGCGCGCGCGGTGACGGGAGGTCGTGGAGACGTCTTCAGGGGCGTTCGTCTCGGCCAGCGGATGCTCCTCGATCGTGCTGAGAGTGGAACGGCTGTCTGAGAATGATAGCCGCGAAGACGGCATCAGCATGGCCGGCGAGCCACGACTGGCAGGCTGCGGATCGCTACCGAAATCGGCGCTCTGCGGTCACGAGAAGGCTGCGCGGGTTGGCGTCTTCGACACTTTCAACGGAGATCCGGCCAGCCCGGCGCCGCTAGCCGCCAGGATGGTGGCGCGGGCCATTGGGCTGCGGGCAGGTGCCGTTGTTGGCGGGGCGGAGATTGAGGGTGGTCGCCTGAAGCGTCCCGCTGCTGTCATTGGTACCGCGCGCGGCGATGCACTTGCCCGGAGCGATGGCCTGTGAGTCGGCCACCGCCTGCTTGGCGTAGGTGGTGGCGTTGGCGACCTCGACGTTGGTTTGCGACGTGTTGCCGCTGGAGTCGGTCGCATTGACCACGATGGTGTTTCCGTTGACGGAGCTCACGGTGCCGCCCACGCCACCACGCCCGCGCGGCGGCTGGCACTGGCCATTGGCCGACGTGTTGATCAACACCGTGCGCGCCGTGACGGTGCCGCCGCTCTGCGCCCCCCCGGCGGGTCGGACCGCGACGCAGCTGCCGGCCGTGACATCGGTGAGTTGAGCGGGCGTGACCTCCGAGATCCTGGTCGACGGCGAGTACGCCACGGTCGCGGGCCCGCTCTGCTGCGTCACCTGGATCGTCGTGCCCGAAACCGAACCGATCAGGCCTGCGACGTGGTCATTGCCCTGAGCGGCGGGAGTCCCGGACGTCGACGGCGGCGCCGAGGTGGACGCGGAACCACTCGCTTTGTTGGCCGAGGTGGGTGATCCGCTGGTGGACGAGCCGCAGGCGGCTACGGACACTGCGGTGATTCCGATGACCGCCAGCAACGGATATTTCGATATCGCCGTCTTCGGCATGGTTGATGGCTCCTTAACGATTGCCGGGTGTCACGTGTGCGACGCCACCAGCGTCCGCGGCGGAGCTAGGTCTGGGCTTTCCGCCCGATGTGAGGCAGCTGTGTCATCGCGGGGCGTCGGCGCGCTGGCTCGGCGACCTACGATCCAGCCATGTTGACACCGGCTCAGCTGTTGCGTCGGGTGACGGACCGGGCACACAGGCGCGACCAGGAACGCGATGCGCTGCGGCGCGCGCTGCGGGCCGCCATCGTCGTACCGATCGCCGCCGGGGTCAGCTTTGTGGCGGTGGGGGGAACACAGGCGCCGTTGTTCACGATGATCGGGTCGATCTGGTTGCTGGTGCTGGTCGACTTTCCGGGCACGCGGCAGGTTCGTGCGCTGGCGTACTGCGGCTTGGGGCTCAACGGCGCCGTTTTGATATCGGTCGGCACGCTGGTCCAACGCACTGCGTGGCTCGCGGTGATCATCATGTTCGTCCTCGGCGTGGCGGTGACCTTGGCCGGTGTGCTCAGCGAAACGCTTGCCGCAGGCCAGCGCGCGACGCTGCTGACCTACGTGTTGCCGGTGTGCACACCGCCCGGCCCGGTCGGCGACCGGCTGCTGGGCTGGGCGATCGCCTGGGCGGTGTGCGTGCCGGCGGCGTTGTTCTTGCTGCCGCCGCGCCACCACGGCGACTTACGACGCCACGCCGCGCAGGTGTGCGCCGCGCTGGCCGACCGGCTGCAGGGCGTCGGATCGGCGTCGGATGTGTCGCGGGCGATGCAGGCGCTGAAAACCACTTTCCTGAGTGCCGACTACCGACCGGTGGGCTTGACGGCCGGGAGCCGGGCGCTGGTGCGAGTGGTTGACGACCTGGAGTGGATCAGCGAGCGGGTGACCAACGAGGTCGAGCTCGAGCTGGCCGACACGAAGCGCCCCGCCGTGCACGTGCTGCGCTGTTGTGCCGGTGCGCTCGACGCGGCGCGGGCATCGAAGCGCTCGGTCGACCGAACGAAACTCGACACCGCCCGCGCCGAATTGCGGTCGGTGGCCAGGGGACGCTACCGGGAGGACGTCGTCGCGGTGCTGGCCGAGCCCGACGAGGCCACCGCGGTCGCACTCGGCCGCGAGTTGCTCACACGGCGCACCATCGCGGCAACCGTCGGGCTGGTCGCCCGGGTGATTGCCGCCGCGGCGGCGGCCGACGCGCGTCCGGCCTGGGCGAAGGCGCTGGGCCTGCGGCTACCGCCCACGGGGGCCGCCGATCGGTTGCTGCCCGAAACGGTCGCGGTCACCACAATCACGACGGGGTTTCTCGCCACCCGCTCGGTGGCTGCCCGCAACTCCCTACGTACCGGGGTTGGCCTGGCGCTGGCCGTTGCGACCACTCATTTGTTCCCGATCCAACATGGATTCTGGGTCGTGCTCGGTGCGATCGTCGTTCTGGGCAGCAGCGCGTTGACGACGGGCACCAAGGTGGTGCGAGCCATGATCGGCACAGCGATCGGCGTCGTGCTGGGCGCGGTCCTGATCGCCGTCGTCGGCGTCAACCCGATCGTGCTGTGGTCGCTGTTGCCAATCGTGATCTTCGGGTCGGCCTACATTCCGCGGGTGGCCTCGTTCACCGCCGGGCAAGCCACGATGACAATGATGGTGCTCATCGTTTTGAACCTCATCGTGCCGACGGGTTGGCGGATCGGGCTGCTGAGAATCGAGGACGTGATGGCCGGCGCCGCGGTCGCGGTCGCGGCGTCAGTGCTGCTGTGGCCCAGGGGCGCCACCGCATCGGTGTACGCGACGATCGAGGCCGCCGTGGATCTCGGCGCCAGTTATCTGCGCGCGGCGGTGCTGCGCGTCACCCGTGGCGCGTCAGAGGAGATCGACGACCAGGTCGCCAGGCTCAACCACGACGCGCTCGCGGCCAGCCGCACCGTCGACGACGCCCTGCGCCACTACCTGTCCGAAAGCGGCGGCTCCACGGACCTGCGCGCTCCAGTCGTGCGTGCGGCCAACCGCGCCATCCGATTACGCACGGCGGCAGAGGTCATCTCGGACATCCCCACGCCACCGCCGCTTGCGGCCTACCCCGGGACCCGCGCGATTGTGGAGGCGCACGCCGAATCGGTCGCCGAGCGACTCAAAGGCGCGACGGAGGCGACCTGGCCGCCGATCAGCGACGAGCTGGTCCTCGCGCTGCGCGCGGAATTCACCGGCGAGGAGGCCGCCGTCAATGCCGTCAATGCCGTCAATGCCGTCAATGCCGCGCTGCCGCTTGTCACAGTCGCCGCCAATCTCGGCGAGCTCGAACTGACCTACCCGACCGCGGACGCGGCCGTTGCCCGGTGACGGTCATCGCGAACGCCAGTAGCGAAACACCGGGGAATCGGCGCACAGCAACTCATCGGACGGTTCATCGTGGGTAAAGCTTGACCGCGTCGTGTTCCTAATGTGATTGTCGGTGATCAGTGTTTCCCCTGTGACGAAGTAGACGCTTCAGCAACACCAGGAGACACCATGTCGATATTGCCCATCAAGCGCCGGATTCTGCTCGGGTCGGCCCTGTGCGCGGGCCTGACGTTGGCGCCGTTCGGATACGCCATTGCAACCGGTCAGGCAGCGCCGGTGCCGGCACCGATGGACGACCCGGCGCCCGCGCCGCCGGCCCCACCGGCCCCACCGGCCCCGGATCCGAGCACAATCATCAATCAAGCCAACACGATCCTGCCGATTATCGGCCAGTTCGCCCAGTACCTGCCGTCGTTTTTGGATCCCAACACGGCCGACCCCGGCGCGCTGCAGCCACCGATGCTGAGTCCGTTCATGCCGAGCAGCTAGAACACTGCGGTCAGGGCCACGCGACGAGCGCACGACTCAGTGGGCGTGATCGGTCTGGCTATCCTTTGGCGGCGCCGGCCGCGCCCTGCTCGGTGCGTTCGCCCTCGTGGACCAGCGCGCCGCCCTCGTTCTCCAGATGGGCCCTGACGAACCACTGGAACTTCTCCAGTTCGCCGGCATGGTCGATGAGCATGTCCTGGGTGACCAGGTCGAGGTCCTCGAGCCGCTCGATGTTCTTGCGGGTGTCTTGAATCACGCCGTCATAGACCAGATCCAGCGCCGCGAGATGCGATGAGGCGCAGTCGCGGCCGAGCGAGTAATCGTCCCAGGTGCGCTCCGCGATGATCGCGCCCGGCGTGCCCTTCGGCGAGGAGCCGAGCGCCGCAATCCGCTCGGCGACCTCGTCGGCGTATCCGCGCACCAGATCAACCTGGGGATCCAGCATCTCGTGGATGCCGATGAAGTTCGGTCCGACGACATTCCAGTGCACGTGTTTGAGGGTGAGGTGCAGGTCGGTGTAGCGGCTGAGCTGCTTTTGCAGCAACTCGGCCACCTCGGTGCCCTGCTGCTCCGACAGACCCGGGATCGTGAACTTGGCCATGTCGTCGCTGTACCCATGGTCTGCCGGCGGTAATCACAGCCGGGCCAGGTCGCGGATCGGCCGGCGGGGACCGAAACGCGGATTGCGCGTCAGGCCACTGACTTCCAGCAGCCGCACCGCGCGGTAGCGATGCGGGCGCATCGGTTCCAACAACTCCACCATCTGCGCGTCGTCGATCGGGTGGCCCAGCAGCGACCAGCCCACGACCTTGGCGAGGTGGTAATCACCGACGGACAGCGCGTCGGCGTCCCCGAAGGCGCGCTGCGCGGTTTCGGCGGCCGTCCATACGCCGACACCCGGCAGCGACGTCAGCGCGTCGCGCGCCTGCGACGCGGGACGGATGCGCAGCCGCTCCAGCGACGCGGCACGCTGGGCGCAGCCGACAATCGTGCGTGCCCGACCGGCATCGACGTTGGCGAGGTGGAATTCCCAGGACGGGATGCGCCGCCAGACTTCCGCGGCGGGCGGGACGCGCATCCGAGCCGGAGCGGGTCCCGGGGCCGGGGCGCCGAATTTCGTCACCAACAGCCGCCAGGAGCGAAACGAATCGACCCCGGCCACCCGCTGCTCGAGCACCGCGGGCATGAGTGCCTCCAGCACCCGTTCGGTGCGCCCGATGCGCAGGTGCGGTGAGCGCCGCTGCGCCGCGGCAATCGTGGGCTGCACGGTCTGGAACGCCGCCGGGTCGTCGTGGGCGCCGAGCAGGACCGGCAGCGCATCGGTGAACTCCGCGGCGCCGTCGCCCCAGGCCTCACAGTCCACGGTGTCGGGCGCCGACCGGGTGATCCGCGCGGTCACCGCGCCGCTGGACTGCAGGGTGGTCCGCCAGATCGCCCCTGCGCCGGTGATCTGAAAGCACGGATCACCGCGGCCACGCCGCAGCGGCGCCAGCGTGGCGAGGGGCGTGGCCGGGCCGGGAAACCTCACCGCGCGTCGAATGCTGGTCGATTTCGCGATAAGCCGATCCTGTCACGTCTGGCCAACGCCGATAAATGAATCAATCGTGACATCGGGCCTGCGGAGCGGCCGCCTCTGCAAAGCTGGGCTGTGATGGCTCGTGATTGTGCCGACTAGTGGCTGGGTACGGAAGCGACGACAACAGTGGTGCTGGAGGGAACGGACGTGAGAGTTGCCAGTTCGTGACCCCGCGCGGGGACGTCGGCACGGCGCGTGCCGCATGATCCGCGGGATCGGGGGCGGCACCGATCACGTGGTGGTGGTCGGGGCCGGCCTGGCGGGGCTGTCGGCGGCTATGCACCTGGCCGGGCGTGGCCGTGCGGTGACCGTCGTCGAACGCGGCGCCGTACCGGGCGGCAGGGTCGGTCGGCTGGACACGCGCGGATATCGCCTGGACACCGGCCCGACGGTGCTCACGATGCCCGACATCATCGACGACGTCTTCGCCGCGGTCGGCGCCGACCGCGGCCAACGACTCGATCTGGCCCGGATCGAGCCGGCCTATCGCGCATCGTTTGCCGACGGCAGCCAGCTCGACGTGCACAGCGATGCGCGGGCGATGGCCGATGCCGTCGAGGCGTTCGCGGGCCCGGAGGCGGCCGCCGGGTATCTGCGGCTGCGGGATTGGCTCACACGCCTGTACCGGCTCGAGTTCGACGGATTCATTGCCGCCAACTTCGACTCACCGCTGTCGCTGCTGACCCCGCAGCTGGCGCGGCTGGCCGCGATCGGGGGGTTTCGGCGGTGGGATCGCATGGTTCGCAGCTTCATCAGCGACGAGCGGTTGGTGCGGGTGTTCACGTTCCAGTCGCTGTACGCCGGCGTGCCCCCGCAGCAGGCGCTCGCGGTCTACGCGGTGATCGCCTACATGGACACCGTCGCCGGCGTGTACTACCCGCCGGGCGGGATGCGGGCGGTACCAGACGCGATGGCGGCCGCGGCAGCCGACGCAGGCGTGCGCTTCGAATACCGGTCGGAGGTCACGGCGCTGGAGCGCAGTGGCGAGCGCGTCACCGCCGTGCTCACCCACCGAGACCAACGCATCCCGTGCGACGCCGTCGTGCTCACCACCGAACTGCCGCAGACCTATCGGCTGCTGTCCCGCAGGCCGCGACGGCTGCTGCCATTGCGCCCGGCGCCGTCGGCGGTGGTCGTCCACGTCGGCTGCCGGTCGCGGGCCGCGACTGCCCATCACACAATTCTGTTCGGCGGGGCGTGGCGGCAGACATTCGACGACATCATCCGCGACGGCCAGCCGATGGCGGACCCGTCGCTGCTGGTTACCCGGCCGAGCGCGACCGATCCGACCGTGGCCCCGCCGGGCCGCGACCTGCTGTACATCCTCGCGCCCGCGCCGAACCTGGCCCGCGGCATGGTCGATTGGGCAAGCCACGGCGACGGCTACGCCAAGGAGATGATCGACACCGTGCGGGCGCGGCTGCTGCCCGGGCTCGGCGAGGATGCCGAGGTACTGCACGTCGTCACCCCCGACGACTGGGCCGAGCAGGGCATGGCGGCGGGCACACCGTTCGCCCTCGCACATACCTTCAGCCAAACCGGTCCGTTCCGGCCGGCCAACACCGTGCGGGGAGTGGAAAACGCCGTGCTGGCCGGTTCCTCGACCGTACCGGGGGTCGGCGTGCCCACCGCCATGCTGTCCGGTCGGCTGGCCGCCGACCGCATCACCGGGCCCGTCGACCGTCGGGCGACGAGCGTTTTGGGCCCGCGACGATGATCCGCGCGGAACTGGATGCGGCGGGGGTCGTCGAGCCGCGGCTGCGCAACGCCTACCGGCACTGCCGCGAACTCAACGCCCGGCACGGGCGCACGTTCTTCCTCGCGACGCGGCTGCTGACACCGGCTCAGCGGCCCGCGGTACACGCGCTCTACGGGTTCGCGCGGCTGGCCGACGACATCCTTGACGACCTCGACTCCCCGCTGAATACCGCCGCCAAAGCCGAGCGGCTGCAAAGCCTTTCCGATCAGTTCTTCGGCGGCGACGGCCACCACGGCGACCCAGTGTTGGCTGCGGTCATCCACACCGCGCGCGGCTACCGCATCCCGCTGGACCTGTTCGGCGACTTCTTGGACTCGATGCGGATGGACCTCACCGTCACCGACTATCCGGACCGCGCGGCGCTCAACCGCTACATGCGCGGCTCCGCGGAAGTGATCGGGCTGCAACTTTTGCCGGTGCTCGGCACCGTCGGCCCGGTCGAGGATGCCGCCCCATACGCGGCGGCGCTGGGCCGGGCGTTCCAGCTCACCAACTTCCTGCGCGACGTCGACGAAGATCTCGCCCGGCAGCGGGTGTACCTGCCCGCCGACGAGCTGGCCGCCTTCGGAGTGGATCGCGACGTGCTGATGTGGTGTCACGTGCACCGGCGCACCGACCCCCGGGTGCGCCGCGCGCTGGTCGCGCAGCACGAGTTCACCCGCGCCGTGTACCGATTCGCCGCCAACGGGGTGGAGCTGCTGGCACCGCAGTCACGCCCGTGCGTGTCGACCGCCCTGACGTTGTATTCGGAGATCCTGGACCGCATCGAGGACAGCGACTTCGCGGTTTTCGGCCACCGCGCGACGGTCGGTACCGGGCGCAGGCTGCAGGTCGCGGGCACCGGGCTGCTGCGGGCGTGGCGCGCCCGCAAGGCCGCGCCGCCGCCGGCCCGGCCGACGATGGGCGTCGCCTGAAGTGGACCGGTGGGAATACCTCGTCGTGCTGGGCGCGTGCCTGCTGATCACCGCCCCACTGGAGTTCTTCGGGGCGGGCGTCTACCGCCGGTGGTGGCGCGCCTTGCGGGCGATCATGCCGGTCGCGGTCGTGTTCGTGATCTGGGACGCGATCGCGATCGCCGCACACGTGTGGACCTACAACCCGCGCTACGTCACCGGAATCGACCTGGCGGTGGGCATCCCGCTGGAAGAGCTGCTGTTCTTTCTGGTGATTCCGCTGTGCGGGCTGCTCACCTACAACGCGGTGGGCACGCTACTGGGACGGCTCAGGCGCCAATGAGCGGACTCGGCTACACGGTGCCCGCAGTCGCGGCGGTGCTCGTTGTCGGCGTGCTCGAGTTCACGGTGTGGCGCACCGGGCTGTTTCGGCGCCGCGCCTACTGGCTGACAATGCTGATCGTGCTCGGCTTCCAAATTCTCGTCGACGGCTGGCTGACCAAGCTGCGCGCACCGATCGTGGTCTACGACAACCACCAGACCACCGGCGTCCGGTTCCCGTTCGACATTCCGGTCGAGGACTTCCTCTACGGCTTCGCGTTGGTGACGGCGGTGTTGCTGTTGTGGGAGCGGCAGCGGTGAGCGCCCGGCGGTCCGGCCTGCCGGGCGGCGACGTTCCCGCGGCCTTCGATGTGGGCGCGGCCGCGTACGACCGGTTGGTGGGCGCCAATCCCGGCTATCACGAACATCTGCGAATGTCGGTACGCCGCATGCAAATCCCGCACCGTGGCCGAGGGCTGCGCCTGCTGGACGCCGGCTGCGGCACGGGCGCATCGACCGCGGCGCTGGTGGCCGCCGCCCCCGATGCCGAGATCGTGGCCGTCGACGCCGCCGAGCGCATGCTCGACGAGGCCCGCAGCAAAACCTGGCCGCCATCGGTGCAGTTCAGGCAAGGCCGCATCGAAGAACTCGCCGACCTGGGCATCGAGGGTCCGTTCGACGCCATCCTGGCTGCCTACCTGGTGCGCAACCTCGCCGATCCCGATGCCCAGCTGCGCCGCTTCCGCGAGCTGCTGCGCCCCGGCGCAACGCTGGCCGTGCACGAGTATTCGGTGCGCGATTCGCGGGCGGCCACCACGGTCTGGCACGCAGTGTGCTGGGCCATCATCATTCCGTCGGGCCGGTGGCAGACCGGCAACAGCGCCCTGTACCGACATCTGTGGCGCAGCGTTCTGGCATTCGACGGCGCCGCCCGGTTCCGGCGCAGGCTGGCCGACGCCGGATTCACCGCAATCCGCAGCGAGACGATGCCGGGCTGGCAAAAGAACATCGTGCACACGTTTCTCGCGAATGCGCCGCATGACCGGTAACGGGCACCGCGACGCAAGACGCGTGAAGCATCCGGCGCCGCAAGGTGTTCCGGACGCCGGCAGGCTCGCAGCCCGCCCGCACGCGGTGGTCGTCGGTGCGGGAATCGCCGGCCTGGCCGCCGCGACGGGGCTGGCCGAACGCGGCGTCACGGTCGACGTCGTGGAATGCCGGGACTACCTCGGCGGCCGGGTCGGTGGATGGAGCGAGCGGCTCCCGGACGGCACGCGGGTCGCGATGAACCGCGGCTTCCACGCATTCTTCCGGCAGTACTACAACCTGCGGGCCGTGTTGCGCCGCAGCGACCCTGGACTGCGGCGGCTCAGGACGCTCGACGACTACCCGCTCGTCGACGGGCAGGGCCGCCGCGACACCTTCCGCGGGCTGCCCCGCACGCCGCCGTGGAACGCGCTGGCGTTCGCATTGCGAAGCCCCACCTTCCGGCTGCGTGATCTCGGGTCGCTGAACGCCCGGGCCGCGGCGCCGCTGGCCGCGGTGTCGGTCCCCGAGATCTATCAACGGCTCGACGAGGTGGACGCCGAGACCTTCCTGCGCCGGATCAACTTTCCCGAGGCGGCGCGACACCTGGCGTTCGAGGTGTTCTCCCGAAGCTTCTTCGCCGAGCCGACCCGGCTGTCGGCCGCCGAACTCGCCGCGATGTTCCATATCTACTTCCTCGGCTCCAGCGAGGGACTGATCTTCGACGTGGCCGCGGCGAACTTCGACGTGGCCCTGTGGGAGCCGCTGCGCGGCTACCTGACCCGACACGGGGTGCGGTTCCACACCGGGGTCAGCGTCGGCAGCGTGCACACCGACGGCAGCAAATCCTTCCGGGTCACCACGCAGCCGGGGCCAGGTATCGATGCCGACGCGGTGGTGCTGGCCGCCGACGTGGCCGGGCTGCAGCGCATCGTCGCCGCCTCGCCGGGCCTCGGTGACGACCCGTGGCGGGCGGCGGTTCTCGGCCTGCGCACCGCGGCGCCGTTCGTCGTGCAACGGCTGTGGCTGAACCGGCCGGTCGCCGCCGACCGCCCGGCATTCCTCGGCACCGGCGGCCTGGAACCACTCGACAATGTCAGTGTGCTGGATCGCTACGAGCAGGAGGCGGCCGGCTGGGCCCGGCAACACGGCGGCTCGGTCGTCGAACTGCATTCCTACGCCCTGCCGGTCACGACTGCCGCTGACGAGGTTGGCGCGCGGCTGCTGGGCCGGTTGCACTCGCTCTACCCGGAGACACGCGTGGCCAACGTTGTCGCCGAACGCGTCTTGCACCGTGACGACTGCCCCCACTTCGGACCCGGCGATCACGCGCGCCGGCCCGGCGTGGCCACCCCCCATCCCGGGCTCATGCTGGCCGGCGACGGCATCCGGATCGACCTACCGGTGGCGCTGATGGAGCGCGCAGCCACCACCGGGTGGGCGGCGGCCAACCGACTGCTCCAGCATTGGGGTGTGGCCGGTCACCCGCTGCACACCGTCCCCACCCAGGGCCGCTCCGCGCTGCTGCGACGGCTGGCCACCTAACGAAAGGCGCATCGGATGGGAATTCTCGACCGCCGGAGCCGGCGGTGGCCGAAGGACGCGCCGATGCGGGTGCTGCCGGCTACGGTATGGGCCCGCCAGCAGCCCACCCACCGCGATGCCGACCCGGGGATCATCGACGCCGCGCTGCGCCGCTCACAGCGCCGGCCGTCGGGCAATTGGTACGCGTTCGCGGCCAGCAGCAGCGTACGGCCCCAGCGGCCGTTCGGTGCGTCGGTGGCCGGGTTCGAGATCGTCGCGTGGCGCGACGCGCAGGGCGGCCTCATCGTCGGTCCCGGCAGCTGCCCGCACCTCGGGGCGGACCTGGCCACCGGAACCATCGACTGCGGAGCGCTGATCTGCCCATGGCACGGGCTGCGGCTCACCGGTACGCGCGAATCCGGCTGGGCGCCACTGCCGGCACACGACGACGGTGTCCTGGTGTGGGCGCGGCTGGACCGGGTCGGCGGCGAAGAGCCGTCCGCAACACCGATCATCCCGGTCCGCCCCGCCGGCAGCCAGCTGCGTGCGGTCACCCGGCTGGTCGGCACGTGTGAGCCTGCCGACATCATCGCCAACCGGCTCGACCCGTGGCACGGTGCCTGGTTTCATCCGTACTCGTTCACCCGGCTGGCGGTGTTGACAGCGCCGCCGAAAGACGCCACCGAGGACGCCGACCGCTTCCTGGTCGCGGTCACGTTCCGGATGGGCAGGATCGGGGTGCCCGTGATCGCCGAGTTCACCAGCCCCGAACGGCGCACCATCGTAATGCGCATCGTCGACGGCGAAGGCACCGGCAGCGTCGTGGAGACCCATGCCACGCCGGTCGGAACCGGGCCGGACGGCAGGGCACGCACGGCTGTGCTGGAGGCGGTGATCGGACATTCCGACCGGTCCTGGTTCGCGCGCACCGCGCGAGTCGCGCCGCTGATCACCCCGCTGATGCGGGCTGCGGCCAGCCGACTGTGGCAAGACGACCTGGCCTATGCCGAGCGCCGCTATCGGCTACGGACCGGGCGGGGTTAGCCGGTGACGCTGATCTCGGCTCGGTCGGGATAGAAGGCGACGTGCCCGGCGATGTCGGCAACCGCCGGGTACGGCCGCTGGTAGGTCCAGATCGCGTCGGCGACGGTGTCCCCGTTCGATGTCACGACGCTGTAATAGCTGGCGTCACCCTTGAACGGGCAGTACGTGGCGGTGTCGGTGCGGCGCAGCATGCCCTTGTCGACGTCGGCGAGCGGGATGTACTGCACCGCGGGAAGCGTGGCTTCCCGAAGCGTCAGCGCGGCGTCGGTGTCGGCGACGACCTCACCGTTGACACGCACGGTGACGTGCCGGCCGGTGGGCGTGACGGTGATCGGATGCCCCGCGCTGGGTTGGAGAACTGGTCGACTCATATCTGCACCAACGTCGTCGTCGGGACCTTTCTTCCCATACCGGCGAAACCGCTTTACGCCTTTGGCAGGTGCCTTGGCAGACGCCGGTGTAGCCCTGTCGGAACAGGTCGGCGCAGCAGGTTCAGGGTTGCGGAAGGCGCACCACCTGGACGAAGAACTGGTCGATCTGGCGAACCGCACCCATGAATTGGTCGAGGTCGACCGGCTTGGTGACATAGGCATTGGCGTGCAGCTTGTAGCTGCGCAGGATGTCCTCTTCCGCAGAGGAGGTGGTGAGAACGACCACGGGGATGTGACAAAGGTCGGGGTCGGACTTGATTTTCTCCAGCAACTGCCGGCCGTCGTATTTCGGCAGATTCAAATCAAGAAGGATCAGATCGGGCCGCGGCGCGTCCTGGTGGGCGCCCCGCCGGTAAAGGTAGTCCAGACCTTCCTCACCGTCGTGTGCGACATGCAGCGTGTTATTGATCTTGTTGTGCTCGAACGCCTCCCGCGTGATGAGCTCATCTCCGGGATCGTCTTCGACGAGCAAGACGTCGATCGCTCGGCCGGCCGGTGTCATTGGTGTGTTCCTTCCGAAGTGGTCGCGGGTATCTCCGCCACGGCGATGGGCATGGTGAAGCGGAACCGGGTTCCGCCGGTGTAGGACGTGTCGATCCAGATCGTGCCGCCGTGGTGCTCAACGATTTTCTTGCACAACGCCAGGCCTATTCCGGTTCCGCTGTACGCGTCGCGGCCGTGCAGACGCTGAAAAATCACAAAGACCTTGTCGACGAACTCCCCGGGGATGCCGATACCGTTGTCGGACACGCTGATCAGCGATTGGCCGTCGGGATCGCCGGCACCGCCCTCACAGTCGATGACGATGCGGGGTGCCACATCGCCTCGCCGGAACTTGACGGCGTTTCCGACCAGGTTCTGCCACAGCATCGTCAGCAGGGTGGGGTCTCCGTTGATGCGCGGCAAATGGCGCTCAGGACGCACGATTTGTGCACCGGAATCCTCCAGCGCGGCCGCGAGATTGGTCAACGCGGCGTCCAACGTGGTGTCGAGGTCGACATCGGTGTGGGTCGCGCCCAGCCGACCGACCCGCGAGAAGGTGAGCAGATCGTTGATGAGCACTTGCATGCGTTTGGCGCCGTCGACCGCGTAACCGATGTATTCGGCACCGCGTTCGTCGAGCTCGTCGCCGTAGCGCTTCTCGAGCAGCTGGCAGAACGAGGCGACCTTGCGCAGTGGTTCCTGCAGGTCGTGGGATGCGACGTAGGCGAACTGCTCGAGTTCGGCGTTCGACCGCCGCAATTCGACGGCCTGCTCGTCGAGGGCTTCGGCTTGCTCCGTCAGACGCGCTCGGGCCGATCGCGATGCTTCCAGTTCCTCCACGATCCGCTGTCGCATGTTCTCGACGTCGTCCGCGATGCCTCGGATGTCCTTGGGCCCCTGCGCGGAAATGGTGTCACCGAAGCTGCCGTTGGTTATCCGCCGGCACGCCGCGGCGAGGGCGGCCAGTGGCCGGGTGACCGCACTTCGCACCAAGACCGCGAGCAGTAGCGCAGTGACGAAGAATGCCGCGGTCATCGCGGCCAGCACCCGGTCGCGCCAGCTGCGTACCTGGTCGAGCTGGCGGACCGCGTTCTCCCGCGCCGTCGACAGATGCGCGTTCTGCGTTTCGAATAGCTGACGCAGCTGGTCGAATTGGGCCTTGCCGCGGTCAGCAGTGGCGTTGCTGACGACGCTCGGAGCGCCCGGGGTCACGCTGGCGATGAGCGGCTCGGCATAGCTTGCCCGCCAAGCGGCGGCGCCGCTCTCGATCGCGTCCAGATCAGCCGTCTGTTCGCCGCGCGCACCGACGTAATGCCGGATGTCCTGTGCCGCTGCCCGTTCGGTGCGTTGTCCGTCGTAGTAGGGCCCGAGGAACTGCCGATCGGCGGCGATCACATAGCCCCGCACGGCCGTCTCCTGGTCGCGCAACGCCGCTTGCAGTTGGTAGGCCGCGACGCGTGCCGGTTGAATGTCGTCACTGAGCTCCCGGAACATCTGGTCGGTGCGGTTGAGCAGCACCGCGCCGGCCACCGCGCCGGCCAGCACCACCACACCCATGATCGACAACACCAGGAAAAGCCACCCCTGCACGGTGAGGGATGATCGAGGCCAGGTGCCGGCGGCTTCGGCGGTCTCGGCCGATCCGCTGGTCATTGCGGTGTCCGCTCCACGCGCACCACCGCGATGTCGTCGGTGAGTCCGCCGTGCGGCTGCGCGCGTTGCTCGACTGCGTCGATGAGGGCGTCGACAAACGCCGGTCCAGGCAGGGCCGCGAACGAGCGGGCCAACTCGAGCAGCCCCTCCTCACGGAGACGTTGGTTGCCCGGGCCAGAATGTCCCTCGAACAGTCCGTCGGTGAGCAGGAGCAGCCCGGTTCCCTCGGGCAGTTCCACCTGCTGGCGCGGCCAGTCGGCGCAGTGCAGGCCCAGGGCCGGGCCGCCGGGCGGCTCGATCCATTCGACGGTGTCGGCGCCGTGCCACAACATCGCTGGATGACCGGCGCGCACGGCGGTGATACGCGGACTGCCGGGGGGAATCGCCAGGCTCAGCACCGTCGCGAAGATGCCGGCACCGGCGCCTTCAGCCTGCAGTATCCGTTCGAGCTGGCGCATCCGCTCGGCGCCGTGAATACCAGCGAGCGTCAGCGCTCGCCAGCCGATCCGCAGCGCCGCTCCCAGCGCCGCCTCGTCGGGCCCGTGGCCGGCGACGTCGCCGATCACGACGTGCACGGTGCGGTCGGGTGTCTGCACGACATCGTAGAAATCTCCACCGAGCAAGGCGTTTTCGCGGCTGGGCCGGTATTGGGCGACGATGGCAACGCCCGGGTCGTCCAGCAGTAGCGGTCGGGGCAGCAGGCCGCGTTCGAGCCGGGCATTCTCGCGTGCCCGAAGTTGGCTTGCGTGCAGGTCCACAGCAGTGAGCTCGGCCCGCTTGCGCTCGATCGCGTACAGCAGCGAACGCCGCAGCATTTCGGGTTCAACACGGCCTTTGACCAGGTAGTCCTGTGCGCCGGAGGCGACCGCGGAAACCCCGAACCGTTCGTCGTTGAGCCCGGTCAGCACGACGATCGGGATGGTTGCGTCATGTTTGGCGATGCGGTTGACAGCGTCGATCCCGTTGGCGTCCGGCAGGTTGAGGTCCAGGAGCACGCAATCAACGCGGTCGGTGCCCAGCTTGCGCTCAGCGTGCGCCATCGACTGTGTCCACACCACGCGGATATCGGCGGACGCGTCCGCGATCAGCTCTTGCACCAAGAGTGCGTCGGCGCGGTCGTCTTCGACCAACAGCAGGGCCAACGGCTGCCGATGCGCGGTGGCGGCACCGCCGGGGACAAGCGCAGGCACCCGCTCGGGGTAATGCGATGCGCTCATGGGCAACCAATCCTTCAGTCACATCACCCACGGCCGCGCTGACCTCTGCTCGAGTGACAACGCCCCGACAATACCGGGCGACCGGTTCAGCGGCCCGACGGCCTGACCAACGTGCGATTGTGCGAAACGCAACGCGGCATCGCGCCGATCGGCTAATCGGTTTGTGCTGCTTTGGCTTTGCGCATCGCCGCCCGCAGTTCGACCCAGAATCGGGCGGCGGCGCGGATGGAGTCCTCGACGGGTCGCGGCTGCCAGCCGAGCTCCCGCACCGCCTTGCCGTGGTCCACCTCGAACTCTGCCCGCATCAGCCGCACCGACGGCAGATTCAGGTGCTCGTCGGTGCCTTTGAACCGGGCCTTCAGGCTGCCCATCGCCGCCAGCGCGTAGAGGGCAGGTACCGGCACCGAGCGGCGTGGCATCGGCGCGCCGGCTTCCTCGGCGGCGATGCGGACGATGTCGGCGTTCGTCATCATCTTCTCCGACACGATGTAGCGCTCGCCGTTGCGGCCACGCTCAGCGGCCAGGATCATCGCTCGCGCGGCGTCGTCGACACCCACCACTTCGAGCTGGATGCCGTCCATCACGAACGGCAGCTTGCCGAATGCCGCGCCTGCGATCATCGCGCCGTGCGGCGTCTGTCCCCAGTCACCGCTGCCGTACGTCGTGGACACGCACATCGCAACGGCGGGCAGTCCGTACTGGTGCGCATACCGCAGCACAACCTGCTCGGCTTGTAGCCGTGACAGCACATAGCGCCCCAGCGGCGGCCGCCATTTCAGGACGTCGTCCTCGGTGGCGCGGTGCCCGCGGCGACGACCGATCGTGACGTAGCTGCTGGTGAACACGAACCGCTGCAGGTTGGCCTCTCTGGCAACCTCGAGCACGTTGCGGGTGCCCTCGACGTTGGTGCGGAAAAGCGGCGCCGGGTCGCGCAGCCACGCCCGGGTATCGACCACGCAGTAGTACACGACGTCGCAGCCGGCCATCGCCCGCCTCAGCGTGTCGGTGTCGAAGACGTCGCCGTGAACGCGTTGCAGCGTCAGGTCGTCGATGCCGGTGGTGTTGCTGCCGGCCCGGACCATGGCGCGTACCTGGGCGCCGCCTTCGACCAGCTGGCGGGTGACGTGCGATCCCAGGAACCCGTTGGCGCCGATCACCAGCTTGGGTTGGATACTCATTGCTGCCCCGCGTACCGGCGCATCCAGGCCGCCGCCTCATCGGACAGCGTGCCGAGCTCTTGTGCCTTGCGGCACCACTTCATCGTCGCCCGCACGAACCGAAGCGGGTTGTAGATGTCCTCCTGGCGGCACCACAGGCCGTCCCCCGCGTAGGTGACGATCGAGATATTGGTGGCGCTGATGATGGTGCCGTCGCCCGGGTCGACCATCGGGTTATCCAGCTCGCAGATGATCCGGCCCGTCGGCTCGTCCACCACCGACCACAGCGTCGGGAACGCGGTCATGTGGCTGCCCGGAAAGGTGGTCATCGTCTTGCGAATCCAGGCACGAACTTCTTCGCGCCCGGTCCAGGTTCCCGCCGCGTGCTCGATGTAGCAGACGTCGTCGGTGTACTGGTCCAGCCACGGATCCCAGTCCCGGGTCGCGGCGGCCCGGGCCACCGTCCGCTCGAAACGCTCGAACGCGGCGGTCAGCTCCGCACGGCTGAAGGCCCGACCCGTCACAGCACCAAACTAGAACACGTTCTACCCGGGGTTGTCGAGGGCTTCGCGTGGGGGATGATTGCGGTGGGCGCCGCGGTTGCACACCATGACCAGTTCCGACGGCGCAACCCAGGAGGGCACGTGGCCGGTCGGTACAACAAGAACCCGGCGGCCATCGACGCGCTGAGCCCCGAGCAGTACCACGTCACCCAGCAGAACGGCACGGAGCGGCCGTTCACCGGCGAATACTGGGACAACAAGGAGCCGGGCATCTACGTCGACGTGGTCTCCGGTGAGCCGTTGTTCGCCTCGGTCGACAAATTCGAGAGCGGCACCGGCTGGCCGAGCTTCACCAGACCGATCGAGGCAGGCAACGTCGTCGAGAAGCGGGACTTCAGCCATTTGATGATCCGCACCGAGGTGCGGTCGGCCGATGGCGACAGCCATCTGGGCCACGTCTTCGGTGACGGTCCGCGCGGTGCGGGCGGTTTGCGGTACTGCATCAATTCCGCGGCACTACGATTCATCCACCGCGACGATCTGCAGGCCCAGGGCTACGGCGGATACCTGAGCCTGTTCGACAACGAGGAGAAGTAACAGTGACGACATATCGCAAGGCAATCCTGGCTGGGGGGTGCTTCTGGGGCATGCAGGATCTGATCCGCAAGCTGCCCGGCGTGCTGTCCAGCCGCGTCGGCTACACCGGCGGGCAGAACGCCAACGCCACCTACCGCAACCACCCGGGCCACGCCGAGGCGATCGAGATCACCTACGACCCGGCCAAGACCGACTACCGGGCGCTGCTGGAATTCTTCTTCCAGATCCACGACCCGACCACCAAGAACCGCCAGGGCAACGACATCGGAACCAGCTACCGCTCGGCGATCTTCTACCTGGATGACGAGCAGAAGCAGATCGCGCTGGACACGATCGCCGACGTCGACGCCTCGGGTCTCTGGCCGGGCAAGGTCATGACCGAGGTCAGCCCCGCCGGTGACTTCTGGGAAGCGGAGCCCGAACACCAGGACTACCTGAAGCGCTACCCGAACGGCTATACCTGCCACTACATCCGGCCGGGCTGGAAGCTGCCCCGGCGCGCGACGCAGCCGGCCGGCGGCTGACAGCCCACCGTGATCAACGCCGGTGCATGACGATCCGGCGGGGCAGATTCGGTTCCGGTACCGCGCAGTATCGGATGGGTCTTGTTGTACGGTACCCGGTAGTACCGTGGTGAGGCAAGGGTGTGCGCGGCCAACCGCGCGGGGGAAGGAAGCCTGGACATGACGGTCGCGGACGGCAGGGCCGACGTCACCGTCGCGGGTGAGCTGACCGGCGACGCACGCCCGTTTCGTCGCCGATTGCTAGACGGCCTTGCCGACTCGATAGCCGAACGTGGTTACCGCGATACGACGATTGCCGACATCGTCCGGCATGCACGCACCTCGAAACGCACCTTCTACCAGGAGTTCAGCAGCAAGGAGGAGTGCTTCATCGAGCTGCTGTGGACGGCCAACCAGGAGATGATGGCCCAGATTCGGGCCGCCGTGGATCCCCAGGCGTTCTGGCAGGACCAAATCCGCCAGGCGATCGACGCGTATGTCGAGTCAATCGAGTCGCGGCCCGCGATCACGCTGAGCTGGATCCGGGAGATGCCCGCGCTGGGCACGGTGGTGCGACCGGTGCAGCGGCGAGGCATCGAGGACCTCACCAAGATGCTCGTCGACCTGACCGACAGCCCGGGGTTCCGCCGGGCCAAGCTGCCGCCGATCTCCAAGCCCATCGCGGTGATACTGCTCGGCGGTTTACGCGAGCTGACAGCGCAGACGGTGGAGGACAAGCGCGACGTGCGCAGCATCGTCGACGCCGCCGTGACCGCATCGATCGCGGTGGTCGGCCGCGGCGCGCCGGCTCACTGAGGCACGACGCGCCTGCCGTATCGGCTGACGAACCTCTTGGCATCGATCAAAAACTCGAGCTGATCGGTGACTTCGCGCAGCGGCTGGGCGCTGCGCAGTGAGCGGCACAACACGACGGCCCCCTCGAGTGCGGCGATCGTGGCGATGGCCAGCGCCGCGGCGTCGTCGGCGCCGAAGCCGTCGGCCTCGAACGACCGCGCCAACGCGGCGCGCCACCGGGAGAAGATCTCTGACGCGTCGGCCGACAGCCGGGGGTCCTCCTCGGTGGTGCTGATCGCGGCGGCCACCACCGGGCAGCCAGCGGCGAAATCGCTTTCCCGCAGCACCTCTTCCCACGAGTCGACGAACTGGTGCAGCAGCACCATCGGCCCTGCGGATGCGGCGTTGTCGATCGCCGACGTCATCGAGTCGCCGGCATAGCGCAACGCCTCGATCAAAATCTGACTACGGCCGCCGGGAAAATGGTGGTACACCGAACCGCGCGGCGCCTTGCTCCGTGCCAGCACTTCGTCGATGGTGACGCCGGCGGCCCCGCGCTCGCGAAGCACTTCCACCGCGCTGGTCAGCATCCTGCGCCGGGTCGTGCGGCGGCCACCGCCCTTGGCGGGGCTCACCGCCTCGACAAGTCCGCGTACCGTCATGCCGCCCTGGGTCCGGCGGCCTGCTGGCGACCGCAAGCCCTGCGGTGACGGCCGCGCCAGCCGTGCAGCCAGGTCGCCCTAAACCCCCGGAAGTCGGGGCTGGTGTGCGTGCCGTGGTAGCCCGCGATATTCAGCTCAATCATCGTCACTGCGATTACCTCATTTCGCGGAGCTAAGCGTCCCGCAGCCCTGACTATGCATCCAAGCATAATCTCTGTCAAGAAGGCCGTGACCTTGGCGTTACATACCGCCCCTCGACGTGGGCACAGGACAGCCGACTATGAGCTATTACATACTATGAGCCATTACATATACATAATGGAATCTAGGGCTTGAGCACCACCTTGATCATGCCGTCTTCCTTCTTCTGAAACGTTTCGTAGGCGCCGGGCGCCTCCGCAAGCGGCAACCGGTGGGTGGCAAACGACTCGACGCCCAGCGGGTCTTCGGGGGTCAGCAGCGGCATGATTTGCGGCACCCAGCGCTTGACGTTGGCCTGGCCCATCCGCAGCTGAATCTGCTTGTCGAACAACACCATCATGTTGATCGGGTCGGCGGCGCCCCCGTACACCCCCGACAGCGAGATAGTGCCGCCGCGGCGCACCAGGGACAGCGCAGAGTTGAACGCGGCCAGCCGATCGACACCCGCGTTGCGCATCAACGCCCGGCCCACAGGAGGGGGCAGGAAACCCGCCGCCGTCTGGGCCACCTCCGCGATCGGTGAGCCGTGTGCCTCCATGCCGACCGCGTCGATGACCGAGTCGGCGCCGCGGCCATCCGTCGCGTCGAGCACCACCGATTCGGCTTCGTGGTCGTTGAGGTCGATGACCTCCGCGCCATATTCCTGAGCACGGCGCAGCCGCTCCGCCACGAGGTCGACCCCGATCACCCGGCAGTTGCCGCGGTGCGCGGCGATGCGGCACGCCATCGAGCCGATCGGGCCAAGGCCAAGGACCACCAACGCGCCGCCATCGGGCACGTCGGCGTATTCGACGGCCTGCCACGCGGTGGGCAACACGTCGGACAGATAGACGTAGCGTTCGTCGGGCCCGTCGTCGGGAACCTTGATATGGGTGTACTGCGCCTGCGGTACCCGCAGGAACTCCGCCTGACCGCCGGCCACCTCGCCGTAGAGCTTCGAATAGCCGAAAAGTGCTGCGCCAGTTTCCTGATCGCGATTCTGGGTGGTCTCGCACTGACTTTGCAGACCGTGATCGCACATGAAGCAGTGACCGCAGGAGATGTTGAACGGGATCACGACGCGGTCGCCGACGTTGAGGTCCCCGGTCTGCCCACCGACCTCTTCAACGACGCCCATCGCCTCGTGTCCGAGGATGTCGCCCGGGCTCATGAACGCGCCGAGCACCTCGTACAGGTGCAGGTCGGAGCCGCAGATGTTGGTACTCGTGACGCGGATGATCGCGTCCGTCGGCTCCTTGATCTGCGGGTCAGACACCGTGTCGACCGAAACCTTCCGCCGCCCCTGCCATGTCACCGCGCGCATCAGACCTCCTCAGCATCCCGCAAAATCCCGGTGCGGTCCGCATGCCCAATCGGCTTGGCGTCAAACCTGCGGCCCGCCGTGTCGGCGGCGTGTTTCGGGGGTATACGCGGGGACGTGAGCGCAGCATCCAAGATCACCTACAAGGCCCTCTCGATCGCGACCAGCGTGGCCGGCGGACTGCTGGCGGGCGCGGTGTTCAACCAGATCTGGAAGCGCGTCGGCGACGAGGAGGAGAACCCTCCCGACCCCAAAGACCTGAATCGCTCCTCCCGCGAGGTGCTGACCGCCGCGGCCCTGCAGGGGCTGACGTTCGGGTTGGTCCGCGCCGCGGTGGACCGGGCGACCGCCCGCGGCTATCACGCGGTCACCCACGAAAACCCGGCGTAGATCATGGCGCCGCCACGGCCGGATGTGACCATGACCGAGGCTGTCGACCCGCCCGAGGTGTGGCCGGGCAAAGCCTATCCACTTGGCGCCAGCTACGACGGTTCGGGCACCAATTTCGCGCTCTTCAGCGAGGTGGCCGAACGAGTGGAGCTGTGCCTTTTCCACGACGGCGTGGAGACTCGGGTGGTGCTGCCCGAGGTCGACGGGTTCGTGTGGCACGGTTTCCTACCCGACGTCGAACCGGGACAGCGCTACGGATATCGGGTTCACGGCCCCTACGACGCGGCGGCCGGGCACCGCTGCAACCCAAACAAGTTGCTGGTCGACCCGTACTCCAAAGCGATCGACGGGACATTCGAGTGGGGTCAGCCGCTGTTCAGCTACAACTTCGGCGATCCCGACAGCCGCAACGACGACGACTCCGCGCCAAACATGCCGAAGTCGGTGGTGATCAACCCGTTCTTCGACTGGGGCGTCGACCGGCCGCCCGGCCACGAATACGCCGACTCGGTGATCTACGAGGCGCACATCAAGGGCCTGACACAAACCCACCCCGACATCGGTGAGCGTATCCGCGGGACCTACTCGGCGATCGCCCACCCGGCGGTCATCGAGCATCTGCAACGGCTGGGCGTCACCGCGATCGAGTTGATGCCGGTTCATCACTTCGCCAACGACTCCACCCTGGTCGAAAAGGGCCTGTCGAACTACTGGGGCTACAACACGATCGGGTTCTTCGCGCCCGACTTCAAGTACAGCTCGAGCACCACACCCGGCGGACAGGTGCAGGAGTTCAAGACGATGGTCCGCACCCTGCACGAAGCCGGCATCGAGGTCATCCTCGACGTCGTGTACAACCACACCGCCGAGGGCAACCACCTGGGCCCGACGCTGTCGATGCGAGGGATCGACAACGCCGCCTACTACCGGCTCGTCGACGATGACCGCCGTTACTACCTGGATTACACGGGGACCGGTAACAGCCTCAACGTCGGCCACCCGCACGCGCTGCAGCTGATCATGGACTCGCTGCGCTACTGGGTAACCGAGATGCACGTCGACGGGTTCCGGTTCGACTTGGCCGCGACGCTGGCCCGGGAGTTCTACGACGTGGACCGGCTGGCGGCGTTTTTCGAACTTGTGCAGCAGGACCCGACGGTGAGCCAGGTCAAGCTGATCGCCGAGCCGTGGGACGTCGGCCCCGGCGGCTATCAGGTCGGCAACTTCCCGCCGCAGTGGACGGAGTGGAACGGCAAGTTCCGCGACACGGTACGCGACTACTGGCGCGGGGAGCCGTCGACCCTCGACGAGTTCGCGTACCGGTTGACCGGCTCCGCGGACCTCTACGAGCACACCGGGCGCCGGCCGATGGCCTCGATCAACTTCGTCACCGCCCACGACGGGTTCACGCTGCGGGACCTGGTGTCCTACAACGAGAAGCACAACGAAGCCAACAAAGAAGACAACAACGACGGGGAAAGCAACAACAGGTCGTGGAACTGCGGCGTGGAGGGACCCACCGACGATGCGGAGATCAACGCGCTGCGGGGCCGCCAGCAACGCAACTTCATCGCCACCACCCTGCTGTCGCAGGGGGTGCCGATGATCAGCCACGGGGACGAGCTCGGCCGCACGCAGCTCGGCAACAACAACGGCTTCTGCCAGGACAATGAGCTGACATGGGTGCACTGGGATGAGGCGGACAGCGGCCTCATCGAATTCGTGGCGACGGTGTCGGCGCTGCGAGCCGCGCACCCGGTCTTTCGCCGTCGCCGCTTCTTCAACGGTCTGCCGGTGCGCCGCCGCGGCGCGGAGGGCCTACCCGACATCTCATGGTTTAGGCCTGATGGCTCGGAGATGAGCGACGAGGATTGGGAATCCGGTTTCGGCAAGTCGGTTGCGGTGTACCTGAACGGGTTGGGAATTCCAGACCGTGACCCCCGCGGCCAACGGGTGACCGACGACTCCTTCGTGCTGTGTTTCAACGCCCACCACGAGCCGATCGAGTTCACGCTTCCGCCAGCGGAGTTCGGCGCCGCCTGGGTCGCGGTGATCGACACCACCGAACTGGGAGTCACCGGCGACGACCTCAACCCAATCGACGCGGGGGCCGCGGTGAAGGTGGGTGGTCGCGCCCTGGTGGTGCTGCAGGCCGCCGCCGGCTAGTGACCGATATACGGTGAATCGATGAGGACGCTCATCATCACCGACGTCCAAAACGACTTCTGCGAAGGCGGCTCACTGGCCGTGGTGGGCGGACAGCACGTGGCACGCGCGATCAGCGCCTACCTCGCCGGCAACGATTACGACCACGTCGTCGCCACCAAGGACTTTCACGTCAACCCCGGCAGCCACTTCTCCGACCGGCCCGACTACGCCCACTCGTGGCCGCCACACTGCGTCGCGGGCACCTCCGGGGCCGACTTCGCGCCGGGCCTGGACACCGCGGCGATCGAGGCGGTGTTCACGAAGGGCGCCTACGCCGCCGCATACAGCGGCTTCGAGGGCGCGGACGAGTCCGGTGCCTCGCTCACCGACTGGCTGCGTCGGCGCGGGGTCGAGGAGGTGGACATCGTCGGGCTAGCCACCGACTACTGCGTACACGCGACGGCCGTAGACGCCGCGCTGGCCGGGTTGCGCACCCGCGTGCTCGTCGACCTGACCGCGGGCGTGGCGCGGGAGTCGACGGACAGGGCGCTCGACGACCTGCGCGGCAAAGGCGTGCAGCTGGCCTACGGGCGAAGCTGACGATCACTCGAGAACGTCGAAGAACGAATCGCCGTCCTCGGGCACACCGTCGACCTGAAGACGGTCCACGCGTGAGTCCTCGACGATGACGTCGTCGACGATGTCGGCGTGCTTGCGCTGGTTGAGCTCCGAGCGCGCCTGGGGGATGCCGTCGGAGAACTCACCGACATCCGGTTGTGGGCTGTCGGGCGTAACGTCGGGCTCCTCCTCCGCGAGCCGCTCGGCGAGCGAGCCGTGTTCCGCGGGGTCCATCCACTGGTCAGGAGGGTCGACGACCGTGTCTCCGTCGTGGTTTCGGATCTCGTCGGAATCGGTCGCCTCGGACGGGTCCAGGGTGTCGCCGGGCCCTCCAGCGTCGGGATCCTGCGCGTCGTCGGTTGGCATAGCTGAGTCTGCCCTTACGGTCGGGGGAGTAAACAGTGTTTGATCTAAGGTTTGATCTAACCCATGCGCAATCCGTACGCCGGCACGCCGTTCACCACCTCCGACGCGGAGATCGCCGCGGCGCTGGAAGACGTTTCGATCCCCGCGCTGCTGCTGTCCTGCGTGCACATGAGCGGCGACGCCTCGCTGCTCGACGGCCCGTTGCGGCCCGCCGGGATATTCCTGAACGAGGTTCAGGGGTTCATGTCCGAGCAGGACAAGGCCACCGCGCGCAAGCTTGCCCTCGGCATCATCGGGGACTACCGCGACCGCGGCTGCCCCGAGCCGGCGCCGGTCGGCGCCGCTGAGCTCAAACGCATGATGGACTGGCTGGTCTGTACCGACGTGCCGGACGAGTACGTGCCGATGATGCTGGAAGAGATGGAGCTCGACGGTCGCGACCGGCGGGTCACCAGGTTGGAGTCCGGCGCCGGCGCGCGGGCCGGGTTTCCGGTCGTCGTGGTGGGGTGCGGGCAGTCGGGCCTACTGGCCGCGATCCGGCTCCAGCAAGCCGGCGTGCCCTACACGGTCGTGGAGAAGAATCCCGGCGTCGGCGGAACCTGGTGGGAGAACTCATATCCCGGCGCGCGCGTGGACGTCGGCAATCACTTCTACTGCTACAGCTTTGAACCGTCGGACCACTGGACCGAGTACTTCGCGCAACAGCCCGAGCTGCGGTCTTACTTCGACGCGGTCATGCGCCGGCACGGTGTGGCCGACCACATCAGGTTGTGCACCGAAGTCCTCAGCGCGGTGTGGAACGACGACGACGCAACCTGGGCGGTGAGGATCCGCAACGGCGACGGCGTCGAAGACACCCTCACGGCCCGCGCGGTGATCAGCGCCGTCGGGCAGCTGAACCGGCCGTTCATCCCACAACTTCCCGGCGCGGAAACCTTCGCCGGCCCGGCGTTTCACACCGCCCGCTGGGATCACGACGTCGACCTCACCGGAAAGGACGTCGCCCTCATCGGCGCGGGGGCCAGCGGATTTCAGGTCGCCCCCGCAATCGCCGACCGGGTACGCAGCCTCACCGTGTTCCAGCGGAGCGCGCAATGGATGTTCCCGAACCCCAACTATCACGCAAAGGTCGGGCCGGGTGTGAAGTGGGCGCTGCGGCACCTGCCGTTCTACGGCCGCTGGTACCGCTTCCTGCTGTTCTGGCCGGCATGCGACAGCGGGCTGGCGGCCGCACGTGTCGACCCGGACTGGCCCGACCAGCAGCGCGCCGTCTCGGCGGCCAACGACATGGCCCGGGTGATGTTCACCGAGTGGATCACCAGCCAAATCGACGGTCACCCCGATCTTCTCGCGAAGGTGATACCCGACTACCCCGCGACCGGCAAGCGCACGCTGCAGGACAACGGCAGCTGGCTGAAGACGCTGACCCGTGATCATGTCGAATTGGTCCGCGACGGCATCGAGCGCATCGAATCCGGGTGCGTGGTGGCCGGCGGCCGGCGCTATCCCGCCGATGTCCTGGTCTATGCGACAGGCTTTCGGGTCAACGACATGCTGTCTTCGCTGGCGGTGACCGGACGCGGCGGCGTCGACCTGCACGAGATGTGGGGTCAGCGCCCCGCGGCGTATCTGGGCATCACCATCCCGGGATTCCCGAACTTCTTCTGTATGTATGGCCCGGGCACCAACCTGGCCAGCGGCGGCAGCTTGATCTTCCACTCTGAATGCGAGATTCGCTATATCATGGGCTGCCTGGACCTGCTGATGAAGACCGGCAACCGCGCCATGGAACCGCGCCAGGACAGGTACGAGGATTGGTACGCCCGCTGTCAGGCCGAGCTGGCGACGCTGGTGTGGTCGCAACCGAGCATCAAGCACAGCTTCTACAAGAACGCTGCGGGCCGGGTCCATTCGTTGAGTCCCTGGCGCCTCGTCGACTACTGGGCCTGGACCCGCGCCCCAGATCCGCAAGACTTCGTGACCACTTGACGGCGAATGCCCGGTGCCGCCGATGGGTCGGGTCGGTCTAGGACGGCACCGGGCTATGAGTTACATCGACGGGCCGGCGCGCCCCGTTACAGTCAAAAAACGGAATCAACTGACCGGCGGAAGGCGCTGCGCCCACGGTCGCGCCTGCTCAATCTGGGCGCTCAGGGCCAGCAGCGTCGCCTCATCGTGTGGCCTGCCGACCAGCTGCACCGACACCGGCAGACCATCGGCGTCGAGGCCGCAGGGCACCACGGCGGCGGGCTGGCCGGTGGCGTTGAACACCGCCTGGAACGGAACGCGGGCCGCTACCAGCGCCAGGGTGGTGACGGCGCCGCGTTGCTGATAGGCGCCGATCCGGGAGGGGCCGGTCGCCGTTCCCGGCGTGACCACCACGTCGACGTCGTCGAAGATGCTCAGCACCCGCGCTGCCAGCGCGGGCTCCGCGGCACGAATACGCTCGATCCGGCGGTCCGAGAACAGCGCGCCCATCTGCGCCATCGCTGCGCTGCGCGGCTCCAGACGCTCGGGCCGCGGCATCGCCTTCGCGTCGTCATGGACGCCGCGGATATACCGGCCCAGCACGTGCACGAGTGCCCAGCGGGGATAGTCGGGGTCGCGGTAGACCACGTCGTGACCAAGCTCGCGCAGCAGGGCACCGAACTGCTCCACCGCGTCGCGCTGCGCGGCGCCCACCCGGGCCACCACCAAGGGTGGAACCTTGGTGCTGATCGCCACTTTGAGCCGGCCCGGTGCCCGGCCGGCCGTTGCGACGAACCCCCCGTCGGGCGCCGGCAGCGTCGTGGTGACGTCCAAGAACAGCGCCGCGTCCGCCACCGTGCGCGCCAACGGACCGTTCACCACCAGGCCGTTCCAGGCATCGTCGTGCGGCTGCAGCGCGACGCGCCCGCGCTGCGGCTTGACGCCGAACAGGCCGCACCAGCTGCCCGGGATGCGGATCGACCCGGCGCCGTCGGAGCCGAGGCCCATGGCGGCCAGCCCGGCGGCTACCGCGGCGCCGGTCCCCCCGCTGCTGCCGCCCGGGGTGTAGTCGGGACCCCACGGATTGCGGGTGGCTCCGAACGTCAGCGACTCGGTGAACGGCCAGATGGTCAGTTCCGGCACGTGGGTCTTGCCGAGAATCACCGCACCGGCCGCCCGGAGGCGACGAACCACCTCGGCGTCGCGTTGCCTGGGCGCACCGTGTGCGCCGGTGCCCATCGTCGTGACCTCGCCGGCGACGTCGACGTCGTCCTTGATCGCGATCGGAACACCCAGCAGCGGCAGCCGCTCCCCCGCGGCCAGCCGCTGTTGCGCCGACACCGCTTCGGCGCGGGCCGACTCCGCCAGGACGACGCGGTAGGCGTTCAACAGGGGATCGAGTCGGCGGATTCGGCCCAGATACAGCTCGACGAGGGCAGGCGCGGTGATGTCGCCGGCGGCGAGCAGCCGAGCCTGCCGCGCCGCGCCGCAGAACGCGATGTCGGGATCCACGTGCGGCAGCTTAGAACGGCCAATCAGGTCAAATGGTCATAGTCGCCGGTCACCCACGCGCTGTGCCGATCCGCCGAATAGCGCACACATCGACGCGCATCGCGGTCGATCGCGTTGGTGAACAGCCCGTAAACGCGGTCGAATTCGAGGTCTTGCAGCGTGTGGGCCATGCGCTGCACCACGGCGGCCGACAAGGGGATCCGGTTGGGATAGCTGCGCAGAAAGCCCACCGTCCGGCCATCGGGGTTGGGGAACACGGTGTCCCCAGCCAGCAGCACGCCGCGGCCATGCGCGCCATCTCGCCAGAGGGCGACGGCGCTGCCGGGAAAGTGGCCGCCGACCTGGACCACCGACACGGCGGGCGTCAACTTCAACGTGCCCGACCAGAACTGGATCACGGGGTCGGGACGCATCACCCACTCGGCGTCGGCGGCGTTGACATACACCGGCACGCCGCCCAGCAGCCGGCTCCACTGCACCTGCGCCCCGAACATGTGCGGGTGGCTGGCCACGATCGCGACGAGCGCGCCGCGCGCGGCCACCGCGGCCGCACCGTCGTCGTCGACGAACCCCGACGGATCCCACAACACGTTGCCGTCCGGGCCGCACACCAGCTTGGAGTGTTGCCCGATGCCGAACGGGGGCACGGCCTCGACGGCCAGCAGGTTGTCTTCCAGATCGGTCAACTCGAGGCGCATTCCCTCGGCGGACAGCTCGTCGAGGGTGGCCCACCGCTGCCCGGATTGCGGCACCCACTGACGCTCGTCGGCGCAGATTGCGCAGACCTCCGGGCGGCTCGCGTGCTCCACAGCGCACGTCCGGCACAACCAGAACACCGGTTCAGGCTATCCACAACCCGGTTCGACGGCGATCCCAGCAGTCTCTGGGCGTCCTCACAGCTTTCTGTCACATCGAGATGCATCAATGGCTCTGTGACAACGACGTTGGAGGCCGCTGCCGCCACTACCCCACCGCGGGCCGAAGCCTTCCCGCGGAAAGCGACGACGTGGGAACGGATTGGGCTGGCGGTTCTGTTGATCGGAACCGCCGTTCTGTACCTGCGGAACATCACCATCAACGGGATGGGCAACCAGTTCTACGCCGCCGCCGCGCAAGCCGGTTCGAAGAACTGGGAAGCGTTGCTGTTCGGGTCGCTCGACCCGCACAACTTCATCACCGTCGACAAGCCGCCGGTGTCGCAGTGGGTGATGGGCCTGTCGGGTCAGTTGTTCGGCTTCGGCAGCGCCAGCATGCTGATCCCGCAGGCGCTGATGGCGGTGGCGGCCGTCGCGTTGCTGTACGGCGCCGTCAGCCGAGTCAGCGGTCCGCGCGCGGGTCTGCTGGCCGGCGCCGCGCTGGCGCTGACCCCGGTGGCCGCGTTGATGTTCCGCTTCAACAACCCCGACGCCGTGATGGTCCTGCTGATGACCGCCGCTGCGTACTGCACCGTGCGCGCGCTTGCGCGCGCCAGCATCACCTGGATGGCATGGGCGGGAGTCGCCCTGGGCCTCGCTTTCCTGGCCAAGATGATGGAAGGCCTGATGGTGGCGCCCGCTCTTGCGTTGGCCTACCTGATCGCCGCGCCGACGTCATTTCGTCGCCGCCTGCTGCACCTCGGCGCCGGCTTGATCGCCCTGATCGTCGCGGCGGGGTGGTTCGTGCTGGTGACGCTGTGGTGGCCCGGCTCATCGCGGCCCTACATCGCCGGGTCCACCGACAACAATTTCATGAACCTGGTGCTGGGCTACAACGGTTTCTCCCGGGTGCTCGGGCACAACCACGGATTCGGAAACCAGGACCGCGGCGTCATCGGCGAAGCCGCGGGCAACCAGGTGATGACCGGCAACCACGGCGGGTTCGGCGGGTTCGGGGGCAACCAAACACCGGGGCTGGCGCGGCTGTTCTCCGGCGAGTTCGGCTTCGAGGTCGGCTGGTTGCTCCCGGCGGCGCTGCTGGCCATCCTCCTGGTGCTCCTCGGACGTGGCCGCGCACCACGAACCGACCTGGTGAGGGCCGCGGTGATGGTGTTCGGCGGCTGGATCGTGGTGGACGGGCTGGTGCTGTGCTTCATGAGCGGGATGATCCACCCCTACTACTGCCTATCGATCGCCCCAGCGGTCGCCGCCATGTTCGCGATCGGTGTGCAGCAAATGTGGCACCGCCGCGCCACCCGGTTGGGCCGGGCGGGGCTTGCGTCGATGCTCTTGATCACCGGGTTGTGGAGTTTCTGGCTGCTGCGGCGGAACGCGGATTGGCTGCCCGCGCTGCGATGGATCATTGTGGCGCTGGTCGTGGTGGCAACGATCACGCTCCTGGTGACCGCGGCGGCGCGTCCGCGGGTGGCGCTGGCCTCGTTCGCGATCGCGCTGATGGGTGCATTCGCGGGATCGGTCGGGTACACGATCGCGACGATCGGCCAGCCACACACCGGCGGCGGTCCCGCGGTGGGGCCGCCGTCGTCGCAACCGGCGAAAGGCCACGGCGGCTGGGGCCAGATGGAGGACAACCATCAACTCGACGAGATGTTGGCAGCCACCGACACCGAATGGTCGGCCGCGATCGACCGGTCAGCTGCCGCGGCCGGCCTGGAACTGTCCAGCAACACCGCCGTGATGGCGATCGGCGGATTCTCCGGCCGCGACCCGGTGCCCACACTGGACCAGTTCGTCGACGACGTCCACCACCACCGCATCGGCTACTACATCGTCGAGGACACCCACGGCCACGGTCTGTGGGGCGGTGGCGGACATCAAGACATCGCAACCTGGGTCAGGCAGAACTATGCGGCCACCAAGATCGGGTCCGCGACGGTCTACGACCTGTCGACGCCGCGATGAGTTTCAGCAGTTCTTGAGAGGACTGCCGGGCAACTCCCAGAAACCGCCGTTATGGTCTGCCCGTGCCACGGTACGAATACCCCGAAGATTCCGAGTACTACTCCGAGCCCACCCGCGCGGGACGCTACGGCTACGAAGCGCCGCCGAGGCCCCCGCAGCCGCCCAGGACACCGTGGTACCGCAGCTCCGCCGCGTTGGTAGCCGGCGGTGCGATCGCGGTAATCGTGCTCGCGGCCCTGGTGTTCGCCGCGATCAAACTGCTACATCCGTCGTCGACGCCCACCGCCGCGACATCGACGCCGACGACATCGACGACGCCGACCACCGCAGCGTCGACCGCGGCGCGCCCGGGTCACCACGGCGGTGGCGCGGGCGGCACCAGTGGCGGCAGCAGCAGTGGCGGCGGCACCGGGGGCGGCACGACGGTGATCACCCAGCCGCAGCAGACGGTCACGGAAACAGACACCGCCACGCCGACCGCTACGGCGACCATCACCAGCACCGTGCCCAACACCGACACCGCCACGGCGACCGCGCCAAGCACCGAGACCAGCACCAGCACGTTCACCCAGACCGTGACCGCCACCCCGACACAGCCGTTCTTCCCACGGTTCGGCCAATAGCGGTGTTTCGCGGCAGACACCGCGGGTAGACGGCGTGGGTGAGAGCGGTGCCGAAGCCCGCGGGGAGCAGGCCGGCGGCTAGACATCGCCGCGCAGCAACGCCGCGGACGGGAGCTCCCGGGGTTCGCCAGTAACGGATTCATAACCATCGAAATCGATGTTCAACGTCGCCTTGCGCGGCGTTAAACCAGCTCAGAGCCGTGCGATTTGGTCGGTGTCGAGTCCGCTCCGAAGCGGAATCGTTAGCCAACCGCGACGTCGCAGTGCGGCGTTAATCGGCGAAAGTACCGATTCGGGATGGAACACTTACGCACCTGAAGAAAGCTTCGTCGATCGCATGTGGTGCGGCATACGAAAGATGGGATGGGTTTGAAGAAGATGAACTTCCTCAGGAAAAAGCGGGTTGGGGTGGCGCGTCGGTTGATGGTCGCCACGCTAATGGCGGCGTTACTGCCCGGTCTGGTCGGCATCGTCGGCAGCACGGCCACAGCGAACGCGTTCTCACGGCCGGGATTGCCGGTCGAGTACCTGGACGTGCCGTCGCCGTCGATGGGCCGCAACATCCGGATCCAGTTCGAGTACGGCGGGCCGCACGCGGTCTACCTGCTCGACGGCCTGCGCGCGCAGGACGACTACAACGGCTGGGACATCAACACCAACGCGTTCGAGTGGTACTACCAGTCGGGGCTGTCGGTGATCATGCCGGTCGGCGGGCAGTCCAGTTTCTACACCAACTGGTATCAGCCATCACAGGGCAACGGCCAGAACTACACCTACAAATGGGAGACGTTCCTGACCGAGGAACTGCCCGGCTGGCTACAAGCCAACAAGGGCGTCGACCCCAACGGCAACGCGGTGGTGGGCCTGTCGATGTCGGGGGGCTCCGCGCTGATCCTTGCCGTCTACTACCCGCAGATGTTTCCATACGCGGGTTCGTTGTCGGGCTTCCTCAACCCGTCGGAGGGCTGGTGGCCGATGCTGATCGGGATGGCGATGAACGACGCGGGCGGCTACAACGCGACCAGCATGTGGGGGCCGTCGAGCGACCCGGCGTGGCAGCGCAACGACCCGATGGTCCAGATTCCCAAGCTGGTGGCCAACAACACCCGCATCTGGATCTACTGCGGCAACGGCACCCCCAGCGACCTGGGCGGCTCGGACCTGCCGGCGAAGTTCCTGGAGGGCTTCACGTTGCGGACAAACACCACTTTCCGGGACAACTACCTGGCCGCCGGCGGCACCAACGGGGTGTTCAACTTCCCCGACACCGGCACCCACAGCTGGGGCTACTGGGGCCAGCAGCTGCAGCAGATGAAGCCCGACATCCAGCGGGTCCTCGGCGTCAACACTTAAGCGCGCCGTGCCCGGCCCCGGCATCCTGGGTGCCGGGGCCGGCGCCTGTTCGGGGGTCCGGTCGCGCGGGGTTGCGGGTGACGGGTTTTCGGGCGGGCGGCGGTTCTGGCAGGCGGCGGTTCTGGCGGGCGGTCAGTCGCGGATCTTCAGCACGACTTTGCCTCTGGCGGTGCGGTTTTCCAGCGAGGCGATCGCGGCGGCGGCGTCCTCGAGCGGGTAGGTGATGGGCTGCGGCGCCGGTACCCGGCCCGACGCGAGCAGCGGCTGCAGCGCGGCCCACTGCTCATGCAGGGCCCCGGGATGCGACAGCGTCCACGCGCCCCAGCCAACACCGACGACGTCGATGTTGTTCAGCAGCAGGCGATTCACCTTCACCGTAGGTATCTCTCCCCCGGTGAAACCGAGCACCAGCAGGCGACCGCCGGGTGCGAGCGAGCGCAGCGAATCGGTGAAGCGGTCACCGCCGACCGGGTCGACGACGATGTCCACGCCGCGATCGGTCAGCTCCTTGACGGCGGCCTTGAATCCTTCGGCCAGCACCACGTCGCCGGCCCCGGCCGCCTTCGCCACATCGACCTTGTCCTCGGTGCTCACCACAGCGATCGTGCGCGACGCGCCCAGGGCGGGGGCCAGCCGCAGCGCCGACGTGCCGATCCCGCCGGCCGCCCCGTGCACCAGCACCGTCTCGCCCTGTTGCAGCCGGCCGCGGACGGTCAAGGCGAACAGCACGGTCAGGTCGTTGAACAGCAGACCGGCGCCGGCCTCGAAGCTGACCGTGTCCGGAAGCTTGAATGCGCGCTCGGGGCTTACCACCGCAACCTCGGCCATGCCGCCCTCGAGCATGGTGAGGGCCGCCACCCGGTCCCCTGCCCGGACATGCGCGCCGTCCGGCGCGGACCTGACCACCCCGGCCACCTCGCCGCCGGGCGTGAACGGGACCCGCGGCGTGTACTGGTAGAGGCCACGGGTCAGCAGCGCGTCTGGAAACGCGACACCGGCGGCGTGAACATCGACCACGACAGCGCCATCGCCGGTGGGTTCGTCGACATCGGCCACCGCGACCGCGTCCGGACCGTCCAATCGAGTCACGCGCACCGCACGCATCGCACCTGGCCTCCTCACCACCTCGAGCGTGCAAAGCCTACTGTGCAAGGCAAGGGGGTGCGGTCGCCCCGGTCACCCAGGAGGCAACATGCAACTTGCGCTCACGGCGGACGAGGCCGCCTTCCGCGACAAGCTCCGGGAGTTCTACACCACCCAGATACCTTCGGAGATCCGGGACCGGGTCCGCGCGGGGGAAGGGTTCAACCGCGACGACCTCGTCGCCAGCCAGAAGATTCTCAACGCCAACGGGCTTGCCGTGCCGAACTGGCCGGTGGAGTGGGGCGGCAAGGACTGGACACCCACCCAACACCAGATCTGGCTGGACGAGATGCAGTTGGCGTGCGTGCCCGAACCACTGAACTTCAACACCAAGATGGTCGGCCCGGTGATCGCCGAATTCGGCTCCCAGAACCTCAAGGAGCGTTTTCTGCCGCCGACCGCCAACATCGACATCTGGTGGTGCCAGGGGTTCTCCGAGCCCGAGGCCGGCTCGGATCTGGCGTCGCTGCGGACCACCGCGCAGCGCGACGGGGACAGCTACGTGGTCAACGGGCAGAAGACCTGGACCACGCTGGGTCAGTACGCGGACTGGATCTTCTGCCTGGTGCGCACCGACCCGAACGCGCCCAAACGTCAGGCCGGCATCTCGTTCCTGCTGATCGACATGTCGACACCGGGCATCACGCTGCGGCCGATCAAGCTGATCGACGGCAGCTACGAGGTCAACGAGGTCTGGTTCGAAGACGTCCGGGTGCCTGCCGACCAGCTCGTCGGCGAGGAGAACCAGGGCTGGACATACGCGAAGTTTCTGCTGGGCAACGAGCGGACCGGGATCGCGGGCGTCGGCCGCACGAAGGTCAGGCTCGCCGAGGCCAAGAAGCACGCCGCGGCCATCAGGCTCGAGGGCGGCACGCTGCTCGACGATGCGCTGTTCGCGGCGCGGTTCGCCGAGGTGGAAAACCAGCTGCTGGCGCTGGAGCTGACCCAGATGCGGGTGGTCTCGGGGTCGGCGGAAGGTAAGCCGAATCCGGCGTCATCGGTGCTCAAGCTGCGCGGCAGCCAACTGCAGCAGGCCACCTCCGAGCTGCTGGTGCACATCGCCGGGCCGGATGCGCTGCCGTTGGACGCCGGCGAGGAAAGCGCGTCGCCGAAGTGGGCCCAACAAAGCGCGCCCGGGTATCTCAACTACCGCAAGACCTCCATCTACGGAGGCTCGAACGAGATCCAACGCAACATCATCGCTGCCACCATTCTCGGGTTGTGAGGTAAGCCATGGATTTCGAACTGAGCGACGAGCAGGTCCTGCTGCGCGACTCCACCCGCGGTCTGCTGGCCCGCAGCTATGACCCGGAGAGCCGCAACAAGGTCGTCGACACCGAGCTGGGCTGGAGCCGCGACGTGTGGGGTCAGTTGGCCGAGATCGGCATCCTGGGATTGACCTTCGAAACCGCCGAGGTGGGCCCGATCGAGACGATGCTGGCGCTCGCCGAGGTGGGCCGGCGGCTGGCCCCGGAACCGGTCATCGCCGCGGCGCTGACACCGGGTGTGCTGATCGCTCAGGCCGGCAGCGAGCAGCAGCGACACCTGCTCGAACGGGTGGCGTCCGGACAAACGCTGCTCGCCTTCGCCCACAACGAGCCCGGGATGCGTTGGCCCGCACCCCAACCCGCAACCAAGGCCGTCCCGGACGGGGGTTCGTGGGCGATCACGGGACGCAAAAACCCGGTGCTCGCCGGTGACTGTGCGGACACGCTAGTGGTCAGCGCGACGCTGCCCGGCGGCGCGGTCGGGCTGTTCCTGGTCGCGGCCGACGCGGTCACGCGGCACAAGTACCGGACGTTCGACGGCCAGCGCGGAGCGCAGGTCGACTTCGACGAGGCGGTGGCCGAACCGCTGGGACAGGCGGTGGGCGAGCCGGGACAGGGGGTCGGCGAGCCGGGACAGGCGGTCGGCCAGCCGGGACAGGCGGGGGACGCCGCGAACGTGATCCGCAACGCGATCATCCGCACCCAGTCGGCGCTGTGCGCCGAGGCGGTAGGGGCGATGGAGGAGGCGTTGCGGCTGACCACCGAATACCTCAAGGCCCGCAAGCAGTTCGGGGTCACGCTGAACAAGTTTCAGGCGCTGACCCAGCGGGCCGCCGACATGTATGTCTCGCTGGAGATGGCACGCAGCATGAACATGTACGCAGCGATGTCGATCGCCGACGGCAACCTCGATCCGGTGATCGCGTCACGGGCCAAGCTGGCAGTCGGCCAGGCGGCGCGCCACATCGGCCAGGAGGCGGTCCAACTGCACGGCGGCATCGGCATGACCGCGGAGTATCCGGTCGGTCACTACCTGGCCAGGCTGACCGCCATCGAACAGACACTCGGCGCCAGCGACGATCACCTGCGCGTGCTGATCGACCGGCTCGGCGACTACGACGTGGCGACGCTGTGAGGTCGGCGCTGTTCACACCGGGCTGCTAGCCCACGAGCCGGGCGATCGAGCGCATCGGTATCGACAGCCACGCCGGCCGGTGCCGTGACTCGTAGCCCGCTTCGTACACCGCCTTGTCGAGCTCGTACGCCGCGAGCACGTCGGCGGAGGCGCGCGGGTCGCTGCCGGCGACCGACGTGTATCCGTCGCAGAACGCCGCGGAGTTGCGGTCGACCCATTCGCGGGCGCGGGCGGCCAGTTGCTTGCTCGGCTCCTCGGATTCCTGGTTCACCAGCTGTTGGTAGGCGGCGTACTCGTAGGAACGCAGCATGCCGGCCACATCGCGCAGCGCGGAGTCGGACCGGCGTCGTTCGTTGAGCGGCTGTCCCGGCTCACCCTCGAAATCGATCAGCAGCCAGCGCTCCGGGGTGCGCAGCACCTGACCCAGATGCAGGTCGCCGTGCACCCGCTGGACCGTGATCGTCTCGTCGACGAGGTGATTGAACCGCTTCTCCAGCGCCGGAACGTAGGGCTCCAGCTCCGGCACGGCCGCGGCGGTGGCCGACAGTCGGGCCAGCATCGCTTCGACGGGGAACGGGGCCGTCGAGGAACCCAGGTTCTCGGCGAGCGCGCCGTGCACCGAAGCGACGGCCTCGCCAAGCCGAAACGACTCCCCGGCGAAGTCCCCGCCGACCTCGTAGGCGTACAGGTCGCCCTCGGCGTACAGGTCGCGGGTGCTCGCGGTGGCCATGTCCCAGCCCTCGGCGGAGTTGGCGGCGTACTTGCTCACCATGCCCAACGGGCACGGCCCGTCGGCACCGTCGGCGGCGGTTTCGTAGGAGCCGAGCAGGCGCGCCACGTGCGGGTTACCGGCCCGGCCCAGCACGCGGTTGAGCTCGATGTCGGGGTGGATCCCGCAGCTGACCCGGCGAAAGATTTTGAGTATCGCCTCCTGCTCGAACACCACGCTGGTGTTGCTCTGCTCGGAGTCGAACACCCGCGGTGCGCCTTGAAGCGGCAGCGTGACGTCGGGCTCCTTGGTGAAGGTGACCGGGCCGTGGACCGCTGACGAGTCGATCAGCGAGAGCAGGAACTGGGCGGCGGCCGGGTCGTAGACCGCGTCGTAGCCGGTGCGGTCGCCGTCACTGCCGATCGTCGCAACGGTGCTGTACTCCGAGATCGGCGCCGAATCCCACCGCACGACCACCTGATACAGCTCTGATGATCCGTCGGTGTAGTCGACGTCAACCAACACCAAGTCGAGGTCGTCGCGCAGCCTGACGACCTCGGCGGCCTTGGCAGAAGCCAGCTGCCGGTTGCGGCCGGCGTACCAACGCTGGCGGGTGAGCCATTCCGAGAAAGGAAGGTTCATGGCCGCTCCTCAGACGCGCGAAGCTGGAACCAGTAGAACCCGTGGCCCGGCAGGGTCAGCAGGTAGGGCAGGTGACCGATGCGGGGGAATTCCACGTGTCCGGTCAGCTCGACCGGTGTATACCCGCTCCAGTGCTGCAGGTACAGCTCGATGGGCTGCGGGAATCGCGACAAATTGTTCACACACAGCACTATGTCGTTGTTTACCTCCCGGAGATACGTCAGCACCGAGGGGTTCGAGCCGTCGAGCTCACGAAACGCGCCGGTGGCGAAGGCAAGGTGGCGGCGGCGGACCGCCAGCATCGTGCGGGTCCAGTTCAGCAGCGACGTCGAGCTGTCGATCTGTGCCTCGACGTTGACCGACTGGTACCCGTAGACCGGATCCTGGTTGGGTGGCAGATAGAGCCGTCCCGGGTTGGCGGTGGAAAATCCGGCGTTGCGGTCGGGAGTCCACTGCATCGGTGTCCGCACGCCGTCGCGGTCGCCAAGCCAGATGATGTCGCCCATGCCGATCTCGTCGCCGTAATAGATCACCGGCGAGCCGGGCAGCGACAACAGCAGCGCCGTGAACAGCTCGATCTGGTTGCGGTCATTTTCCAGCAACGGTGCCAGCCGACGACGGATGCCCACGTTGGCCTTCATGCGCGGATCCTTGGCATACTCCGCGTACATGTAGTCACGTTCCTCGTCGGTGACCATCTCGAGCGTCAGCTCGTCGTGATTACGCAGGAAAATACCCCACTGCGCCATTTCGGGGATCGGCGGCGTCTTAGCCATGATCTCGGAGATCGGGATGCGAGATTCGCGCCGGACCGCCATGAAGATGCGCGGCATCAGCGGAAAGTGGAACGCCATGTGACATTCGTCTCCGCCGGTGCCGGGGTCGCCGAAGTACTCAACCACGTCGGCGGGCCACTGGTTGGCTTCGGCCAGCAGCACCCGCCCGGGGTACTCGTCGTCGAGCACCTTGCGGCAGCGTTTGAGGAACGCGTGCGTCTCGGGCAGGTTCTCACAGTTGGTGCCCTCCCGCTCGAACAGATACGGCACCGCGTCGAGCCGGAAGCCGTCGATGCCGAGGTCGAGCCAAAACCTCAGCACGTCGAGCATGGCCTCCTGCACGGCGGGGTTGTCATAGTTGAGGTCGGGCTGATGCGAGAAGAAGCGATGCCAGTAGAACTGGCGACGCACCGGATCGAACGTCCAATTGGACTCCTCGGTGTCGACGAAGATGACCCGCGCGTCGGCGTACTTGTCGCTGGTGTCGCTCCACACGTAGAAGTCGCCGTACGGCCCGTCGGGATCGCGGCGCGACTCCTGGAACCACGGATGGGCATCGGAGGTGTGGTTCATCACCAGGTCGGTGACCACGCGGATGCCGCGGCGGTGTGCCGCGTCCAGCAGCGCCACGAAGTCGTCCACCGTGCCGAAATCGGAGAGCACCTTGTAGAAGTCGCGAATGTCATAGCCCCCGTCGCGCAGCGGCGAGTCGTAAAACGGGGGCAACCAGAGACAGTCGACACCCAGCCACTGCAGGTAGTCGAGTTTTTCGGTGAGCCCGCGCAGGTCGCCGAAGCCGTCGGCGGTGGCGTCGTAGAACGCCCGGACCAGCACCTCGTAAAAGACCGCGCGTTTGAACCAGGTGCGATCGGCGGGCAGCGACCTGGCCTGGGCGAAATCTTCGGCGGTCGGGTGCTCAACCACGCCGGCTTGGATGTGACTGCCGGTTGAGGGGTCATGCGGACTGTGTTGGGTGAGGGCGCCGAGGACGCTTGAAGAATCCATCAAGAGTTTCACCTACCCCGACCTGCAGTACCTGAATCGACCACCGGGTGCGAGGTTCCCAACACCCGCGCCGATTGGCAAGTTCGGGATGGTTTCGGCTTCGTCAGCCGGGTGGCTTGGGGCGTGGTGGATGGCCAACGGCACGCGGCGCAGGACTAACGTCATGGCTACGTGATGCTTCGGGCTCGGCGGATGACAGCTGCGGCCGAACCTCTTGCGACCGGCTTCATGGCCGCTTACCGGCCCATTCATCGGAAGGGAACGCGATGGAAGGGAACGCGATGAAGTCAAACCTGCTCTCACGACGCGATCTGGACTTTCTGCTGTTCGAGTGGTTGCGAGTGGACGAGCTGACCAAGCGGGAACGGTTCGCCGAGCATTCGCGGGAGACGTTCACCGGCGTGCTGGACCTGTGTGAACAGCTGGCCACGCGCTATTTCGCACCGCACAACAAGAAGGGCGACTCCAACGAGCCGAGCTTCGACGGCAAAGCCGTGTCGCTGATACCGGAAGTCAAGCAGGCGTGGGATGCGTTCGCCCGTTCGGAGCTGATCAGCATGAGCATGGCTGAGGCGCTGGGCGGGGCCCAGCTGCCCGCCACCGTCGCCGCGGCCGGCATGGCGTTCTTCTCGGCCGCCAACGTCAGCACATCCGGATACTTCATGCTCACGTCGGCCAACGCCAGCCTGCTGGTGGAGCACGGGTCGGCGGAACAAATCGAGGCATTCGTCAAGCCGATGCTGGCCGGCCGGTTCTCCGGCACGATGTGCCTGTCGGAAACGCAGGCCGGGTCGTCGCTCGCCGACATCATCACCCGGGCGGAACCGCGCGACGACGGGACCTACCGGCTGTCCGGGTCCAAGATGTGGATCTCCGGCGGCGACCACGAGCTGACCGAGAACATCGTGCACCTGGTGTTGGCCAAAATTCCGGGCGGCCCGCCCGGCACGAAAGGGATCTCGCTTTTCATCGTGCCGAAGTTCCTCGTCGACGCCGACGGTGCGATCGGTGAGCGTAACGACGTCGTGCTCGCAGGACTCAATCACAAGATGGGGTACCGCGGGATCACCAACACCGTGCTGAATTTCGGTGAGGGCGCTTTCCGGCCCGGCGGCGAGGCCGGCGCGGTGGGCTACCTGGTCGGTGAGCCGCACCGCGGCATCAGCTACATGTTCCACATGATGAACGAAGCCCGGCTGGGCGTCGGAATGGGCGCGGTGGCGCTTGGTTACACCGGGTATCTCAAGTCGCTGCAGTATGCGCGTCAGCGGCCCCAGGGCCGGCCGGTCACGGCCAAGGACCTGTCCGCACCTCAGGTGCCAATCATCGAGCATCCCGACGTCAAACGAATGCTGTTGGCGCAGAAGTCGTACGTCGAGGGCGCGATGGCCCTGGCGTTGTACTGCGCGCGGCTTGTCGACATCACCCACAGCCCGGAGTCGGACGACGAACGCGATTGGGCGACCCTGCTGCTCGACATCCTGACGCCCATTGCGAAAAGCTGGCCGTCACAATGGTGCCTGGAGGCCAACAATCTCGCGATCCAGGTGCACGGCGGCTACGGTTACACCCGGGAGTACGACGTCGAGCAGCACTACCGGGACAACCGGCTCAACCCCATCCACGAGGGAACACACGGCATCCAAAGCCTGGATCTACTGGGCCGCAAGGTAGTTCAACACGGCGGCGCGAGCATGGCCAAGCTGGGCGCGGTGATCGGGCAAACGGTGACCGAGGCGACGGCGGCCGGCGGTGAGCCGGCGGAATTGGCGGCACAGCTGGATTGCGCCTGGCAGCGCCTGGTCGCGGTGACGGCCGGCATGTTCGAGTCCGGCGACATCGACGCCGCGATGGCCAACAGCGTGATCTACCTGGAGTGTTTTGGGCACATCATGATCGCGTGGATCTGGCTGGAGCAGCTTCTCGCCGCGCACGGTCGCTCCGGCGATTTCTACGACGGCAAGCGGCAGGCCGGCCGCTTCTTCTTCCGCTACGAGCTGCCGAAGACCGAGCCGCAGCTGGATCTGCTGGAAAGCCTCGACCGCACGACGCTAGAGATGCGCGAGGGCTGGTTCTAACTCAGCGCCGCCAGGTTGTGCACGGACTTGCGCACGTCGGATTGCAAGACCCTGGCGACCAACGTGCCGACCGGTCCGCTCAGCAGCGGGCCGGACAGGTCCGCGATGAGGTGAAACGTCGAGCCCGACCGGTTGTCGGAGATGGTCAAACTCAGCTCGATGCGCACCCCGCCGCGCCCGGTGCCGCTCAACCGCAGACACTTCGGCGGGTCGTAGCCCGTGACCTGCCAGTGGATGACGTTGCGGAAGCCCTTCACCTTGATGCACGAGGACACGCGGGTGCCGTTTTCGATCGCTGCCGGCACCTCGCTGCGCCAGCCACCGAAGATCGTCAGCCAGTCACCGATGCGCTGCAGGTCAGACGCCAGTTTCCAGGCCTGCTCTGGATTCATGTCGGAGGAGACCGACACATCTACTTGTGCCATAGGCCTTGCCGATACCCCGATCCGCGGCATATCAACCACCCATCTGGAAGGCGGCGGTGTCCAGGTCGGCTGACCCAATGACCGCGGTGCGTCCCTCGACGAGGACCAGCACCGGGTCGGCATCGCCGTCAGCAATGTCCGGACGTTGTCGGCGGATATGGTCAGCAGCACCCGGCAGGCGGCAGAAGTCGTTGCGCCACAACACCCCTCCCGCTGTGGCGCAACGACCTGCCGGTGGCGCGGTTACCGGTTGCGCACCGCCATCGGCTCGGCGGCGAAATCCATTGGGCTGTGTTGCTCATCCATCGGGCTGCGTCGCTTTCGTGCGGCGGTTATCAACGCGGGACCGTCCAGGCCGGCGTTGACGAACGCGGGCACGGATCGGCGCGGCGGCCACGGTCGTGAACGGCGTTTCGATCGGAAACTGGTCGTCGAGGGAGCAAACCTGGACCCGACGGACGATCGTCGCCAGCGCCAGCGTCGCCTCGAGCACCGCGAAGTGATCGCCGATGCATTTGCGCGGTCCGCCGCCGAACGGCAGGTACTGCCAGCGGCTGCGGCCCCTGGACCGTTGGGGGCTGAAGCGATCGGGGTCGAACGCCAGCGGCGCGTCCCAAAGCGATGGGTCTCGATGCATCGCGTAGATCGCCACGACTGCGACCGTGCCTTCCTCCAGGCGGTAGCCATCGACCTCGATGTCCTGCATGACCAGTCGCCCAATCGCGGCGGCCGGCGGACACAGACGCAGTGCCTCCGCCACAACCCGCCCCGTATAGGACAATCGCCGCACATCATCGGGCGTCAGTTGGCGGTCACCAAGTCGGCTTACCTCGTCGACGACACGCTCCTGGAGCACCTGATCGCATCCCAATGCCCACAGCGCATAGCTCAATGTCGTCGAGGTGGTGTCGTGGCCGGCGAGCACGAACACCACAAGCTCGGCGCAGATCTCGCCGTCGGCGAGCTTGCGTCCGGTTTGCGGATCGGTCGTGTCGATCAACGCCCGCACCAATGGTGCATCACGGTCCGCATCGAGCCGGCAGGCACGCAGGATGTCTGCGGCGAGGTCGTGCAGAGCGGCGTTCGCCGTGCGGGCACGGCGCTGCGCGGACGTGGGGAACCAACGCGGGGCCTTGACCGGCCGCAACGAGCGGTCCACCACCCACTTGAGGGTGGAGCGAAGTGCGGGCGCTATCGCGTCGGCGCGCTCATCGAGGTCGACCCCGAGAACCGAGCGCCCGAGCGCGCGCATCGTGAGTTTGCGGCACTGCGCGTCGAGGTCGATTTCGGTGCCGTCGAACCAATCACCGGCGACCAGCTCAGCGGCGTCGGCCATGTGGCCGGCGAACCGCGCCACGTGTTGTTTGGTGAATATCGGTTGCAGCGCGCGCCGGCCGGGCAACCATTCCTCGTGCTGCGACGTGAAGAGACTGCTGCCCATCAACCGACGAAGCTCCGTGATCACCGGCGCCGCGCCGCGCTCGGCGAGCGCGTCGGTGCGGCCCAGCAGGTCCCGCGCGCCCTGCGGAGACGAAATGAACACCAACGGCGGCAACAACCACTTCGGCGCCAGGACGGTGCGAGTGACCGGCCCGCCCGCGTCGCAAAGCCGCTGAGCGCCAGTGGTGAGCAGCCGGGCCGAGGTGAGCCGTTCGTGATAGCGCATCGGGTTTTTCGGCGCCAACGGCAGCGGTTCTCGTGTTCCACTAGCGATCGTCGCGGTCATGCTCACCACTCCTTGGGCTGCTCAGGTGAGTGTCACGCTCGCTGACCGGCTGGCCGCGAGTAATCGACTACTCGACTTGTTGCCCGGTCAGGCGCTGCCGGGGCAGCTGCTTTACTCATGCCATGACGTTTTCCGGCAGCGCGGCGGCCCGTGATCACGGTGATCCGGGCGATGCTCCCTCGGTCCCGCCGCCGCTGACCGCGGTGGCCAACCCCGCTCGCCCGTCGGCCGCCGAGGAGGCCCGGACCATCGTCGGGTCCACCAACACCGGCACGCTGGCGAGCCTGACCAGCGAGGGTGGCCCGTGGGCGTCGCTGGTCACCTACGGGCTGCTCGGCGGTGCGCCGGTGCTGTGCGTTTCCCGACTGGCCGAACACGGTCGCAACCTGGCCGCCGACCCGCGCGCCAGCATCGCGATAGTCGGCCCGGCCACCGATCCCGACCCGCTGGCCGGCGCCCGGGTCACCCTCGCCGGTGTGGTGGAGCGGCCGGCGGGGCCGGAACTAAGTGCCGCAAGGGACGCACACCTCGCTGCGGTAGCCGCAGCCAAGTACTACATCAGCTACAGCGACTTCTCGCTGTGGATCCTTCGGGTGCAGCGGGTGCGGTGGGTCGGCGGCTACGGCCGGATGGATTCGGCGACCGGTGGTGGTTATCTGGCGGCGCAACCCGATCCGATCCGGCCATGCGCGGCCGACGCCATCACGCACCTCAACCACGACCACGCCGGCTCCCTGCGGCTGATGGCACAGACCCTCGGCGGCTACCCCGACACGACGACCGCCACCTGCACCGGCGCCGATCGTTACGGTCTGGACCTGCGGGTCGTGACCCAACGTGGCGTGGCCTACACCCGAGTCGGATACGCCGCGCCGCTCGGGTCCATCGACGAACTGCGCCCGGCGACAGTTCAACTGGTGCGAGACGCCGCCGCGATCAGACAGGGCTTAGGGGTTCGTTAATTGATCTTGATAATCGACGGCTAGTTTCGGAGCAACTTTTTCCTGAATTTGTATTGCTGCGTCGCGCGGTCGAGGCGGAGACTGGTGAAGCGCCGACAAAAGCGCAGACAGGGGGTTGATCGATGATCCCCACGGCCATCGACCGCGGGCTCGGCGACGAACTCGCATCCGACCTGGCGGCCGCGGCGCTCACTCTGGCGCGGAAGTTCTCGGCCGGCGCCACCATGTGGTCTCTGGCGCCGTCGTGGGCGCCGCACGCCCAGCACATCGCGGTGGAATTCGTCCATCCGGTGATCGTCGGCAAAAGAGCGCTGCCCGCCGTGGCGCTGATCGGTCCGGACTTCGTTAGTGCGGCAAGGGTTTCCGTACGGCCCGGCGACATCGTGATCGCGGTCGCCGATGCCGACGACCACGCAGTGTGTTCGGTGATGCGCAGGGCACCGGCCTGGGGGGCGACGACGCTGTGGATCGGCAACGGCGCGCGACCGCCGGTCGGGGCGGCCGATCACGTGCTCTGGCTTGATGACCCTGACCCGCGTACGCCTGCGACCGGGTGCTTCGTTTTGCTGTACCACCTGCTGTGGGAGCTCACGCATGTCTGCTTCGAGCACCCTGGGCTGATGAAGCCCGGTGACGGCGAATGCGGCGAGGAGCTCTGCGTGACGTGCAGCGACGAGGGCAGGCTGGGGGAGGTTTTGTCGTCTTCGGTCGAGGGTGTGGCGCGCGTGCGCACCGGCGACGGCGAGGAGCCCGTGTCAACGGTGCTGGTGGAACCGGTGGCGCCGGGTGAACTCGTGCTGGTACACGCCGGGATGGCGATCAGCAAAGTGGGCGAGGAGTCGTGAGGTGAGCGGCAATCAGGCAGACGCAGAAGCCACCAATTTCCTGTACCCGTTCATCGACGCCGAGGAGCGTGACTCGAAATCGCTTCTCGTTGACCTGACCGCGTCGGCACGATCGAAGGCCGCCGAAAGCGCAGCGCTGCGGCGGGCCACGGTGGAGACCAACGAGGGCCTGGTGGCCACCGCGGCGGCCGAGATGGCCCGCCGGTTCGCCGCGGGGGGGCGGCTGTTCACGTTCGGCAACGGGGGCAGCTCCACTGACTCCACCACGCTGGCGGCGCTGTTCGCCCGGCCGCCCGCCGGCGATCCGTTACCGGCCTGGTCATTGACCACCGACCAGGCGATACTGACCGCTCTGGGCAACGACGTCGGTTTCGAGTTGGTGTTTGGTCGGCAGTTGATTGCCCGGTCGCGGTCCGGGGACATCGCGATCGCGATGTCCACCAGCGGAAGCTCGCCCGATCTGATGGTCGCGCTGCGTGAGGCGCGCCGCCGTGGGCTGTACACCATCGGTTTCGCCGGCTATGACGGGGGATCGTTCGCCACCAGCCCGGATGTGGACGTGTGCTTCGTGGTCCGGTCGCAGAGCGTGCATCGCATTCAAGAGGCACAGGCTCTGTTGGGTTATCAGCTCTGGGAGAGCGTTCAAAGCCAAGGAGCCGACGTCTAGTGGAGAAAGCGGTAAGCGACTACCTCTCATCGGGGCCGAAGTACGCCGAGGCTCAGGTCATTGAACGGATCGACGATTTCCGCAAGCGGCGACCACGGCTGCGCGACGAGGTCGTCACTTTGGCGCACGGCGCCGGCGGAAAAGCGTCGGCCGCGCTCGTCGACGCCGTCTTCGTCGAGGCGTTCCGCAACCCGCTGCTGGAAATGCTCGGGGACAGCGCGGTTTTCGCGTTGCCGAGCGGCGAGCGGATGGCGATGTCCACCGACTCGTTCGTGGTGCAGCCGCTGCGCTTTCCGGGTGGCTCGATCGGTCACCTCGCCGTGCACGGCACGCTCAACGATCTCGCCATGGCCGGGGCGGTACCACAGTGGATTTCGGCGGCCTATGTGTTGGAAGAGGGATTTCCAATCGCCGAGCTCAAAGACATCGTCGCCGACATGGCGCTGGCGGCGGCTACCGCCGGGGTCCGGATCGTCACCGGCGATACGAAGGTGGTGCCGAAGGGCGCGGCCGATGGGCTGTTCATCACCACGACGGGCGCGGGAATGATCCCGGAGGGCCGCGAACTGTCGGCGTCATCGGTTCGCCCGGGCGACAAGGTTATGATCTCCGGCACGATCGGCGATCACGGCATGGCCGTGATGCTCGCCCGAGGGGACCTCGCAATCGAGGCCGACATCGTCTCCGACACCGCAGCGGTGACCGGGCTGGTGGAAACGCTTCTGGAGGCAGCACCGGCGACGCGCTGGTTGCGAGACCCGACGCGGGGCGGCGTGGGCACCGTCTGCAACGAGCTGGCGCACGCCGCCAACGTCGCGATCGTGCTCGACGAGCAGCATCTGCCGGTGCGGCCGATGGTCAACGGTGCTTGCGAAATGCTGGGAATCGATCCGCTTTACGTTGCCAACGAAGGCAAGTTCATCGCCGTCGTCGCACCGGAGGAAGCCGACGCGGGGCTGGCCGCGCTGCGTTCTCACCCGTTGGGTGCCCAGGCCGCCGAGATCGGTGAGGTCCTGGCTGAGCCGGCGGCCACCGTCATCGTTCGTACCGGGTTCGGAGGCACGCGGATCGTCGACATGCTTGTCGGTGATCCGCTGCCGCGCATCTGCTGAGTCTGCTGAGGAGGATTACCCGTTATGTGCCTTGGGATTCCAGGACGTATCGTCGAGATCACCGACGCCGACAACTACCTGGCCAAAGTCGACGTGAGCGGCGTACAGCGCACGATCAGCGTGCGACTGCTCGAGAAGGAGATGCCCAAACCGGACGAGTGGGTGCTGGTCCACGTCGGATTCGCGATGGCCAAGATCGACGAGGCCGAAGCGCAACTCACGCTCACCGCCGTCAAACAACTCGGCGACGCCTACACCACCGAAATCGAAGCTTTCGACTCCTCATCCATCGTCTGACGCGAAAGAGCACCATGCGTTTTGTTGAAGAATTCCGGGATCCCGCCGCCGCCCGCCGGCTGTTGTCGGCGATCGAAACCTTGGCCAACGCAATCGAGGGTGACGAGCCGTTCAAGTTCATGGAGGTGTGCGGGGGACACACCCACACCATCTACCGGCACGGCATCGAGCACCTGTTGCCGACGAGCGTGGAGCTTGTGCACGGGCCCGGCTGCCCGGTGTGCGTGATACCGATGGGTCGCATCGACGACGCGATGTGGCTGGCACGGCAACCCGACATGATCTTCACCTGCTTCGGCGACATGATGCGAGTGCCGGGGTCCGACGGCAACCTGCTCGACGCCAAGGCTCGGGGAGCAGACGTGAGGTTCGTGTACTCGCCGCTGGACTCCCTGAAGATCGCGACCAACAACCCCGGCAAGCAGGTGGTGTTCTTCGCGATCGGATTCGAGACCACCGCGCCTTCCACTGCCGTCACGCTGGTGCGGGCTCGGGAACTGGGGTTGAGCAACTTCAGCGTGTTCTGCAACCACGTCACGATCATTCCGCCGATCAAGGCGATCCTCGAGTCGCCCGATCTGCGGCTGTCGGGGTTCATCGGTCCCGGTCACGTGTCGACGGTGGTCGGCAACCGACCGTACCGATTCGTGCCCGAGGTTTACCGCAAGCCGCTGGTGGTCGCCGGCTTCGAGCCGCTCGACATCCTTGCCTCGGTCGCGATGCTGCTGCGCCAGATCCACGAGGGGCGCTGCGAGGTGGAGAACCAGTACTCGCGCGTGGTGCACGAGCAGGGCAACCCGGCGGCCCTCGCGCTGATGGCGCAGGTGTTCGCGTTGCGTCCGCACTTCGAATGGCGCGGACTGGGTTTCATTTCACAGAGTGCGTTGAAGCTGAACAACGACTTCGCCGGGTTCGACGCCGAGCGCAGATTCTCGATGCCGGGAGTGCGGGTCGCCGATCCAAAGGCGTGCCAATGCGGCGAGGTTCTCAAGGGTGTGCTCAAGCCGTGGGAATGCAAAGTCTTCGGTACCGCGTGCACACCCGAGACGCCCATCGGGACCTGCATGGTCTCGCCGGAAGGGGCGTGCGCGGCCTACTACAACTTCGGCCGTCTGCACCGTGATGCGGCCCAACTCGTCGGACACGCCGCCGCCCAAGCGTGATCACGCCGGCACTCGCCCGGTGTCGGCCGCCGCAGTGGGCGCCGACCGGGGCGATCGCCGGTAGAGAACTGCGCGGCCGCCGCGACCGGGGGCCGTCGCCACGCCGCGAGAGTGCACCCGTTCCCCCGCGGCATCGGTTGTGCCGAACCGGAATTCGCGGAGCAGGGTGCGCAGCGTCACATTCATCTCCATGTTCGCGAACGCGGCGCCCACGCACCGGCGCACTCCGCCGCCGAACGGAATCCACGTGTAGGTGTCCGGCGGGCTGTCGAGGAATCGGTCCGGGTTAAAGGTTTGAGCGTCGGGGAAACTGGATTCGGACGCGTGGGCCAGCCCGATGCTCACGATCACACTGTGTCCCTCGGGGACCACCCACTCGCCAAGGCGGATTCGCTGCTTGGTGCGCCGAATGGTGGCGTCGACAACCGGGCGGGTACGCTGCACCTCCCAGATCGTCGCCTGGCGCAGCTGCGACCCGCCCGCGTCGAGTTCCTGGTTCAACCGGGCGAGCAGTCGCGGGTGGCGCCGCAACCGCTCGACCGTCCAGGCCAGCGTGGTCGCGGTGGTTTCGTGACCCGCGGTGAGCAGCGTCAACAGCTCGTCGGCGACGTGCCGGTCCGAAATCGGCTCGCCGTCGTCGTAGCGTGCCTGCAGAAGCAGCGACAGCACGTCGCTGCGCTGCTCGAACTCGGCATCGGCCCGTGCGTCGGCGATCAGCGTGTCGATCACCGCGTCATATCGCCTGCGGTACTGAAGGAAACGCGCTCCCGGACTCCATCGGCCGATGGCGCGCCGGGCGACCGGCGGCAACACCGCGATCCGGGATCCGAGCACCACCGCGGGCGGCAGTAGTTCCCGCAACTCGTCCAGCGCGGCGCCTCGGGCGCCGAACACCGCCCGCAGAATGGCGTTCAGGGTGATGCGCATCATCGGCCGCAGCGTCTCGAATTCCTGTCCTTCGGGCCACGTCGCGATCTCGCGCATCACCTCCTCCTCGATGATCTGCTCGTAACCCTGCACCCGCTTGCCGTGGAACGGCGGCACAAGCAATTTGCGCCGTTGGCGATGTTCGTCGCCATCGAGGCTGAACGTCGAGCCCGGACCGAGGATGGTGCCGAGGTTCGACGCTCGGCCGACGAGATCGGTGCTGGTGGTGAACAGGTCCTTGACCAGGACCGGGTCGCTGATCACCACGGTGGGCCCAAAGATCGGCAGGTCGAGGGTGAACGCCGCGCCGTATCGCCTGCCGAGCGCGTGCACCGCCTTGGCCCGCGCGGTGACGAATGCGAGGCCCTGAACGATCTTGGGGGCTCGGACTTTTCGCGGGAGCCGCACCGGGTCGCTCGTCGCTTCACCCATGTCGTTGCCTTTCCACGGTGGTACTCAAAGGTACCAGCACACGGTACCCCGCGGTACCGGCCCATTGCAATGGCGGCGGTTAGGTCAGGGGCTGGAGGGGTCTGCGAGTCCTTGTTGGGTGAGCCACGCCGCACCACGGCGATTCGACGCCCGCGACAACCAGGCGTCCTGGATCAGCTCGGTCAGTTCGGTCTTGCCGACTCGGCTCAACTCGGATTCGCGCACCAGCACCGACGGATGGCCGTTGAAATGGTCGGTGGTAAAGAACGGCGTGTCGGGGTCCTGTACCAGCGCGCGCTTGTCGGCCTCCGACTCGACCCAGATGATGATCACGTCGGCATACAGTTCTCCGCTCACCGGGTCTTTGGCATCCGGGCGTGGGTTGCGAAAGAAGACAAACGACTTCCCACCGACCTGGTAGATCGCGTTGCCTTTCGGGCCTGCGACGCGTGTGACGTGCGGCATCGCCGCTGCGATTTCGTGAACATCACGGACCCGCGCCGGTCGACCAGCCATGCGTGAAACCGTAGTTCGCCGCAGACCCGTTCGCGACACTGAAGCGGCTGTCAGGACGCGCCGATCGGGCCCGCGCCAGCGTCAGTTTGAACGCTCAGCGGCGAGCGTCCGCAGGCTTATCGCGCGTCGACGTAGCCGAGCAACTCGTCGAGGGCAATGGGAAAGTCGTCGGCCAGCTCCCACAGGTCCGGCAGCAGATCGGGGCACGAGATGATGCCGATGTCGAGTTTGCCGTTCAACGACATCACGGTGATATTCAGCCCAGAGCCGTGGAAAATCGGCCCCAGCGGGTACAGCGCCACCACTTCTGCGCCCAGGAAGTACAAGGTTGTCTGCGGGCCGGGGACATTAGAGATCAGCACGTTGTAGACGGGGTTCTGCGTGCGCGGACCGGCGGCGACGAGCCGCATCACCAACCCGAACAGTGCCCGGGCAGTCAGTTCCGTCCAGTCCTGCAGCAGGGTCGGCGCGATGGCCGAACTATGTTCCTTGGCAATGGCGCTCGCCCGGGCGATCGCGCGGAGCCGCTCGACCGGGTCGGCGACGTGGGTCTCGAGACGGCAGAACATCCCAGAGAGCTGGTTGCGGCCGGGCCGATCGGACCTTTCGTGCACCGACACCGGAACCATCGCCACCAGGGAGGTGTCCGGCAACTGGCCGTGATCAAGCAGGAACCGCCGCAGCACGCCCGCGCACAACGCCATGACCACGTCGTTGACCTTGACGCCGAACTGGTTCTTCACCGCCTTGATGTCCGCCAGCCTCAGCTCGGTGAAGGCGATATCGCGCTGAGCGGTGATCGAGTCGTTGAACACCGTCGGGGGCGCCGCGAATGGTGGCGCCATCGCCAGACCGCTGCGGGCGCGACGCAGCGTGGTCAATACCGTCGACACGGTGGTCGGCAATACATTGGCCAGCCGCAGCGGACGGGTCGCGAACCGCAGCAGCCCGCTTACCGCGATCTCCAGTGAGCTGGCATGGCCCGGGCCGACCAGCGGATCGGGCGGCGGCGCGTCCGGTTGGGTGCTGCACAACTGCGACAGCAGGCTCGCGCCCGTCACCCCGTCGACGGCGGCGTGATGAACCTTGGTCATCACGACCAGCGGACCGCCGTCGTGTGCATCGCCGCCCGTAATTCCCTCGATGACCCACATCTCCCACAACGGTCGGCTGCGGTCCAGCGGAAGCGAGGCGATGTGTCCGCAGATGGCAGCCAATTCGCGGCGGCCGCCCGGCGAGGGTAGACCGATGCGATGCAGATGACGGTCGACATCGAAATCGTTGTCCTCGATCCAGACCGGATGGTCCAGATTGAGCTGGCTGTCGGCCAGCTTCTCGCGGAACTCCGGCACGGCTTTGACCCGCAGCAGCAATTCGTCGCGGAAACGATCAAAGGTATAACCGCCGGGCATCGTCGAGGTGTCCAGCTCCACGATGGAGCACACGTTCAGCGGCTGACTGGAACTTTCGATGTACAGGAAACTGGCGTCCAGTCCGCTCAGTCTCTCCATGCGTTGCGATGCTAGGGTCGACCGCGCGCCTCGACTATTGGCCGGATCACCAAAATTCAGCGCCGCTGCGTGAACGGCTACCGTTCAACCGACGCCTTCACGGCGGGGGTCGAACGTCTGCTCAGCCGAAATCATCATGCGGTTGACCACCGAATCCACGGCGCTGCGCAGTCCGGGCACGAACTGCTCGGACTGCAGCGTGCAGCAGGCATGTCCGCCCGCAACGGTCACCGCCTGCGCGCCAGGAATCCGCCCGGCCAGCCACTGCTGGTGGCGCGCCGGGATCAGGCGGTCATACCGGGGAATCACGACGGCGGTCGGCACGTCGATGTCGGCGATCCAGCTCCTGGAGTCAAACCGGGATATCTCCGCCAGCGCCCGCAGCATCGCCCCGTGGCTGGTCCGCCGAAACTGACCCACCGCCCAGAGCCGGTCGTTCGACACCGGTTGGTCCGCGCGACGCAGCAGCGGTGCCGTGCCCGGGCGGGGCTGCGGGCTGAACGCCTCGAGCAGCACGGCGCCAATACCGGCCGCAACCCGTTCATGAGCGGCGCGGCCGAACGCCGCCGCCGCCGCGCACAGCACCAGTGCATCGACCCTGTCCCGGTGGCGCTGCCACGCCAGCTGCGCGATCAGCGAGCCCATCGAATATCCGATCGGGACGAATGTGGGGATGTCCAGCTCGTCGGCGAGCGCGGCGACGTCGTCGGCGCAGTCCTCCAACAGGAAGCGCGGCGAGGTGATGCCCGCGCCGTGCCAGCGCTGGTCGAACACCACCACGCGGCCGAACTCGCGCATCGCCGCCAGCGACGGATACCAGGTGAGCAGCCCGGTGCAGGCCACCGAATGCAGCAACACGAACGTGGGACGGCCCGGGGCCGGGCCGGAGTCCACGACATACGTGGTGCCCCGGCCGGGCAGCTCCACGACGCGGCCGGCGGGCGGCCGGCCCACGGGAGCGACTCCGGGCACTTTGAGCGACCGGAGCGGCAACGACAAGCCCCGTGGGGCGCGCAGGACGTCGATGAGGCAATTAGAGCATGCTCGCCCCGATGCGGAGACGTTTTCGATATGGCTCCCGCCCAAGTGATTTCGCGACACGCCCTCGCGCCACTGACGGCCGTCAGGCAGTAAGCATCAGAAATTGCGACGCCATCTGCTGCTGAACGTCGAGCAGGTCCTGCGAGGCCGCCTTGAACGAGTACCGCCCCGCAGTGCCGAAACACTGGAAACGCGCAGCCGACTGATCCCGGGAACGCTGTCGGTTTTCGAAGCACTTCGCCGACGGCAGGCCGGGCACCCCGGCGGCCGGCGCGGCTCCCGGCTGGACGGCCGTGTCAGCAGCCGCCATCGCCGCCAACTGCTGGGCGCTCACCGGGTCGCGCGCGCGGTACACCGTGGTCCGCAAGATCGCCACCGCGTCAACGCCCCCGGCCCCATACAGCTGCCGGGCGTTGGCGTCGGCCTCGAAGTGCAGCGCCGCCTGCGGCTGGTAGGCCCCGAAGTCGGCCGTGCCTTTGACACCGTTGTCCGGCGGTACCACCCGGTTCAGGAACCCGATGGAATCGATCGGCAAATCCGGGAAACGGGCCGGGTCGGTCGGCCTGAACGCGTCGATGCGCGGCGTCTGCAGGTCCAGCGTCGTCGCGATCAACCGGGCGGCTGCGTCGGTTCCCTGCGGCGATTGCGCGTACTGGTAAAGCAGGTAGGGACCGTGAGGAAGGAAGCTGGCCGCGGCGTGAAAGTCCGGCGCATCGTATGTCGCCGCCAGCGCCGCCGGGTGGTTCTGGATCGGGACGGGGTGCCCAGGCACCGGTGGCGGCACCCGGTCGGCCAGCTCGGCGGCGGCGGCCGTGGCAGCGGGCGGATCGGGAAACCGCAGCACCACGTTGATCAGCATCTGGCGATCAACCGGGCCGGCGGACACCCGGCACGTAGAAAATCCGAACAGCACATGATGAGCGGCCGCGATCTGCGGACCGGGGGACGGTATGTCGATCGAAAGCACGTCCGGCATGCCCAGGGTGCCGGTGTTGAACCATGAAGGTTTCGTCAGCGCGGGGTCGACTTCGTTGGGGACAACCACCTCGGCGGCCATCCGGTGGGCCTCGATGACCGCGCCCACGGCCGGCGAGTCCGCGTTGCCGTAGGGGCTCGCCGGCTTCGCGGGATAGTTGCCGGGATCGGGCCGGGCGGCGTCGGTGCCGCCGCGGCTCGGGCTGATGACCGAGCCCGCCACTGTCGACGTGCATCCCGCGACGACGGCCACCAGGGCCGCCGCCAGCACCGGCGAGAACGGCACACGTGACTGCATGATGCCCTCCTGCCGTCTCGTCGTGGGGCCGACGGTACCGGAATTCGCTGCGGCGCCTCGCCACGGTTTCGGGCTTCGCCACGTTGATCTGCACGTTGATCTGGTGGAAACACGTCGACATGCGCCGCCGACAGATTGTGACCGGTCCGGCACGCAGCTGTGATCCGCCAGGGCAAATGCGCACCATAACAACGTGATTACGCTCCGCGTGGGCAACGTCGCCGCGGCGCGGGGACTGTTAGCTTGCCGGTGTCACAGCAAGCGACAGATGGGACGGGGTTGCGGTGGTGGGGTTCGTTGACGGGCTTTTAGGCACGTGGCCACGCCGGCTGGGTGCCGCCGCTGTCGTCGCCGCGGTCCTGCCCGGCCTCGTCGGTATCTCCGCGCCGGCACCGGCAGCGGAGGCGTTTTCCCGAAAGGGGCTGCCGGTCGAACAGTTGGACGTGCCGTCGCCGTCGATGGGACGCACCATCCGCATCGAATTCCAGGGCGGCGGCCAGCACGTTGTCTTCCTGCTCGACGGCCTGCGCGCTCAGGACGACAACAGCGGCTGGGACATCAACACCCAGGCTTTCGAGTGGTTCTACGGTTCCGGCCTGTCGGTTGTGATGCCGGTCGGCGGGCAGTCCAGTTTCTACGCCGACTGGTACCAGCCGGCGACGGGCTCCGATGGAACGCTGACCTACAAGTGGGAGACGTTTCTGACCCAGGAGTTGCCGAGCTGGCTCGCGGCGAACAAGAGCATCGATCCCAACGCCAACGCCGTTGTGGGCCTCTCGATGTCGGGCAGCGCCGCTTTGACGATGGCAATCTGGCACCCGGCACAGTTCGTCTTCGCCGGTTCCCTGTCGGGCTTCTTGAACCCCTCACAGGGCTTTTGGCCAACGATGATCGGCCTGGCGATGAAAGACGCCGGTGGCTACAACGCGACGGACATGTGGGGCCCGGCAACTGATCCGGCCTGGCGGCGGAACGACCCGACGGTCAACGTCGGTGCGTTGGTGGCCAACGACACCGCTGTCTGGGTCTATTGCGGCAACGGCGCGCCGTCGGATCTCGACGCTGACGCCACCGGCGGCACGATGTTCAGCGCCCAGTTCCTGGAAGACATCACGCTGAGCACGAACAAGGCCTTCCAGCAGAAGTACGTCGCCGCCGGCGGTCACAACGGGGTGTTCAATTTTCCGACCAGCGGCACCCACAGCTGGGGCTATTGGGGTTCGCAGCTGCAGTCGATGAAGCCGGACCTGCAGCGGGTGCTGGGCGCCACGCCCCCGAGCTGAGCGGCGGTGGCGGCGGACGCCACGACCGGATCGACGCGAATAAAAATAGATCGACTAACGTTGTAGTTCTCGAGGGCGACGCCGCCGTGTCCGGTTCGCTGGTTTGGCGACCGTCGGGAATGGGTATACGGCCTAGTCTGCGTGGGCCCGCTGCTGCCGTGGAGACGGTTGATTGCTGCCGTGGAGACGGTTGATCTGCAGTCATTCCACGTCGTGTGCCAATCACAAGGAGAAGCTGGGATGAAAGGCATGGGGAATACGAAGGCGTGGATGAGCCGGCTGGCGGTGGCCCTTTTGCTGCCCGGGCTGGTGGGCATATTCGGCGGCTCCGCGACCGCGGGGGCATTCTCCCGGCCGGGCCTGCCGGTCGAGTACCTGATGGTGCCCTCGCCGTCGATGGGTCGCAGCATCAAGGTCGAGTTCCAGGGCGGCGGCGCGCACGCGGTGTATCTGCTCGACGGTTTGCGCGCGCAAAACGACGTCAACGGCTGGGACATCAACACCGCGGCGTTCGAATGGTTCTACCAGTCAGGGCTTTCGGTCGTGATGCCCGTCGGCGGCATGTCGAGCTTCTACACCGACTGGTATCAACCGGCGGTCGGTAACGGCACGACACAGACCTACAAGTGGGAGACGTTTCTGACATCTGAGCTGCCCAACTGGCTGGCGGCCAACAGGAAGGTCTCCACCTCCGGCAACGCCGCCGTCGGGGTGTCGATGTCAGGCAGTTCCGCGTTGATCCTGGCCGCCTACTACCCAGGCGAATTCACGTACGCCGGCTCGCTGTCGGGGTTCCTCAACCTGTCAGCTGGGATCTGGCCGACGTTGGTGGCCTTTGCGATGAACGACTCCGGCGGGTTCAACCCGACCGCGATGTGGGGCGCACCCGGTGGGCCGGCGTGGGCGCGCAACGACCCGACGGTGCAGGTCGGCAGGCTCGTGGCCAACGGCACCCGGCTGTGGGTCTACTGCGGCAACGGCACCCCTGGTGAGTTGGGCGGCGCCGATGTTCCGGCTCAGTTACTCGAAAGCATCACGCTCGACAGCAACAAGAACTTCCAGACCCAGTACCAAAACGCCGGCGGGCACAACGGCGTCTTCAACTTCCCGCCGGACGGGACGCACAGCTGGGGCTACTGGGGCTCGCAGCTGCAGGCGATGAAGCCCGACCTGCTGCGCGCCCTGGGCGCGACGCCCACCATGTGATCGCCGGTCGTGGCTGCCATGGCGGAAGTCAGCCCGGCGGCGGCGGTGGCGGGGCGTCCGCGGGCGGCGCAGCAGCCGGCGCCACCTGGTCCGGCGACGGCGGCGGCTGCTCCGACGGGGGCTTATGCAGGCCGGGGACATGTTCGAGGATCTTGGTGAGCAGCGGCGAATGATCCCGCAGGGTGCCCTGATCGGTTTGGGCTGGTGGCACCATCGGGGTGGTTGGCTGAACCGGGGGCGCCGGCACGGCCGCCGGAGCGTCGGGGGGCGGAACACCGTCAGCGGGCTGTTCATCGGGCGGCGCCTGCTCGGGCGGCGCCTGCTCGGGGGGCGCCTGCGGAGCGTCGACCACCGGCGCTGCCTCAGGTGGCGGCGCAGGTGGTTCGGCCGCCGGTGGTGGCACCTCGATCGGCGGCGCGGCCGGCGGGGCGACCGCCTGCATGATCGCCGGCGCACCCGACGTGTTGGCCACCGGTCGGTGATCGGCGGTTTTGGCGTTGCTGTCGGAAGTCAGCTTCAACCCCACGGCCAGGGACACCGACACGACGAAAGTCACGACACCGGCAACCAGCATGGTCAACGCGCCGACGTACGGGAGAGGCATCCGCCGGCGCTGCCGCACACCCGCCGGCACGGCACGCAGATCCGGCCCGGCCCATTCGGCGTCCTGCGCCGACGCCAGCGCAGCGCCGCGGGCGAGCGCCAACTCCGCCTCGGCCGGTGCTATGACGGGCAGCGCCAACTGACGACGGAGCCGTGTGGTGAGCGTGTCGATGTCGCCGCCGGATCCGACCACGACCAAGCCGTCCGGTTGCCAATCGCCGCGAGCCAAGACCGCGGTCAACCAGTGCACCAGGGCTGCCTCGCCGTCGATCGCATGGTTCACCACGGTCTGCACCGCGCCGTCACGGCCGTCGAACTGCAGAGCCAGCACGGCTCCGGGCTCGACCACGCACACCGCCGTCTTCTCGTAATCGACGACGCGTCCGACGCCGCGGGCCAGCGCTTCGGCGGCTTCCAGCAACCCGACCGCGACGACATTGTCGATACCCGACTCGAGCAGCGACTCCAACAGCACGCAGCCTTCCCAGTCCGCTTCGTCGCTCCAGGTCACGCCGATCGAGCCTAGGCGGTGACCGCCCGACGCGGCGACGGCCTCGGCGCGCAGCATCGCGGTCGCCACATGCTCCGACACGGTCACAGCCGTGACCGCGCCGCCGGCGCGGACGTCGAAGGCATCACGGTCCAAGGTGACGCCGTCCGCACCTCGCCCCTCGACAAGGACGAACCCGACGGTGGTCGGCGTGACCGACAGGCCGAGCACCATGTCCACTTTTGCACCCCCTTCGCCCCCTGCGGCTCGTCGTCACGCGCACGCTTTCTCGACACGTAAAGACAACAGACTGGGGGCGGGTTGGTCGTCGTTGGACGTAACCCGGGTGAGCCTACCGAACCGCTGCGGCACCGGCTCACCGAGTCCCGGCCGTACCGGAAGCGCCCTGGGTCGGCGCCGAGTTTGGTCTTGTGCTGGGCGGGCGGTTGGGGGAATTGTTGCTTAACAAGGAGGGACGTCATGGCAGACAAGACGAGTACTTCCCAAGGCGCTGGAGCCGTTCCAACCGCGGACAGTCCTGCCGCCATTCGCAACGTGGTGCTGGTAGGCCCGTCATCGTCCGGCAAAACCACGCTCGTCGAGGCGCTGCTCGTCGCCGCCGGCGTGCTTTCCCGGGCCGGCTCGGTCGTCGACGGTACGACGGTGTGCGACAGCGACGAGGCCGAGGTCCGGCAGCAGCGCTCGGTGGGACTTGCGTTGGCCCCGTTGACCCACGACGGCGTCAAGGTCAACCTGATCGACACGCCGGGGTACGCCGATTTCGTCGGCGAGCTGCGGGCCGGGCTGAGGGCTGCGGACTGCGCGTTGTTCGTGATCGCGGCGAACGAGGGTGTCGACGAGCCGACGAAGTCCCTGTGGCATGAGTGCGACGAGGTGGGCATGCCACGCGCCGTTGTGATCACCAAACTTGACCACGCCAGGGCCAACTACGACAGCGCGCTCGCGGCCGCCCGCAACGCGTTCGGCGACAAGGTGCTGCCGCTCTACCTGCCGGCAGGCAGCGGGCTGATCGGGTTGCTGTCACAGAGCCACTACGAATATTCGGACGGCACGCGCACGACACATGCACCGGATCCGTCCTATCGCGACCAAATCGAGGACCTGCGCGGCACCCTCATCGAGGGGATCATCGAAGAATCCGAGGACGAGACCTTGATGGAGCGTTACCTCGGCGGCGAGGAGATTGATCAGTCGGTGCTGATCGACGATCTGGAGAAGGCGGTCGCCCGGGGCTCGTTCTTCGGAGTGATCCCGCTGTGCAGCGGCACCGGCGTCGGCACCCTGGAGTTGCTTGAGATTGTGACCAGCGGTTTTCCGTCCCCCCTGGAACATCAGCTGCCCGAGGTGTTCACCCCGCAGGGCGCCGCCCGTAACAACCTCACCTGCGACCCGAACGGGTCGCTGCTGGCTGAGGTGGTCAAGACGACGGCGGATCCCTACGTCGGCAGGGTGAGTCTGGTCCGGGTATTCTCCGGCACCATCAGGCCCGACGCGACGGTGCACGTGTCGGGCCATTTTTCGGCTTTCGCCGGCTCGGGTAACTCGCACGCCGACCACGACGAGGACGAGCGCATCGGACCGCTGTCCTTTCCGCTGGGCAAGCAGCAGCGCCCCGCCCCTCTCGTCGTCGCCGGCGACATCTGCGCGATCGGCCGGCTGACCCGCGCCGAGACCGGCGACACGCTGTCCGAGAAGGCCCAGCCGCTGGTTCTCAAGCCGTGGACGATGCCCGAGCCGCTGTTGCCGATCGCGGTGCAGGCGCGCGCCAAGACGGACGAGGACAAGCTGTCGGTCGGGTTGGCGCGGTTGGCGGCCGAAGATCCGACGCTACGGATCGAGCAGAACCAGGAGACGCACCAGATCGTGCTCTGGTGCATGGGTGAGGCGCACGCCGGTGTGGTGCTCGACGCGTTGGCGAACCGCTACGGCGTGAAGGTCGACACGATCGATGTCCGCGTGCCGCTGCGAGAAACCTTCGCAGGGACCGCGAAGGGTCACGGCAGGCACGTGAAACAGTCCGGCGGGCATGGCCAGTACGCCGTCTGCGACATCGAGGTGGAACCGCTGCCGGAAAGCTCCGGGTTCGAGTTCGTCGACAAAGTCGTCGGGGGCGCGGTGCCGCGGCAGTTCATCCCCAGCGTGGAGAAGGGTGTGCGTGCGCAAATGGAGAAGGGTGTCGATGCCGGCTATCCGATGGTCGACATCCGGGTGACGTTGTTCGACGGGAAGGCGCACAGCGTCGACTCGTCAGACTTCGCGTTCCAGATGGCGGGCGCGCTGGCGCTGCGGGAGGCGGCGGCCGCTACCAAGGTGAGCCTGCTGGAGCCGGTCGACGAGGTCTCGGTGGTCGTGCCCGACGACCTCGTCGGGGCGGTGATGAGCGACCTGTCCGGCCGCCGCGGGCGTCTTCTGGGCAGCGAAAACGTCGGCGACGAACGCACTTCGGTCAAGGCCGAGGTTCCGCAGATCGAACTCACCCGGTACGCCATTGACCTGCGCTCGCTCTCCCACGGCGCCGGCTCGTTCACGCGGTCTTTCGTCCGTTACGACCCGATGCCGGAATCCGCCGCCGCGCGGGTGAGGGCCAGCGGGTGACGATTGCTGGTGTTTAGGCTCGCCGCGAAGGGGCAATGCGCCGTCGATGTCACAGTATCCGGAAGACCCTGACTACTATCGCGAGCCTGCTCGGGCCTATTCCGACGAGCCGACTCAGGCCGCGCCGCAGTACCGTGCCTACGGCTACGGAGAGCCCGCCGGGTCCCCGCCCGAGCCGCCCCGCAAGCCGTGGTACCGCAGCGCGGCTGCGCTGGTCGTAGCCGGTGCCTTGGGGGTGGTGTTGCTGGCCGCGCTGATCTTCGCCATCGTCAAGCTGGCAACGGGTTCGTCGAACACTGCGCCGACGCCGTCGACAGCCACCACACCGGCGAGCAGCACCGCCACGGCCCCGCCACACCGCAGCCGCGGAGGCGGCGGCGGAGGCGGAGGCGGCGGCGGAGGAGGCGGCGTCAGCACGACCGTCATCACGCAGGGTCCGCAAACGATCACCCAGACACTCACACCCACCGCGACCGACACGGGGACCCCTGCCGCGCCAACCACCGACACCGGCACCCCGGCTGCGCCCAGCACCAGCACGGTGACGCAGACCGTGACCGTCCCGCCGCGGCTACCGTTCGTGCCCCGCCCCGGTCAATAGCTGCGACGTAGGCAGCGGCCGTCGGTGGCAAAGAAGTGCAGACGGTCCGGATCGGCGCGCACCAGTATGCGGCTGCCGCGGGCCGGTGGGTCGCGCCAGCCTGCGCGGGCGACAATGTGCTGGTCGATTGCGCCGTCGGGCGTGATGATCCGGCCGTAAAGGTAAGTGTCGGCGCCGAGTTCCTCGACGACGTCAATCTCGATCTCGACGCCCATGCTGCCCAACTCGAAGTGCTCGGGCCGAATACCCACGACGACCTGTGCAGCGGTGTCGGAGATGTCCCGCGGCACCGCAACGACCCAGTCGCCGATCGCCACCGAGTAATCGCGGATCGGCAGGGTGAGCAGGTTCATCGCCGGTGAGCCGATGAAGCCGGCCACGAAGACGTTGGCGGGTTCTCGGTAGAGGGCACGCGGCGACGCGCACTGTTGCAGCACGCCGTCGCGCAGTACCGCGACTCGGTCGCCCATGGTCAGGGCCTCCGCCTGGTCATGGGTGACGTAGACGGTGGTGGTGCCCAGCCGCCGCTGCAGCGCGGCCAGCTCGCTGCGGGTTTGGGCCCGCAACTTGGCGTCGAGGTTGGACAGCGGCTCGTCCATCAGGAAAACCTGCGGCTGGCGCACGATCGCCCGCCCCATCGCCACCCGCTGGCGCTGGCCACCGGAAAGATCCTTCGGCCTGCGGTCGAGATAGGGCTGCAGGTCCAGCAGCCGTGCCGCCGCCAGCACGCGGTCGCGGATCTGCGCCCTAGGCAGTTTTGCGATCTTCAGCGCAAATCCCATGTTCTGGGCCACGGTCATGTGCGGGTAAAGGGCGTAGTTCTGGAACACCATCGCGGTGTCGCGCTCCTTGGGGTCGGTATCTGTGACGTCGCGGCCGCCGATGCGGATCCGCCCGGAATCCACCGGCTCCAGCCCGGCCACCATGCGCAGGGCCGTCGACTTGCCGCAGCCGGAAGGACCGACCACAACCAGGAATTCACCGTCGTCAACCGTGAGGTCGAGGTCGTGTACCGCCGCTCGCGCCGTGCCCGGATAACGTCGGGTCGCGTGCTCGAAGCCCACCGACGCCATGGGCTACCGGCCACCGAATCCGGTAAGCGTGATGCCCCGGACAAACGCACGCTGGGCGAACCCGTAGACGCCCAGCAGCGGCAGCAGGATGAGAATCGACGCCGCCATCAGCACCGGCCACCGGGATACGTACTGGCCCTGCATCCACACCAGTCCCAGCGTCAGGGTGGCGATGTCCCTGCGCTGAATCATCACCAGCGGCCACAAGAAGTCGTTCCAGACATTGACCCATGTCAACACCGCCAGCACCATGACCGCAGGCCTGATGTGCGGCAGCAGAATCCGCCAGTATATCTGCCAGGGTGAACAGCCATCGAGAACGGCGGCCTCCTCCAGATCCGTTGGCAGGGTGAGGAAGAACTGGCGCATGAGATAGGTGCCGAATGCACTGCCGAACAAACCCGGGACGATCATCGCCCACGGGGTATCGGTCCACCCGAACGCCCGCATCAGGATGAACTGCGGGATGACGGTCACGGTCAGCGGCACCATCAGGGTGGCCAAGTACAGCACAAACAGCGTGTCGCGCCCCCGGAACCGCAGCCGGGCGAAGGCGTAGCCAGCCAGCGAGCAGAAGAACACCTGGCCGAGCGTGACGCAGCAGGCGTAGAGCACGGTGTTGCCCAGCATCCGCCAGAACGGCATCAGCGAAAAGACCCGAGCGTAGTTGGACCACTGCGGATGTGCCGGAAACAGGTTCGGCTCAGCGATTCCCGGTTCGGTTTTCAACGATCCCGACAGCGCCCACAGGATGGGAAACAACGCGCACCACGCCATGCCGATCAGCGCCGCATACAGCGCGACCGCCCGCACGACGCTGCGTTTGATGACCCGTTCGGTCGGCCCGGACATCAAATCTCCAGAGACATCCGACGTGCGAATCGCAGCTGCAGCACGGTCAATGCCAGCAAGATCGCGAACATGACCCACGCCAGCGCGGACGCGTAGCCGAAGTCCAGGAACGCGAACGCGTGCTGGAAGAGCATGATGCCCAGAACATAGGTCCCGGTTTCGGGGCCGCCGTTGCCGCCGGTGAGGACGTACACCAGATCAAAGGCCTGGAACGCGTTGATGACCGAGATGATCACCACAAACGACAGCGCCCCGCGGATCAACGGCACCGTGATGGAGACGAATCGCCGTAATTCTGAAGCCCCATCGATCGTGGCGGCCTCGTGAAGGGTCTCCGGCACACCCTGCATCGCGGCCAGCAACACGACGGTGGCGAACGGCACGCTTTTCCACACGCTGACCACGCAGAGCGAGACCATCGCCCACCCAGGATCGATCAGCCACGGGACCGGCCCCAGCCCGAGCCAGCCCAGCATGGTGTTGAGCAGGCCGTCGTCGACGTTGAACACGAACTGCCAGACGACGGCCATCACCACCGAGGAAACCGCCAGTGGAACGAAGATGATGGCACGGAAAATACCAATAGCCTTGGCTTTGCGGTTGAGGATGGCTGCCGCGGCGAGACTGACCAGCAGCGTCGGCACGATCGTGCCGACGGTGAAGACCGCCGTGTTGCGCAGCGCGATGAGAAACAGCGGATCGGCGGTGAACAGGGTCCGAAAATTCGCAACGCCAACGAATTTCGGGGGCGTGAACAGGTCCCACTTCTGGAAACTCATGTACAGCGAGAAGCCGAGCGGAAAGAGCATGAACACCGCGAGCGCGCCGAGATTCGGGGCGACGAACATGCGTCCGGCCCGTGCGCGCCGCCTGTCGGGAGTCATGGGTGGTGAAGCACCTGGTCGATGCCGCGGGCCAGTCCGGTCCGCAACGACGTGGCCGGGCGGGTACCCCGCAGCACCGGTCCGAAGCTGCGGTCGATCAGCGAGTTGATTTTCTCCCAGGCCGGGCTGACCGGCAGGTACCCGGAGTGCGCCGGTCCCTCGGTGAGCACGCCGAGATTGCCAATCTCGCCGTGCGCGCCGGCAAAACCGGCGGAGTGGATCGCCGAGGTCAGCGCCGGCACGAACAGCCCCGTTTGACCGATCATGGATTGTCCGACCGGGCCCGTCGCGAACTTCACGAATTCCCAGGCCTGCTCCTTGCGCGGACTGCTTGCGGCGATGGCGAGGCCGGTGGTGCCGATGTCTGACTGCGCGCCCTGGCGGTGGGAACCGGCCGGCAGGACGGTGATGTCGAATTCCAGGCCCTGGGCGCGCAGGAACGTTTGGTATCGCCAATGGCCGCCCATCGCCATACCGGCCTTCCCGGCGGCGAACAGGTCCATGGTCGACACCGACTGCGCGTCGGTCGCGGTAGGCGCCACGTGGTGCTCGGCGGCCAGGTCCGCATAGAACTGGACGCCTTCGATGAACGCCTCGTCATCAATGTTGAAGTGGGTGGGGTTGGTCCGGGGTGTGCACCACGGCACCCCGTTGTTCATCCCGAACAACCCGGCGGAGTAGGGCGGCACCCAGGTGTCGACGAAGCCCCACTGGGTCACCTTGCCCGACCGGTCGCGTTTGGTCAGCGCGCGCGCGGTGTCGAGGAACTCGGTGAAACTCCACGGCTGTTCCCAGCGGGCCGGTGGCGGCGCCACGCCGGCGTCGGTGAACAGTCGCTTGTTGTAGAACAGGAAGTTCCCGGACCACTGCTCCGGGAACGCATACTGGCCGCCGTCGAAAGTGAACGTCTCGTACAGCGACGCGATGCTGTCGGCGTGCAGTGCCGCCGCGAAGCTCCCATCCCGCGCCAGCAGGGTGTTCAGGTCCTGCAGCACGCCCCGGTCGGCTAATCCGGCATACGTCAACTCCCATGCCATCAGCACATCGGGGCATCTGCCGCCGGCGCAGAACGTCGACATCTGCTGCATCGGGTCGGGGCCGGACAACACCGTGCGCACCCGGATGTCGGGATGCCGGCGGACGAACTCGTCGATGATCCGCATGCGGGCGTCTGCTTCGTCGGGGTTGGCCTGAAAGAAGAACGTCAGCGCGTCCTTGTCGGAATCACCACATGCCGACGGCCACGGCAGCATCGACGCGGCGCCCAACACACCGGCACCACGCAACAGCGTGCGGCGCCCGAACCGCTTCTCGAACATCGCGCTCCTGATCCGGCCCTGGTCACAGGATTCCCGGCGAGCGCTCCGCGCGCTAGGTCCGGAGCCATACCGGATTGGTCAGGGCAACCATCGGGCTGATGCGGCCGCGGGCTGGTCGCCGAACCTCCAGACGGACGAATCGGGCGTCGGCCCCGATCACCGTCCATGCGAGCCGGCCTGCGCCCGACCGGTCGACATCGGCCGTGGTAACGCAGCCGCCGGCGGTCATGAGCGCGAGGCGGCCGCCGGGCGCGCCACACACGGCGGCCCTGACGGTTACCGGCGCGTCGTGCGGTATCAACACGCTCTCCCCCGGGCCGGCGGTGGACGCCTCGTCGCCGTCAGGGCCCGACGCAGTCAGATCCACCGTCACATCGTCGGACTCGGCGATGTAGGAGCGGCCGCAGCGCAGCGCTTCGACGAGCGCGGACGCCGACAGCTCGGTGGCGTGCACGACCATCTGGGGCAGCCCGACCCGTTGATGCGCACCGTGGGAGTCACTGCCTCCCACCGCGACCACGGGACTACCCCGCCGAAGGAGGCGATGCCAGATTCGCAGCGAAATTTCGTCGTCGACATTCCACCTGCCGTTCCAGACTTCGATCGCGTCGACGTCGCGGTAGCCGAACTCCCACGCCGAGCCCGGCATCGGCACCGCGGGATGCGCCGCGACCACCATGCCGCCCTCGGCGCGGACCTGCGCCGCGTAGCCGGGGAACACATTGTCACCGGGCGCATAGCGCCAGTCGACCCACCCTCCGGGCGGCAGGCCGATGGCCAGCCAGTGCCCATGCCGGGTGGTGACCTCCTCTCCGGAGACGACGAGGAGGCCGTCGGTGCCCCGAGTGAGCCATTCCCGGTTGGCGGCGCTGGTGTTGTGTTCGGTGGACACGATGAAGTCGAGCCCGGCGGCGTGTGCCGCGTCGAGCAGACCGCCCGGCTGATGCCGACCGTCGGAGTGGACGGTGTGCAGGTGCAAGTCCCCGCGGTACCAGCCCCGGCCCCGTTGAGAATAATTCTGCGAAACGGGTGCGATACGCACAAAATCGGGACCCGACGCACCGTATTCCAGCGTGATTCCCGCCCGCCACCGCATGCCGAGCGGATTGAGCACCACCGGGCCGAGGGCCAGGGCCCACCGGCCGGGATCGATGGGCCCGGCGAGGTATCCCGGCGTCGCGTCACCGGCCGACAGCGCGAAGCCCGACCGCGCACCACCCGACCACCCGCGGAAGCCGTCGCTGTTTCCCAGCTGGAAGCCGGCGGGCCCGAAAACGCCCATATCCAATACGTTTCGAGCGACACCGAAAAGCGAGAACCGATCATGAGCGGTGGTTACGCGGATACGGCGCACGCCTGGCGGCACGTCGAACGGAACGTACACCCACCGGTCGAAACCCATCCGAAAGCGTCCGCGGAATTCGAAGGTGGCGGTTGTGTCGCCCGTGATGCATGGTGCCGCAGCCAGTTCCGCGACGGTCATGACGGTGGTCCCCTCATCGGCCTGCATCCAGGGTGCCCGACGCCGGGGTAGCCGACGGTTACGTCGACACGAACGGGCGCCGAGGAGTTGACATCGGCTTTGCTACGGGTAGCGTTCGCCGGTCAGCAAGGCGATGGAGCGGCGCAGCTGCTGCTCGTGCGGTGCCGGCGGCAACGGTGCGTCCGGCTGTGCATCCGGCTGTGCCCGGAAACCGTCGACCATCAACGCGGCGAACCGGCGCCACGCATCGGGAGCCGCGTTGCCGGTGGCCTTCAACACGCCCGCGTTGGCGAGCAACAGCACGACGAGATCGGCCACCACCACGTCGGGTCGCAGGCTGCCTTGGGCTTGCGCCAGGGTGATCAGGACCTTGACCTTCTCAACGGCCTCATCGGTGCGGTCCTCGATGGCGGAGCTGGTCGGGAAAGCGGTGGTCAGCAGGTCGCGCATGCCGGCGTCGTTGGCCTGTAGCTCACACAAGTCGAAGACCAACGCCCGGAACCCCTCCCACGGTCGTGGGTTCGCCAGTGCGCGATCGACGGCCTCGGTGTAGCGGGTGATGCTGCGCTCGAAGGCCGCCGCCGCCAGGTCGGCTCGGGTCGGGAAGCGTCGGTACAACGTCGCCACGCCCACGCCGGCCCGGTCCGCGATTTCCTCCAGCGGCACGGAAAGACCCCGCTCGGCGAACAGTTCGGCGGCGGCCGCCAGGATCCGGTCCCGGTTGAGTTGGGCGTCGGCGCGAAGTGGCCTGGCTCCCTTTACGCGCCGCGCTGCGCTTGAAATCACAGGCACAGACTACCAGTAGAAGTGGAGGACTGGGTCCACTTCTGCGTATCGTCGGAGGCAAGTAAGTGGTAGTCAACCTCCACATAGAGAACGGAGCAAACATGTCGCTGATCGCGACCACTCCCGGAGCGCTCCCGACAGCCGGTCGGGGGAGGACAGCCGAGCCGAGCGCGGTGCGGGGCAACCCGTGGTGGACCCTGACGGCCGTGTCGATCGGCGTGATCATGGTCGGGCTCGACGCCTCGGTCGTCGCCATCGCCAATCCGCGCATAGCGGCGGATCTGCACGCATCGCTGGCGGATCTGCAGTGGATCACCGATGCCTACCTGCTGGCGCTCGCTTCGCTGTTGATCTTCGGCGGAAAGCTGGGCGACCGGTTCGGCCGTCGCCAGATGTTCTTTCTCGGCGTTGCAGGGTTCGCCGCCACCTCGGTCGGTATCGGGCTGATCGGCACGGTAGCCGGTGTCATCGCGTTGCGGACACTGCAGGGCGTGTTCGGGGCGTTGCTGATGCCGAGCACGCTGGCGATCGTGCGCAACACGTTCCCGGCGGAGAAGCTCAACGCCGCGGTGGGCATCTGGGGTGCGGCGTCCGGTGTGTCGATCGCGGCCGGCCCGATCGTGGGCGGCATGCTGGTCGAGCACGTCAGCTGGCAATCGGTGTTCTACATCAACGCTCCGATAGCGGCTGCCGCGTTGCTGATCGGCGGGCTCGCCATCGCCGAAAGTCGCAACGGCAACGAGCAGCGACTGGACATACCGGGCATCGCCACGCTCAGCGGTGGCCTGTTCTCGATCGTTTTCGGCTTGATCAAGGCCCAGAATTGGGGGTGGCTGGCGCCCCGGACAATCGGGTTCATCCTGGTGGGCCTCGTCGCGCTCGCGCTGTTCGCGCTGATCGAGGTGCGGACAACCGAACCGCTGCTGCCGATGCGCCTATTCGCCAACAGATCGCTATCGATCGGCACCGCGGTCGTGGTCATCAACTTCTTCGCGTTGTTCGGCGCGTTATTCTTCATGACGCTGTACCTGCAGAACGTTCAGGGCTTCAGTCCCATCGAGGCCGGTGTGCGCACGCTGCCACTCAGCTTGACGCTGATGGTCACCGCGCCGCTCAGCGGGCTTCTGACCGAGAAGTTCGGCCCGCGTCCGTCGATGCTCACCGGGCTGGCTGCGGTCGCCGCCGGGTTGTTCTCGATGACCACCCTGCAGGTGGACTCCGGTTATCACGCGTTGTGGCCGGCATTCGTGCTGCTGGGCGCGGGCATCGGCCTGGTGCTGACGGCGAGCTCGGACGCGATAGTCGGCAACGCCGGCGTCGACGACGCCGGGGTGGCCGGTGGCCTGCAAAGCACCGCCGTGCAACTGGGTGGAGTGCTGGGCACCACGATCCTCGGCTCGGTGCTCAGCAGCCGCGTCGGGTCGGTGCTGATCGGGCAACTCACCAGCGCGGGTACCCCAGCGCCGGTCGCCGCCAGGTTGTCCGCCGCCAAAGAGCTTGTGGCACAGGGCGTGGCGCCGACGATCCCCGGTATGCCGGCTCCACTATCGGTGGCGGTCGCCGATGGCAGCCACACCGCGTTCATGTTCGGGCTGCACACATCGATGGTCGTCGCCGCGGCGGCCGCGGCGGTGGGAGCCCTGCTGGCGCTGCTCGTCGGGCGGGATGAGAATTCCGGCGATTCCATCTCTGTTGGCGCACGGAACTGTTAATCCTGAGGGGTCACAGCACGCCACGCCGTCGTGAGGGGGCTCCGTGTACCGGCAGGTTCTTGATCCCGTCGCCCACTCGCTGGCCTGGACTTCTCTGGTCGCGGCAATCCCATTGCTGCTGCTGTTCGTGTTACTCGGCGTACTACGGGTGACGGCGTGGCTGGCGGCGCTGGTGTCGCTGGCGGTGGCCATCGCGATCGCGATCGCGGTGTACGGCGTGCCGGTCGGGCAGACGGTGCTCGCAGGGACCGAAGGCGCGGCGTTCGGGCTGTTCCCCATCCTGTGGATCGTCATCAACGCGATCTGGGTCTACCAGATGACCGTGGAGACCGGTCACTTCGACGTGCTGCGGCGATCGTTCGCCCGGGTGAGCGACGACCAGCGCATTCAGGCGATCATCATCGCGTTCTCGTTTGGCGCGCTGATGGAAGCGCTGGCCGGCTTCGGCACTCCGGTCGCGGTGACCTCAGTCATGTTGACCGCGCTGGGCTTCCGCCCGCTGAAAGCCGCAGTGCTGGCCCTGACCGCCAACACGGCGCCGGTTGCGTTCGGGGCGATGGCGACCCCCATCCTCACGCTGGGCAAGGTGACCGGGTTGTCGAGCGACACCCTCGGGGCGATGGTTGGGCGGCAGACTCCAATCCTCGCCGCGTTCGTTCCGCTGGCGCTGCTGGCCATCGTGGACGGATGGCGCGGTGTCCGCGAGACCTGGCCGGTGGCCGTGGTGTGTGGAATCGTGTTCGGGCTCGCACAGTACGCGACCTCCAATTTCGTTTCGGTGCCGCTCGCCGACGTCGTCGCGTCGTTGTTGTCCGCGGGCGCCGTGGTCGCGATGGTGCGGGTGTGGCGGCCGCGGGAGCCGTACACGGAGCCGGCTGTCGTGGCCGGCGGCGCGGCCGACGAGCCGACCCCCGAATTCGCCGGGCGCGTGCAAAATCGCGACGCCCGCGCCGACGTCATCAGGGCGTACGCGCCTTACGTCATCATCACCGCGGTCTTCGTGATCTGCCAGATCACGCCGGTGAAACACCTGCTCGACAAGGCGACATACAAGTTCAACTGGCCGGGGCTGCATCTGCTCAACCCGAAGGGCAAACCGCTCAACCTCGCCGAGTTCACGCTCAACTTGCTCACCACACCGGGCACCCAGATGCTGTTGGCCGGCATCCTCACGATGCTCGCACTCCGCCTTTCGGTGCCGCGGGCGATGAAAGCGTACCGGCTAACGCTGCACCGGCTGCGCTGGGCAATCGTGACCGTCACGGCAGTTCTCGCACTGGCTTTCGTGATGAACGCATCGGGACAAACCATTACGCTGGGCACCTGGATGGCCGGCGCCGGCGGCGCGTTCGCGTTGATCTCCCCAATCCTGGGCTGGCTCGGAGTCGCGGTAACCGGCTCTGATACGTCGTCGAATTCGCTGTTTGGCGCGCTGCAAGTCACCGCCGCCAACAAGGCCGGGTTGGCTCCGGTATTGATCGCGGCGGGCAACAGCTCGGGTGGGGTTCTCGGCAAGATGATTTCGCCGCAGAACCTGGCCATCGCGGCGGCCGCGGTCGGCCTGCACGGGAAAGAAGGCGACATCTTCCGGCGCGTCATCGTCTGGAGCGTGGTGTTCCTCGCCTTGCTGTGCGTGCTTTCGGCGCTGCAAGCCTCTGATCTGCTGTCGTGGATGGTGCCGCGACACTAGATACTCCACCCGGCTTCGGCGAGTAGGTTTCTTACCGCTTGACGGGATGGAGGATCGCACCGATGGACGCAGACGTCATCGTGGTCGGCGGGGGCCTGGCCGGTTTGGTGGCCACCAAGGAGCTGACCAGCCGTGGCAAGAAGGTCGCGGTGATCGACCAGGAGAACGCCGGGAATCTCGGTGGCCAGGCGTTCTGGTCGTTCGGGGGTCTCTTCCTCGTCGACAGCCCCGAGCAGCGGCGCATGGGCGTCAAAGACTCTTTCGAGCTGGCGTGGAACGACTGGTGCGGCAGCGCCCAGTTCGACCGCCTCGACGACGAGGATGTGTGGGCGGCGAAATGGGCCCGCGCCTACGTGGAATTCGCCGCCGGCGAGAAGCGGTCGTGGTTGGCGCGCCACGGAATCCGGTTCCTGCCCACGGTGGGCTGGGCCGAACGCGGCGATCTGCGCGCGACCGGGCACGGCAATTCCGTTCCCCGGTTTCATGTCGCGTGGGGCACCGGCACCGGTGTGGTGGGGCCGTTCGTCGACTCGGCCGTGCGCGCGGCGACCAGCGGACTGGTCAGGTTCTATCACCGCCACCGCGTCGACGAACTGGTGGTGGGCAACGGCGCCGCCACCGGTGTGCGTGGCACCGTACTGGCGCCCGACCACGGCGTGCGCGGCGCCCAGTCCAACCGGGAGGCGGTCGGCCGCTTCGAGCTCAGCGCCCAGGCTGTCATCGTCACGACCGGAGGCATCGGGGCAAACCACGAGCTCGTCCGACGGTACTGGCCGCAACGATTGGGCACGCCCCCGGCGTCGATGATCACCGGGGTACCGGCCTATGTCGATGGCCGGATGCTGGACATCGCCGTCGATTCCGGTGTGCGACTCGTCAACCGCGACCGCATGTGGCATTACACCGAAGGCGTGGTGAACTGGAACCCGATCTGGCCCAACCACGCGATCCGCGTCCTGCCCGGGCCGTCATCGATGTGGTTCGACGCGCTGGGACGGCGTCTGCCCGAGCCGTACCTGCCCGGCTACGACACGCTTGGCACGTTGCGGTATCTGCGCACCACCGCCGACATCGCCCGTTATGACCACTCCTGGTTCATCCTCACGCAGAAGATCATCGAGCGGGAATTCGCGCTGTCGGGCTCTGAGCAAAACCCCGACATCACCGGCAAGAGCCGCGCCGCGTTCGTGCGGGAGCGGCTGCTGAGCAAGGGCGCGCCCGGGCCGGTCGAAGCGTTCAAGCGACACGGTTCCGATTTCGTGGTGGCCGAGGATCTGGAAGAACTCGTGAGACGGATGAACGCGCTCACCGACGAGCCGCTGCTCGACCCAACCATGGTGCGCGCGCAGATCGAAGCCCGCGACCTGCAGATGGCCAACCCGTTCAGCAAGGACGCCCAGGTTCAAGGGATCCGGAACGCGCGGCGCTACCTCGGCGACCGCCTCGGCCGTGTCGCCGCCCCCCATCACATCCTCGACCCCTCCGCCGGACCACTCATCGGCGTCAAGCTGCACATTCTGACCCGAAAGACGTTGGGCGGCATCCAAACCGATCTTGCCTGCCGGGTATTGGGCGTGAACGGCTCCGTGATCGACGGTTTGTACGCCGCCGGAGAGGTGGCCGGGTTCGGCGGCGGCGGCGTTCACGGATACAACGCCCTGGAAGGCACCTTCCTGGGTGGCTGCTTGTTCAGCGGCCGCACGGCCGGGCGGGCGGTTGCCGATGCGCTCTGAGATCCGCTCTGAAAGGAGAGAGATGTGAAAACCAGCGGTTTGGAAGAGCATTTCGTCACCGCCGACGTGGCTGGTTGGACCACGCGCGGTCAAAGCGGATGAGTTTACCGACATCCTCGGCGGTCCCCACCACCTCGACGAGCGGAGGTAAGGGGCTGCGGCCCGGCGCCGTGGGTCTGGCCGGAAGCATCGTCATCGCCGCTTCGTCGGTTGCGCCTGCTTACAGCCTGGCGGCCGCGCTGGCGGGCATGGTGGCAGTAGTCGGCGCGAAGACGCCGGCGCTGTTCGTCATCGGGTTCATTCCAATGATGCTCACGGCGTTCGCGTTCCGTGAACTGGCCAGCGAGACACCTGACTGCGGAGCCACCTTCACCTGGGCCACCCGGGCATTCGGGCCCTGGGTCGGTTGGCTGGCGGGTTGGGCCTCGGGGATCGCCGCCATCGTGGCCGTCGGCAACGGGGCGCAGATTGCGGCTATCTACCTGCTGCAGGCTTTGCACCTGAACGCCGCCGCCAACTCGATGGCGGCGCAGATCGCTGTCGGCGGGCTTGCGGTCGTCGTGCTGCTGGCGCTGTGCGTACGAGGGATCGACATCACCGCGCGGAGCCAGGCTGTCCTGCTGGCCGTGCAAATCGCCATGCTGGCGCTGGTCAGCGTGGTCGCGCTGGTAAAGGTGTTGGGCCACCACGCCGGTGCGCAGGCCGTCACTCCGCAATGGAACTGGCTGGTCCCCACCGGACTTTCCGCGGCGGCCATCGCCCACGGCACGATTCTGTGCGTCTTCGCGTATTGGGGATGGGACGCGTGCCTATCCGTTTCGGAGGAGACCAAAGACCCGCACAGGAACCCGGGCAAGGCCGCCGTGGCGGCGACGCTTCTCGTGCTGGGCACCTACGTGCTGGTGAGCTATGCGATTCAGGCGTTCGCCGGGTTCGGGACCACAGGGATCGGCCTGAACAACCCGCAGAACGCGAACGACGCGCTCAGCATCCTGGGAGATCCCGTGGTCGGCGGCGCGCTCGCGGTGGTGCTGTTGCTGGCGATCAGCTCATCGTCACTGGCGTCGACGCTGACCTGTCTGGCGCCGACGGCGCGCAACATGCTCGCCATGGCTTTCTACCGGGCGCTGCCACAACGCCTTGCACGCATCCACCGCCGATACAGAACTCCGTGGCTGGGCACCTTGGTGATCGGCGTCAGCGGATTCGGCATTTACCTGGTGATGATGTTGGTCAGCCAGAATTCACTGACCGACATGGTGGCCTCGCTCGGCTTGGCCACCGCGTTCTACTACGCGGTCACCGCGTACGCGTGCGTCTGGACGTACCGTCGCACGCTGCTTCGGTCGGCGCGCGATTTCTGGCTGCGCGGCGCTCTTCCGCTCGTCGGTGCGGTCGCGATGACGTGGGCGTTCACCCAGAGCGCGATTGCCATGTACGCGCCGGACTACGGCAAAACCCACTTCGGTCCGGTCGGCGGGGTATTCGTCCTGGGCATGGGCCTGCTCGGCCTCGGCATTCCCGTCGCGGTGCTCAGTGCCGTCGCCGGCGGCCGGGACTTCTTCCGGGGCAAGACCCTCAACGCGCGCACCGAGGTAGCGGCTGCCTAACGGGGGCTGTCAGGTAGCCGCGCTTTCGCCTGCTTGACCAGCTCTACGGCGTCGCGGTCGGCTTTTTGGGCCTTGGCATATGCGGCTTCGGCGGCGCTGAGCGTGCGCTCGGCTTCCCGCAGTGCCCTGCGGGCTTCGTCGTGGCGACGCCGCGCGATGTCGAGTTCCGCCCGTTGTTCGGACAGCTCATCGCCGGCCAGGGCCTTGGCCCGCTCGGCCGCCGCCACCACGGCGTTGGCCTGCGTTTGCTGCCGGCGCGCCTCGAGGTCGTTGCGGCGACGCTCGACCGGTGGCTTGGACCGTTGGTGTCCGGCTCCCGTTGGTGCGGCGAAACCCGGCGCTGCCGCGTCGAATTCGCCGAAGCCGGAATAGCGCTGCGCCTTGGCCAGCCGGCCGAGCTGATCCGCGACTCGGGGGTCGGCGATCGCGGCCTGAAGAGTGTCGGTGACGTCGTCACGCAGTGCGGCGGGCGGGTTCTGCACGTCGGCTGCTTGGAAAGCGGCTCGGGCCAACTCATGAATCAGCTCGCGTTGCTCCGTGGACAATTCGCGGATCCGGTCGCCGTCCATCACCGCGTGCGCGGCGCGCAGTCGCTCACCCAGGTCGGTGAGGCGCTGCTTGGCGTCGCGATGGTCGAGGGCGAGCCGGTTGACGACCCACGCCGCGGTGGTGGGCTTACGCGATGCGCCGATCTCCTGCGCGCCGGCGGTGTCCCCGCGCTGCTTGGCCGCCGCCGCGAGTCTGGTGCGCAGCGCCGTGAAGTCCTCCGGCCTGGTTCGGTACAGATCGTCGCGCACCTCGTCGGCCATAGCGCCATCATCCCGCCGGCGCGGGCTCTACGTCTGCGCCGAGTGGGCGCGAGAGTCGATGGTGTACCGGTACCACAGCCGCGCAGCGCGATCGATCGGGCCGGCCACCACCACCGAAGCCAGTTCAGCGGGCCACAGCCAAGGAGGCGCGATCGTGCGGGGCCGTTCGATGACCGCCTTGGCGACGACATCGGCGGCCTGGTCGGGATCCAGGCCCGGTAGTTTGCGCAGGACCGGGGTGGGCTCGATCATCCGGGTGCGGACCAGCGCGAAGTACACGGTGGTGACGGCCACACCGTCGGCGTGCAGCTCCGGTGCCACGCTGCGCAGCCAGCGGTCGAACGCCCCTTTCGACGCCTGGTAGGCACCCCACTGCGGACCGGGCGGGACGCGCACGGCGACGCTGGAAATGTTGACGATGTGCCCTTGGCCGCGCTCACGCATGGCGGGGAGCACCCCCAGCAGCAGCCGGATCGGTGCCAGGTAGTTGATGTCGATCGTGCGCTGGAAATCATGCGGCCGGTCGTACTGGTGATGCAACGACCGTCGGACCGACTTTCCGGCGTTGCTCACCACCACGTCGGGCGGGCCGTGATCGTCGGTGATCTGCGTCGTCAACGCCGCGACCGCGGCCTCGTCGGTGAGATCGGCCGGGTAGGTAACCGCTTTGCCCCCAGCGGCCCTGATCGACGCCACGAGGTGGTCCAGCCTGTCCGCCGACCGGGCGACCACCAGCACGGTCGCTCCCGCCGCGGCCAGCTTGCGCGCGGTTGCCTCGCCCACCCCGTACGACGCACCGGTCACCAGCACGGTCTTGTCGGCCACCGCCTCATGCAGCTTGTCGAGATCGGAGAGCTGCGCCGGGTTCACAAGTGCGTCGATCGCCTTGGCCAACACATTCATCGAACTGCATCACCGCCCCGCGTCGCTACTTGAGCGAGCATAAGACTCGATCGCTATCGGCGATGGCGGTGTGGGTCGACGTTCGGGGCACCACGACATAGTTCGCCATCCGAAGGCCTTCCAGAACGCGGCACAACCAAGACGGCCGCCGCAGCACGCGCCGCGCGCAACACCCCGGCAACAGGGGAGGCCCCGCGTCGTCGCAGCACTGGGGGCAGATTACCCGTCGGTTCGTGGGTACGGTCACTGGTGTACGCGCGGCCGACGCGAGGGGCAGCCGATGGATGAGTCATTCGATCCGGGAGCTGTCGCCCGCGCGTTTTCGGAACACCGGTTCGACGAGGTTTTTCCACACCTTGCCAGCGACGTGCGATGGACGGTCGTGGGATACATGGTGCTCGAGGGGGCCGATGCGGTCATTGGAACCTGCCGCGGCACCCGGGAGAGCCTGAAAGGCACCACCACCACCCGGGACCGCTGCGTCACGGCGGTCGGTGACGGGGTGGTGGCGGTGGAATCCTTCGACCGCTACTGGGGGCCGGACGGCGTTACCGCGGTGGCACGCTGCAACGTCCTGGAGTTCTTGGGCACGACGATCACCTCGATAACCTCCTATGCGGTCGAAGTCGACCCCGACTGTGCCGGTGCGGCCCCGCCACCGCCACGCGGGTAGGCGGTGGCGGGGTGGCGTCCGTTGCTCAGGGTTCATGGCGATGGATCGTCAGCGGGTTGTTCTCTGGGTGTATTTCGGTGGCGCCCAGATAGATCCGGTCGGTGGTCAGTAACACGTTGTCGGCCGTCAACGGGCCAACCGTGAGGTAATCGGCGCAGTCGGTGGTGAAGTCGACACCGTCGGTATGGCCGTAGTTGACGAACGAAAACCACAGGGTCCGCCCGTCCGGGGACAGGTCGGCGCGGTCGTTGTCCTCCAGCGCAACCGGTGTCATGTGCATCGGGGTGGGGCTGACCACCGTGCCGGCGTACACCACGCGATCGTCGACCCGGTGGGTGGCCCGTAAGTGGAACCCCTGGTCGTGCCACAGGTACACCCCGCCGCGGTCGCCCGGGTAGTACGGCGGGGCACCTTGGACCCGGGCGCCCCACACGTCATCGCAGTCGGGCCCCGGCTGAGCCGCGGCAACCGGCGCTGACGTGACGGCACCGACACACAGCCCGCTTATCAGCGCTGTGGCGGCTGCACGGCGAAGCGTTGACGCGCACATCATGGTCACTCCTTGTGGTAGAGGTCGGGTGCGGTCACGCTCGCCAATGAACCTGGGACGGCGCTGAAAATCGCTGTCCGGCGAGGAGATCTTCAGCCGATCTTCAGCCCGCGGATGGGTGGGCCGGCGGGCTCGGGGCCGGTGTCGCTCGGGGTGGCGTCGCTCGGGGCGGCGTCGCTCGCGGCGGTGTCGCTCGGGGTGGCGTCGCTCGGGGCGGCGTCGCGAGTGTGAACCCAGGGCGAGATTCAGGCCGCTTCTTCGCAACGTGTGCACGCTGGGCGACTGGACTGCCGTAGAGCGCACGAACGCAAGAACGGCGGCTGCGCGTCGTACCCTGACGGACGTGGCCGATCTGAATCCCGACATCGCTGTCCTGGCTCCCCTGCTGGGCACCTGGACTGGTCAAGGCGCGGGCGACTACCCGACGATCGAGCCGTTCGGCTATTTCGAGGAAGTCACCTTCGGTCATGTCGGCAAGCCGTTTTTGACCTACGGTCAACGAACCAAGGCCAGCGATGACGGCCGTTTACTGCACGCGGAGAGCGGATATGTCCGGGTGCCGTCACCCGGACGGGTCGAGCTGGTGCTGGCGCACCCCACCGGCATCGCCGAGATCCAGGAGGGCACGCTGTCGGTCAGCGGTACCGCCATCAAGATGGAATTGAACGCGAGCGCAATCGGGCGCACCGCATCGGCCAAAGAAGTGACGGCACTCAGCCGTTCGATTCGGGTCGACGGCGACGAACTCAGCTACACGCTACGACTGGGCGCGGTCGGCCAACCCCTGCAACACCACCTCGCCGCGACTTTGCACAGGAACGCATGACCGACGACGGCAGAATCCGCGTCCCGGCCGACCTCGACGCCGTGACGGCGGTCGCAGATGAGGACCATCGCGAGATCGACTCGACGTCCGTCGAGCGGATCTGGCAGGCCATTGCGCACTGGTATCAGGCGGGCATGCACCCGGCGATCCAGGTGTGCCTGCGCCACAACGGCAGGATTGTGCTCAACCGCGCGATCGGCCACGGCTGGGGTAACGCTCCAAGCGATCCGCCCGACGCCGAACAAATCCCGGTCACCACGGAAACGCCATTCTGTGTGTACTCCGCGGCCAAGGCGATCACGACCACCGTCGTCCACATGCTCGTCGAACGCGGATACTTCTCGCTCGACGACCGGGTCTGCGACTACCTGCCCAACTACACCAGCCATGGCAAAGATCGCACGACGATTCGACACGTGATGACCCACAGCGCAGGCGTGCCATTTCCGACCGGACCCAAGCCGGACCTCAAACGCATGGATGACAGCGAGTACGCGCGGGAAAAGCTCGGCGAACTCAAGCCGCTCTACCGGCCGGGATTGATGCACCTCTACCACGCACTGACGTGGGGTCCGCTGGTCCGGGAGATCGTTTCGGCGGCGACCGGCAAGAACATTCGCGACATTCTCGCCGCAGAAATCCTCGACCCGCTCGGCTTCCGCTGGACGAACTACGGTGTGGCGGCGCACGACGTGCCGCTGGTCGCTCCGAGTCACGCCACGGGCAGGCCATTGCCTGGGCCGATCGCGGCAGCCTTCCGCACCGCAGTCGGCGGAACGTTGCACCAGATCATCCCGTTCACCAACACCGCCCGATTCCTCACGGGCGTGGTGCCGTCGTCCAACACCGTGTCGACGGCATACGAGCTGTCCCGCTTCGCCGAAATGCTGCGCCGCGGTGGTGAACTCGACGGCGTGCGGGTGATGCGGCCGGAAACCCTGCGCGCCGCGGTAACGGAATGCCGGCGCCTGCGACCGGATTTCGCGACCGGACTGGCGCCGCTGCGCTGGGGAACCGGCTACATGCTGGGATCGACCAGGTTCGGACCGTTCGGGCGCAATGCGCCCGCGGCATTCGGTCATACCGGACTGGTCAACATCGCTGTGTGGGCCGATCCGGAACGCCGGCTGGCGGCCGGACTCATCAGCAGCGGCAAGCCCGGCAGGCATCGGGAAGCCAACCGCTACACCGCCGTGATGGACCGCATCGCCGGCGGGATACCGCGTAGTGCGTGATCGGTGCTGTCCGGTCGGGCGAGTGCGCCGGCGACCTCGGCGTGTCGACACCGCATGTCGAGTGTCGCGGTTGGGCCAACGGTCATAGGTTTGTCGTGTGACGACTTCCCCAGGTGTGGACGTGCGGCGGCGGGCCGGCTGGTTACCGGAGCAGGAGGACTTGGAGTCTTGGCTTGACGGGCATCGGCAGCGGGTGGAGGCCAAGGGCGAGGAGGTCCCACTGCATCCGGTGCTCACCGAATTCCAGGCATTGATCGACACCGATGCGGTGGTGCGCATGTACCTGCATCAGATGATCGCTCAGGTGCCGCGCACGAAGCCGTACCGAAAACGCCACCTGGACAGCGTCGAGCAGATGCTGCGTCTGATCAACGAGCTGCTGAGGATGGCGCCGGAGTTCGGCGAGAACATGGTGGCCACGCCGCTGGCCGCGGTCCTCGACTGGACGATGGGAACATCCGCCGGGTTCGCGGCGTACCGCGACCCACGGATCAACGCGATGCTCAAGAAGATCTTGACCGCCTGGTGCGAGTTCCTCGGCAGCCGGGACTCGCTGTATGTGCTCAACGATTCGCCGTCCGGATGGAAGTGTGCCGCCGCGCGCCGGGCAATGGGCATCGAGCAGTTCGAGCACGATCCGTCGGATGAGCATTGGGGCTTCGTGTCGTGGAACGATTTCTTCACCCGACGGTTCAGGGACGGGGTGCGTCCGGTCGCCGCGCCCGACGACGACAAGGTGATCGTCAACGCCTGCGAATCGACGTCCTACCGCATCACGACCGATGTCAAGCGCCGGGATCGGTTCTGGATAAAGAACCAACCGTATTCGCTCCGGGACATGCTCGCCAACGACGATGTGGTGGACCAATTCGTCGGCGGAACGATCTATCAGGCTTATCTGAGCCCGACGGACTATCACCGCTGGCACAGCCCGGTGGCCGGGACCATTGTCAGGGCGTTCGTCGCGCAGGGTACCTACTACTCAGAGGCCGATACCGAGGGCAGCGAGGCCGTCGAGCCCACTCTCTCGCAGTCCTATCTGGCCCATGTCGCGACGCGAGCGGTCATTGTGATCCAGGCCGACGATCCCGTCATCGGTCTGATCGCCTTCCTGGCGATCGGCATGACCGATGTCTCGTCGTGCAAGCTCGGCGAACACGTGACACCCGGCTGCCGGGTGGCCAAGGGAGACGAACTGGGTTACTTCCAGTTCGGCGGGTCGACGTACTGCCTCATCTTCCGCCCCGGCGTGGTCGCCGACTTCAGCCTCGAGGCCATCCCGCAGTTACACAATCCCGATGCGCCGCTGGTGCGGGTCCGCGCCAGGCTCGCCACCGCGACCGCGTGAAATGTCAGCGTGGCGTGTCGAAGCAGACCACGCTGCGAGCGCCGCGCCCGGCGGCCATGTCGGTGAACGCCGCCTCGACGTCGTCGATACCGATTCGCCGGGTAACGAGCGCCTCCAGGTCGAGCCGCCCGCGGTGGACCAGGTCGGCAAGTACCGGGATGTCACGCGCCGGGTCGCTTCCGCCATACACGCTGCCCCGGATCGTCTTGCCATCGGCCATCAACGACAGCGCCGGCAACGTCACCGTCTCCTCGATGCCTGCGGCACCCACCACCGTGACGGTGCCGCCCCGCCGGGTCGCGTCGAACGCCGCCCGGATGGTGGCAGGGCTACCCACGACTTCGATCGCGTGGTCCACTCCTACGCCGCCGGTGAGGTCCCGGACGGCGGCAACCACGTCGGCCTCACGCCCATGAAGCGTGTCGGTTGCCCCGTTGTGAGCCGCGGCCGCGACTTGCGCGGCCGCCCGGTCCGCGGCGATGATGCGGCCCGCGCCGGCCAGCCGCGCCCCCTGGATCGCGGCCAGACCAACACCGCCGCAGCCGATGACCAACACGCTTTCGCCCGGGCGGACCGCCGCGGAACGCAACGCGGCGCCGACCCCGGTGATGACCGCACAGCCCAACAGCGCCGCCTGGTGCAGCGGAAGCGACCGGTCGACCGGCACGACCGCTGCGGCCGGCAGCAAGGTGTATTCGGCCAGCGTCCCGGCACCCATCGACGGCCACACCGAACCGGCGGCGCTCGCGGCATAGGGCACGCCGAACGCATGGTCGAGGCCGTGTGCGCACAATTGTGGATCGCCGCGTAGGCAGTCGCGGCAACGCCGGCACGGCACATTCCAGGTCAGCACGACATGGTCGCCGGCGGCCACGGTGGTGACGTCGCCGCCCACATCGGCGACCACCCCCGCGCCCTCGTGCCCCAGGGTGCACGGCAGCAGCGCCGGCATTGCGCCATCACGCACCGACAGGTCGGTGTGGCAGACGCCGCTGGCGGCCAGCCGCACCCGCACCTCGCACGGCCCGAGCGGCCGCAGCACCAGGTCTTCCACGACAGCCGGCCGGCCGGCCGCACGCAGCACCACCGCCCTCACGGGAGCACACCTGAGCGCGGCGTCACCAGACTTACGATTGCCGCATGACCGCGCCGGGTCAAGCAAAGTCGCGGCCGGGAAGGAGAGGGCCGATGACCCCATCGGTTGCCCAGGCATCCTCGACAGCAGAAGCGGTCCTGACCATCGGCGGCACGCCACAGCGCGGCGCCGCCGGCAGTTACCCGATCCACAACCCGGCACGGCCGGCCGAAGTGGTCGGCCAGGCCCCGGCTGCCGACGCTGGCCAGCTCGACTCCGCAGTGCGGGAGGCGCGGCGGGCGGCTGTCGAATGGGGTGCGCTCGACGTCGCCGGGCGCACCGCTGCGGTTGTCGCCGCGGCGACGACCGCGGCCGAGGAGCTTCTCGCACGGGACAGTGCCCGGCTGTACACCCGCGAGCATGGCAAAGTGCTGTCCGAGGCCAGCTTGGAGATCACCATGGCGCCGGCCGTTGCGTCGATGCTTTCGGCGATGGCCGAGACGGCACTCGCGCCTGAGCGACCCGACCCGCAGTCGCCTTACCCGCTACTGCGCCGCGAGCCATACGGGGTGGCAGCACTCGTCCTGCCGTTCAACTGGCCCCTCGCGGTGACAATGACCAAGCTGACCTCGGCCCTGACCGCCGGCAACACAACGGTTGTCAAGGTGCCGCCGACCTGTCCGCTCGCCGCCTTGGAGTTCGGTGCGTTGTTCGCCGGCGCGCTTCCCCCGGGCGTAGTGAACATGCTGGCGGGCCCGGGCATCGAGCTGGGCCGGTGGCTGGTCACGCACCCCGGCATCGACGTCATCTCGCTGACCGGCGGCGTCGCTACCGGTCGCACCGTCATGGCGGCGGCGGCCCCGCACCTGACGCCGGTGTTGCTCGAGCTCGGCGGCAACGACGCCGCCATCATCGCGCCCGACATGGCGGTCAGCGACCAACTGGTCGAGCAGCTGGTGGCGGCAACCTACACCACCGGGGGTCAGGTCTGCATGGCGATCAAGCGGCTGTACGCCCCTACCGGACGCGTTGACGAGCTGGCCGAAGCGGTGCTTTCGTGTTGCGCGCGGGAGGTGATCGGCGACGGGCTGGCCGCCGAGGTGACGCTCGGCCCTTTGCACACCGCAGCCGGGCGCGACCGTGTGCAGCGGCTGGTCGCCGACGCCGGGACCCACGGCGCAACGGTGCGCACCGCCGGACGCATCCGTGAAGCGGACGCCGACTCCGGCGGATATTTCATGCTGCCGACCGTCATCACCGAACTCGCCGTCGACGCCGCACTGGCCACCGAGGAGCAGTTCGGCCCGGTGTTGCCGATCTTCGGCTACGACACCATCGACGACGCCGTGGCCGCCGCGAACGCGACCGATTTCGGGCTCACCGCGTCGATCTGGACCGGCGACGACGCGCTCGCCGAAACTGTCGCAAACCAACTCATCGCCGGCACGGTGAGCGTCAACTGCCACGGGATGGCGGCCCAGGACCCGCGGGTGCCGTTCGGCGGCGTCAGGCAGTCGGGGATAGGCCGCGAGCTCGGCACCGACGGGATCCGGGCCTTCACCCAGCCCCGCGCATTCGTCCGGCAGCCAGCGCCCGGTCCATTGACCCGCACTTGAGAACGGCGTTACCGTCAGCGTGTGGCGCTGTTGCCCGACCCCGCCCCACGGGACCGACAGCACATCCTGATCTCGGTCGACGACCATGTCATCGAGCCCCCCGACATGTTCGACGGCAGGCTACCGGCCGCGCTGGCCGAGCGGGCCCCGAAGATCGTCGAGACCCCGGACGGGCGCCAGGTGTGGCGTTACGAGGACCGGGAATACCCGAATATCGGGCTCAACGCGGTGGTGGGGCGACCACGGTCGGACTGGAGTATGGACGCCGCCCGTTTCGATGAGATGCGGCGCGGCTGCTGGGACATCGAGGCCCGGATCGCCGACATGGATTTAGCCGGGATCTGGGCGTCGCTGAACTTCCCTTCGCTGATCGCCGGATTCTCGGGCACCGTGTTCTGGAAGAGCGACGACCCAGAGCTGGGGCTCGCGGTGCTGCGGGCATGGAACGACTGGCATCTCGAGGTGTGGGCGGGCAGCTACCCGGAGCGCATCATCCCGCTGCAGCTGCCCTGGCTGGCCGACCCGCACCTGGCTGCCGAAGAGATCCGCCGCAACGCGGCGCGCGGCTTCAAGGCGGTGAGCTTTCCAGAGCTGCCCGCCCAGTGCGGATTGCCGAGCCTGCACACCGGGGTGTGGGATCCGTTCTTCGCCGCCTGCCAGGCAACCGACACCGTCGTGTGCCTGCACACCGGATCCGCACAGTGGGCACCGATCCCGGCGCCGGACACGCCATTCGAAACCATCACGACGTTATTTCCGGCAAACGCGTTGGTCGCCTGCGCGGACTGGCTGTGGTCGGGGGTTCCGGTGCGCTTCCCGAGGCTGAACATCACCCTGGACGAGGGTGGGCTGGGCTGGGTGGCGATGCTTGCCGACAGAGCCGACTACGTGCTCGGCCATTCCGCGTCCGGGCGGGAGGGCGGGGCTTGGAAAGGCGAGTTGTTGCCCAGTGAGGTGCTACGGCGCAACTTCTGGTTCTGCTCGATCGACGACCCGTCGGCTTTCGGCGCGCTCGGTGCGATAGGCGCGGGCCGCATCCTCGTCGAGAGCGACTACCCGCACGCGGACTCGACGTGGCCCGACACCCAGCAGGTCGTCGCGCGCAACGTCGCGAGTCTGTCCGAGGAGGATGCGGCCAGGATCACCCATCGCAACGCCGCGGAGTTGTTCCGCCACCCGCTGCCGGACAGTGGCTGGCTGGCCAACGTGTAGGAGGATGCCGTGCTCGACCTCGTGATCCGTGACGCCCAGATCGTCGACGGCACCGGAGCCCCGGGCCGCCACGGCGATGTCGGAATCCGTGCCGGCCGGATCGTCGGGGTCGGAGCGGTGGATGAGGGGGCGGTGACGGCGGTCGACGCGGCGGGGCTCGTCCTGGCGCCCGGCTTCGTCGACCTGCACACCCACTACGACGCGCAGCTGTTCTGGGACCCGACCGCGAGCCCCTCCGTGCAGCACGGCGTGACCACGGTTTTCGGCGGAAACTGCGGGTTCACGCTCGCCCCCGCCGCCGCCGAGCAGAAGGACTACCTCACCCGGATGCTCGCCCGAGTCGAAGGCATGCCGCTCGACGCGCTGCGGGCCGGCCTGGACTGGGAATGGACCACTTTCGGCGACTGGCTGTCACGATTGGAGGGGCGCGTCGCGGTCAACGCCGGTTTTCTGGTCGGCCATTCGGCGCTGCGGCTGGCAGTGATGGGCGACGACGCCATCGGCGGTGATGCGACCGGTGGGGAAATCGATCGAATGGCCTCGCTGCTCGAGGACGCTCTGGGCGCAGGCGCCCTAGGGCTGTCGACGTCGCAGTCACCGACGCACAACGACGGCGAAGGCCGACCAGTGCCGTCACGCAGCGCCTCACGCGAGGAGCTGGTGGCGCTGGCTGCCAGCGTCGGCCGCCACCCGGGCACGACGCTCGAAGCGATCATTCCCGGCTGCCTGTCGGGGTTCAGCGATGACGAGATCGCGCTGTTCACCGACATGTCCCTGGCCGCCGACAGGCCGCTCAACTGGAACCTCCTGGCTGTTTCGGCGGCCAATCCAGCCGGATGCCGAAGGCAGCTCCGCGCCTCCGAGGTGGCCGCCGAGCGCGGCGCCCGAGTGGTCGCGCTCACGCTGCCGCATGCCATGAAAATCCGCCTGTCGTTCCTGTCCGGCTTCGTGCTCGACGGCCTGCCGGGCTGGCGCGACACCATGCACCTGCCGGTCGCCGAGCGGCTGCGCGCGCTCGCTGATCCGGAGGTACGCCGCCGCCTCGACGAGGGTGCCCAATCCGAGGAGGCGGGCATACTGCGTGGCCTGGCACAGTGGGAGCGGCTGATCATCGTGGAGACATTCGCGACTGAGAACGCTGACGCGACCGGGCGCAGCGTCGGCGAGGTCGCCGCCGCCCGTGGCCGCCAGCCGTTCGACACGCTGCTCGACATCGTGGTCGCCGACGAACTGCGCACCGGGCTGACGCCGCGGCCGTTCGGCGACGACGCCGCCGATTGGCGGCTGCGCGCCGAAGTGTGGCGCCACCCGGACGCGGTGATCGGCGGCTCGGACGCCGGGGCGCATCTCGACATGATGTGCGGCGCGATATACACGACGTCGCTGCTCGGGCACGCCGTCCGCGAGCACCAGGTGGTGACGCTCGAGGAGGCGGTCCGGTTGCTCACCGACGTGCCGGCGCGACTCTACGGGCTGCGGCAGCGCGGCCGGATAACACCCGGCTGGCACGCCGACCTGGTGATGTTCGACCCGGCGACCGTTGACCACGGGCCCGAGCGCACCCGCTACGACCTACCCGCCGGCGCGCCGAGGCTGGTCGCCGACGCCCACGGCATTGTCTCGGTTTGGGTGGGCGGTGTCATGGTCTGCCGTGACGGCACCGCGACCGGCGCCAGGCCGGGAACGGTGCTGCGGTCGGGACGTGACACCGACACCGTGCCCGCCGGCGCGCGCTAACTGTCATTTCACGCCCGGGAGGTGCCTGACGGTGAATCAGCTTCCGCTGGCCGAATTCGACCCGGCCGAGTTGCAGGACGGGCTGCTCATGCCCGTGGAGAACGTGCACGAGCGACTGCGCCGGGCGCGCGAACGCCACCGGGTGATGCCGGGCAACCCGTTCACCGAGACCGCCAACCAGACCCTCGGCGTGGCAGGAGTCACTGTGCTGGGCTACGACGAGTGCCACCGTGTGCTCACCGACCCCGACACGTTCTCCTCGGTGATCTACGAGCAGGTGATGGGCCCGGTCATGGGCCGCACGCTGCTGGAACAGGAGGGGGGCGAGCACCGGACGAGCCGGGCCCTGGTGTCACCGTCGTTCCGCTCGAAGCTGCTCGAGCGGTGGCGCAGCGAGCTGGTCGAGGTGGTGGTCCACGAGCTCATCGACCGCTTCGCCGCACGCGGACGGGCCGAACTGGTCCGGGAGTTCACCTTCGCGTTTCCGGTTCAGGTCATCGCCCGGCTGATGGGCCTGCCGCGCGAGGACTATGTGAATTTTCAGCGGCTGTCAATCGAGTTGCTCAATGTGGTCTACGACTGGGACCGCGCGGTCGCCGCCTCGGCGTCACTGAAGGAATATTTCGGCGAGGTTCTCGCCAAGCGGCGCCGCACCCCGCGGGACGACCTGATCAGCACGCTTGCGCAGGCCGAGATCGACGGCGCGCGGCTGACCGACGGCGAGATCTTCGCGTTCCTGCTGCTGATCCTTCCGGCCGGTGTCGAGACGACCTACCGCGCCTCCGGTAACCTGCTGGTCGCCCTGCTCACCAAACCGTCGCTGGTGGAGCGCGTTCGAGCCCACCGCGAGATGATTCGCGGTGCCATCGAGGAGGCGTTGCGTTGGGAGCCGCCCATCACCGCGGTGGTGCGGGTGACTACACGGGACTGTGAACTCGCCGGGACCGCGATCCCGGGGGGCACCACCGTCACCGTCAACGTCGCTGCGGCCAACCGCGACCCCGAGCGCTACCCCGACCCGGATCGGTTCGACCCAACCCGCACCAACATCGCTCACCTGACTTTCGGCGCCGGGCCGCACGTCTGCCTGGGGATGTCGCTGGCGCGGATGGAGACCGCCGTCGCGATCAACGCGCTGCTCGACCGGCTGGCCGACCTGCGGCTCGATCCGACCGCCCCGCCGCCGAGGGTTTCAGGCGTGGCGTTCCGCTCCCCCGCCACGTTGCCGGTCGAATTCACTGCCACCTCGGGAGGGCAACGGATCGGCGGGTGGGGATCCACTTACTCGGGGATGCCTTCTTAGTCGGGGACGCCTTCTTGGTCGGGACGGCTTCTTAGTCGGGGACGCCTTCTTAGTCGGGGACGCCTTCGGTGTCGTCGAAGAAATGCCAGTCGCCGTCGTGTTTGACTTCCATGCGCCAACCGAGCTCGGAATTGTCTGCCCTGGTGTCGACGAACCAGGCGTGCGCGTCCTGGGCACTTTCGATGTCTTTGGTGTCGACGACATCGCCGTGCGGATTGAGGACTCGATAGGTTGCCATGCCATCAGCGTTCCCATTCGTGGGGCGCGGTAACCGAAGGTTCAGCAGGCGGGCGCCGAGGTGCGCTTAATGTTTGTCTCGCGAATGTTTGTCTAGCGCCATCACCGGTAACCATGGTTTTCGATCCACCGGTAAAGGCAAACGTTGAGGCGGCGCTGCGGCGCCGATGGTGAGGAGAAGGCGCCGTGACCGACCGGGACCGTGTGTTGCGCCGCGAGCTGCTACAGGAGCTGCTGTGGACCTACGGTCCCTGTGGCCAGGAGCACGCGGTGCGCGAGGTCTGCCGCCGCGAGCTCGAGCCCTTAGTCGACGAGTTGTGGGTGGACCCGGCCGGCAACCTGGTCGGCCTCTTCCACGGAAGCCGCAGCAAAGGCGGGGGCGGTGATGACGGTGCGCCGGTCACGCGCGTAATGGCTCATATGGATGAGCTTTCGATGCTCGTCAAACGGGTGGAGCCGGACGGCACCTTGCACGTGACGCCGCTGGGAGTGATGTATCCGGCGAACTTCGGCCTCGGTCCGGTCGCCGTGCTCGGCGACCGGCAGACGCTGATCGGGGTGCTGTCGCTGGGCTCGGAGCACACGACCAAGGAAAGTCAGCGGATCTGGGAGACCAAGCCTGACCAGGGAGACAAGTCCCTGGACTGGATGCACGTCTATATCTTCACCGGGCGCACCCCCGAGGAGCTGGCGGCCGCAGGAGTCGGGCCCGGCACGCGCGTTTGCATCGAGCGCAGCAAACGCACGCTGGTGGATGTCGGAGACTACCTCGGTTGTTATTTCATGGACGACCGTGCGTCGGTGACCGCCCTGTTGCAGGCAGCGCGCCTGCTGCGAGACCATGCGCAGGGCCCGCTAGGCGACGTCTACTTCGTGTTCACAACCAACGAGGAGATCGGCGGGGTCGGCGGCTGCTATGCCGGCCGCACCCTGCCCGGCGATCTCACCCTCGCGCTGGAGGTCGGCCCGACGGAGGCCGAGTACACCACCAGCGTGAGCGGCGGGCCGATCATCGCCTACAGCGATGCGCTGTGCGTCTACGACAAGGCGGTCGCGGACCGGTTAATGGGCATCGCCAGCGAGTTGGGGCTGTCCCCTCAGGCGGCCGTACTCGGCGCATTTGAGTCCGACGCGTCACACGCCAAGGCCGGCGGGCTCTCGCCGCGGGCCGGACTGCTCTGCCTGCCAACGCTGAGCACCCACGGCTACGAAGTCATCGCGCACGAAGCCATCCCCGCGATGACCAAGGTCCTCGTCGAGTTCCTGCTGCGTCCGGCGTAGGCCGATGTGGCGCGGCGGTGACTGGCCCGCAGCTACATTCTCAGTGAGTTAGGCGGGCGACCGCACTCCAAGTTTTGTTCCCCGGCGCACGCGGATCCGGCTGGGATGCACGACCGAGAACCCGCATCCATAGCGGCAGCCGATGGAATCGGTGTGCGGCCGAGTACACCGATTCCACTTCAACCGTCTGCCAACCGCGGTCTTCGAAGTAGGCCAAGCCGTTCTCCGGAGCGAACTTGAACGGCGCACTCTGCATCAACCCGCTGGCCTTCTTGTTCATCCTGTTCTTGAGTCCTGGAGCGGCGAAATCGAGCATCCACCACGCGACCTCGGGGCGTTTCAACGCCACCGACAACGCATCGACATCACGGTATTCCAGATACATCAATATGCCCTCGGTGAGCACAAGCGCTTTCCTGGCGCCAGCCAGCGCCTCATCCAAGAAGGCGTCGCGGGCGGCGGGATCTGCGAGGTCGACCGCACGTCTGGTCAACCGGCATCGCGGTGTCTGGTCAGCGAGCAGCTGCTCCTTCTCGGTGAGCAGCTTGGGCAGATCCGCCTCCACCCAAGTGAATTCTGGATCCAGATCCAGGCGGTACGGCCGTGTGTCGAGACCGGCGGCCAAATTCAGCACCCTGTCGCACCCCGCGGCTATCGCATCTGCAATGACGTCGTCGATGATCTTGGTACGCGCCACCAGCCACCAGCCGCTACGAATCATCCGAGGCGCGGCGGCGACAATGGCACGACCGCGGTCACCGGCGAGCCGATCGGCGAGCGGATCATGGAACAGCGCGTCGGGACGTGCCGATTCAGCTGCCCGGTAAACCGCCACCCAGCGAGCCGTGTCCGAAACATTCGAAACGAGTGGGTCGGTCCGTGCCACACGCGAAGTCTCGCACACGACACCGGTCCGATTACACACCGGAACCGCCCAACCCAGACGTGTTCTTCGCCGCGCTGACCCGGTGGCGGCATCTCGAGCCCGGTTGTGGGTTCGGGGCGGCCCGACGGCCGCCCCGAACTCTACTCAGAGCTGGGACAGCGATTATGCAGCCGCCGTCCGGCTGGCTACGTTAACCCGCAGTGCCCGAACTGGTTTCATTCACTGGCGAGTCCGATCCAACACCCGGTCCAGAAAGCCGTTCGGAGCACGCTTGTCGAGGAAGGCGTCCAAACGATCGAGGGGGGCGTTGTTGAAGTGAGGCACCGGGTGCGGATGGGCCCTTCCCGGGTCAGCTTGGGCAGCGCCCGCTCCGATTCCCCAACCTGCCGCGGTCACCGCCGTCGCCATCGCGGCCAGACCGACAATTTTCTTCGCTGTTGTCCACCGAGTCGTCATCGTCACTCCTTGTGTGATTGTTTGTGGTGCACGAGTCGGTCGGCCTACCTTGTGCACGAACCGCGCCGCTAACCCGTTCAAAGCGATTGGCCGGTTGCTGCTTCGCACCCTGTCCGGTCGCCCCGGGCCCGGCTTGCCGATTCACCTCACGCGCCGCGTGCGACCGCACTGCAGTTCGTCTTCGCCGCCCACGGTTAACGTCAGCGAGCGATGCAACATCCAACACCGCACGCGCTGATGGCGCACACGGTTGGATCGAATCCAGCGGCGCAGCGTCTAGCTGACCGGCAGTGCGAGGTGGTGTCGCTGGGAAGTCCTAAACGATCCACCAAATCCTGAACGCCAACGCGATAAAGCCTATGACGATCGCGACAACACCCAGCACGATTGCGACGATCGTCGTTTTGCGATTGGTGGCCTCGTTGCGCAGGACCGTGTCCCACGCGGAGGCGCCCAGCGCCACCGCCAAACTACCGAAAAGGAGGCCAACAAGCGACACGCTCGTGATAAGCGCAAGTATGCCGAACGCCAGCGCGGCAATACCGACTCCGTTTCGGGCAGTGGTGGGGGCGGGCGTCTGCAGCGGTTCGGTCATGTTCTGAAATTCTAGCCATCGGCACTCCCCGGTGGTGGTGGCGGTGCAATCGGGCGTTCGTTTCACTGGGTGATAACAACAGCGACAGCAGTCACGTCGACAACACAATCCGGTCGGAGCATGCCGACGCGTCCGGGAAAACCGAGCCCGAAGAGTGCCGGCGGCCTTAGTCTCACCCACGCCGGCAGGTCGGGGGATCGTTCAACTCAGCGTGCGGTGGATCCACCGCATGATGAACGGCCGTCCGCCTGATCGATCCGCCGGTTGAGTCTGCGCTGTCGCACGACCCCACCTCTTAATGCGGTGCACTACGCCGGCGCCGTGGTGACAGGCTTGCATCCGAGGGCGCATCGATCGAAATCCCACTGCCCAAAATCGGCCGCAAGGACCTCGTCCACATCCACATGTATACCGCCGAGGAGGGGGCCGGGGCTCGATGGACTATTGACCACAGCCTGATAAAGCACCGCCGTGGGCTCGCGCTCGCCATGCGACCACGCGCTCGTCTGCCATGCCCACCGGTGCCCCGCAGTCGTCGAGCGCCCAATTACGCCGTCCTCGATCGCCCACGCACACGCCCCGGAATGCCCATATATGCCGGTGCGGTCGACGCCCACTACCGAGTTAATTCCCCGAAACCACTCGACAGCAACGCTTTTCCAAGTGTTGAGGTCGATATTCTCATCGACACTGAAGAAGATCGGGGCCGAATCCCCACCCCCTGCTGCAGCGTGCAGCCGCAGAGCTGTCTGAGCGTCAGCCACGCCGCCGTCGTACCCGCGGGTGAAATCCGAGGGCGCAGACCAACCGGGCTTGCCGTACTGGTAGTTGCTGACGATTTGAAGACCCACTGCGCGTAGCGCATCAGCGTACTCGCGGGTGATGGGCTTCGCCTCGAAGTTCGCGCCCGGCCGCGACTCGGACACATAGACCACCACCCCGTCATAGCCTGCCGATTTGATCTCATCCGGCGGAATCATCCGCTCCGCGAAATCGGTGAGCCTGAGGTTGGAGGCTGATGCCTTCTGCCCGTCGAGTGTCGCGCCCAGCGTTCCTAGGCTCAGTAGAACCGGCGCGAAGAAAGCATATTTGAGGATTTCGCGTCTTGAAACAGATCGATGTCCGCCGCGTCCAGCGAGCGCAGGCGGATCAGGCACCGCGCGATGGTAACAAAATCAGGCCCGAGTAGTTCGGGGGATTCGAGCGGGCGAATCCGGGTAGCATTGCAGCTCGTCCATTGTGGGCGATGCGGAAACCGGTGACATTCCGGTGCGGTCGCGCCACTGTGTCCGGCACCGTCGATGTCACGTCGACGGCGGCCGGGAGCCAGACCCGCGCTCACATCACCCACGATGGGGACGCGTAATCCCCGAAGGGACGGCGCGGGTCATGCCCGAATCGCATTCTGTTGACCTTTCCTCGGCGCGAGTGTTCGGCCGTCTGGTCAGATCGTGGAACCGCCGCGATCGGGTCGAGGTCGCGCTATTGGCCGCCGTGATCGCGCTGCTGCACCTGTTCGGGTTCGGGGCTTTGGTAATGATCGTCGCGCCGCACCACTATCAAGTCGGCGCAGGTGTTTGGGATCGCGCTTGGGAGACAACAGTCCGGGACCCTGCCGAATGACGCCCTACGCGACGGCTCCAAGCCCGGCCCCGGGATCTGTTCCACGCCTGGTCGGTGTGACGGCCTTCTTGTGCAGGGTGAACGGCCCAACTAAATGGGGCAGGTTCTTCCGCGAAATCGCCGATAGCGATAGGTTCCTTACCGAAAGCCATACCGTTGCGAGATCGACCAGCGAGGAACAGTATGCCGAGAACAGTGGTGATCGGTGCCTCGAGCGGGCTCGGGCGATGCCTTGGTGTCGGCCTGGCGCAGCGCGGCGAACAGGTGGCATTGCTCGCCCGGCGCCGCCGGCGTATCGAGGCTGCCGCAAAAGAGGCGGGGCCCGAGGCAGTCGCGATCGAATGTGATGTTACAGACGAAGCATCTGTTCGATCCGCGATCGGTGACGCCGCCGCTGCCCTGGGCGGCCTTGACAACCTCATATACACGCCTGCCATAGGACCCCTTGTCCGCATGGTCGATACGGACGCCGCAACCTGGCGGCGCGTGTTCGATACCAACGTCACGGGCGCTGCCCTGGCGACGGCCGCAGCAATTCCGCACCTGACGACGTCTGCGGGCAAGGTGGTCTATCTCTCCTCGGACGCAGGCACTTTTGGGCCGCCCTGGCCCGGCCTAGGCGCGTATGGTGTCAGCAAGGCGGCGCTCGAAAGGCTAATCGAGGCATGGCGCGCCGAACATCCGGACGTCGGATTTACGTGCCTCATCGTCGGGGAATGCCCAGGTGGCGAAGGCGACTCGCAAACGGGATTCAGCGTAGGCTGGGATCCGAAGCTCGTCATGGAGAACTACCCAATCTGGTTGTCGCGTGGGTGCATGCCTGGCCAGCTGATGCCGGTAGAGGACCTCGTGTCGGTGGTACATACGATCCTGCGCACCGATGCGGCGACATCGATACCGGTCGTGGTGGCCAGAGGTGCGCCCGCGCGCGCTGGGGCAGTTCCGGTCCAAACTTTGAAGAGCGACCTGGGATAGCCGGCGACGGCGGGCTCACCCGTACATCGCCCAGAGAATCGGTGAGTTCGTCGGCGGGAAACCACCGAGATCGGCGTGAGCGTGAATGCGGCGACGCGAGTCGGCGCCGTCAGCCGCGTGGGCGGCGAGCCGGCTGCTTGGGGTCGATCCTGAACTTTTCCGCGAATCCCTGGTCATGCCAGACCGAATGGGAGCAGGCTCAGGGGAGAGACTACTGAGAGAGGAAGATCAGAGATGCGGAACCGGGCACTCGCGATGGCCGTCGCTGCGTCTGCGGCGCTGCTCACAGTGGTGGCGTGTAGCAGCTCTGGGAACAACCAGGGAAGCCAGACGAGTACGACCACGGTAGTAGTCACTACGCCGGTGCCCTCACCTGGCGCGCAACCGCACAACCAAGCCGACGTGACGTTTGCCGAGCAAATGATCCCACATCACCGGCAAGCCCTCCAACTGAGCGACATCATTGTCGGCAAGCAAGGCATTGATCCGCGGGTCGTCGATTTAGCCAACCAAATCAAGGCGACGGAAGGTCCCGAAATACAGCAGATGCAGGCCTGGCTCAGCCAGTGGGGACAACCGCTGCCGAGTGCCAGCAGCAGCACAGCGACCGGTTCTGCTACAACCCCCGGCGCAACGGCGCCACCTACCGTCACCACAGCGCCGACCAGCGGAATGACGACGAGCGCAACCGCGACGCCCGGAGCGGGTCAGATGCCGGGAATGGTGTCAGAGCAGGAGATCACCGCTTTGCAGAACACCGAGGGCGCCGACGCCAGCAAGCTCTTCCTGACAATGATGATCGATCACCATCAGGGCGCGATCACCATGGCGCAGGCCGAGGTCAAATCCGGTCAAAACTCGCCCGCGATCGCCCTGGCGCAATCGATCATTACCAGCCAGCAGCAGCAGATCGACACGATGCAAAACCTGCTCGCATCACTCTGACAACTGCTCGCGAAAGGCCACGCTCCGGCCACTCAACCGGACGCGCAGGAGGCAGGGGAGGAGAAGCGTCGCGGGGACTGTCTCAGACGACATTCGTGCGCGGCCGTTTCGCTTGTGGCTGGGCCTCCGTGAGGTGGAGACCGCGTGCCCAGAAGAACAACACCGCGACAGCGGTCGCAATGGCCCAGACGGCCGCCGCGACGCCGATGTGGACGAAACTGCGACTCTCGCGGCCCAATATCGAAGCGATGGCCCGCGGAACCTGACGCCAGAAAAATTTGTGCTCGATGCCGCCGGTGGGGTCGGCGACGTAGTACAAGGCGTACGGCAGCACCAGGTGAGCGATCCACCTTATGGTGGCGCGACGGTCTCCGCGTTGTTGCCAGCGATGGATCAATGGCTCGTCCCCGACGGGAAGCAGCACCGACACCAGGTTTCCGACCCCGAGCCAGGACACGATCGGCACCGCGACATTCGGAATCGTCACCGCAAGCCGTGCGGGTGTTTCCAGCCACAACGTCATGACCGCCGCCGCAACAAGAGTCGGCAATCCGACGATCACGACCAGCGCCAGGTTTTTTACCAGCAGCACCCGCCAGAGCGGGACCCCTTCGCGCAGCGCTTTGCGCACCCGAACGGTGTCGACGCCAAGCAGATTGGTGGTGGTGACGTCGGCCAGGATAAATGACGAGAAGTAGGTGCCGATCAGAATGACCCAGTCGTGGTGGCGGTGCGGGTGCAGCGGCTGGACCAGCAGCCACATCAGTGCCAGGAGCAGATTGGCGGCCACACCGGAGAGCCACGATCGCGGCGGTGTGAAGGCCCAACGGACCTCGGCGGCCACCGCCGAAGGCAGGGCGAATTGCAGATCCTGCGCGGCCCTTTCCGCGGCGGCTGGACGACGCTCCGACGACCGTACGAGCGACCGCACGACTGCGCGCACACGTGGCGACTCCCGCACCCCTCGACGGTAAGACGGCCACCTGTGACATCGCTGGAAACACGCGGGACTGTCCCGGATGAGCGGATCGCTGACCCGCCCCGTCCTTGACGCCGGCAACGACCACGTCAGTGCGGGACCGGCTGCGGCAACGGGTGGTACCACCTCCGCCGACGCCGGCGCCGCGAAGCGGCCCACGCCAACCCGCACAATCCCAACGTCGCCGCCACGGCCGACGTTGCAACAATGTAGAGGTCCCGGGCGGGTGTGCCCGGCGACGCCTTGCTCGCCAGGTGCAGCTGGTAGCTGCCCGGCAGCGGTCCGGGCGCCGCAGGATCCAGGCCAGGGAACTGCTGCGTCTTGTGTACGTCGAACTCCCGTTGCCCATCGGGTGTTTGGGTCCAATCACCCCAGACCGGTGTGACACCGTCAAGCAAGATCTTGTCCGCACCGTATTGCGAATCCGGGCCGGCGTCGACAACCTGGTTCACCAAAAATGGGTCATAGCTCGAGTCGGGATAGTCGACGGCGATCGGGACGTCGTCGTAGGTCGTCAGCGGTGGTGGCGGCGGCGGTAGCAGACCGTCTCCGGGGTCATAACCACCACCGAAGAAGCTTCCCACCGCGGCGTCGACGGCGTCCCCCGCAGCGTCGAGCACCAGCGCCGTGAAGTTGTAGGCGCCGTATTCGGCGGCGTCCAACACCACACTGCCCAGTGGCGGTATCACCACGATCTGCGGCGCCCCGTCGTAGTCGTAGACGATCTGCAGCTGGTTCTGGTACGGATTGCAGATGATGGGCCGGTAGTCATCGTCGTAGCGCACCCAGTTGCGGTCCCACTGCCGCACCTGGTGATCCCACTGGTGTTGGTCGAAATCGGGGTGGTCGGCGCCGCCCGCACGCCCCCTCTGACCGTCGGGGTTCCACCCGTTGGCCCCGGTGGGCGGCCACCGGACCTTGTCACGCAGATTGTCGAGGTCGGATGCCGAAGCTGGGTCCGGCCTGTGTTCGACGGGCACCGACGCCTCCGCGGTCGCGACGTTTTGCTGCGGCGCCTGCATCGTGATGGCCTGATGAACGTTCACCACCTGGCCACCCGGCGACGCACCCCGCGGGGACGCGCTGGTGGCCGCCCCGTTCTGCGGTGCCGACCCCGGCCGCGGCCCGGGTGTCTGACCAAGAAATGGCCGGACGCCACCGGGGGCGGGCTGGTTCGGCGCGGTCTGGTTCGGCGCGGGCTGGTTCGGCGCGGGCTGGTTCAGCGCGGGCTGGTTCAGCGCGGCGCGGTTCGGTTGCTGCCCGGTGGACCCAGGCGATGACGCATCGAGGTCGGGGTGAATCGGCGGGCTGCTGTTCACCGGCTGGTTCGGGGGCGGACCGGCGTCACGTGGCGTCGCGGGCTCGTTCCTGGTGACCGGCGGAGCGGCCTGGAAATGCGGCGCGACCGGCGCTGCATCGTGGACCGGGGACTGCGGTGCTGTCCGTATCGGAGCCGGCGCTGCATCGTGGACCGGGGGCTGTGGTACCGGCCGGGGAGCCGGCGGGGGCTGTGGTACCGGCCGGGGAGCCTGCGGGGCCGGGGCTGCCATCCGGGGAGCCGGCGGAGGCGGCGGAATTAGCGGAGGCGGCGGAATTATCGGCGTGGGCACGGGTGCGGCGAGGGCCGGCGCGATGCCGCCGGTGAGTGCGGACAACGACATTACGGCCCCGGAAGCCAGCACGACCAATCCCCCGCGACAACGACAAAGCCACAGTGTGCGATTCATCGGACCCGACTCCTCTCCTCATCGGGGACAGCTCGTCCGCCACATTCCCGCCGGACCCGCAGGCCGCCGCGTACCAACGCAAAGGCCACGCTGCCGAGGGCGGCTGAAGCCACCGCGTGAGCAAACGTTGCGCTCGTATCGGGTCGTGGACTCCCGCGTCGTTATTCTGTTGGTAGAGCGATGGAGGTTCTTCGTTATTCGGGGTTGCCCTCAGTCTTCCTCCGCATCCTGCACTTTCGTTTACAGCGAACTGTGAGGTCGCCTAAAAACTTGGGGGTTGGTTCGGTGCACAGCGATTGGATCAGCCTGCGCGGAGAGTGCGACGAGGCGAGCGCTAAACGTAAGGCTTGAGGGCCGGCAGCTCATCGTGTAGGCGTCCGGACGCGTCTATACAATTCCTGGTACCGGCGGTACGGTCTACACCGTTGCTCGAACCGCTGGAAGGAGCCTAGCCGCCGAGCTACTTATCAGTCGGCTGCGGATGCCTGGCCAGCCCACCGCCACAGCCATAACACCTTGATATCAACCTTGCTGATATACGTCAGGGTGGTTGATATGCCGATCGGCTCTGCAACTCGGCTCCAACAACACGGCCGTGCCAGCTCCGCAGGGCTCAGCTCGACGGCACTCATGCAAGACTCCAGACCGGATGCGCGGTGGACCCATCAGGGCAGCAATGGTCCACCCAGATGTGCCGATAACAGCCAGGCAGCAACCGAATTGCGGCCGTTGGGCTCGTCCCGGACCTCCATGCGAGGCGCACCCGGCATATCCGTGAAACCTTCGGGGAAGCTCGCATGGATGCGAGCGGGTTTGATTTCGTCAATGACTCAGTGCTTCGACACCACCTCGCGCAGTTCGTCGGCGGTCACCGCATACGGTGGACCCTGCGGGATCGCCGCCTTGTCGAAAACCAACACTAAATACGCCGCGCCTGGCGCGGCGGCACGCACTATCGATCGCTGGTAGCCCTCTCTGGCTTCGACCGGGATGGAGTGAAACAAGGTGCTGTCGACGATGGTGTCGTAACCGGTGAACGGAACTGATGTCGGCGACCTCGTACGTGGCGTTCGTCAGACCGCGCCGGGCGGCCGGGGTCTTAAATATCCGGGATATCCGGGCAGTTCGGTGGTTTCGGTTGGCGACGACGTGGCGGCGGTGGTCGCCGCCTCGGTGGTGGTCGGCGTCGCGATTGTCGTCGATGACAATGATGTGGCCGTCGCATTCTCTGAGGATCGCCAGCCTTCGACGAACCACAGGGCTGTCCGCGTCCTTGGATGGACCGGCTGTGCGGAATCTACGATCCAGAGGTGATCAAAGGTTGGCGGGCTGGGACCGCGACGGTCGTCGTGATGCTGCTGACTCTCGCCCTGGTGGTTTTAGACCTCACCGATGGGGTATTTCGGCGCTGGTGGTCAGCGCGCGCTTTCACGACCGACACGTTGGGCGGGATCCTCGTCGTGTTGATCACTGTGTTGGTCGTCAATCAAGTGCTGCGGATTCGGCAGCAGCGTGACCGATCCCGTGCGACCGCAGCACAGGCCGCGATCGTGATGAGTCAAGCTGTTCGCGCCACCCGAGCCGTTTCAGCGCTCGGCGACTCCGGGGACCGCGACGCGGCGGCTGACGAAGTCCGCACCTACATGACCATGGTCCTGATCGCCGCCCCGATCCTCATCGACGCGCGAACCCCACGAGCCTTCTTGGAGAGGGCGCAACACCTGGGCGGTGAGCTGGCCCAGATCCTCGGCATGCCGACTGGGAGATCGCGCCGGGCTGCGGCACCAAGCACCGCGCTCGATCAGGCCCTTGACAAGCTCAGAGCGGCGGCAGCGCCGTTGCTCGCGTTGTTGAGCGACGAGGACCGCGCCGCCGCCGGGAGCGACGAAACCGAGCCGCCGGAAAGCTCCGCGCAGTGTCGTGACGTGAGCGGCGTGCGCAGGTTTGGGTATCCCAGTCAGATAAGCAGCGTGCTGTCCACGATGGTGCCAAACCGGCCGTCGTAACCGGTGAACGAGCTGATGTCGGCGACCTCGAAACTGGCGCTGGTCAAGCCGCGCTTCTCGGTCTCACGACGCGCCAAGTCGATCGCGGTGGGCGAAAGATCCAGTCCTACCGTGGTGTCCACGCTCAGCGAGAAACAGCGAGACGGCGGCCTCCCCGCAGCCCACGTCCAGCACGTCGCCGTGAAACCTGTCGGCCTCGATCAGCGCGACAAGCTCGGGCTGGGGTTCTCCAAGGCTCCACGGAGGACGCACGCCCAGCCCCATCTGGGCGGATTCGCCGCGCTAGACCGAATCAAATCCGAAATCGACATCTTCACTCATGCCTCTTGCCTATCAAGGTACTTGATATATGTCAAGATGTTTGACATGAATGAATACGAGGATCAGCCCCTGGGTTATCTGCTCTATCGTGTGATGTCCGTGCTGCGACCCCAGGTCGCCGCGGAGTTGGGTCCGCTCGAGCTAGGGCTACCCGAATTCGTGTGCCTGCGGATCCTCTCGATGTCGCCCGGTCAATCCAGCGCCGAACTCGCCCGTACCACCAATGTGTCACCGCAGGCGATGAATCTGGTGCTGCACGGGCTGCAAGACATGGGTGCGGTAACTCGGCCGGCAACGGTGTCGTCGGGCCGGGCGCTGCCCGCTCAGCTCACGCGAAAGGGCAGGGTGATCTTGAAGCGTGCCGAAACGGCCGTGCACGCCGCCGACGAGCGACTACTTGCACCCTTGACGCCCATTGAGCGCCGGGAATTCAAGCGGCTCCTCCACGCGGTGAGTTCACAAGCGGTCGAGAGCGCCGCGCCTAACTGCATGTCCTCGAACATGGCGGGCGGGACTGCGGCCAAGACATAGGCCTTGCCCTATTCCATTGGGCGGGTGCGCATTATGCCATCGTGGTATTGGCTACAGCCAACGCCGCCGGCAACGGCGGTAGCGGCGAAGCAGCGCTGCGTGGGGGTGCCCGCCACTGCCGGGGCGACCTGGCCCACCGTCACGGTTGGCGCGCCACCTACTCGGCGATCGTTGAGCCGGGGACAGATTGGCTCACACAAGCCAGCGGCGCAGCATCCGAGTAAGCAGGGGCATCGCCACATAGGAGAGGATGCCG
>JAFARC010000058.1 GCA_019245755.1 Mycobacteriaceae bacterium | reverse complement strand
GTTCCTGGCCGCCGACTTGTGCACCGCCAACCTGGGTTTCCCGCTGGCCACGCACGTCCAGATGGCCGGCGCAAACGGGGTCAGCGTTGCCGAGTGCCTTGCGGCGGGCGAACCCAAGCCGGTGAATCCCGAAGCTCAGCAACTGCCGGCCGAAGTGCGCGCTGGCCTGGCAGATCTCTCGGAGCAGTTCGCCGAGTTCGTAGCTGATCAGTTCGCGCAGCGGTGGGACGAGCACTACACGTCGAGCTGGCGGTTGCGGCGGGCGCCGGGCGCAGCGAAATCCACGCCGTCCTGCTGCTGGTGGCCGAGTACGGAATCGCCAAGGCCTGGCGCGCGCACCGCGCCCTGCACCATGTGGCCGTTACCGATAACCAGAAAGGATCGACGCTGTCATGAAATTCGGCGTCGATGTTCCGACCTGTTTCATCGACGTCGAGTCCTATCCAAACCCGCTCCAGGCGCCGCTTCCTATCTTTTCTGCGGGTCTTTTCTGCGGGCAACGCCAACGGCGCCATCCAGCGTGCTGGGGAGCGGAATCCCGCGGCGATCACAATCGGCTGCAGTCGGTGGTCTGCATCGCTGATACCGCCGAGCAAGCCCGCGAGCACGTGGAGCGCTTTACCTTCGACTTGTTCCGCCGCTCACTGACCACAACGGTGGTGAAGGGGGTCGCATCGGGACACCGATCAGGTATGCGCGAAAGTCGCCACGTTCGAAGAGCCGGGCCTCAAACGGCTCTCCCCCTGGACCTCGGCCCATCGGTTCTACCGCTTCACCTTCCTCGGCCTCTGGCCTTTGCCGGCCGCTGTCCACGATTCCCGGGAAATGTCAGCATGTACGTATGAGTGCTCGCCAGATCACCCACGCCCTCGGTGCTGTGGTGGCGACTGTCTGCGCCTCATTCAGCGCAGCAGTTGACATTCCGTCCGCATCGGCTGCACCCTGCCCCGACGTCGAGGTGGTGTTCGCCCGCGGCACGAGCGAGCCAGCCGGTGTCGGCGGGATCGGACAGGCATTCGTCAACTCGATGAGCTCGCACGTTGGCGGAAGATCGGTCGGGGTGTATCCGGTCAACTACCCTGCCAGTACCGATTTCCCCACAGCCGCTCAAGGTGTCATCGATGCGAGCGCTCATGCCCGCGACATGGCCGCGAACTGTCCCAACACCAGGATGGTGCTCGGCGGATACTCTCAAGGGGCGGCCGTGATCGGTTACATCACCGCGGACGCGATACCCGCGGGCATCACTCCGCCGGCTGGCATCACCGGGCCAATGCCGCCCGAGGTGGCCAACCACGTCGCCGCGGTCGCCCTCTTCGGAAAACCATCGAGCGAGTTCCTGAAGGAGATCGGCGCGCCCCCGATCACAATCGGCAACCTGTATGCGGCCAAGACCATCGATCTGTGCATACCCGACGACCCGATCTGCTCTCCAAACGGCACCGACGACGTCGCGCACGGTCTTTATGCAGCCAACGGCATGGTCGCGCAGGCCGCGGCGTTCGCCGCAAGCCGCCTATAGGCACTGCAGTCGACCCCAAGAGGGCCAATCGCGTCGATGTCCTAGACCGCAGTACTTGGCAAAGACACGGTGAAAGCCGCCTGCAACGTGTCGCGGCCTGCTAGGGTCGTGCGCACACGGTGCCCTGCTGCTGCAGCCGGGTACGGGTTCGAAGGGGACGATGATGGTGAGCCTGCCCTCGACGAAATTGGTTGGCGCTCTTGGCGGTTTGGCGTTGGCGTTGACCGCCGGCGCGGGGCTCGCCTCCGCCGATCCCGATTCAAGCTCGATCATCAACACAACATGCAGCTATCCGCAGGTCGTGGCGGCCCTCAACGCGCAATCGCCCGATCTTGCCAACCAGCTCAACGCGTCCCCGATGGCGCAGTCCTCGCTGCAACGGTTCCTCGCCTCCCCACCGGATGTACGGCAGCGCACGGTCCAGCAACTGCAGAACACGCGGTGGGGGCAGCAGTACACCGGGGCTCTGCTGCAGATCGCCAACACGTGTAACAACTACTGAGCGACCGGCGGGCACCGGACTGGCGGCGCCCCGGCGGGGGCGGGTACCGCGGCGCGGGATTCACCCCTGGCGGTGGTGGACCCACAATCGTGACTGTGGTCGCTGATGTCGATATCGGGGTGGTGGTCGTCGTGGCAAATCGCCGAATCACCAGTGATGACAGCGGTGCCGGCGGGAGACCGGGTTCGGCCTGACCGGTCGCCGCCGGCCCGAGACCCGCCAGTCCTGCCCCGGCCGAAGCCACCACCGCTGCCGCGAGAGCCATCGATTTTCCGTTCATGTCGCTGCATTCCCACGGCGAGGCGCTAACCGCCCCAGTGTCGCAGAACTGGTGATTGCGCAATGTGCCACCATTGGCACGTGAGCATGCGCCAGATTGCGTGTTTCGTGGGAGCGGCGGTGGTCACCGGCTGGGCGCTGCTGGGTGCGGCCGTCACCGCCGCTGCTGCGCCGTGCCCCGACGTCGAGGTGGTGTTCGCTCGCGCGACCACCGAGCCGCCCGGGGTCGGCAGCGTCGGACAGGCGTTTGTCGATTCGCTGCGCTCGCAGGCCGGCACCAGATCCATCGGGGTGTACGGCGTGAACTACCCCGCCACCGAGGACTTCGCCAACTCCGCCTCCGCCGGTGCCGCGGACGCGAGCGCACACGTCCAGTACATGGCCGCCAACTGTGCCAACACCAAGATGGTGCTCGGTGGCTATTCCCAGGGCGCGATCGTGATCGATCTGATCACCGCCGTCCCCCTGGCGATGGCCGGCTTCGTGCCCGCGCCCATGCCGCCGGAGGTGGCCGACCACGTCGCCGCGGTGGCCGTCTTCGGAAACCCAGCCGGCCGCTATGTGGGGGCGCCGCTCACCACGATCAGCCCACTGTATGGGCCCAAGGCCATCGACTTGTGCGCGCCCGGAGATCCGATTTGCACGCCAGGCGCCGGCATGTCGGTGCCGCAACATGACGAGTTGTTCTCCCCGGCACACCTGTCCTATGTGCGATCCGGGATGGCCAATCAGGGCGCCGCGTTCGCCGCCAGCCGGCTGTAGACGGGCTGGCGCGGTAGCCACGCTGCCCTGCGCGTCAAGCCTCGCCGACGCATTCGTTAAGGTGGCTAAGTAGCGGCGGCGTGGACGAAAGGCGGGACATGGAGCGCACGGACGAAGACACCTGGGACCTGGCGACCAGCGTGGGAGCGACCGCGACGATGGTGGCCGCGGCCCGGGCCAGGGCCAGCAATGCCGACCACCCGCTCATCGAGGACCCGTTCGCCGAACCGCTGGTCCGAGCCGTTGGTGTCGACTTTTTCACCCGGTGGGCGACCCGGGAACTGCAGCCGTCCGACGTCGACGATCCCGGCGCGTCGTGGGGAATGCAGCCGATGACCGACCTGTTGACGGCGCGTACCCGCTACTTTGATTCGTTCTTCCTCGACGCGACCGCCGCGGGGATCCGGCAGGCGGTGATCCTGGCATCCGGGCTCGACGCCCGCGGTTACCGGCTGGCGTGGCCGCCGGACACGGTGCTGTTCGAGATCGACCAGCCGCAGGTGATCGAGTTCAAGACGGCCAGGCTTGCGCAACTCGGCGCCAAACCGACCGCCGACCTGCGATCGATACCCATCGATCTGCGGCAGGACTGGCCCGCCGCCCTGCGCCGCGCCGGCTTCGACGCCAGCCAGCCGACTGCGTGGATAGCCGAGGGCTTGCTGGGGTTCCTTCCGCCCGAAGCCCAGGACAGGCTGCTGGACGACATCACCGCGCTGAGCGCTTCCGGGAGCCGACTGGCGACCGAAACCTTCGCCGGGGCAACCGATGCGGATTCATCGGAGGAGATCCGCCACGCGACCCAGGGCTGGCGGGAGCACGGCTTCGAGCTCGAAATCTGGGAACTCGGCTACCCCGGGGAACGCAACGACGTCGCCGCGTACCTCGCCCAGCACGGGTGGCGCTCGGCGGCCACGACCATCGCGCAGCTGCTGGCCGACACCGGCCTTGCCCCCGCGCCCGCCAACGACGGAGCCTTCGGCCAGGCCACCTACCACACCGCCGTGCTGCCCCGGTAGTTCTCGGCATTCTTCTTCGTCGCCTTCACGGTACCGGCTAGGCTTTGCCAGGGCCGGACATAGCGACCCGAGGGTGGGACATGAATCGTCAGCTGTTCATCGCCGCGAGCATCTTGTCGGCTGCGATGGCCACTGCGCCGGCGGCCGTCGCCGACAACGGCCACTACGGCGGTGACGTGCCGGGAATGAATTACGACGCCTCGCTGGGCGCGCCCTGCGACAACATGGACCAGTTCGTGTTCGGACGGGGCCCCATGGGGGAGGCGCTGGCCTGCCACTGGATTCCCAACCAATGGCCGCCCGTCGACACCGGTTTCTGGGTCGTCTCCTACCCGCTGTACGGAGTCCAGCAGATCGGTGCTCCCTGCCCGGGGCCGCAAACCGCAGCGCAATCCCCCGACGGGCGGCCGCTGCTGTGCCTGGGTGCTCAGGGCTGGCAGGCCGGGGTGCTGACCGGGAACGGTTTCTTCCCCGAATAAGGCTGTCAGTCCACCTCGCTGGGCTCGCGGGCCACGGCGAGTTGCTCCAGGCGCCACAGGCACTCGCGGTTGCGGACGTCCATCGCCAGCTGCGCCAAGCGATCGGGCAGCAGATTGATCGGCCCCTCGGCGGGCACCTCGCCCATTTCGACGCGGCATCCGCCGGGGACGTCGCTGAAGCGCAGGGTCACCCGCGCTGCGCCAACGGAACCCATTTTGGCCAGCAACACGACTTCCTCCTGTGGCACGCACTCGAGCGACAGGGTCATGTCGTCGATCACCAACGGCCAGACGCCGATGGAGTGTTCGATCCTGGTGCCGGGTGCCGGCCAGTCACGGTCGACTGCGCGGATCCGGCTGTTGCCCACCACCCACTGCGAGTACGTCCACCCATCGGCCACCACATCCCAGGCGACCTGGCGCGGCGCGGACACATCACGGCTCACTGTCATGGCCTAGTGATACCCGCTACCGCGAAAGTTGACGCCCGTCAGCCACCTACCGGGAAGCACCAGCTCATCGGCACAAAGGGGATCGGTGCACCGATGCACATGCCCACCGGTCCCGGGGCCGGTGGCGGTGGCGGTGCCGGCGGGGGTGGGGGTCCAGCGGCGACGCACGTGTCGGAGCCGGGATCCAGCGCGGTCCCCGGGCCGCATCCGGTTGCGTTACTGACTGCCGGCGACACGAACGTCATCAACAGCAGCGGGGTGAGCGCGACGACAAGTGCAAGACGACGAATGATGCCCCTCATCGCGGGCCTCCCTCGGCTTCTCCCCGACCTCGGCTTAGGTCAAATCTTAGGCGTGCTTGGCAACTGATTTCAGCGGATTTGACGATCGTCGTCGACAATTTCGCGTGGGCCGTCAACTTGCGGTTGACGGCCCACGCAGGTCAACCTACAGTTGACGCATGACGCCGACGCCCATCGACTATCCAATCCGCCTCGACGACCTGATCAATGCGATCAAGAAGGTCCACGGCGACGCGCTGGACCAGCTCGCCGACGCCGTGCTGGCCGCCGAGCACCTCGGCGAACTCGCCGACCACCTCATCGGCCACTTCGTCGACCAGGCCCGCCGCTCGGGGGCCTCCTGGACCGAGATCGGCAAGAGCATGGGCGTCACCAAGCAAGCCGCGCAGAAGCGGTTCGTGACCAAGGCCGAACCCTCGACGCTGGATCCCACCCAGGGGTTCGCGCGCTTCACCCCCCGCGCCCGCCAAGTGGTGGTGATCGCGCAGAACAGCGCCCACGACGCCGGCAACAGCGAGATCACGCCGGCGCACCTGTTGTTGGGCCTGCCCGCCGATCCCGGTTCGCTGGCCACCAAACTGCTGCAGAAGCAAGGCGTCGAGGTCGCAGCCGTCCGCACCGCGGTGCGGCTGCCGCCCCGAGCGGCGGACGTGCCGGCGCTGATCCCGTTCAGCGGCCCGGCGCGCAAGGTGCTGGAACTGACCTTCCGCGAGGCACTTCGGTTAAGCCACAACTACATCGGCACCGAACATATCCTGCTTGCCCTGCTGGAAGCCGAGGACGAGCACGGCACGTTGCGCACGCTCGGCGTCGACAAAGCCGCCGTCGAGGCCGATCTGGCCACCGCGCTGCAGTCCCTCACGAAGGAAGCTCCAGGGTAGGGTTTTGTCATGAGACTGGACGACTATGCGCGGGCGCTGATCGGATCCGCTGCCGACGCCACCCTGGTCACCGTCAACGCCGACGGCAGCCCCCAGGTCAGCGTGGTTTGGGTCGCGGTGCAGACCAGCCCCGACGGTGACGACGAGATCGTCACCGCACACCTGGGCGACCACAAGAAGGTCCGCAACGTCCGCCGCGACCCGCGCGTGGCGCTGACCGTCATCTCGCTGGACCGCAGCGGCACGATGACGCCGTACCTGTCGATCGCCGGGACCGCCCGCATCGAGGAGGGAGGCGCGCCGGAACTACTCGCCGAACTGGCCAAGACCATGATCGGACCAAACGCGAAATTCCCGCCAATGGACGACCCGCCGCCGGGTTATCTGACCCGCATCACCATCAACAAGATCGGCGGCGTCGGCCCGTGGGCGCACTGAACGGCCCAACCTCGCGCGGCGACGGCCGCGGTGTGCCATCATGCGGACACAGCCAAGGAGGGGATGATGCGCCGCTGCTTGATGGGTCTGATCGCGACACCGGCCACGCTGGCCGCTCTGCTGGCCCCGCCGGCGTCGGCGGTGCAAGCCCCGGTCGGGCACATCGGCGACACCCTGCGGGTCAACGACACCGACAGCAATTTCATCGCCGACGTCACCGTGGTCGACATGGAGCCCTCCGACGTACCACCCGCATTCGGCTATGGGCCGCGCTGGCCGCACCAGCGAATCTACCGGGCCAGCGTGGTCGTGCGCCCGGTGCAGGTGCCCAACCCCTACTACCTGGCCACGGTCATGTCGTTCGACGGGGTGACGCTGACCGGCGACGCCTACGTGCCGCGCAACACCGACGCCCCCGACGCATTGCAGTACTCGCTGCTCAACGCGCCGCAGGGTGCCACGGTCGCCGGTGATGTGTTCTGGGACTGCTACCGCGACCTGCCGAACAGCGTCGTGCTGATCGACCGCAAGACGAACTTCCGCGTGGCGCAGTGGGACATCACGCAGGACCTACCCTAAACAGCCGTTATGGCTGTGCACATCGCAGTCGCGGACCTCGCCGATACCGAGGAACTGGCCGCCGTGGCCGCGCGCACCTTCCCCCTGGCCTGCCCGCCGTCATCGACTCCGGAGGACATCGCGGCATTCATCGACGCCAACCTGTCCGCCGCGCGTTTCAGCGAATACCTCGCCGACCCGGACCGGGTGGTGCTCACTGCGACCGAGGACGGCCGAATCGTGGGGTATGCCATGCTGATTCATGAAACGATCGGCGACCCCGACGTCCGGTCGGCGGTGCGGGCCCGTCACACCGTGGAGCTGTCGAAGATGTACGTGCTGCCCCACAGCCGCGGTGCGGGCATCGCGGCGGCCCTGATGGACAGCGCCGTCAAGCACGCCGACGGCATGGCGGCCAAGAGCGTGTGGCTGGGGGTGAACCAGCACAACCTGCGGGCCCAGCGCTTCTACGCCAAGCACGGCTTCACGATCAACGGCACCAGGACCTTTCGGGTGGGCGCACATATCGAAAACGACTACGTGATGGTGCGGGCGCTCTGACCGGTCAGCGCCAGCAGCCGGGATGTGGCGCGCAGATACTTCTTGCGGAAACCCCCGGCCAGCATCTCGTCGCTGAAGATGGTGTCGAGTTTGGCGCCGGAGGCCGCCACCGAGATGCCGGCGTCGTAGAGCCGGTCGGTCAGCGCGACCAGCCGCAGCGCGACGTTCTGGTCGTCGATGCGGTGCACCCCGGTCAGGAAGACCGCGCGCACATCCTCGATCAGCGAGAGGAAGCGCGACGGGTGCATGGTCGCCAGATGGGCGCAGAGCGCGTCGAAGTCGTCGATCGTCGCACCGTCGGTTTCGGCGGCCCTGAGGCGGATGTCCGCATCGGTCAGCGGCTCCGGCGCCGGCGGCAGGTCGCGGTGCCGGTAGTCGGGGCCGTCGATCCGCACCGTGGTGAAAATGGCTGCGAGCATGTTGATTTCGCGCAGGAAGTCCTCGGCGGCGAAACGCCCCTCACCCAGTTGCTCCGGGAGCGTGTTCGACGTCGCCGCGATCGAGACCCCGCGCGCGACCAGCTCCGACAGCAACCGCGACACCAGCACGGTGTTGCCCGGATCGTCCAGCTCGAATTCGTCGACGCAGACCACGGTGTAGTCGGACAGCATGTCAATGCACTCGACGTAGCCGAAAACCCCGGCCAGCTGCGTCAGTTCGCCGAATGTGGCGAACGCCCGGGGATGTCCCGGGTCCTCGGGCAACGCGAAATACAGCGAAGCCAGCAGGTGGGTCTTGCCGACGCCGAAGCCGCCGTCGAGGTAAAGACCCACCCCGGGCAGCACCGCCGGCCTGGCGAAAAACCGTTTCCTGCCGGCCCGGCGCCGCACCGCCACGCCGGCGAACTCCCGGGTGGCTCGCACCGCCGCCGCCTGGGTCGGTTCGGCCGGATCGGGGTGATAGTTTTCGAAACTCACCTGCGCGAAGGTGGGCGGCGGCACGAGCTGGGCGATGAGCCGCTCCTTGGACACCGTGGGATGGCGATCCACCAGGCGGGCGGGGCGGGTCATGCTCGCACTGTAGCGACGTGCTGCAATCGTTGCTGTGACCGACGAGGCCGCCGCGACGCAGTTCACCCTGGTGGGCTCGGTCCGCGACTGCGACATCGCCGAGCTGGCGCAGCTCTACGAATACCCCGGCGAGCTGTCGCGCTGCTTGGTGCGGGCCAACATGATCGCGAGCCTGGACGGCGCCGCCACGCTCGACGGCCGCGCGGGCGGGCTGGCCGGGCCGGGTGACCGGACGCTGTTCAAGGTGATGCGCGAAGTCGCCGACGTGGTGCTCGTGGGCGCCGGGACCGTCCGCGCCGAGAACTACTCCGGCGCCCAGCTGTCGGTCGCCGCGCGGCAACGCCGCCAGGCCCGGGGACAGCGTGAGGTCCCGCCGATCGCCGTGATCACCGCCTCGGGCGCGCTGGAACCCGACAGCCGGTTGTTCATGCGCACCGAAACACCGCCGCTGATCTTCACCACCACCGCCTCTTTCGTGGCCACCCGCGACCGGCTGCACGGCCGCGCGGCCGTGCTGGACGCGTCGACGGCCGACCCCATCGTCGTCGACCCGACAGCGGTGCTGGCCGAGCTGGCGCGGCGCGGCCTGTACCGGGTGTTGTGCGAGGGCGGCCCAAATCTGCTCGGGCAGATCATCGCGGCGGGCCTGCTCGACCAGCTGGCCCTGACCACCGCGCCGGTGCTGGTCGGCGGCGGTGCCATGCGGATCGCGGCTTGCGAGGCATCGGTGATGACCCGGCTGCGGGCGGCGCACCTGGTGACCGACCAGGACGGTTACCTCTACCAGCTCTTTTCCCGGGGCACGTGACACCAGTCGCTAGTCTGGGCACCATGCTCGCGGCGCGTCGGCTCACCTTCGTCGCGGTGAGCGCTTTGCTGGCCGGCTGTGCGCCGGGGCTGGCGGCCAACCCGCACTACGCGGCGAATTCGGCCCACCTCGCCCATCCCAGCACAACGGCACCCAAACCGAGCGGACCCGCGCCAATCACCGCGCCCAAGAACGACCTGGCCTGGAAAGATTGCACGGCCAAGGAGTTCGGCGACGCCGGCGATCCCGGTCCGCCCGGAGTCACGCTGGACTGCGCGACCTACGACGCCGACCTCGACCCGATCAACGGCGCCAACGGCACACTGACCATCGGAGTGGTCCGCGCCCACTCGTCGGAGACGCCCCCGGACGCGGGCCCGCTGGTGTTCACCACCGGCTCCGACCTGCCGTCGTCGCTGCAACTGCCGGTGTGGCTGTCGCGGGCCGGCGCCGACGTGCTGCGCAGCCACCCGATCGTCGCGGTGGACCGGCGCGGCATGGGCATGTCGGCGGCCCTCGACTGCCGCGACGCCTCCGACCGCACCGAGATGCAGAATCAGGCGCAGTTCGAGTCCGGTGACGACCCGGTCGCCAACCTGGGGGCGATCACGATGACCGCGACGACGAACTGCACCGACACGATCGCGCCCGGCGACTCGGCCTACGACAACTCCCACGCCGCCGACGACATCGAACGGCTACGCAGTACCTGGGACGTTCCCGCGCTGGCGCTGATGGGTATCGGCAACGGCGCCCAGGTGGCGTTGGCATACGCCGGGTTGCACCCGAACAAGGTCGCCCGACTGATCCTGGACTCGCCGCTGTCGACCGGCATCGCCGCCGAGGCCGCCGCCGAGCAGCAGGTGAAGGGCCAGCAGGCCGCACTCGACGCGTTCGCCAGCCAGTGCGCGGCGGCGAACTGCCCGCTGGGCCCCGACCCGAAGGGTGCGGTCGACGCGCTGCTCGCCGACGCCCGGGCCGGGCACGGTCCCGGCGGCGCGTCGGCGGCCGCGGTGGCCGACGCGATCAGCAACGCGCTGGCGTTCCCGACCGGCGACCGGGTGTCGAGCACCAATGCGCTGGCCGGCGCGCTCGCGGCGGCGCGGTCCGGCGACGCCAACCCACTCAACAGCCTGATCAACCAGGCGCAGTCCACCCGACAGACCGACGGGCAGTTCGTCGGCAGCTGCAGCGATTCACTGAACCGCCCCACCCCGGACCGGGTCCGCGAGCTCGTCGTCGCATGGGGCAAGCTGTACCCGGAGTTCGGTGTCGTCGGCGCGCTGAACCTGGTCAAATGCCTGGACTGGCCCAGCGGCACCGCGCCGCCGGAGCCGAAGAACCTCAAGGTCAACGCGCTGCTGCTGGGCGGGCTGTACGACCCGGTGGTCGGCTCCGACGGTGTCAACGCGGTGGCGGCCACGGTCATCAACGCCGGGATGGCCAGCAAGCGGGTGGTGTGGCAGGGCATCGGCCACGGCGCCAGCGTGTACACGCCATGCGCGGTGCCGCCGCTGATCGGCTACCTGGACAGCGGCAACCTGCCCCCGACAGACACCTACTGCCCCGCCTAAGCTTGGCGGTCGCGCCGGCGGTGTACGGTGCGCTCGTGACGCCACCAGATTCGACGGATTCGACCCGCGCCGCCGTTCTCGCCGCGTTCCGTGCCCCCACCCGCGCGCCCAGCGCCCCGCACGTGCTGCGGTCGATCCTGTGGCCGCTGGCGGTCATGCTGATCATCCACCGCAGCTACGTACTGATGACCAACGGCTACATCACCGACGACTTCGGGCCGGTGTACCGCGCGGTGTCCAACTTCAGGCGCGGCTGGGCCATCTACAACGAGCACTTCGACTACGTCGACCCGCATTACCTGTACCCGCCCGGCGGCACCCTGCTGATGGCACCGTTCGGCTACCTGCCGGTCTTCGCGTCACACAACTGGTTCGTGGTGATCAACACGGCGGCCATCGTGGTGGCGGCCTACTTCCTGGTGCGGCTGTTCGGCTTCGGGATCACCTCGGTGGCGATGCCCGCTCTGCTGGTGGCGATGTTCTGCACCGAGAGCGTGATCAACACCCTGGTGTTCGGCAACGTCAACGGCTGCATCCTGCTGCTGGAGGTGCTGTTCTTCTGCTGGCTGCTCGACGGCAAGACCGGCCACCAGTGGTGGGCGGGGGTGGCGATCGGACTATCGCTGACGGTCAAGCCGGTGCTGGCGCCGCTGTTGTTGCTGCCGTTGCTCAACCGGCAGTGGCGGGCCCTGGTCACCGCGGTCCTGGTGCCGCTGGTGTTCAACGTGGCGGCGTGGCCGCTGGTCAGCGACCCGCTGGACTTCGTCACCCGCACGCTGCCCTACATCTTCTCCACCCGCGACTACTTCAACAGCTCAATTTTGGGCAACGGGGTGTACTACGGGTTGCCGATGTGGCTGATCGTGTTCCTGCGTGTGGTGTTCACGGTGCTGGCGGTCGTGTCGCTGTGGCTGCTGTACCGCTATTGCCGCACCCGCGACCGGCTGTTGTGGTTCACGACCTCGTCGGGCGTGTTGCTGGTGTGGTCGTTTCTGGTGCTGTCGCTGGGCCAGGCCTATTACTCGATGATGCTGTTCCCGTTCCTGATGACCGTGGTGCTGCCGAACTCGGTGATCCGCAACTGGCCGGCATGGCTGGCGATCTACGGGTTCATGACCGCCGACCGCTGGCTGATGTGGCGCTGGCCGGGGACCGGCCGCGCGCTGGAGTACCTCAAGGTGACGTGGGGCTGGTCGCTGCTGCTCGTCGTCGTGTTCGCCGTGCTGTACTTCCGCTATCTGGACGCCAAGGCGGAGAACCGGCTCGACGCCGGGATCGATCCGGCGTGGATGACGCCCAGGGAGCAGCGGGCTAGCGTAAGCGTATGACGCCGCAGCGGCCCACACTCGAGCTGACCGACGACGAATGGCGCGAAAAGCTCAGCCCCGAGGAGTTCTCCGTGTTGCGCCGGGCCGGCACCGAGCGTCCGTTCACCGGGGAATACACCGACACCACGACCGAAGGTGTATACCAGTGCCGGGCCTGCGGCGCCGAGTTGTTCCGCAGCACCGAGAAATTCGAATCCCATTGCGGGTGGCCATCGTTTTTCGACCCTTCGCGCTCGGACGCGGTGATTCTGCGGCCCGACGACTCACTCGGGATGCACCGGGTGGAAGTGCTGTGCGCCAACTGCCACAGCCATCTCGGGCACGTGTTCTCCGGCGAGGGCTACCCGACTCCCACCGACCAGCGTTACTGCATCAACTCGATCTCGCTGCGCCTAGTGCCGACGTCCTGAGCGCACTCAGTCGACGCGGGTGGCGTGCACCGCCCAGAACGGGGCATGCGCGCGGCCGTCGACCAACAGCGGTTCGATGATCTTGAACCGCTCCAGCATCGGTCGGATGTTCTCGGCCATGTCAGGATTGCGGGCCAGCATCTGCTCGAAAGCCTGGACACTGATGTTGATCTGGTAGGTGGTCGGGCCCAGATAGGTGATCTGCCAACCGGCGGCCGGAAGCAACTCCCGGAAGTGCTGTTCGGCAATGGCGCGCGGGCCGATGAGCCCGTTGACGTTGTGGTCGCCGAATTCGAACATGAACAGCCGCGCTCCCGGCTTGGTGGCGCGGTGCAGCGCCTGCAGATACGCCTTCTGCAGCACCTGGTCGGTGCTCATGGTGTGGTAGAAGGCGCAGTCGACGACCGTGTCGAACCGGCCCTGCAGGTCGGTCAGCTTCGTCGCATCAGCGACCTGGAAGTTCACCGACACCCCGGCGCGCCGAGCATTGCTGCGGGCGCGCTCGATCGCCGCCGGCGACGCGTCCACGCCGGTGCTCGCCAGCCCCTTGGACGCGTAATGGATCGCATGGTGTCCCGGACCGGTGCCCGGGTCGAGCACTTCACCCTTGACCGCGCCCAGCGCGACGAGCTGTTGAACCACCGGCTGTGGGCCGCCGATGTCCCACGGCGTCGCGGCGGGCAAACCATGTGACGTCCGGTCGTCGCGATACAACTCCTCGAAGCGGGTCGGGTCGACCGGAGCGGTCATGGCAGCCGCTCGACGAGCTGCTCGACGGGCACCCGGGGGCCGGTGAAAAACGGTGTCTCCGCGCGGGTGTGCCGACGAGCCTCGGTGGCGCGGAGCTCGCGCATCAGATCGACGATGCGGTGCAGCTCGGGCGCTTCGAAGGCCAGGATCCACTCGTAATCGCCCAGGGCGAACGCCGGCACCGTGTTGGCGCGCACGTCCTTGTAGGCGCGGGCGGCCATGCCGTGTTCGGCCAGCATCCGGCGGCGGTCGTCGTCGGGCAACAGATACCAGTCCAGCGACCGCACGAACGGATATACGCAGACGTAGTGGCCGGGCTCCTCGCCGGCCAGAAACGCCGGGATGTGGCTCTTGTTGAACTCGGCCGGCCGGTGCAGGGCCACGCTGCTCCACACCGGGGTGCTGGCGCGGCCCAGCGCCGTGGTGCGCCGGAAGTCTTCGTAGGTGGCCTGCAGCGCCTCCACCCGGTCGGCGTGCGTCCAGATCATGAAGTCGGCGTCGGCGCGCAGTCCGGCCACGTCGTAGAGGCCGCGCACCACGACGCCGCTGCCCTCCTGCTGCTTGAGGAACGTGGCGGTCTCGTCGACCATCGCGTCGCGGTCCTCACCGAGGGCGCCGGGCCGCACCGCGAACACCGAAAACATCAGGTAGCGCACCGCGGCGTTGAGCGAGTCGTAATCCAGTCGGGCCATACCGCTATCGTGCCACGGGCGAGGTGGCCAGCGACGCCGCCGCGGCGGTGCCCGACGCGACGCACGCCGGCACCCCGATGCCGTCGAGGTAGTTGCCCGCCAGCACAACGGTCTCGGGCAGGTCGGCCCGGATCTGCGCGACGAGTCCGCGATGGCCGGGCCCGTACTGCGGCATCGCGTCGATCCAGCGCTGCACGTGAAACTCGACCGGGTCGACGGTCACACCGAACACGCTGACGAGGTCCTCGACCGCCCAGTTCCGCAGCTGCTCGTCGCCGCCGGTGCGGGCCACGTCGTCGCCGAAGCGGCCGAAGCTCAGCCGCAGCAGCTGCGGACCGTCACCAGCGCCCCATTTGCGGCTCGAAAGCGTGATCGCCTTGGCGTGCACTGGTTCTCCGCTCGCGACGAGCACACCGGACCGCTCCGGCAGCGGCGTGTCCGGGGGCACCGCAAGGGCCACCACGACCGACGACGCGACCAAGATCTCGGCGGCTGCCGCGGCGGCCGCCGGCGCGCAGTCGGCCAGTAGCGACGCCAGCCGCGGCGCCGGCACCGCGACGACGACCGCGTCGGCGCGCCAGCTGTTGTCGTGGTCGTCGGTCAGTGCCCAGGCGCCGGACTCGCGCCGCAGGGTGGTCACCGCGGCGCGGAACCACTCGGCGCGGCTGCGCCGCAGCAGTTCGTCGACCAGCAACTGATAGCCGCCGCCGACGGCGCGAAAGACCGGCCCGGCGGCCGGCGCTGGCAGCGCCTCGCGGACGGCTTCGGTGAGGCTCTTCGCGCCGCGGTCCAGTGCGGCGGCCACACCCGGTGCCGCCGAACGCAGGCCGATGGTGGCCGCCGAGCCGGCATAAACCCCGGCCAGCAGCGGATCCACCGAACGGGCCACCACGTCGGGGCCGAACCGGTCACCCACCACCTCGGCGACGGGGGGATCGGCGCCCGCCGCCCAGGTCAGCGGGCGGGTGGGCTCGTTGGCGACGTATGTCACCGCCGCGTCGTCGACCAGCCCGGTCAGCGACTCGGCGCGGGCCGGGATGCCGGTCACCGTGCCCGCCGGCAGCGGGTGCAGGTCGCCGCCGGCATAGACCAAAGGGCGCACCCCGGTGGTGTCGACTTGCATGTCGGCCATCCCCAGCTCGGCGAGCAGCGCCGGCACTTCGGGGCGGCGCGCCACGAACGCCTCCGCGCCGACGTCGATCGGCTGGCCGGCCAGCCGGATCGTGTGCAGGATGCCGCCGGGCCGGTCGGCTGGGTCGAACACCGCGATGCGGGCCGCCGCGCCGGCCACCACCCGCAGCCGGTAGGCGGCGCTGAGACCGGAAATTCCGCCGCCGACAACGCAGTAGCGGTATTCTCGGCTCTTCGCGCTCGTCGCGCGGCTCATAGGCTGTGCACCAGCGACACCACCTCGGTGAGGATGTCGGGGTCGGTGTCGGGCAGCACGCCGTGGCCGAGGTTGAAGATGTGGCCAGCCGCGCCGGCGTCGACTGCGCGCCGGCCGTCGTCGACGACCCGGCGCACCTGATCGGCCACGACCGGCCAGCCGGCCAGCAGTACCACCGGGTCCAGATTGCCCTGCAGCGCCCGGGCGCGTTCCACGCGGGTGGCGGCGTCCACCAGCGACGTGCGCCAGTCGACACCGACCACGGTCGCGCCGGCCGCTGACATCGCACCGAGAAGTTCGGCGGTGCCGACCCCGAAATGGGTCATCGGGATGCCCGCCGGCGCCAGGGTGCCGAACACCCGCGCGCTGTGCGGCAGCACGTACCGGCGGTAGTCGGCCAGCGACAACGCGCCGGCCCACGAGTCGAACACCTGTAGGGCGTCGACCCCGGCGTCGATCTGCACCTGCAGGAACGCGATGGTCAGATCGGCCAGCGCGGCCATCAACGCGTGCCAGGTCTGCGGTTCGCCCAGCATCATCGCCTTGGTGCGTTCGTGATGCTTGCTCGGGCCGCCCTCCACCAGATACGACGCCAACGTGAACGGAGCGCCGGCGAAGCCGATCAGCGGGACGTCGCCGAGCTCGCGCACCAGCATGGCGACGGCTTCACCGACCGGGGAGACCTGTTCGGCGGCCAGGTTTTTCAGGTGCGCGACCGCGGCGGCCGTGCGCACGGGATGTTCGATGACCGGGCCGACGTCGGGCACGATGTCCAGCGCGATGCCGGCGGCGCGCAGCGGCACCACAATGTCGGAGAACAGGATCGCGGCGTCGACGTCGTGGCGGCGCACCGGCTGCAGCGTGATCTCGCAGACCAGCTCCGGGTCCAAGCAGGCCGCGAGCATGCCGTGGCGGGCGCGGAGGGCCCGGTATTCGGGCAAGGAACGGCCGGCCTGCCGCATAAACCACACCGGCACGCGCTGTGGTTTGCGGCCGGTCGCCGCCGCCAGATATGGGGCTTCGGGCAGGTCACGGCGGTTCATTTCGACCCCCATGCTGCCATGGGCGCAATTGTCGGCGCGCCTTAGGCCGCGTCGGGGTAAATGGGCTAGCGTCCAAGGGTGACCTCCGGTGAGCCGGCTCCGTTCCGCGCGGCCGTGACGGCGATGAACGCGGCCGTCGTGCGCCCGGAGATCGAGCTCGGGCCGATCCGGCCGCCGCAGCGGCTGGCGCCGTACAGCTACGCCCTGGGCGCGGAGGTGCGCCACCCGGAGACCGACATCGTGCCGGAACGGTCGGAGGGTGACGCGTTCGGCCGACTGATCCTGCTGTACGACCCGGAGGGCGCCGAAGCCTGGGACGGCACGATGCGGCTGGTCGCCTACGTACAGGCCGACCTCGACGCCAGCGAGGCAGTCGATCCCCTGCTGCCCGAAGTGGCCTGGAGCTGGCTGGTGGACGCGCTGGCCTCGCGGCCCGGGCAGGCGACCGCGCTCGGGGGCACCGTCACCGCGACCACCTCCGTGCGCTACGGCGACATCGCGGGGCCGCCGCGCGCGAACCAACTCGAACTGCGCGCATCGTGGACCGCGCTCACCCCAGAGCTGGGGACGCACGTCCAGGCGTTCTGCGAGGTCCTCGAGCACGCGGCGGGCCTACCGCCGGCGGGGGTGACCGACCTCGGTTCGCGGTCCCGCGCGTGAGATGACGGCCGAGGCATCCGAGCCGGAGGCGCCCGAGCCGACGCCGTTGCTGCAACCGGCCGAAGGCGTGCCCGAGCTGACCATCTACGACGACCAAATCGCCGCTGCCGCGGAACGTCTGGCCGCCGGGCACGGGCCGTTCGCGGTCGACGCGGAACGCGCGTCGGGATTCCGGTATTCGGGGCGCGCGTATCTGATCCAGATCCGCCGGGCCGGGGCGGGCACGGTCATGGTGGACCCGGTCAGCGGCGGCGGGGATCCGGTGGTGTCGCTGCGCCCGATCGCCGAGGTACTGGCCGGCGACGAATGGATCCTGCATGCCGCCGACCAGGATCTGCCATGTCTGGCCGAGGTGGGGATGCGACCGCCGGCGCTGTATGACACCGAGCTGGCGGGCCGGCTGGCCGGCTACGACCGGGTGAATCTCGCGGCGATGGTGCAACGGTTGCTCGGGCTCGGCCTGGCCAAGGGGCACGGCGCGGCGGACTGGTCCAAGCGGCCGTTGCCGCAGGCGTGGCTGAACTATGCAGCGCTGGATGTCGAGGTGCTCATCGAGCTGCGGGCCGCGATCGCCGCGGTGCTCGCTGAGCAGGGCAAGGCCGAGTGGGCCGCGCAGGAGTTCGAACACCTACGGTCGCTGGATCCGACTCCGACCAGGCGCGACCAGTGGCGCCGGACGTCGGGCATCCACAAGGTGCGCAGCGCCCGCGGGCTGGCCGAGGTGCGCGAACTGTGGACTGCGCGGGACCGGATCGCGCGTCGTCGCGACATCGCGCCCGGTCGGATCCTGCCCGACTCCGCGATCGTCGACGCGGCCGTCGCCGACCCGAGCACCGTCGAGGACCTGACCGCTCTGCCAGTGTTCGGCGGCTCGCGCCAGCGTCGCCACGCCGACGTGTGGCTGGCCGCGCTCGCGCGGGGCCGCGAGAACCCGGAGCCACCCGCATTGCCGGACCCGCAGAACGGCCCACCGCCGGTGTCCCGGTGGAGCCGCCGCAAGCCGGAAGCGGCCGCCCGGCTGGAGGCGGCCCGGGCCGCGCTGGCCGAGCTTTCCCATCGGATCGGGGTTCCGAGCGAGAACCTCCTGGCGCCGGAGCTGGTGCGCCGGCTGTGTTGGGATTGGGAGGGGGCCGACGACATAGCCGCGGCCATCGACGCGGTCCTGGCCGAACGGGGCGCGCGGCCGTGGCAGCGTTTGGTGGTCGGGCCGGTGCTCGCGGCGGCGCTGGCGTAGAGTTGCGGGCGCCGAGTTTGCCGCGAAGGACGGGGGCGATGGCGAGCGACGAGGATAGTGCATTTGCCCGGCTCGGCAGGCGAGGGCTGGTCGAGCAGATGCACCAGCACCTGGACGAGCTGTTGGCGGCCCGCGACCAGATGGAACGGTTGCTCGAACTCGTCGTCGACATCGGGTCGGATCTGGACCTGAACACCACGCTGCGCCGCACCATCACCGCCGCGATGAGGCTGACCGGCGCCCAATACGGCGCGCTGGGCGTGCGCGGCCCGGATGGGGCCCTCGCCGAGTTCCTGCATGCCGGAATCGACGCCGAGACGGTCGGGCAGATCGGGCGGCTTCCCGTCGGCAAGGGCCTGCTCGGCCTGCTGCTCAACCAAACCAACCCGGTGCGCCTCGACGACCTGAGCACCCACCCCGCGACCGTCGGCTTCCCGGCGCACCACCCGCCGATGCGTGCCTTTCTCGGGGCGCCGATCACCATCCGCGGTGAAGTCTTCGGCAGCCTCTACCTGGCCGGCGCGGAATCACATCCGTTCAGCGAATCCGACGAGACCGCCGCCCGCGCGCTGGCGTCGGCAGCCGCGTTCGCGATCGACAACGCCCAGCTGTTCGAGCGGGTGCGCACGTCGGCGAAATGGACGAAGGCGAGCCGGGAGATCACCACCGCGCTGCTGGCCGAGATCCACCCGAACCTGCGCCCGCTGCAGTTGATCGTGGACCGCGCGCGGGAGCTGACCGACGCCGAGCAGGCGATCGTGCTCGTCCCGACCGACGCCGACCAGGCCGCCGACGAGATCGACACGCTCATCGTGTCCGCCGCGGTCGGCATCAACGCCGAGCAGGTCGTCGGCCAATGCGTGCCGGTCGACGGGTCGACCACCGGTGGCGTGTTCCGGTCCGGCGCGCCGCTGATCACCGAGTCTTTCCGCCATCCGATCGCCGCGTTCACCGACGTGGGCGAACGCCCGGCGATCGTGATGCCGCTGCGGGCCCGCGACACGGTCCTCGGCGTCATCGCCGTCGCCCGCAATGCCCAGCGGCCGCCATTCGACAGCGGCTATCTCGACCTGGTCAGCGACTTCGCCGACCACGCCGCGATCGCGTTGACCCTCACCGCCGCACGCGACCGCGCACGGGAGCTGACGCTGCTGGCCGACCGGGAGCGCATCGCGCACGACCTGCACGACCACGTGATTCAGCGGCTCTTCGCCGCCGGCATGGATCTGCAGGGAACCATCGCGCGATCACGGTCCCCGGAGGTCACTCAACGGCTGGGCCGCACCCTGGACACCCTGCAGAGCACCATCGACGACATTCGCGCCACCATCTTCAAGCTGCAGTCACCGTCACGCATCGGCCCGGTGCTACGGCAGCGCATTCACGACGTGGTGCGTGAGCTGACCGAAAACCGGGACATCACAACAACGTTGCAGCTATCGGGCCCGATGACCGCCGTCAGCTCCGAACTGGCCGAACACGCCGAGGCGGTGATCAGCGAAACCATCAGCAACACGCTGCGACACTCCGGGGCCACGACGCTGCGCATCGAGGTCTCCGTCGAGGACGACCTGATCATCGACGTCGTCGACAACGGCCAGGGCATCCCGGCCGACAACCAGCGTCGAAGCGGGCTGGGCAACCTACGTCGGCGCGCCGAGCAAGTCGGTGGCAGCTGCGAAGTCTCGTCGCCGCCGTCCGGGGGCACCCGGGTGCGCTGGAGCGCACCGCTGATCGGCATCTAGAACCTGTTTTGGCCACAAGTGTGACTTGTGGCCTCACAAGGGCGAGACGCCTACTGCGCCTGCGGCGTTCGGGCCAGCATTGGTGTCATGAACACACCAGCGATCAACACCCTGCTGCGCCGCCTGGTCGTCGGCGCCCTGACCGTCGGCGCGATCACAGCGGGCGCCGTGGGCGCCGCGGCGGCCGGGCACGCCGATACCGGCGCCGCACCCACGCAACCGCACACCGTCACCCATGCGCCGGACGCCGACCCGGGCCGCAATGGCCTGCCCGGGTACTCGCCGTCGCCGCACATCCACCACCGCTACGCCCACCAGCAGGCCCAGTGAGCCCGGACGGCGCGCGGCTTCGCCTCGAGACCCGGCTCGGGATCGTTAATTCAATCTTGTCGGGTCTCAACGATGTCAGCGCACGGGACCCGCCCACGATGGTGGACGCTAACCTGCCGGTCAGTCGATCTGCTCGCGGACGGCGGGGTCCGCTTCTGGGGTGCCCAGCGCGGCGACCCAGCCGGTGATCTGGCGGGCCACGTCCTGGTCGGTCAGGCCGACGTCGGCAAGCAGTTCCTTACGCGACGCCTGAGCCAGGAACTGCTGCGGTATCCCGATATCGCGGCACGGCACGTCGAGCTCGGCGCGCCGCAGGGCCGCCGACACCGCGGAACCGACGCCGCCGCGCACGCCGTTGTCCTCCAGCGTGACCACCAGCTTGTGTGACGCCGCCAGCGCGGGGATCGCGTCGGGCACCGGCAGCACCCAGCGCGGGTCGACGACGGTCACGCCGATGCCCTGATTGCGCAGTCGCTCGGCCGCGGCCAGCGCCATCACCGCGAACGGGCCGACTGCCACCAGCAGCACCTCGTCGCAGAGCCCGGGCGCCGGAATCGCCAGCACGTCCACGCCGTGTTGGCGCTTCAGCGCCGGAACGTCCTCGCCGACATCGCCTTTGGGGAACCGGATGGCAGTCGGGCCGTCATCGACGTCGAGCGCCTCGCCGAGTTCCTCGCGCAGCCGGGTGGCGTCGCGCGGCGCGGCGACCCGCATCCCGGGCACGATGCCCAGCATCGACAGGTCCCACATGCCGTTGTGGCTGGGGCCGTCGTTGCCGGTGATGCCGGACCGGTCGAGCACCATCGTGACCGGCAGCTTGTGCAGCGCCACGTCCATCATGATCTGGTCGAAGGCCCGGTTCAGGAACGTCGAGTAGATCGCGACGACCGGGTGCAGCCCGCCCATCGCGAGGCCGGCCGCGGACGTCATGGCGTGTTGTTCGGCGATGCCAACGTCGAACAGCCGGTCCGGGAACCGCTCCCCGAACCCGCTCAAGCCGGTGGGCCCCGGCATCGCGGCGGTGATCGCGACGATGTCGCGGCGCTTGGCGCCGTAGGCGACCAGTGCCTCCGAGAACGCCGACGTCCAGCCCGGCGCCGCCACCGCGGTGGCCATCCCGGTCAGCGGGTCGATCACCCCGGTGGAGTGCATCTGCTCGGCCGCGTCGTTCTCCGCCGGCGGGTAGCCCATGCCCTTGCGGGTGACCATGTGCACGATCACCGGCGCCTCGAAGCCGCGAGCGTGGCGCAGCGCCGCCTCCACCGCGTGCTCGTCGTGGCCGTCGATCGGGCCGACGTACTTCAGCCCGAGGTCGGTGAACAGCACCTGCGGTGCCAGCGCGTCTTTGAGGCCCACCTTGACGCTGTGCACCGCGTGATAGCACAGCTCGCCGATCACCGGTATGCCCCGGATCGCCCGGCGGCCGCTGTCTAGCAGCCGCTCGTAGCCCGGCTGCAGCCGTAGCACGGCCAGGTGGTCGGCGAAACCGCCGATGGTCGGGGCGTAGCTTCGGCCGTTGTCGTTGACCACGATCACGATCGGCCGGCCGGCGGTGGCGATGTTGTTCAGCGCCTCCCAGCACATGCCGCCGGTCAGCGCGCCGTCGCCGACGACCGCCACCACGTGACGGTTGCGGTGGCCGGTCAGCAGGAACGCCTTGGCCAGCCCGTCCGCGTACGACAGTGCCGCGGACGCGTGGCTGGACTCGACCCAGTCGTGCTCGCTTTCGGTGCGGCACGGATAGCCGGACAGGCCGCCCTTCTTGCGCAGCGTGTCGAAGTCCTGGCACCTGCCGGTCAGCATCTTGTGTACATAAGCCTGATGGCCGGTGTCGAAGACGATCGGGTCGTGCGGTGAATCGAACACCCGATGCAACGCCAGCGTGAGCTCGACCACACCAAGGTTGGGCCCTAGATGGCCGCCGGTAGCAGCGACTTTGTGGATCAGGAACTGCCGAATCTCCTCGGCGAGCTCGCTCAGCTGCTGTTGAGAAAGGCGTTGCAGATCTGCGGGACCGCGGATCTGTTCAAGCATCCAGCCAGTGTATCGACGGTAATGCGAACCGCTACCGGGCCAGCACGGCGACACACTCCACGTGGTGCGTCAGCGGGAACGAGTCGAAGACCCGCAGCACCTCGACGCCATACCCGCGACCGAGGTAAAGCCCCACGTCCCTGGCGAACGACGCCGCTTCGCAGCCGATGTGGATCACCCTGGGCACACCCGCGGCGGCCAGCAACTCGATCACCGCGGCGCCGGCCCCCGACCTCGGCGGGTCGAGGACCGCGACGTCGGCGCCGCGGCGGCTTGCGGCCAGCACGCGCCGCACCGAGTCGTTGAGAACCTTGACCTGTGGCAGGTCGGCCAGTGCTTGGCGCGCCGCCTTCGCCGCCGCCCGCGACGTGTCGACCGTCAGCACCCGGCCGCTCGGCCCGACCGCGTCGGACAGCACCGCCGCGAACAACCCCGCGCCGCCGTAGAGATCCCACGCCGTCATCCCGGGCGTCAGGTGGGCCAGGTCAGCCACCAGCCGGCTGTAGACGCCGGCGGCCTCGCGGTGCGCCTGCCAGAAGCCGGTCACCGGGACGCGCCACTCACGCCGACCCACCCGCTGCCGCGCCAGGTGGTTGCCCTCGACGACCACCGGTTTGCATTGGCCGGGACCCGTGCAGGTGACGTGGCGGTCGCCGGCGTCGTCGAGCACAACGTGCAGTTCGGCGCCCGGGGGCCAATGCCGGTCGGCCAGCCCGGACAGCATGGCCGTGGGCAGCTGTGCGCAGTTGAGGTCGGTGACCAGCTCGGCGCTGTGGTAGCGGTGAAACCCGGCGCGGCCGGCTTCGGGGGCTTCTTGGGTGCCCACGGCGAGCCGCACCCGCGTCCGCCACCCACCGGGCGCCCCCGACCCGACGGGTTCGGCCCGCGGGCCGCCGCGGGGAGCCCACTGGTAGCCCCCAAGGCGGCCCAGCTGATTGGCCACCACCTCACCCTTGAGCGCATGGGCGGCCGCGGGCTGCGCGAACGCCAGATCGCAGCAGCCGGCGCCGTCCGGGCCGGCGATCGGACACAGCGGCCGGATGCGGTGCCCGGACGGTTGCAGGATCTCCACCGCCGCGGCATGCCAGTACGAGCCGCGCTCCTCGGTGACCCGCACCCGCACCCGCTCACCGGGCAGCGCGTAGCGCACGAACACCACCCGGCCGTCGTGTCGCGCCACGCAACTGCCGCCGTTGGCCGGGGGACCGACGGTCAAGACCAGTCCCGGCGCGCCGGTCACCCCGGGAAACCGCGCCGGGCGTCACCCGGTGCGCTCTGCGGGTGCGACGCCGCCAGCCGTTGCGACGAATCGCGTTGCCACCGCACCGAAGTCACCATCACGGTAGCCATGAACAGCAAGCGGCTATTGGACGCAGGCGCACCCCGGTTGTGCAGCAGCGGGTGCGCCAGGCTGGCGCTGGCGAAGGGGCGCCGATCGGCAGCAGGCGCGCGGCGGTGGATAGCTGGGCCACGACTGCCCACACTATGCCCACCGCGGAGCTGGCTGTAGCGTTGTCCGGGCGGTTTCAGCCGAGGTGAAGCGCGGGGGAAGGACAACGTGCGCGTAGTGGTGATGGGGTGCGGGCGGGTGGGCGCATCGGTGGCCGACAGCCTGGCCCGGATCGGCCATGACGTGGCCATCATCGACCGGGATCCCACCGCATTTCACCGGCTGTCTCCCGATTTCCCCGGCGAGCGCGTGCTCGGCATGGGCTTCGACCGCGACGTGTTAATGCGCGCCGGCATCGAGGAGGCCGGCGCATTCGCGGCGGTGTCCTCTGGCGACAACTCGAACATCATCTCGGCTCGGGTGGCCCGCGAGACGTTCGGCGTGGAGCGGGTGGTGGCACGCATCTACGACGCCAAGCGGGCCGCGGTCTACGAACGGCTCGGCATCCCAACCGTCGCGACGGTGCCGTGGACCACCGACCGGCTGCTCAATGTGCTGCTGCGGGAAAGCGAGACCACCAAGTGGCGTGACCCGTCCGGCAATGTCGGCGTGACCGAGGTCGCGCTGCACGAGGACTGGATCGGGCACCGGGCATCCGAGTTGGAAGCCGGCACCGGAGCGAGGGTGGCGTTCATGATCAGGTTCGGCGCCGGCCTGCTTCCGGATTCGAAGACCATCATTCAGGCCGGCGACCAGGTTTATGTCGCCGCGATCGCCGGCCACATCGCCGAAGCGCTCGCCATCGCGGCGCTGCCGCCAAGCGAGGACATCGAGGAACGATGAAAGTCGCCATCGCCGGCGCCGGCGCCGTGGGTCGGTCGATCGCCCGTGAGCTTCTGGAGAACGGGCACGAGGTGACGCTGCTGGAGCGCAATCCGGATCACATCGACATCGACGCGATCCCCGCTGCGCACTGGCGCCTCGGCGACGCCTGCGAACTGTCGCTGCTGGAATCGGTGCACACCGAGGACTTCGACGTCGTGATCGCCGCCACCGGCGACGACAAGGCCAACGTCGTGGTCAGCCTGCTGGCCAAAAGCGAGTTCGCGGTGTCGCGGGTGGTGGCGCGCGTCAACGACCCGCGCAACGAGTGGCTGTTCGACGACGCGTGGGGCGTGGACGTCGCGGTGTCGACCCCGCGGATGCTGGCCTCCCTGGTCGAGGAAGCGGTCGCTGTCGGAGACCTGGTGCGCATCATGAAGTTCCGCCAGGGCGAAGCCAATTTGCTGGAAATCACGCTGCCCGACGACACCCCGTGGGGCGGCAGGCCGGTGCGCAAACTCGAGCTGCCCCGCGACGCGGCGCTGATGACGATTCTGCGTGGATCGCGCGTCATCGTGCCGGCCGACGATGAACCGCTCGAGGGCGGCGACGAGCTGGTGTTCGTTGCGGTGCCTGACGTGGAGGACGAGCTGCGGCAGTTGTTGCTGCGCCCGCAACGTTAGTGGCCGGAACGTTAGTGGCCGGCCGGTTTCTCGTCTTTCTCGCCGGCGTTCGGGTCGGCTGTGGGGCCGGGTTTCGGGGCGGCGTCGGTGTCGTCGGGGTCAACCGGTGACGGTTGCGACATCGCGCGCTGGGCCGCCTTGATCGGGAAGTACGTCGCCAGCGCGGCGGCCGCCGTCAGTGGCCAGCCCATGACGATGCGCGCCACGCCGAGCCAGCCGGTCTGGTCGATGTCGTAGAGGTAGTGCTGGACGATGAACCGCGAGACGAAGACCAGGACCCAGATCAGCGTCGCGATGTCGTAGGCCCTGATCGCCGCGCGAACGTGCCGCCAGCGGGTGTCGTGGTCGTGGATCCAGCCCCAGATGTAGCCCACCAACGGCCGTCGCACCAGCACCGAACCCATGAACAGCGCGGCGTAGAACAGCGAACTCCAGATGCCAAGCAGGAAGTAGCCCTTGCTGTTGCCGACCACGTAGGCGATCGCGACGCAGACCGCGACGCCAACGAAACCCGACACCGCGGGCTGAGTCGATTCACGGCGCAGCAGCCGCCAGAACAGGACCAGCGCCGCCACGGCGAGCGCCGAGACGATCGCTGGCATCAGGCCGAACGCGGTGGACACCGGCACGAACACCACCACCGGTAGCGAGGAGTAGATCAGGCCGCTGATGCCGCCCATCTGGGCGAGCAGCGCCCGAGGGGCGTTGCGGTTTTGAGGCACAGGTCGGTGTCTAGCGTTGGATCTCGTAGTGCGGGTTGTAAATGGCCTTCGCGCCGTTCTCCAGCTTGCCGAGCCTGCCGTGTACGCGCAGCTTGCGTCCGGAGTCGATCCCGGGAATCTTGCGCTGTCCCAACCACACCAGCGTGACGGTGTCGGTGCCGTCGTCCAGCTCGGCCTTGACGCCGCCCGCGCAGCCCTTCGCGTTGGCCTCGACGCTGCGCAGGGTGCCGACCATCGTCACCTCCTGCCCGCGCCGGCAATCGATCGCACGCTGCGCACCGGTGCTGGCGGCCTCGGCGGACAGCTCCTCGGGTTGCTCAGGGTCCTCTGTCCGCCGACGGGTGAGTCGGCGCAGATATCGTTCGGCCGTAGCCATGACCCCTCCTGACACTTCGCTGTATCCGCTCTGCTCCGCAACGGTAGACCTGTGGAGTTTGATACGCCACGCCGGTCATGGGTTACCCCACCTATCGGGCTTCGAACCAGGCACCATCATTAGATGGCTGTCGATCTGCGCGGCGTATGCACGGTGCTGCTGCCCGGCACCGGATCCGACGACGACTACGTCTACCGGGCGTTTTCGGGTGCGCTGCATGACTTGGGGGCGGTGGTGGCCGCGGCCTCGCCGCGGTCGTCCGGCTTGATCGCCGGATACCTGGCCGACATGGACAACGCCGCGCGCCATGCGCCGATCGCCGTGGGCGGGGTGTCGATCGGCGCGGCAGTCGCCGCCGCATGGGCGCTGTCGCATCCCGGCCACGCGCTCGCGGTGCTGGCCGCGCTGCCGGCATGGACCGGTTCACCAGAGTCGGCCCCGGCCGCGCTGGCGGCGCGTCAGTCAGCGCACGCGCTGCGCCGCGACGGGCTGGTGGCAGCAACCGCGCAAATGCGCGCCGCCAGCCCGGTGTGGCTGGCCGACGAGCTCACCCGGTCATGGCTTGGCCAGTGGCCGGACCTGCCCGCCGCGATGGAGGAAGCCGCCAGCTACGCCGCGCCGACATGCCCGGAACTCTCGCTGCTATCGGTGCCGATGGGCGTGGTCGGCGCGGTCGATGACCCGGTGCATCCGTTGGAGGTGGCGGTCGAATGGGTGTCGGCCGCCCCCCGCGCGGCGCTACGCACCGTCAGCCTCGACGAAATCGGCGCCGATCCCGCCGTGTTGGGTGCCGGTTGCGTGGCGGCGCTGGGGGACGCGGTTCGGTAGGGTTGCGCTCCGCGAGGGTCGTGGCGCACAGCTGCCGGCCACCCGCGCAACCGCTCTGGCAGCGGCTCCTCGGGCGGTTCATCCGCCCATCGTCGTGCGCAGCTGCTGCATCGCCGATCCGCCCGCGGCGCGCCGTGCGGTGGGCTGTGGCTCCTGTTCTGCTGCCTGCTGCGGCTGCTGCTGGGCAGCCTGCTCGGCCGCAGCACGCAGCTGGGC
>JAFARC010000077.1 GCA_019245755.1 Mycobacteriaceae bacterium | reverse complement strand
GCCTGAGTGCCGAGCATTCGCGGAAGCCGGTCGGACTGGCCGTCGCGGTGGTATTCGGTGTAGCCCCGCCAGTACGCGGTGATGTTGCCCGCGTTTCCGACCGGCAGTGAGTGCACGTCGGGCGCGGTGCCGAGCGCGTCGACAATTTCGAACGCGGCGGTCTTCTGGCCCTCGATGCGGACCGGGTTCACCGAGTTGACGAGCGCGACCGTCGGGAAATCGGCGGTGGTTTTGCGGGCCAATTCGAGGCAGTCGTCGAAGTTCCCGTCGACCTGAATGATCTTGGCGCCGTGCATGACGGCCTGCGCGAGTTTGCCCATCGCGATTTTGCCCTGCGGCACCAGCACCGCGCAGGTGATGCCGCCGCGGGCGGCGTATGCGGCGGCCGATGCCGAGGTGTTTCCGGTGGACGCGCACAGCACGGCCTGCTGCCCACGGGCGAGCGCGTCGGTGACCGCCATGGTCATGCCGCGGTCTTTGAACGAGCCGGTGGGGTTGAGGCCCTCGACCTTCAGGTGCACTGTGCAGCGGGTCAGTTCGGAAAGCCTGGTCGCGTGGATGAGCGGGGTGCCGCCTTCCATCAGGGTGACCGGCGCCCAATTGTCGCCGATCGGCAACCGGTCGCGGTAGGCCGCGATGATTCCGGGCCATGGGTGGTGCACTGACCGCCGCACGCGGGTGGCGGCCCCGGTTCGGGTCGCGCTCATTCGCCGTTTCCTTCCAGCCGCAGCACGCTGGCCACGTTCTGCACGACGTCGAGGTCGGCCAGCGCGGTGACGGTGTCCGAAAGCGCCGCGTCGGTGGCGGTGTGGGTGACGACGACGACGCGGGCACCGATCCGCCGTCCGCCCTCGTCGACGACGCCTTCCTGCCTCACCTCGGCGATGCTCACTTCGCGTTTGGCGAATTCGGCTGCCACGGTGGCCAATACGCCGGGGCGGTCAGCGACGTTCATGCTGACGTAGTAGCGGGTCGGGATGAATCCGATCGGCGAGATCGGCAGCTTGGCGTACTTGGATTCGCGCGGACCGCGGCCGCCTTGCACCCGGTTGCGGGCGGCCATCACCACGTCGCCCATCACCGCGGATGCGGTGGGCGTGCCACCCGCACCCTGCCCGTAGAACATCAGCCGGCCCGCGGCCTCCGCCTCTACGACGACGGCGTTGAAGGCGCCGTTCACCGCCGCCAGTGGGTGCGTCAGCGGCACCAGCGCCGGGTACACTCGTGCCGAAACTCGTTGTTGTCCATTGTCGGTGGTGATGCGCTCGCAGATCGACAGCAGCTTGATCGTGCGGCCCAGCGCACGGGCCGAGGCGAAGTCGGCGGGCGTGACCTTTGTGATGCCTTCGCGGTAGACGTCATCGGCGCTGACCCGGGTGTGGAATGCGATCGACGCCAGGATGGCGGCCTTGGCCGCGGCGTCGTAGCCCTCGACGTCGGCGGTCGGATCGGCCTCGGCGTATCCCAGCGCGCCGGCGTCGGCAAGCGCGGTCGCGTAGTCGGCTCCGGTCGAGTCCATCTCGGAGAGGATGTAGTTCGTGGTCCCGTTGACGATCCCGGCGACCCGCAGCACGGTGTCGCCGGCCAGTGACTGGGTCAGGGGCCGGATTACCGGGATGGCGCCGGCGACAGCCGCTTCGAAGTACAGGTCGACGTGTGCGCGCTCGGCGGCCTGCGCCAGCTCGCCGGTGGACTGGGCGAGCAGCGCCTTGTTGGCTGTCACGACGGATTTGCCCTTTTCCAGGGCGCCCAGGATGGCTTTGTGGGCCGGTTCCACCGGTCCCATCAGTTCGACGACGATGTCGACGTCGTCGCGGGACACCAGCGCGTCGACGTCGTCGGTGAGCAGTTCGATCGGCACGCCGCGGTCTGCGGCCACCCGCCGCACTGCGATGCCGCGCAGTTGGAGCGGCGCGCCGATGCGGGCGGCCAGGTCGGCGGCGCTGGCCCCGATGATGTGCACCACCTGGCTGCCGACGTTGCCCAGTCCCAATACGGCTACGCCGACGGGTTTTTCGCCACCGGTCATGCGCTGGTCACCTCCAAACTCAACAGGTCGTCGACCGTCTCCCGGCGCAGGATCAGCCGGGCTTGCCCGTGGCGTACGGCGACCACGGCGGGGCGGCCGATCAGGTTGTAGCGGCTCGACATCGAATAGCAGTAGGCGCCCGTCGCGGCGACGGCGAGCAGATCGCCGGGTGCGACGTCGTCGTTGAGCCAGGCGTCGCGCACGACGACATCACCGGTTTCGCAGTGTTTGCCGACGATTCGCGCCAGTGCTGGCGCGGCGTCGCTGGCGCGCGACACTAGCCGCACGTCGTATTCCGCCCCGTACAGGGCGGTGCGGATGTTGTCACTCATCCCGCCGTCGACGCTGACGTAGCGCCGGTGGGCGGTCGCGCTGACCGCGACGTCTTTGACGGTGCCGACCTCGTAGAGGGTGACGGTGCCTGGCCCGGCTATCGCCCGACCGGGTTCGACCATCAGGTGCGGCGCGGGCAGCCCGGCGAGCGCCGACTCGCTGCGCACGATCGCGCCGAGCTTGGTGGCCAGGTCCTCGACGGGTGGCGGATCGTCGTGCGCCAGATAGGCGATGCCCAGTCCGCCGCCGAGGTCGACGGTGGCGATCTGCGAGGTCTTGTCCACACCGAATTCCGCGACGATGTCGGCGAGCAGCCCGATGACGCGGTGCGCGGCGAGTTCGAACCCCGCCACGTCGAAGATCTGCGACCCGATGTGGCTGTGCAAGCCGACCAGGCGCAGGTGGTCGGTTCCGAATACCCGGCGTACCGCGGCCATGGCCTGCCCGTCGGTTAGGGACAGCCCGAATTTCTGGTCCTCATGTGCGGTGGAGATGAATTCGTGGGTGTGGGCCTCGACTCCGACGGTGACTCGAACCAGGACGTCCTGGACGACGCCGAGTTGGCCGGCGATCTTGTCGAGCCGCTCGATCTCGGTCATCGAGTCCAGCACCACGTGGCCGATGCCGGCCTTGACGGCGGCGGTGAGCTCCTCGACGGACTTGTTGTTACCGTGCAACGCGATCCGGTCGGGTGGGAATTTGGCGTGCAGCGCGACGGCGAGCTCACCGCCGGAGCAGACGTCCAGCGACAAGCCTTCCTCGGCGATCCAGCGCGCGACCTCGGTGCACAAGAACGCCTTGGCGGCGTACCGGACGTTTCGCCCTGCGCCGAACGCGGCCGCCATCTCGCGGCAGCGCGACCGGAAGTCGTCCTCGTCGATGACGAAGAGCGGGGTGCCGTAGTCCTTCGCGAGCGCGGTCAACGCAGCACCGCCGATGCTCACGACGCCGTCGTGGCCGCGAGCGGTGCTGCGTGGCCACACGTTCGGCGCGAGCTGCAGCGTGTCGTCCGGTGTCGCCGGGCGGGGCGGGGCCGCCGCGTGGTGGAGTTCTTCGGCGTGCCGCGGGCCGGCCGGGTGGACGTTCACATCCGCTCCGGGGCGGTGACACCGAGGATATCGAGACCGTTTTCGATGACCTGCCGGGTGGCCTCACACAGGGCGAGCCGCGCGGTGTGCAGCTGGTTGGGCTGCTCGTCGCCTTGGGGCAGCACCCGGCAGGTGTCGTAGAACCGGTGGTAGTCGCCGGCCAGGTCCTCGAGATAGCGGCTGATCCGGTGCGGCTCGCGCAGCGCGGCAGCGGTTTTCAGCACGCGCGGGAATTCGCCGAGGTTGCGGACCAGAGCACCCTCGCGCTCATGGGTGAGCAGGTCGAGGTGGTCGGTGTCGGCGATCAACCCGAGTTCGGCGGCGTTGCGGGCCAGGGCTGACAGCCGGGCGTGGGCGTATTGCACGTAGTAGACCGGGTTTTCGTTGGACGCGGACGACCACAGGGCCAGGTCGATGTCGATCGGCGTGTCGACCGAGGACCGGATCAGCGAGTACCGGGCGGCGTCGACGCCGATCGCCTCGACGAGGTCGTCGAGGGTGATGACGGTGCCGGCGCGCTTGCTCATCCGGACCGGCTGGCCGTCCCGGACAAGGTTGACCAACTGGCCGACGAGTACTTCGACGGTGTTCGGGTCGTCGCCGAGGGCGGCCGCGACGGCGCGAAGGCGCGCGATGTAGCCGTGGTGGTCGGCACCGAGCATGTAGATGCACAGGTCGAAGCCGCGCCGCCGCTTGTCGAGGTAGTAGGCGATGTCGGCGGCGATGTAGGCGGGCTGGCCGTCGCTCTTGATCACGACGCGGTCCTTGTCGTCGCCGAACGCGCTGGTGCGCAACCAGGTTGCGCCGTCTTTTTCGTAGACGCTGCCGGTTTCGCGCAGCTTCGCGATCGCGTCGTTGACGCGCCCGCTGGTGTGCATCGACTCTTCGTGGGTGTAGACGTCGAAGTCGGTGCCGAAGTCGTGTAGCGACTGCTTGATGTGGGTGAACATCAGGTCCACCCCGATCGACCGGAACGTCTCGCGGCGCTGCGGCTCGGGCTGGCTCAACGCGTCGGGCGCCTGGTCGATGACCTTCGCCGCGGTGTCGGCGATGTAACTGCCGGCGTAGCCGTCCGCCGGGGTCGGTTCGCCCTGGGCGGCGGCGATCAGCGACCTGGTGAAGCGGTCGATTTGCGCGCCGTGGTCGTTGAAGTAGTACTCCCGTACCACGTCGGCGCCCTGGGTGGACAGCAGCCGGCCGAGGGCGTCGCCGACGGCGGCCCAGCGGGTGCCGCCGATGTGGATAGGTCCGGTGGGGTTGGCGGAGACGAACTCGAGATTGATCTTCTGCCCGGCGAGCGCGTCGGAATGGCCGTAGCTGTGGCCGGCGCGAATGATGTTCTTGACGATGACGCCCTGGGCCGAGGCGGCCAGCCGCAGGTTGACGAAACCGGGGCCGGCGACGCTGGCTTCCGCGATGCCGTCGACGCCGGTCAGCGCGTGGGCCAGCCAACCGGCCAGCTCGCGGGGGTTGACACCGACCTTCTTGCCGAGCTGCAGCGCCAGGTTGGTGGCGTAGTCGCCGTGCTCGGGGTTGCGGGGCCGCTCGACGGTCACCGTCGCGGCCAGCGCGGCGGTGTCGAGGCCGTGCTCGGCCAGCACCGCCGCGGCGGTGTTCCTGAGCAGCTCGGCCAGGTCGGCGGGGGTCACGAGGCTCCATCCTATGGTCTGGGCCGTATTCAGCCCGAATCCATTCCGGCTGCTCGGCGGCCACGACGATGCGTTAGTCTGTCGGGGCCCACCGGCGCAGCACCGCATGTATGCGCCCCCGTAGCTCAGGGGATAGAGCGTCTGCCTCCGGAGCAGAAGGCCGCAGGTTCGAATCCTGCCGGGGGCACCA
>JAFARC010000067.1 GCA_019245755.1 Mycobacteriaceae bacterium | reverse complement strand
AGCCGTTGCAGGGGCCTTGCCGCCGGGTATCCGCATCGCCCACCGCGCCGCGGCCGGCAGCGGCACATCGAACTTGGGGAAGCACCAGATCGGGGTGTGCTGAAAGACGGTCAGGTGCGCCACGATCGGGGCGATCGCCGGAATCAGTTGGACGGCCGACCCCGGTGCCGATCACCGCGAGGCGCTTTCCGGTCAGGGCCTTGTCGTGGTCCCGGCGCGGTGTGCATGGTGACGCCGTCGAAGGCGTCGACGTCGGGGATGTCGGGAAGCTTCGGTGTGGTCAGTACGCCGCTGGCGTTGATCAAAAAATCGGGCGTTTGACCTGATCGCCGGAGGCGGTGTCCAGCCGCCAGACGTCCCCGCGTGTGGTCGACGCGGCGTGCACGACATGTCTTCAGTTCCCGCCCGGGCGTTGCTCGAACGAGTACTGGGATGAGACCGACGGGATGTCGACCGCGCACCGGCTGCTCACAGCTTGCCGCGCAGCGCGACCCGCAGCGCCCGCAATCCGGCCTCCACCGCCTCGGCGGCGGCGGGGACGACGACAGCGAAACCGGCGTAGCCGTGCACCAGTGTCTCGGCGTTGTGCAGCTGCACCGGCACACCGGCCGCGCCGAGCAGCTCGGCGTAGCGCGCTCCGTCGTCACGCAACGGGTCGTGCCCGGCGACCGCGATGTAGGCCGGCGGAAGGCCGGCCAGGCTCTCCGCGCGGGCCGGTGCCAGGGTCGGCGGCAGGTTGTTGGGATCCACATGTCCGGCATACCAGCGGGAGCACGCCTCGACAGCGGGGCGATCGAGGATCGGCGCGTGGGCGTTCTCCACCAAAGACGGCAGCGAGAAATCCCAGCTGGTGGCGGGATACCACAGCAGCTGAAACGCGATCGGCGGACCGCCCGCGTCGCGAGCCAGCTGCGAGACCACGGCCGCCAGGTTGCCGCCGGCCGAATCGCCGGCCACCGCGAGGCGAGCCGGATCCGCGCCGAGCTCCGCCGCGTGGGCGGCCACCCAGCGCGTCGCCGCCCAGGCGTCCTCGACCGCCGCGGGGTACGGATGTTCGGGCGCCAGCCGGTAGTCCACCGACACCACGACCGCCCCCGCCCCGACCGCATGCGCGCGCGACAGGGCGTCGTGGGTTTCCAGGTCGCCCAACGCGAACCCGCCGCCGTGGAAGAACACGACGACCGGTATCGGACCGTCGACCTCACCCGGCGGCCAGTAGCACCGCAACGCGATCGTGCGCTCGCCGCCGATGTCGACCGTGCGGTCCTCGGTGCGCAGGTCCGGCAGCATCTCCTCGGGCACCCGCACATCGCGGAGCCGCTTGCGTGCGGCCTCCACACCGCCGTCACCGACGAGCTGGAATGGAGCCGCATCGAGTAGCTTCTGCAGGATGGCGTCCACGCCCGGCTTTTCGTCAGAACCTGGCATGGGGACACCGTACGCACGCCGCTGGGTGGTAGCCGCCTGGGTCGCCGCCGGTTGGGCCGGCATGGCCTATGGACTGTTTCTCACCGTCATGGCGGTGATGTCACCGCCCGGCGCCGAGCTCACCGGTCGCTGGGTGGCACAGCCGGCGTTCAAGGCGCTGATGGGCGCGCTGTTGGTAGTCGCCGCGGTCGAGCATCCGGTCGTGCGCGAGCGGCGCTGGCTGATGCCGGCGTTGGTGTTCTCGGCCGTGGGCGACTGGCTCCTTGCGATTCCCTGGTGGGGGCCGTCGTTCGTTGGCGGGCTCGGCGCGTTCTTGGTGGCGCACCTGTGTTACCTGGGCGCGTTGGTGCCGCTCGTGGGGTGGTCGGGCCTTCGGGCGGCGGCGGTCGTCTTGGTGTGCGCGGGCTGCCTCGGGCTGTTGGTGTGGTTCTGGCCGCAACTGGGCCGCGACCGGCTGACCCTCCCGGTGACGGTCTACATCGTGGTCCTGTGTGCAATGGTGTGCGCCGCGCTGATGGCGCGCCTGCCCACGCCGTGGACGGCGGTCGGAGCGCTGTGTTTTGCGTTATCGGACGCGATGATCGGCATCGACCGCTTCGTGCTCAGCGCCGGAGCCGCGTCGGCGACCTCTGGCGCTGGAGCCGCTGGGTCGGCGACCTCTGGCGCCGAGGCGCTGGCCGTGCCGATCTGGTGGGCGTACGCGGCCGCGCAGATCCTGATCACGGCCGGCTTCTTCTTCGGTAGGGCGGAAGTTGTCGGTGGCCGCGGTTAGGGCCGCCGAGCACGAGCCGATCGCGCGAGTGCTGCCGATGCTGTCGGTGCCGCACCTGGACCGCGATTTCGACTACCTGGTTGCGGCCGAGCAGTCCGACGACGCGCAGCCTGGTGTGCGGGTGCGAGTGCGCTTCCACGGCCGCCTGGTCGACGCGTTTGTGCTGCAGAGACGTTCGGAGACCGATCATGTCGGCCGGCTCGGCTGGCTGGATCGGGTGGTGTCGCCCGAACCGGTGCTCACGTCCGACGTGCGGCGGCTGGTGGACGCCGTGGCGGCTCGGTACGCGGGCACCCGCGCCGACGTGCTGCGGCTGGCCGTGCCGCCGCGCCATGCCCGCGTCGAGCGCGAGGCATCCGGGACGGGGGAGTGGCCCGGGATCGCGCCGGTCGACCGCACGGGCTGGCAGTCCTATGGGCGTGGCGAGCGATTCCTGGCCGCGCTGGCCCAAGGCCGCGCCGCACGGGCCGTTTGGCAGGCGCTTCCCGGCGAACGGTGGGCCGCCAGGCTGGCCGAGGCCGCCGCGGTCACCGTCGCCGCCGGCCGCGGCGTGTTGGCGGTCGTGCCCGACCAGCGCGACGTCGACGAGTTGCTCGTCGAGAGCCTTCGCCTCCTCGGCCCGACCACCGTGGCCGCGCTGTCGGCGGGCCTGGGCCCGGCCGAGCGCTATCGGCGCTGGCTGGCGGTGCTGCGCGGTCGGGCCCGGCTGGTCATCGGCACCCGAAGCGCGGTGTTCGCGCCGGTTGCGGGGCTGGGTTTGGTGATGGTGTGGGACGACGGTGACGACACGCTGGCCGAACCCCGCACGCCGTACCCGCATGCCCGTGAGGTCGCGATGTTGCGGGCTCACCAAGTGCGTTGCGCCGCGCTGATCGGCGGGTACGCCCGCACGGCCGAAGCCCACGCACTGGTGCGCGCCCGTTGGGCACACGACGTGGTGGCCGCCAGGCCGTCCGTCCGGGCGCGCGCGCCCAGGGTGATGGGCCTCGACGACAGCGGCTACGCCGACGCGCGCGACCCGGCAGCCCGTACCGCGCGGCTGCCGTCGATGGCGCTGCATGCGGCGCGCACCGCGCTGGATTCCGGGCTGCCCGTCCTGGTGCAGGTGCCCCGTCGCGGCTATGTGCCCGCGCTGGCGTGCGCGCGCTGCCGCAGCGTCGCACGCTGCCGGCACTGCACCGGGCCGCTGTCAGTACCGGACCGCGACGCCGCGGGTGTGGTGTGCCGCTGGTGCGGTCGGGTGGACCGCGCGCCCACCTGCGCACGCTGCGGCGCGAGCAGCGTGCGGGCCGTCGTCGTCGGCGCCCGGCGTACCGCCGAGGAGCTTGGCCGCGCTTTCCCCGGCACCACAGTTGTCACCTCGGGTGGCGAAGCGGTCGCGCGCAGCGTGCATCCCGGCCGGGCCGTCGTGGTAGCGACGCCCGGGGCCGAACCGCATGTCGCGGGCGGCTACGGCGCCGCGCTGCTGCTGGACGGCTGGGCGCTGCTGGGCCGGCAGGACCTGCGGGCGGCCGAGGACACGCTGCGCAGGTGGATGGCGGCCGCCGCGCTGGTCCGATCCCGCGGCGAAGCCGGCGTGGTGGCGGTGGTCGCCGATTCGACGATCCCGACCGTGCAGGCGTTGATCCGCTGGGATCCGGTCGGCCATGCCGAAGCCGACCTTGAGGCCCGCTCCGAGGTGGGGTTACCCCCAAGCGTGCACATCGCCGCCGTCGACGGGCCGCAAGGCGCCGTCGCCGCACTGCTTGAACAAGCCGCGCTGCCGCACGGAGCCGAGCTGCTCGGTCCGGTGCAGCTGCCCGTCGCCGCGCGCCGACCGGCGGGCGGCGCCGCTGACGAAGCCGTGGCCCGGATGCTCGTCCGGGTGGACCGCGACCATGGTTTGGCACTGGCGGCGGCGCTGCGAAGAGCGGTCGCGGTAATCAGCGCCCGCCACGATCAACAGCCGGTTCGCATTCAGATCGACCCGCTGCACATCGGCTGAGTTCCCACCAGACACCCCGTGCCGCGTCCAAAACCCCCGGCGCCCAAGGCTTTTGGTGCCTTTGCCAACCGCCGCCCGCCCTCTTCCGATGCCAATCACCACAGCAGTTGGCAAAATTCCCACCGCAGTGCCGACGTGCCATTAGTGACTCGCCGGTTAAGACGCCACCCGTTGCTGTCCGACAAGAATTTCCCTCAGCAATTTTTTACAAAGCATTTTTTCATGCCGGTTAGACGCCTAAACGGCAGTTCCGATGCGACTGGCGGCTTGCATGACCGGAATGCCGCTAGTGTCCTATGAGGTCAGCGGAAGGAACTGACGCCGGTAGGATTGGGCTACCTACCGGCGGCTATCAAACCGGCCCGCAACAGATTTTCCCACAGTTCTTCAGCTACTTGGTGCCCAGAATGCATCGCCGAGGCCTGAAGGGCTAAATGGAGTCGGCGGCCACCCTGAGCGGTCCTAGGTCGACCGTGATTCCACCACTGAAGGGGAAGTCCAACATCAACACGACGGCGACAGACACAGCGGCGAGCAACGCCCAAGCATACATCATGTAGGGCGGTCTCACGGTCAGGGAAGACAACCCGACCGTGGCCCCCAGCAGTGCCCCCGACAAGACGATGAGCACGATGACGATTGTCGGAAGCGATCGCTGGGCTACCGCAGTCACCTTACTTCGGGCGGCGGTCAAAGATGCACCCGCCGAAACCATTCCGCTCGCCTCCGGGTCGGTGTTCCCGCGCCCGTATGCCACTCTGTGCACACTGTTCTGCAGATTGTCGAAAGTTTCGGCAGAGGGCAGCGCAGTAAATCTTCCAGCCGCAAGCGCTGGTCCGTCCTTGTTCACGACCGTATTCAGGTAAGCGCGTAGATTGCGGTTGACCTCGTCGGCGCCAGCTTTGTCCTGGATCGCACTCGAGGCCCAAGAAAGTTGCTGGGCTGATGATGCCTGGAGGTCGACCGCGTCCTGGCCAGCGCTCACCGCCGACCAGGTAATCGTGATAGCAAAGCCGATCAGGAAAGCGAAAGTGGCCCCAAACACGCTAAGCAGCTTGCCGGCATGTTCTTCGAACAGTGCACGTCGCTCCGGCGACCTAACCGCGCTGAGCCCATACCGGCAAAGGACGCTGATGGCAGCGAAGAACACGAATCCAATGGTGATCATCAGCCAGGGAGATAGCTCAGACAAATAGGTTCGCATACCTAATTCCTTTCCCTCTTCGGCCGCCGGAGGGCCCACGACCCAACCGAGCGCACCTTGTGTTGGACCTGTCTCGCCAGGGCCGAGTGTCCCGCGTCACCCAGGCCAGCGTCTGCCAATTTTTACCAACTGAGCTGTTCGTCGGCTAGTTGTCCCATTCCCAGTCATCGCAGCCGTGCATGGCCTGGTATGCATTCCCAGGACGTACCACTGAACTGCCGGCTCCGCGCCTTCGGTGTTAGTCACCAGTGCCACTGCAACGGCGCTATCGTTGAAACGCCCTCTTTCGCGGTCGATCAGATCGCTGAGACGGTAACGGACATGCGCGCCGAACTTGGTATAGCGTGCGCCCCGTTCCCCCGATCGTTCTGATCTTCGCCTACCTGTGATGTTCGCGTTTAGTGCTGAGAATTCTCCGCCCTCGGATGCGAGGTGGTGGTTTTGTAAGGTTGATTTCGCCATTTGCTGTAGACCTCTGCCCGGCATCTGACCTCGACCATCCAAACGCCTGCCGGTGATCTTGCCGAGTGCGAGTTCTTTTGTAGACGTTTTCCTGCCAGGACGTGCCGGTCGGTAACCCCGGTGTGAGAAGCTTTCTGTCAGGAAAATGACTGCCCTTCACACGCGTCTGCGCAACCATGCTGTCGATGACCTTGGCATCCAGCACGGGGTGGCCGACCAAGCGCGCCGGTTCGACGGTGACGAATTTCCTTGACGGCAGCGCGTCGTACGCCACGACGAATGAAGGCGAATGACGAGGCGAGGTTCAAGCGCACAACAAACCGGCCCCGGGTATTGGCTGTTGCTCTTTTCAAAAGGAGACCATGAGTCAATGACGAACGAGATGATCGTGGTCTGCCTAACGGTACCCCCCGAGGACGAGGCGGAGTTCACGGATTTCTATCACCACCGCTATATCCCGAAGCTTCTCGCCCTATTCCCGGAGATCGTCTCCGCCCGACGCTATGTGGAGCACAATGTCGACGGCACGCTGCGCTACTACTCCAAGCAGCAGCTGACGTTCTACATCCTGGCGCAAGGCGTCGACGGAACACGCTGCGTGGCCGACCTCAAGACACGGGCGGGGCGCGACGCGGAGCGCACCGAGTGGGAGGCATGGACGAACAACCACTTGCACATGCTCCAGTCCGCTTGCTTGTACATTCGGCGCTACGAACATCGGCGCACGCCGTCGGACGGCACCTTCTTTGACGGACCCTTCTTTATGGTCAGTGTTGAGACGCGGCCGCAGTCGAAGGAAAGCTTCGACCGCTGGTATGAGGAGGTCTACCTGCCGCGAAATGTCGCAGATGTCCCGCTGTGGTCCGGTTGCCGCCGATACGAGAGCGTCGGGCGTTCGCCCGGTCGCCAACTCACCATCTATGAGGCCGCCGACACCGCGTCGCTTGCCGGCGCGCTCGAGCAGATGCGCGCGCCCCATCGGATGAGCGAGAACGCCGCATGGAAGGACTGGGATTCGGGCGTCGATCCGGCCATCGTCGATGAGGACGCGACCAGCTTCCGCCCGGTGTTCCGGTATCCGGACTGAACTCGGCGGGCCGTCGTGACGATGTGCCCGGGAGCATTAGTCAGTGGGATCATCTGTGTGGCTGATCGGTTAGGCGGTTGGGGTCTGCAGCCCGCCAAGCGCATGGCCGTCGGTTCGGATTACTTGCTCCCCAGATGGCGTCTAGCGGGCTGGTTCTTAACTTAAACCGCCGGCGGCTCCGGGCGCCGACGTCGCGCTGCGCCCGTCGCGTCGCGTCGGCAAGCCACTTCTCGGGAACGCGTGGCTTGGGTATCTGGTTACGCCAGGGACAGCGCGGGTGCCAACTTGGTGCAGATGGTTTGAATGTGCTGGATCACCAAATTCTCAGGCATGCCGGCCAGGGAGGCGAAGATCAGCACCGTCTCGACCGGTGCTCCTGCTGTGTAGCGGCGAATCTTGTCGGCCATCGCATGGGGTTTGTCACACCAGAAATACCCGAGCAGTCTGTCAGGGCTGCCGGCGCGGATGCGTTCGGGGTCGACCGGAGGAGGAGGCGGGTTGCCGGTCCCCTCCGCTCCGTGCGCCGCGTAAGTATCGAACTGATGGGCCATGTGGACGCGGACGGTAGGCCAGTCCGCTTCGGGGTCGTCGCTGACCCAGGCATTGATCCAGCCCGCCATTCGGGCAACGCCGAGGTCGTGGCCGCCGGCTTGCAGCCCGTCCCGGTAGGGCGGCCAGTTGCACCCATCCGCGGAGAGCAGCGGCGCGCCCAACAGCCCGGCGCGTCGAGCGCCCTTCGGCCCCTGATATCCCATCCATATCGGAATGTGAGCTTGTACAGGTTGAGGGCGTATACCGCCAGTCGATAACAGCCGCCGAATTTCTTGTGCCTTTGCCTCGGTCTGCGCGTAGCGCCGCCGCGGGTCGGCGTCGAACAGCTCGTATTCCGGGATGCGATAACCAGTGCCCAGACCCAGCTCGAGGCGGCCGGCGGAAATGAGATCCACCATCGCGGCCTGTTCGGCGATCTCTGCGGCATGGTGCAGCGGCGCGAGCACCACGGCCGTGCCGAGCCGGACTCGTGACGTCCGGGCCGCCACGGCGGCCAGAAATGTCAATGGTGCAGCTATGTAGTCGTCGTCGAACAGGTGGTGCTCGGAAACCCAGACGGAGTCGACACCAAGGTGCTCGGCCTCTTCGATCGCCTCAAGGGTGAAGGCGTGCAGCCGTGCGGGATCCTGGCGCCAACGATGAGGGTTTCGAAGGTCGAAATAGAGACCCACCTTCATCAGGTCACCACCTCTTCTGACGTTGCCTCAGCCTGAAAAGCGGAATGTCAGTCTAGCCACTGCCGATGTCGCTGCCGTGCACGATTTGTGCATGCATGCCATGGAATGAAACACAAATGAATGACTTCGGCTAATGCGTGACCTTTCAGACCGGCCGAATGCCGGTTCGTCTTCTGTTCGTCCTTTAGGCCGCGCGGCAACGAGAATTTGACGGCAACCATGGCTGGCTAACGAGCAGTGTGATCACATGGGGCGAAGACAAATACTTTTTTCGGCAACCGCCGCGAATGGCGGGGCGGTAATTCAGTTATTCATTTCACTTGGCACCGCGAGGCCAATTCGACAATGGGCGTTGTCGGCGCGCTGACCGGGCCGGAGTAGTGGCTTACGGCCTCCACCACACCGCCGGCGGCGGGCCGCCTGGCGCGCCTGCAGGGTACCAGGGGTGGGGAGTGACCCCCAGAGGTGGCGGGCCACGCCAGTCGTTACCGTGGTAGTCCCCGTCGATATCACGGTGGGTGTTGTCGTGACAGAGGGCCCAATCCCAGTTGAAGCCCCATTCGGGAAGCCACGCGTCGCCCGGACACCAGTGATATGGCGGCTCTAATGAAAAACCGTGCTGAGCTTGAGCGGTCGCCGCCAGCCCGAGACCGGCCAGCCCGAAGGCTGCCGAAACCGCCGTCGCCAGTGCTAGATCTATAGTCTTGCGCTTCATGTCGTGATGGATTCCCTTAGTGATCCGACCCGTAACCCGACATTTCACCCCCGGGTTCACCCGGGGACCAGTTTGGGGCCACACGTTATGCGCGCTGGTGAACTACCTGCGTGTTCCTACAGGTCTCGCAAGCATGTCCAGAGGCACGAAACAAAGCGTGAGCTGGCTCTTGGTGAGATTGAGCATCGCCGCACACGACCCTATCGACCGCAGACCAACGGCAAAGTGCAGAGATTTCACCGCAACGTTGGCCGACGAATGGGCCTACGCCCATCTCTACCGCAGCGACGCCGAACGGTGCGACCAATTCCCGATCTGGCTACACACCTACAATCACAACCGCGGCCACACTGCACTCGGAGGCCTACCACCTGCCAGCCGCGTACCTAACCTCCCAGGTCAGTACAGCTCTAGCTCTGCCAGTCGTTGGAGCCGTCGTGCCGGGAGTAGGTGCCGGTGGAGTTCTTCACGACGATGGGATCACCGACGCCGAAGTTGTCAAAGAACCACCTTGCGTTGGTGGGGCTGATGTTGACGCAGCCATGGCTGACGTCGCGCTTGCCCTGGTCATCCACAGACCATGGAGCGCTGTGTACGAAGTCGCCGCTATCGTCGAACCGTACGGCCAGCTCGACCGTCGTCTTGTATCCGTACGTCGAGTTGACCGGAACTCCGTAGGTCGAGGAATCCATCACTACCGAGGGCATCTTCTCTTGAACGTAGTAGGTGCCGTTTGGGGTTTGGTGGCCGCCGGCTGCCATACCCATCGACATCGGGATGGTCTTCTCCACGGTCCCGTTGCGCGTAACGGTCAGTTGGTGCGTGGCGTCGTCGGCCGTGGCCACCAGCGCGTCTCCCGTATGGAAGCTGGACACGGTGCCACCCGCATCGACGGTCACCGCGGTGTGCGCGGGCCAGAAGCTCAGCGGGCGCCAGCGCAGCTGCGTGGGCGTCATCCAGTAGAACTTGCCGGGAACCGGCGGGACAGAAGAGACGTGGACGGCGCTTTCGGCTGCTCCGGAGTCATCGACCAGCCCGGGGAAGTTGATGATGATCGGCTGCGCCACACCCACCGTCGCACCGTTGGCAGGGACGAACCTCGGCGGCCCAAATGGCGCCGTGCCGGTGAACGGCGTCGGATCCTGCCCCGCAACCTCTGTACCGCCCGGAGCCGGATCCGGATCCGCCAGCGCGGGACCCGCACTGAGCACCAGCACCCAACCAAACATCAAAGCCACTCCGGCTGCCTTCGAAGCGGCGAGGAAACTTCCCCTCGTCCAGCCCGACATGGACATCCCTCCAGTCACTTTCTGGAAACAGTGTCGCATAGCGCCCGGGCCAGCTATCTTTTCCGGCACCTGGCCCCCCGCCAAGCCCTAGCATCTCGACGACAAACCGCGGAAGCGCCACGGTCCACCCGCCGGCCGCTGACTGGGCCGCGGCAACGCGCTCGGGCCCCTTACCCGGCACGCCTACGACCTTTCCGGTGACCGCAAGCGGGCCCGCCGATACCTCGTAGTCGACCCAGCGCAGTGCGACCAGCTCGGAACGGCGCAGACCCGTCGCGATGAGCAGGGTGACCGGGTCGACGAGGACGTGGTGCTGACAGAACCTCGACGCACAGAGTTTGGCCGCAGCACGCGCACCTCGTCGGCCGTCAGCGCGACGGCCCCCTTCGGCTGGCTTTTGGAACGCTACGGTTGGACATCGCGCACGGGATTCGTTCCGAGAGCGTTAGCCATTACCGCCGACTGGAGGGCACCACGCGGATCGTCTTCGCCTGACGCGCCATTGTCGCGCCATGTGCGAACCGCATCGACCGCAGCCTCAGCGCGCAGCTCAAAGCCAGGCGCGTGAACCCGTGGGAACGCTTCGAGCGCGAAGTCGCCAACTTCTTCGACCCGGACCGAACCAAGGCTCGGTGAGGCCGGAAACCCCGATCGTCGGTTTTATTTACGGCGCGGCGGGCACGAGGAAAACCTCAGAACTGACCGTAGCCGTTGGCCGGCGGCCGCCAGCCAGTATCCGGCGGGCGCCGGCCAGTTCGATTTGAAACGGCACTAATAGCCGTCTCCGCCGGCCGAAGATAGCTGCCAGCTGTCGGCAAGTGTCAGATCGAACTGACTCACACCCGCGTTACTGGTTGGCAAACGATATAGTCGCCGCTGAATGCACGTTTTCTGCCGAATAGAGGTCCGGTGCCACCGGTTCATAGACTTGCCGGATGCGGCTTGTCTTCGCCGGCACCCCCGAACCGGCCCTGCCGGCGTTGCGGCGGCTGATCACGTCGCCCAATCACGACGTGATCGCCGTGTTGACCCGGCCCGACGCGGTGTCGGGCCGGCGTGGCAAGCCCACGCCCTCGCCGGTCGCGCGGCTGGCCCGCGACCAGCACATCCCGGTGTTCACCCCGGCCCGCCCCAACTCGGCAGAATTCGTCGCCGAGCTGTCCGCGCTGGCACCGGAGGCCTGCGCGGTCGTGGCGTACGGCGCCTTGCTGGGCGATGCGTTGCTGGCCGTCCCGCCGCGCGGCTGGATCAACCTGCACTTCTCGCTGCTTCCCGCCTGGCGGGGCGCCGCCCCCGTCCAGGCGGCCCTCGCCGCGGGCGACAGCGTCACCGGGGCCACCACCTTCCGCATCGAGCGCAGTCTCGATAGCGGGCCCGTCTACGGCGTCGTCACCGAGCCGATCCGGCCCGACGACACCGCCGGCGACCTGCTGGGCAGGCTTGCGAAATCCGGTGCGGCGCTGCTGGAGGCGACTCTGAACGGGATCGCGGACGGATCGCTGGTTGCCGAGCCGCAGCGGTCGCAAGGGGTGAGCATCGCGCCGAAGGTGACCGTCGACGAAGCGCGGGTCCGGTGGGTGCTGCCGGCGCACGCGATCGAGCGCCGGATCCGGTCCGTTACGCCCAACCCGGGCGCCTGGACACTGGTTGGTGACCTGCGGATGAAGCTGGGCCCCGTCACCGTCGACGAAGGCGCTGAGCCACTGCCGCCGGGTCGGCTGCAGGTGACCCGGCACGGCGTGCGAGTCGGCACCGGGTCGGCGCCGGTTCGGCTGGGCCTGGTGCAACCACCCGGCCGCAAGCCGATGGCCGCCCAGGACTGGGCCCGTGGCGCCCGGCTCGACGACTCCGTGCACGCGTCATGAAACGCAAACCCCTGGACCCGGCCCGTCGCGCAGCGTTCGACGTATTGCGGGCCGTGTCGGAGCGCGACGCCTACGCCAACCTGGCATTGCCGGCCCTGCTGCGGGAACGCGGCGTGACGGGCCGCGACGCCGCGTTCGCCACGGAGCTCACGTATGGGACCTGCCGCACCCGCGGTCTGCTCGACGCGATCATCGGCCGCGCCGCGGGGCGGCCGCCGGAACGGATCGATCCTGCGCTGCTCGATCTGCTCCGGCTCGGCGCCTATCAGGTGCTGCGCACTAGGGTCGATGCCCACGCCGCGGTGTCGACAACCGTCGATCAGGCCGCCATCGAATTCGATTCAGCCCGGGCGGGCTTCGTCAACGGCGTGTTGCGCACGATTTCTTCGCGCGACGAACGGTCATGGGTCGATGAGCTCGCGGCCGACCCGATGAAAGACCCGGTCGGCCACGCGGCGTTTGTGCACTCCCATCCCCGCTGGATCGCCCAGGCGTTCGCCGACGCTCTCGGCGCGGACGCCGCGCAGCTGGACGCGCTGCTCGCCACCGACGACGCCCGCCCGCTCGTGCACCTGGCCGCCCGCCCCGGCGTGCTGACCGCACACGAGCTGGCCGAGGCCGTGCGCGGCATCGTCGGCCGCTATTCGCCGTATGCGGTGTACTTGCCGGGCGGCGACCCGGGCCGGCTGTCGCCGGTGCGCGAAGGCCGCGCGCTGGTGCAGGACGAGGGCAGCCAGCTCGTCGCCCGAGCGCTGACGCTCGCGGAGCTCGAGGGGTCCGATGGCGGCCGCTGGCTGGACCTGTGTGCGGGCCCGGGCGGCAAGACCGCGTTGCTGGCCGCCCTGGGCGCAGCGTCCGGCGCGCGTGTCGTCGCCATCGAGCCGGCACCGCGGCGGGCCGATCTGGTCGAGGAAAACACCAGGGGGCTCGGCGTGCAGGTGCTGCGGGTCGACGGTAGAAACCCCGGGCTGGCACCCGGCTTCGACCGTGTGCTGGTCGACGCACCCTGCACCGGGCTGGGCACCTTGCGGCGGCGGCCGGAGGCTCGCTGGCGTCGCACCCGGGGCGACGTGCCGGCCCTGGCGAAACTACAGCGCGAGCTGCTGTCGTCCGCGATCGGACTGACTCGTCCCGGCGGGGTGGTGCTTTACGCGACGTGCTCTCCGCATCTGGCCGAGACGGTCGGTGTCGTCGCCGACGCGCTGCGCCGTCATCGGGTCCGGGCAATCGACACCAGGCCGCTATTCGACCCCGCCGACGATCTTGGTGCCGGCCCGTATGCGCAGCTGTGGCCGCACCGGCACGGGACCGACGCCATGTTTGCGGCCGCGCTGACACCGATAGGCTGAGTCCATGCCGCCGCCGCTGATCGCGCCGTCGATCCTGGCCGCCGACTTCGCGCGGCTGGCCGACGAGGCCGCCGCCGTCACCGGCGCCGATTGGTTGCACGTCGACGTGATGGACAACCATTTCGTGCCCAACCTGACCATCGGTCTGCCCGTGGTGGAGAGCCTGCTCAAAGACACCGCGATCCCGATGGACTGCCACCTGATGATCGACGACCCCGACCGCTGGGCGCCCCCGTACGCCGAAGCCGGGGCTTACAACGTCTCGTTCCACGCCGAGGCCACCGACAACCCGGTGGGCGTCGCACGCGACATCCGCGCGGCGGGAGCCAGGGCGGGACTCTCGGTCAAGCCCGGCACCCCGCTGGATCCGTACCTGGAGATCCTGCCGGAATTCGACACCCTGCTGATCATGTCGGTCGAGCCAGGTTTCGGCGGCCAGCAGTTCATCCCCGAGGTGCTGCCGAAAGTCGGCATCGCGCGCCGGCTCATCGAGGCGGGCGAGCTGACCATCGTGGTCGAGATCGACGGCGGCATCAACGAAGACACCATCGTCCAGGCGGCCGAGGCCGGGGTGGACTGCTTCGTCGCCGGATCGGCGGTCTACAGCGCCGAGGACCCGGCGGCGGCGGTGCAAGACCTGCGCCGCAGGGCGGCTGCGGTGTCAAAGCACCTTCAGCTATGAATCATCGGGCCGCCATGCGGCTGGCCATCGAACACGCCGAGCGAGTCAAGGGCGCGACCTACCCCAATCCGCCGGTGGGAGCGGTGATTCTGGACCGCGACGGAGAGGTCGCCGGTGTCGGCGGAACCGAACCGGCGGGCGGCCCGCACGCCGAGGTGGTGGCGTTGCGCCGGGCCGGGACGTTGGCCGCGGGTGGAACCGCGGTCGTCACGCTCGAACCGTGCAACCATCACGGCAGGACAGCGCCGTGTGTGGATGCCCTTCTGGCAGCGCGTGTGGCGGGGGTTGTCTACGCGGTCGCCGACCCGAACCGGATCGCTGCCGGCGGCGCCGCCCGGCTCGCCGAGGCGGGCGTCGACGTGGTGTCCGGCGTGCTGGCCGATGCAGTCGCCGGCGGCACGCTGCGGGAGTGGCTGCACAAGCAGCGCACCGGACTGCCGCACGTGACGTGGAAGTACGCGGCAAGCGTGGACGGTCGCAGTGCGGCGGCCGACGGCAACAGCCAGTGGATCACCGGCGAGGCCGCCCGCGCTGACGTGCACCGCCGCCGCGCCGCGGCCGACGCGATCGTGGTCGGCACCGGCACGGTGCTCGCCGACGACCCCGCGCTGACCGCCAGGCTGCCCGACGGCAGCCTCGCCGATCGCCAACCGCTGCGGGTAGTGGTGGGTGAGCGCGAGATCTCCTCCGAAGCAAGGGTTCTCAACGACGACTCGCGAACCATGCTGATCCGTACCCGCGACCCGCAGGAGGTCATCAAGGCGCTGGCCGACCGCACCGACGTGCTGCTGGAGGGCGGACCGACGCTGGCGGGCGCTTTTCTGCGGGCCGGCGCCGTCGACCGGATCCTGGCTTACCTGGCGCCGATACTGCTCGGCGGTCCGATCACTGCGGTCGAGGATGTCGGGGTGCCGACCATCGCCCGCGCGCAGCGCTGGCGCTTCGATGGGGTCGAGCAGATCGGTCCCGATGTACTGCTGAGCCTGATACCCGGCTGATTAACCCGCTTGTGCGAACTTCTCGACGAACGTGCTGCAGAACGCGGGCAGGTCGTCCGGCTTGCGGCTGGACACCAGGGTATTGGGTCCGCCGGTGCACACCGCTACTTCTTCGTCGACCCAATTGCCGCCGGCGTTGCGGATGTCGGTCCGCAGGCTCGGCCATGACGTGATGGTGCGGTCGCGAACCCGGTCGGCCTCGACGATGGTCCACGGCCCATGGCAGATCACCGCCACCGGCTTGCCCGCGTCGAAAAGTCCCCGCACGAAGTCAACCGCCGCGACGGAGCTGCGCAGGAAGTCCGGGTTGGCCACGCCGCCAGGCAGTACCAGGCCCCCGTAGTCACCGACGTTGACGTTGTCCACGGCCTTGGTCGCCTCGAAGGTGTCGGCGGCGGTCAGGTGGTTGAACGCCTGCACCTTGCCCGTTTCGGTGGATATCAGCTCGGGGGTGCCGCCGGCCTGTTGGACCGCTTCCCACGGCTCGGTGAGTTCAACCTGTTCCACACCCTCTGGGGCGACCAGAAACGCGATTGTTTTGCCGTCGAGTTGCGCAGCCATCACTGCCTCCTACCGTGTCGAAGTCCGTGCTGAGGTCCGTCTTGATGTCACCGCCTCGGCACGGGATACCCGGTGTCGCGGGTCCGAATCACGGTTACTCGCGCGCCGGAACCGCCTCGCGCGCCTGGGGTTCGGTTTCCTCGGCGTGCTCCTGGCGGCTGCTGATGAACAGCGCGAGCACCGCGCCCACCGTGCAGATGATCGCCGTGATCCCGAAGATTTCGCCGTACTGCATGGAGAACGCCAACCGGTATTTGTCGGCCTCGGCCGACAACCGCGCCGCCAGGCTGGCGTTGGCGGGCAGCGTGTCCGGAAGGCTCGCCAGAATCTGGTTGAACCGGTACAGGCCCCATGCGCTCAGAGCCGCGATGCCGACAAGCATGCCGATCATTCGGGCCACCACCACCGCCGATGAGGCGATACCGTGCTGTGCGGGCGGCACGACCCGCAGTGTGGCCGATGTCAGTGGCCCGATCACCAGGCCCAGCCCGATGCCGGCGAGCGCGAGATCGGTGTCCATCATCGGCAGTGTGAAGAGCCCGAGGTGGTGCCGGGCTGCCAGTACGTCCACCGGCCAGTGCGAGGTCAACCAGTACGCGAAGGCGGCGACCAGCAGCCCGGCGCATGCCACCGCCCGGTCGCCCACCTTGGTGGCGATCCAGCCGCCCACCACCGCGCCGATCGGCAACGCGATCAGGAACCGCAGCAGTAGCCCCGCAGCCTGGTTCTTGTCCAGTTCCAGCACTCCCTGGCCGAACAACTCGACGTTGACCAGCGTGACCATCAGCGCTGCACCCGCAGTGACGGATGCACCCAGCGCGGCCAGGAATGGCCGGAAGTGCACACCGGCGGGTTCGATCAACCGCGTGCGCGCGAAGCGTTCCCACGCCGCGAACGCGATCGCGGCGACCAGCGCGCCGGCCAGGACGGGCCAGCCCCAGCTGGGCAGCACCTGCTTGCCGTCCGGTGCCGGGTTGTAGAGGCCCACGACCGCCAGGCCCAGTGCGATGGCCAGCAGTACGCCGCCGACCACGTCGACCCGCTCCGGCGGGTCCCCCTTCTCCCGCGGCGGCAGGCTCAATTGGATCAGCACCATCGCGATGACCGCCAGCGGCACGTTGATCCAGAACACGTCGCGCCAGGTGTTCAGCAGCCAGACGATGAAGATGCCGTAGAGCGGGCCCAGCACACTCCCCAGCTCCTGGGCGGCGCCGATGCCGCCCAGCACCGCCGCCCGGTTGCGCTGCGACCACAGGTCGGCCGCCAGGGCCAACGTGACGGGCAGCAGCGCGCCGCTGGCGGTGCCCTGAATGACGCGCCCGATGACCAGCGTGGTCAGGTCGTGCGACATCGCGGTGAACACCGACCCGATCGCGAACCCGGCCAGGCTGGCCTGCAGCAGCAGCTTGCGGCCGAACCGGTCGGAGGCCCGGCCGAGCAGCGGCATCGCTGCGATGTAGCCCAGCAGATACCCCGTGACGATCGGGGTGACCTGCTGAATCTTGTTGATCGGGATCCCGACGTCGCGCATGATGTCGGTCATGATCGTGACGACGACGTAGGTGTCCAACGCGCCCAGCAGCACCGCGAGGCTGCCCGCGCCGATCGCGATCCTTCGTCCGGCCCGCATGCTGGTCAGACCCCCGGGGGCGCGCTGACGGTCACCGGCTGGTTCCAGTTCGACAGCGTGATATCGATGGTGTTGCCCGGACTGGTCTCCACCGACGCCCTGACCAGGTCGTGGTTGCCGTCTTCGCGGATCCAGGCCGTCGCCGGAACGGGGTTGTTGATCTCGGGCACGATCGCCCCGATAACGGGTCCGTTGACGGTGCCTTTGACCCGGACGGTCCGGATTCCGTTGATGGTTTCGCGGCCGTCGCTCTTCGCGTTGGTGAAGTTGGCGAGGATGTTGGCCAGGCCTTTGGCGGGATCCAGAATCACCGACGGATCGTAGATGTCGGCAGCGGGCCCGAAGTTGGTCCACTTGTTCGGGCTCAGCGCCGCGTAGAGGTTTCCGTTCGCCACCACGAAATCGGCGTTGATGGTCTGGCCGAACGCGGTGATGTTTGCGTTGCCCTTGGCGGCAACGGCCGGAACGTTGGTCAGATCGCCGGTCAACGAGTGCACCGGCAGGTTCGGGATCGATCCGGTCACCTGCAGCACCAGGTGCACGCTCTTCAGGTTCTTTGTGGTGTCGCTGGACTGCTTGAGCAGCGTCGCCGCATCCGGCAACGGGGCGTTGGACGCGCTGTCCGACGAGGAGCACCCGGCGACGAGGGCGGTGATGAGCGCGAGAGCGACGAGAACGGCAGCGTGGATCCGGCGGCGCATCGGCATGAGTGCATCGTAGAGGGTTGGCGCGGCATGGCCCCGGCCGCGCATTAGCCTGGGCAGGTGTTCACCGGCATCGTCGAAGAGGTCGGCCGGGTGGTGGGAAAGTCGGACCTGGCCGATGCCGTGCGGCTGCAGATCCGCGGCCCCGTCGTCACCGGCGACGCGTCGCCGGGGGATTCGATCGCGGTCAACGGTGTGTGTCTCACCGTGGTTGAGGTGTTGCCCGATGGGCAGTTCACCGCGGACGTGATGGCCGAGACGCTGAACCGGTCGACGCTGCGCGACATCGACGAACGCCCCGAGGTGAACCTCGAACGCGCGGTCACCGTTGATCGCAGGCTCGGCGGGCACATCGTCCAGGGCCATGTCGACGGGACGGGCCAGGTGATCTCGCGCATTCCGTCGCAGCACTGGGAGGTGGTGCGCATCCAGCTGCCGCCGCAGTTGGCCCGCTACGTCGTGGAGAAGGGCTCGATCGCGGTGGACGGGGTGAGCTTGACGGTGTCGGGGTTGGGCGCCGGTCCTGGTGCCCAGGAGTGGTTCGAGGTGTCGCTGATCCCGACCACGCTGTCGGAAACCACGTTGGCGGGGGTGCCGCCGGGCGGCTGCGTCAACCTGGAGGTCGACGTGATCGCCAAATATGTCGAGCGGCTGATGACCGGACCGCACGCGCCTGCCCAATGACCCGGCGGTCGCCGCGAAATCCGATGTCGGCCGGTTGTCTAGCCGTCCCCGGTACGCCCGGCCAACATCCGTACACCGCGGGCCCCGTCCCGTTGTGTCATCGTCTAGCAACGCTGTATTCACCTTATGGCGGTCCAACCTCGGCGGGAGTCATATACGGTTGCCCCGCACGCGGAGAAACAGCGAACACCGGACCTTTTAGGAGGGGATCTATTGTGAAACATCGCGCAGTGAGGCATCGCGCAGCCGCCACGACCATTGCTCGCGCGACCGTGGCTGGGGGGATAATGACGGCGGGAGCTTGCGCGCTCATCGGCGCCGCTCCAGCGCAAGCGCAGTGGGGTCACCACCACAACAGCAACCCGACCAGCAACAACAGCAACACGACCAACAACAAACCGAGCACCCAGGTCACGCCCAATGTGACCCCGGCACCCACTCCATTGTCACTAGCTCCGAAGTGGCCCCCGGGCACCTACAACACGACGCCTGGTTTTTGCACCTCGGCTGGACAGTGCTTCGTCCCGCAACCCACTACGCCCTTTCCTCTCGGCACCACCCCTACCACCGCTACCGGGCCGATCGTTGCGAACCCAAACGGTACCGGACTCATTATTGGCTGACCTCTGAGAACCCGCTGGTGAGTGCCCGCGCCACGACTGGCGCGGGCACTCCCTTGCTCGGGTGCAAAGTCTGCGCGCCAGAAAGCGGTGAGACCGGGGCCCAACGTAGTCCACGCAGCGCGGTTTCGCTGCTGGCGCGTTACGTCAGCATATTCTGACGCTTCGCGTACCACTGCCAGCCGGATTTTCGGGTGGGGGCGTTGTTACGTGGGGTCGGTCACATCGGCAGGTTGCCGGTTACTCAATATTGCGCCACGCCGAGTACGTCGAGGGCCCATGTCGGCCTACTGGCAGGACGCCGGTGCGCGCGGAATGCCCGCTGGTCCATACTCGATGTACACCCGCAGCAGTGCTGCACGCCTCCCCACCAGCGGGAGGTTCTCGGCCCGCCAGATTGAGGAGAGACCGCCAATGACGCGGTTGGACAGTGTCGAGCGAGCAGTCGCCGACATCGCGGCGGGCAAAGCGGTGATCGTCATCGACGATGAGGATCGTGAGAACGAGGGCGACCTGATCTTCGCCGCCGAAAAGGCGACGCCCGAACTCGTCGCCTTCATGGTGCGCTACACGTCCGGATACCTGTGCGTCCCGCTGGCGGCCGAGATCTGTGACCGCCTCGGCCTGCTGCCGATGTACGCGGTGAATCAGGACAAGCACGGCACCGCCTACACCGTCACCGTCGATGCGAAATACGGTGTTGGAACCGGGATCTCGGCTTCGGACCGGGCCACCACGATGCGGCTGTTGGCCGATCCCGCCAGCGTCGCCGAGGATTTCACCCGGCCCGGGCACGTAGTTCCGCTGCGCGCCAAGGAAGGCGGCGTGCTGCGCCGTCCCGGTCACACCGAGGCCGCCGTCGACCTGGCCCGTCTAGCGGGGCTGCAACCGGCGGGCGCGATCTGCGAGATCGTCAGCCAGAAGGACGAAGGCGCGATGGCGCAGACCGACGAGTTGCGCGTCTTCGCCGACGAACACGGCCTGGCGCTCATCTCGATCGCCGACATGATCGAGTGGCGGCGCAGGCACGAGAAGCACATCGAACGCATCGCGGAGGCGCGGATCCCGACCCGGCACGGCGAGTTCCGTGCGGTCGGCTACACCAGCATCTACGACGACGTGGAACACGTCGCGCTGGTGCGCGGGGAGATCGCCGACAACGGCGGCCATGATGTGCTGGTACGGGTGCACTCGGAATGCCTCACCGGCGACGTGTTCGGCTCCCGGCGCTGCGACTGCGGACCGCAGCTGGATGCCGCGATGGCGATGGTGGCCCGGGAAGGCCGTGGTGTGGTGCTCTACATGCGTGGCCACGAGGGCCGCGGCATCGGTTTGATGCACAAGCTGCAGGCCTACCAGCTGCAAGACGCCGGCCACGACACCGTCGACGCGAATCTCGAACTCGGGCTGCCCGCCGACGCGCGCGACTACGGCACCGGCGCGCAGATACTGTTCGACCTGGGTGTGCGCTCGATGCGGCTGCTCACCAACAACCCCGCCAAGCGGGTCGGGTTGGACGGGTACGGCCTGCACATCATCGAGCGCGTGCCGCTGCCGGTGCGGGCCAACGCGGAGAACATCCGCTATCTGATTACCAAACGCGACCGGATGGGCCACGACCTCACCGGCCTCGACGACTTCGACAGCCACCTGCCCGGTGAATTCGGCGGCGCCCTGTGAGCAGCCCGGGCGGAGCCCGCAAGTGAGCGGGCGAGCGGGGGTCCCGGACCTGCCGCTGCTCGACGCGTCGGACGTCAAACTGGCCATTGTCGCCAGCACGTGGCACCCCAAGATCTGCGACGCGCTGCTTGACAGCGCACGCCGCACCGCCGCCGACTCCGGGGTCACCGAGCCGACCGTGGTGCGCGTGCTCGGCGCGATCGAAATCCCGGTGGTTGCTCAGGAATTGGCGCGTCACCACGACGCGGTGGTGGCGCTCGGCGTGGTGATCCGCGGCCAGACACCGCATTTCGACTACGTCTGCGACGCCGTCACAGCGGGGCTGACCAGGGTTTCACTGGACGAGGGCATCCCGGTCGCCAACGGGGTGCTCACCACCAACGACGAAGAGCAGGCCATGGACCGGGCCGGACTCCCGTCCTCGGCCGAGGACAAGGGTGCCCAGGCGACGGCCGCCGCGCTGTCGACCGCAATGACGCTGCGCGACCTGCGGAAATGACGCGATGAGCGCTCGCGCGAAGAGGAAATGACCACCGGCTGGGAACTTCAGGTCCGCCCGCACCTGACCACGTATTTCGCCTACGTCGCAGCGTTTCTGATTGCGGCCGTCAGCATCGTTTTGGGCGTACTGCTGAAAGTAGGATCGACGGGCGTGGTGTTCCGAACCGATGACCAGGTGGCCATCGCCGTGCTCGGCATCGTGATCGCCATGGCCGTGCTGCTGTTCGCCCGGCCCAGGCTGCGGGCCGGCCCGGGCGGCCTCGGTGTGCGTAACCTGCTGGGGGAGAGGATCATCGCCTGGCCCGATGTCGTCGACGTTTCGTTTCCCGCTGGTGCGCGATGGGCGCGTGTCGACCTGGCGGATGACGAATATGTCCAGCTGATGGCGATCCAGGCGGTGGACAAGGAGCGGGCGGTGGCGGCGATGGACGCGGTGCGGGAGCTGCTTACCAAGTACCGGGCTAGCCCGCCCTGACGGCCATCGCGACGTCGCCGGCCATCGCGTCGGTATCCGCCAGGGTGCGTGCCCACTCCAGCGCCGCCGCGATCAAGTCGTGGGCCAGCCCGCCGCCCCGGACCGCTGGCTCCAGCCACAGCGAGTAGAGGTACCCGATCTGCACACTTTGCCATGGGCGCCGATGAGACCGACCGGCTCGTCGGTAGCCACGCCGCGAACTGGGTGTGCTCGGTGACCTGGCGGCGCCACTGCGCCGCGGTGAACCGCTCTTCCTCGTGGTACAGCTCGTCGCAGATGCCGAATGCGTCGGCCAGCGCGCGCAGTCTCAGGTCGGCGAACACCTCCCAGTCCGCCTCGGTCAGTCGGGCGATCCGAACGGAACCCATCACCCGACGCTGGTCGACCCGCCCCAAGCCGGTACTAACCTGGAACAGTGCCCGATCCCGCGACGTACCGGCCGGCGCCAGGATCGATTCCCGTCGAGCCGGGCGTCTACCGCTTTCGCGATCCCCATGGCCGGGTCGTCTACGTCGGCAAAGCCAAGAGCCTGCGCAGCAGACTGAACTCATACTTTGCCGACGTGGCCAGCCTCGCCCCGCGGACTCGGCAGATGGTGACGACGGCGGCCCGCGTCGAGTGGACCGTCGTCCACACTGAGGTCGAGGCGCTGCAGCTGGAGTACAACTGGATCAAGGAATTCGACCCGCGCTTCAACGTGCGCTACCGCGATGACAAGTCCTACCCCGTGCTCGCGGTCACGCTCAACGAGGAGTACCCGCGGCTGATGGTCTACCGCGGCCCGCGCCGCAAGGGCGTACGCTACTTCGGTCCGTACTCCCACGCATGGGCGATCCGCGAGACCTTGGACCTGCTCACCCGCGTTTTTCCCGCCCGCACGTGCTCGGCGGGAGTGTTCAAGCGGCACAGGCAAATTGACCGGCCGTGCCTTTTGGGCTACATCGACAAGTGCTCGGCGCCCTGCGTCGGGCGGGTCGGTGCCGAAGAACACCGCAAGATCGTGCTGGACTTCTGCGACTTCCTCTCCGGCAAGACCGACCGGCTGGTCCGCGACATGGAACACCAGATGCACCAGGCCGCTGAGCAGTTGGACTTCGAGAAGGCGGCCCGGCTGCGGGACAACATCTCCGCGATGAAACGAGCCCTGGAGAAACAGGCGGTCGTCTTCGGCGACGGAACCGACGCCGACGTCGTGGCTTTCGCCGAGGACGAACTCGAGGCAGCGGTGCAAGTGTTCCATGTGCGTGGTGGCCGCGTCCGCGGGCAGCGCGGCTGGATCGTCGAAAAGCCCGGCGAGCCGGGCGAGTCCAGCCAGGAATTGCTCGTCGAGCAGTTCGTCACCCAGTTCTACGGTGAGCAGGCCGAGTTGAACGGCGCGGCAGACGAATACACCAGCCCGGTGCCCCGCCACCTGCTTGTGCCGGTGTTGCCGTCCAACGCCCATGAGTTGGCGACCTGGCTGTCGGGCCTGCGTGGCTCACGGGTGGTGCTGCGGGTGCCAGTCCGCGGCGACAAGCGGGCGTTGGCCCAGACCGTGCAGCGCAACGCACAAGAGGCGCTCGCTCAGCACAAGCTCAAGCGGGCCGGTGACTTCAACGCCAGATCTGAGGCTCTCCAAAGCATTCAGGACGTCCTGGGGTTGGCTGAGGCGCCGCTGCGCATCGAGTGCGTGGACATCAGCCACGTACAGGGTACCGACGTGGTGGCATCGCTGGTGGTATTCGAGGATGGGCTTCCGCGCCGGTCGGACTACCGGCACTTCGCGATTCGTGAAGCAGCGGGCGATGGACGCTCCGACGACGTCGCGTCGATCGCGGAGGTGACCCGCAGACGGTTCGTGCGGCATCTGTCCGACCTCACACCCAAACCCGAACATCTTGCGGTGCCAGACGATGTCGCCCCCAACGGCGCCCCGGAAGCCAAGCCCAGACGGTTCGCTTACCCGCCAAACCTGTTTGTCGTCGACGGCGGCGCTCCCCAGGTCAACGCGGCTCAGTCCGTCCTCGACGAACTCGCCGTCACCGACGTCGCGGTGATCGGGCTGGCCAAGCGGTTGGAGGAGGTGTGGGTGCCCTCGGAGCCGGAGCCGGTGATCATGCCCCGCAACAGTGAGGGGCTGTATCTGCTTCAACGGGTTCGCGATGAGGCGCACCGGTTCGCGGTAACCTACCACCGCAGCAAGCGGTCCAAACGGATGACGGCCTCGGCGCTGGACTCGGTGCGTGGGCTCGGAGAAAGCCGGCGGGCGGCGCTGGTGAAGCACTTCGGCTCGGTCGCCAACCTCAAGCAGGCCACCGTGGCGGATATCACGGCGGTCCCCGGGATTGGTGTCGCGACGGCACGGGCGGTGCTCGAGGCGCTCGGCGCACCGCCGGATTCGGTGGGAACTGGCACGGCGAGCGGCGCGATGGGCGATGATCGCACCAGGGCATCGGGATGACAGACCAGGGGACCGGCGAAGAATTGTGCGACAGCCCGCAACACGAGGCTGGCGCCGCCAAATCGGGCATCGACGTCGTTCTCGTGACTGGGTTGTCCGGCGCGGGGCGCGGTACCGCCGCGAAGGTGCTCGAGGACCTCGGCTGGTATGTCGCCGACAACCTGCCCCCGGAGCTGATCACCCAGATGGTCGATCTGGGCCTGGCTGCGGGGTCCCGCATCACCCAGCTGGCGGTGGTGCTCGACGTCCGCTCGCGCGGGTTCACGGGTGATCTGGACTGGGTGCGCAACGATCTGGCGACGCGTGGGATCTGGCCACGGGTGCTGTTTTTGGAGGCGTCCGACGACATCCTGGTGCGCCGCTACGAGCAGGTGCGCCGCAGCCATCCCCTGCAGGGCGACCAGACACTGGCCGAGGGCATCGCCGCCGAACGCAGCATGCTGGCCCAGCTCAGGGCGGGCGCCGATCTGATCATCGACACGTCGACACTGTCGGTGCGGAGCCTTCGGGAAAGCATCGAGCGGGCATTCGGCGGTGAGGCCGTGGCGCACACGAGCGTGACGGTCGAGTCGTTCGGCTTCAAGTACGGGCTCCCGATGGATGCGGACATGGTGATGGACGTGCGTTTCCTGCCGAACCCGCACTGGGTGGATGAATTGCGCCGTCACAGCGGCCAGCACCCCGCCGTGCGTGACTACGTCTTGTCACAGGCCGGTGCCGAAGAGTTTCTCGGCACCTACCATCGGCTGCTGTCCCTGGTCATCGAGGGATACCGAAGGGAGGGGAAGCGTTACATGACTGTCGCCATCGGCTGCACCGGGGGAAAGCACCGCAGCGTTGCGATGGCCGAGGCGCTGGCCGAGCGCCTCGACCCGAAGGATCAGTTGTCGGTGCGCGTGCTGCACCGGGACCTGGGCCGCGAATGAGCCCGCGCATCGTCGCCTTTGGCGGCGGCCACGGGCTTTACGCCACGCTGTCCGCCGCGCGCAGGATCACCCCGCATGTGACGGCGGTCGTCACCGTCGCCGACGACGGCGGATCCTCCGGGAGGCTGCGCAGCGAGCTTGACGTGGTGCCCCCCGGGGACCTGCGAATGGCTTTGGCGGCGCTGGCCTCTGACAGCCGGTACGGCAGGTTGTGGGCAACCATCATTCAGCACCGGTTCGGGGGCAATGGCGCACTGGCCGGTCACCCCATAGGCAACCTGATGCTGGCCGGCCTGAACGAGGTGCTGGCCGATCCGGTTGCCGCGCTCGACGAGCTGGGCCGCATCCTGGGCGTCAAAGGCCGCGTGCTGCCGATGTGCCCGATCGCGTTGCAGATCGAGGCCGACGTGGCGGGATTGGAGGCCGATCCCCGGATGAGCCGGGTCATCCAGGGGCAGGTCGCGATCGCCACCACGGTGGGCAAGGTGCGCCGGGTCCGCTTGCTGCCGAACGATCCGCCGGCCACCCGTCAGGCGGTCGACGCCATCCTGGACGCGGATCTGGTTGTGCTCGGACCCGGTTCATGGTTCACCAGCGTGATCCCGCACGTCCTGGTCCCGGGCTTGGCCGCGGCGCTGCAGGCCACCGCCGCACGCCGGGCACTGGTGCTCAACCTGGCGGCCGAACCGGGCGAGACGGCGGGGTTCTCCGCCGAGCGGCACCTGCACGTGCTGTCACAGCATGCGCCAGGATTCCGGGTAAACGACATAGTCGTGGACGCCGCGCGGGTGCACAGTGACCGCGAGCGTCAGCAGTTGAGCCGCACCGCGGCACTGCTCAACGCCGAAGTCCGGTTTGCTGATGTGGCCAGACCTGGTACATCTCTACATGACCCGGCGAAGCTGGCCGCGGTGTTGGAAAGCGTCCGAGCCCGTAAGTCGGTCATCGCGCCGGCGCCGACGGTGCCGACGCCGGCGGCCGGCCCGTCCCGTGGACCGAGCCTGAATGGACCGGGAGGTGACGACCCGTGGCGATGACGGCCGAGGTCAAGGACGAGCTGAGCCGGCTGGTGGTCAACTCGGTGAGCGCGCGGCGCGCGGAGGTCGCCGCGCTGCTGCGGTTCGCGGGCGGGCTGCACATCGTCTCCGGGCGGGTCATCGTCGAAGCCGAGGTCGACCTCGGCATCATTGCCCGCCGCCTGCGAAAGGACATCTTCGACCTGTATGGCTATAACGCCGTCGTGCACGTGCTCTCGGCAAGCGGTATCCGCAAGAACACCCGCTACGTGGTGCGCGTGGCCCAGGATGGCGAGGCGCTGGCCCGCCAGACCGGCCTGCTCGACCTGCGCGGCCGGCCGGTGCGCGGGCTGCCGGCTCAGGTGGTCGGGGGCAGCGTCGCCGACGCGGAAGCGGCGTGGCGCGGCGCGTTCCTGGCGCACGGCTCACTGACCGAGCCCGGCCGTTCGTCGGCGCTGGAGGTGAGCTGCCCTGGCCCGGAAGCGGCGCTGGCGCTGGTGGGTGCGGCGCGTCGGCTCGGCATCAGCGCGAAAGCCCGCGAGGTGCGGGGCAGCGACCGTGTCGTGGTGCGCGACGGGGAGGCGATCGGCGCGCTGCTGACCCGGATGGGCGCGCAGGACACCCGGCTCACCTGGGAGGAGCGGCGGATGCGCCGCGAGGTCCGCGCGACCGCCAACCGGCTGGCGAACTTCGACGACGCCAACCTGCGGCGGTCCGCGCGGGCGGCCGTTGCGGCGGCCGCCCGCGTGGAGCGTGCACTGGAAATTCTTGGCGACACCGTTCCGGATCACCTCGCGGCGGCCGGAAAGCTGCGCGTCGAGCACCGTCAGGCCTCGCTGGAGGAGCTGGGCCGGCTCGCCGATCCACCCATGACGAAAGACGCTGTCGCCGGGCGTATTCGGCGGCTGTTGTCGATGGCCGACCGCAAGGCGAAGCAGGATGGCATCCCGGACACCGAGTCCGCGGTCACCCCAGATCTGCTCGACGACGCGTAGCCCTGTCCGCGCGTACGCATGTTCTTGCTGCCCGCGCGCCCGATGACGTTCGACAGCGCCGTCGAACTCCAGGGCGGCCGCGAAACCGGGTGCAGCCACACTGTTTTCCACCTTGTCGATGATCGCGTGCGCAACCGGTCGCCGACACCGGCGGGGCTTGTGGTGCGCTGCTCCACCCAACCACGACCAGGAGCAGGCTGGCCGCGGCGATCTGCGCGACATTGGCCGACAGCGGCCGCCTGCGCCGCGGTCTCACCGGTGGCTGCGACCGCCAACCGGCACCACTAGGCTGACCTGGATAGTTCACGGCGACTAAGGAGACTCAGGTGACGATTCGGGTAGGCATCAACGGCTTCGGTCGCATCGGGCGCAACTTCTACCGCGCGTTGGCGGCACAGCAGGAGCAGGGCGGCAGCACCGACATCGAAGTCGTCGCGGTCAACGACCTCACCGACAACAACACCCTGGCTCACCTGCTCAAATTCGACTCCATCCTGGGCCGGTTCCCGAAGGACATCAGCCTGGAGGGTGAGGACACGATCGTCGTCGGCTCCGACAAGATCAAATCCCTGGAGGTCAAGGAGGGCCCGGCCGCCATGCCGTGGGGCGACCTAGGTGTCGACGTCGTGGTCGAATCCACCGGCATCTTCACCAACGCCGCCAAGGCCAAGGGCCACCTGGACGCGGGCGCGAAGAAGGTGGTCATCTCGGCGCCCGCGACCGACCCCGACATCACGATCGTTCTCGGCGTCAACGACGACAAGTACGACGGCAGCCAGCACATCATCTCGAACGCCTCCTGCACCACGAACTGCCTCGCTCCGCTGGCCAAGGTCCTCAACGACGAGTTCGGCATCGTCCGCGGTTTGATGACGACCATTCACGCCTACACGCAGGACCAGAACCTGCAGGACGGCCCGCACAAGGACTTGCGCCGGGCGCGTGCGGCGGCGATCAACATCGTGCCGACCTCGACCGGCGCCGCCAAGGCCATCGGGCTGGTGCTGCCCGAACTTCAGGGCAAGCTTGATGGCTTCGCGATGCGGGTACCGGTGCCGACCGGATCGGTCACCGACCTGACCGCCGAGATTTCGAAGCCGGCCAGCGTCGAGGAAATCAACGACGCATACAAGGCGGCCGCCGACGGCAAGCTCAAGGGCATCCTGAAGTACTACGACGCCCCGATCGTGTCCACCGACATCATCACCGACCCCGCCTCGTCGATCTTCGATGCCGGCCTCACCAAGGTGATCGACACCCAGGCCAAGGTGGTGTCCTGGTACGACAACGAATGGGGCTACTCCAACCGGCTCGTCGACCTGGTCGCCCTGGTCGGTAAGTCGCTGTAGCCGTGACTCTGCCTACGCTCGATGACCTTCTGGCACAGGGCGTTTCGGGCCGTGGCGTACTCGTGCGCTCGGACCTCAACGTGCCGCTCGACGACGACGGCCGAATCACCGACCGTGGCCGCATCGAGGCATCGGTCCCGACGCTGGACGCGCTGGCCCGCGCCGAAGCGAAGGTCGTGGTCATTGCGCACCTGGGCCGGCCCAAGGGCGGCCCCGACCAGAAATACTCATTGCGGCCCGTCGCGGCCGCACTCGGCGAGGAGCTCAAGCGCCACGTCCAGCTCGCCGCAGACGTCGTCGGGCCGGATGCACTGGCCCGCGCCGAAGGACTGACCGACGGCGATGTGCTGCTGCTGGAGAACATTCGCTTCGACCCGCGCGAGACCAGCAGCGACGACTCCGAGCGGATGGCGCTGGCCGAGCAGCTGGCCGATTTGGTCGGTGACGACGGCGCGTTTGTGTCCGACGGCTTCGGGGTCGTACACCGCAAGCAGGCTTCGGTCTACGACATCGCCATGCTGCTGCCGCACTACGCCGGCACGCTGGTGACCGACGAGGTGGCCGTGCTCGAGAAGCTGACCAGCTCGACCGAACGGCCATACGCGGTCGTGCTCGGCGGGTCGAAGGTGTCAGACAAGCTCGCGGTGATCGAACGGCTCGCCACCAAGGCCGACAGTCTGCTGATCGGCGGCGGCATGTGTTTCACTTTCCTCGCCGCACACGGTCTTTCGGTCGGAAAGTCGCTGGTGCAGCCGGAGATGATCGAAACGTGCAAGGAGCTGTTGGACACCCATGCCGACGTGATCCACCTGCCGGTCGACATCGTGGTCGCCGACGAGTTCGCGCCTGACTCACCCGCACAAACGGTGGCGGCTGAACGCATTCCGGACGACAAGATGGGGTTGGACGTCGGCCCCGAGTCCGTCAAACGGTTTACCGCATTGTTGTCCAACGCCCGAACGATCTTCTGGAACGGCCCGATGGGTGTGTTCGAGTTCCCGGCATTCGCGGCGGGCACCAAGGGCGTCGCCGAGGCGATCGTCGCGGCGACCGGCAAGGGCGGCTTCAGCGTGGTGGGCGGCGGCGATTCGGCAGCGGCCGTGCGGCAGCTCGGGCTGCCCGAGGACGGCTTCTCCCACATTTCCACCGGTGGCGGGGCGTCGCTGGAATACCTTGAAGGTAAATCACTGCCCGGTCTCGAAGTGCTGAGCCGCCGACCAGAAGGAGAGTCGTGAGCCGTAAGCCGCTGATCGCCGGCAACTGGAAAATGAACCTCAACCACTTCGAAGCGATCGCCCTTGTGCAGAAGATCGCGTTCGCCCTCCCGGAGAAGTACTTCGACAAGGTCGACGTGTCGGTGCTGCCCCCGTTCACCGACCTGCGCAGTGTGCAGACCCTGGTCGAAGGGGAGAAAATGCGGCTCACGTACGGGGCGCAGGATTTGTCGCGGCACGATTCCGGCGCCTACACCGGCGAGATCAGCGGCGCGTTCCTGGCGAAGCTCGGGTGCACGTATGTGGTCGTCGGCCACTCCGAGCGGCGGACGTGTCACGGTGAAGACGATGCCCTGGTCGCCGAGAAGGCCGCCGCGGCCCTGCGCCACGGTCTTACCCCGATCGTCTGCATCGGCGAGCACCTTGACGTGCGCGAGGCCGGCAACCACGTCGCTCACAACACCGAGCAGTTGCGCGGTTCGCTGGACGGGCTGAGCGTCGAACAGCTCGGCGAGGTCGTGATCGCCTATGAGCCGGTGTGGGCGATCGGCACCGGCCGAGTGGCCGGCGCCGCCGACGCTCAGGAGGTGTGCCGCGCCGTCCGCGAAGAACTGGGCAAGTTGTCCTCGCCGCAGGTCGCGGACACGACCCGGGTGCTGTACGGCGGCTCGGTGAACGCCAAGAATGTCAGCGAGATCGTCGCCCAGGAAGACATCGACGGCGCACTGGTGGGTGGCGCGTCGCTCGACGGCGAGGAGTTCGCCAAGCTCTCGGCGATCGCCGCGGGCGGCCCCCTGCCATAGCTGCGGGCGGCCCCGGCCCACAGCCGCTCCCCACCAGCAGGTACGCTGGCCGGCATGGAATTGGCCCTGCAGATCCTGCTGGTGATCACCAGTATCTTGGTGGTCCTGCTCGTGCTGCTGCACCGCGCCAAGGGTGGCGGGCTGTCCACCCTGTTCGGTGGCGGTGTCCAGTCCAGCCTGTCGGGGTCGACGGTCGTGGAGAAGAACCTCGACCGCGTCACCTTGTTCGTGACCGCGATCTGGGTCGTCTCGATCATCGGCGTCGGCCTGCAGATCAAGTACAGCTGACTCCTCGCCGTGCGGCGCCGCCAGCCGACGCCGATACTTGACGAATGGTCGGTGATGCGGCGCTCGAACCGATCGGCGCGGTAACGCGTACACAGGTGGGCCGCGAGGCGACCGAGCCGATGCGGGAGGACATCCGGCTGCTGGGCTCCATCCTGGGTGACACGGTCCGCGAGCAGAACGGCGACGAGGTGTTCGAGCTCGTTGAGCGCGCGCGCGTCGAGTCCTTCCGCGTGCGCCGCTCGGAGATCGACCGCGCAGAGATGGCCAGAATGTTCGACGGGATCGATGTCCACCGGGCCATCCCGGTGATTCGGGCGTTCACGCACTTCGCGTTGCTGGCCAACGTGGCCGAAGACATCCACCGCGAGCGCCGCCGTGCCATCCACGTGCAGGCCGGTGAGCCACCCCAGGACAGCAG
>JAFARC010000048.1 GCA_019245755.1 Mycobacteriaceae bacterium | reverse complement strand
TGGTCAGCTCAATCATCGGCGTGCACAACTGGCACCTGGCGCTGTTCGACCAGCAAGCCCAGGAGGAGGTCTGGGGCGAAGACACCGACGTCCGGATCTCATCGTCATATGCCCCGATGGGCGCTGGCGCCGTGGTGGACGGCGGTTACCTGGTCAATGGGTCGTGGAACTGGTCGTCGGGGTGCGATCACGCGACGTGGACGTTCGTCGGCGGCCCGGTGATCAAGGACGGGCGGCCGGTCGACTTCGGCAGCTTCCTGATTCCCCGCTCCGACTACGAGATCGACGACGTGTGGCATGTGGTGGGCCTGCGCGGCACCGGCAGCAACACCTTGATCGTCAAGGACGTGTTCGTGCCGCGGCACCGGTTCCTGTCCTACAAGTCGATGAACGACCGGACGGCCGGTGGCCTGCAGACCAACACCGCGCCGGTGTACAAGATGCCGTGGGGCACGGTGCACCCCACCACGATCACCGCTCCGATCGTCGGAATGGCCTACGGTGCGTACGACGCGCACGTCGAGCATCAGGGCACGCGGGTGCGGGCCGCGTTCGCCGGTGAGAAGTCCAAAGACGATCCGTTCGCCAAAGTCCGCATCGCCGAGGCGGCCAGCGACATCGACGCGGCGTGGCGGCAGCTGATCGGCAATGTGTCCGACGAATACACGCTGCTGTCGGCGGGCCAGGAGATCCCATTCGAGCTGCGGGCGCGTGCGCGCCGCGACCAAGTCAGGGCCACCGGCCGTGCGATTGCGTCGGTGGACCGGCTTTTCGAGGCGTCGGGTGCCACCGCGCTGGCCAACAGCGCGCCGATCCAACGTTTCTGGCGCGACGCGCATGCGGGGCGAGTGCACGCCGCCAACGATCCCGAGCGGGCGTACCTGATTTTCGGAAATCACGAGTTCGGGTTGCCTCCCGGCGACACGATGGTCTGATGACGGCTACCGAGGAGCTCACCTTCGAGTCGACCTCGCGGTACGCGCAGGTTCGCGACGACATGCGGCTGCATTACCACGAGGCGGGTGTCGGCAACGACCAGACGATCGTGCTGCTGCACGGCGGCGGCCCGGGCGCGTCCAGCTGGTCTAATTTTTCGCGGAACATCGCGGTGCTGGCGCGGCACTTCCACGTACTGGCCGTCGACCAGCCAGGCTACGGGCTCTCCGACAAACACACCGAGCACGAGCAGTACAACCGGTACAGCGCAACGGCTTTGAGGGGTCTCTTCGATCATCTGGGGCTCGGTCGCACGGCGCTGGTCGGCAACTCGCTTGGCGGCGGCACGGCGGTCAGGTTCGCACTGGACTACCCGGAACTCGCCGGGCGGCTGGTGCTGATGGGCCCGGGCGGCCTGAGCGTCAACCTGTTCGCGCCCGACCCTACCGAGGGCGTCAAGCTGCTGGGCAGATTCTCCGTCGAACCGACTCGGGAGAATCTGGAGAAGTTCCTGCGGATCATGGTGTTCGACCAGAAGCTGATCACACCCGAACTCGTCGATGAGCGCTTCGCATTGGCCAGCACGCCCGAGTCGCTGGCGGCGACCAAGGCGATGGGCAAGTCATTCTCGAGCTCGGACTTCGAGCTCGGGATGATGTGGCGTGAGGCCTACCGGGTGCGCCAGCGGGTGCTGCTGATCTGGGGCCGTGAGGACAGGGTGAACCCGCTGGACGGTGCGCTGGTGGCGCTGAAGACGATTCCGCGTGTGCAACTGCACGTTTTCGGTCAGTGTGGGCACTGGGCCCAGTTGGAGAAGTTCGACGAGTTCAACCGGCTCACCATCGACTTTCTTGGAGGTACCTGATGAGTATGCGGTCGCTGGGATACCTGCGTATCGAGGCCACCGACATGGCCGCCTGGCGTGAGTACGGTCTCAAGGTGCTGGGCATGGTGGAGGGCAAGGGGAACACCGAGGGTGCGCTGTACCTGCGGATGGACGACTTTCCGGCCCGGCTGGTGATCGTGCCCGGCGAGCGCGACCGGTTGAGCGAAGCCGGCTGGGAATGCGCCAACGCCGAAGGCCTGCAAGACATCCGCAACAGGCTCGAGGTCGAGGGCGTCCCGTACAAGGAAGCCACCCAGGCCCAACTCGCCGACCGGCGGGTCGACGAGATGATCCGGTTCGCCGACCCGTCCGGCAACTGCCTGGAGGTTTTCCACGGTGCTGCTCTGGAACACCGGAGGGTGGTGAGCCCGTACGGGCACAAGTTCGTCACGGGCGAGCAGGGCCTGGGCCACGTTGTGCTGTCCACCCGCGATGACGCCGAGGCGCTGCACTTCTATCGCGACGTGCTCGGATTCAGTTTGCGCGACTCCATGCGGCTGCCACCGCAGTTGGTGGGGCGCCCAGCGGACGGGCCCCCGGCGTGGTTGCGGTTCTTCGGCTGCAACCCCCGCCACCACAGCCTGGCGTTCATGCCAGCGCCTACGCCGAGCGGCATCGTTCATCTGATGGTGGAAGTGGAGAACAGCGACGACGTCGGGCTCTGCCTGGACCGGGCACTGCGCCGAAAGGTGCCGATGTCGGCGACACTGGGACGCCACGTCAACGACCTGATGCTGTCGTTCTACATGAAGACTCCAGGCGGGTTCGACGTCGAGTTCGGTTGTGAGGGCCGCCAAGTCGACGATGACGACTGGATCGCCCGGGAAAGCACGGCCGTGAGCCTGTGGGGACACGACTTCACGGTCGGCGCCCGCAACCCGGGGTGAGCGCAGTGGATCCCGCATGACACTGGCACCGATTGACCCGCGCACCTTCCGCAACGTGCTCGGCCAGTTCTGTACCGGGATCACCGTGATCACCACGATGCACAACGACGCTCCAGTGGGATTCGCGTGCCAGTCGTTCGCGGCGCTGTCGCTGGAACCGCCGCTCGTGCTGTTCTGTCCGACCAAGGTGTCCCGGTCGTGGAAGGCAATCGAGGCCAGCGGCCGGTTCTGCGTCAACATCCTGCACGAAAAGCAGAAGGACGTCTCGGCCCGATTCGGGTCCAAGGACCCGGACAAGTTCGCCGGGCTCGACTGGCTGCCGTCGCCGTTGGGTTCCCCGATCATCGCCGGCACATTGGCGCACATCGACTGCACCGTGACGTCGGTGCACGACGGCGGGGATCATTTCGTCGTGTTCGGGGCGGTGGCATCGCTGTCGGAGGTGCCGAAGGCCAAGCCCAGGCCGTTGTTGTTCTACCGGGGCGAATACACCGGCATCGAGCCGGACAAGAACACCCCGGCGCAATGGCGCGATGACCTCGAGGCGTTCCTCACCACCACCACGCAAGACACCTGGCTCTGAGACGCACTGTCTGCACGATTCGGAGTCTCGTGATGGCTACCGGTTCTTCAGCTCCTTCAGCCACGGCTCGATACGGCGCAGTGCCTCATCGATGTCCGAGGTAGGGCCGGCAAACGACAGCCGAACGAAGGCTCCGCCGTGCACCGTGTCGAAGTCGATCCCCGGCGCGATCGCCACCCCGGTGTCGGCCAACAGTTTCGAGCAGAAGGCCAGCGAGTCGGAGGTGACATCCGAGACGTCGGCGTAGACATAGAACGCGCCGTCGGTGGGAGCGAGGCGGTCAAGCCCAATCGACCGGAGCCCGTCGAGCAACAGTTCGCGGTTGACCGCGTAGTGGCGCACCCGCGCGTTGGCCTCGGCGACCGCCGGCGGCGTGAACGCAGCGACCGCGGCGACCTGCGACAGCACCGGCGGGCAGATCGTGAAGTTTCCGGTCAGGCAGTCCACGGCGCGGCGCAGTTCTCGGGGCACCAGCAGCCAGCCAAGGCGCCAGCCGGTCATCGCGTAGTACTTGGAGAAGCTGTTGACCACCACGGCGTCCCGCGATGTCTCCCACGCACAGCTGGTGTCCGGTGCGCCTTCGTAGACCAGGCCGTGGTACACCTCATCGCTGATCAGCCGTACCCCGCTATCGGCGCACCAGGTCGCGATCTCGGCGAGATCGGCGGGTGGAATGACGGTTCCGGTCGGGTTGGCGGGGCTGGCGACGACGACACCGGCGACCGGAGGGTCGAGCCCGGCGAGCATCGGCGCGGTGGGCTGGAACCTGGTGTCCGGGCCGCACGGGATCTGCACGACCTCGCACCCGAGCGCGGAGAGGATGTTGCGGTAGCACGGATAGCCGGGCGTGGCCAACGCCACCCGGTCCCCGACGTCGAAGCAGGCCAGGAACGTCAGCAGGAAGCCACCCGACGAGCCCGTCGTCACCACCACGTCCTCGGGTTCGACGGTCAGGCCGTGCCGGTCCAGGTAGTCCCGGGCGATCGCCGCGCGCAGCTCCGGGATGCCGAGCGCCACCGTGTAGCCCAGCTGGTTGCGCTGCAGCGCATCCGCGGCGGCCGCGCGTACGGGCGCGGGCGCCCCGGCGCTGGGCTGGCCGGCCGACAGGTTGACCAGGTCGCCGTGCGTGCGCTGCCGCTGGGCGGCGGCGAGCCACACGTCCATCACATAAAACGGCGGGACACCCGCCCGCAGGGCTACCTTCACGCCTCGTTATTCAACACTTCGTACTCGAGCCGCCTTAACTGGTCCGTGGCCGGCCCTAGCAGCTGTGCGCTGCCGTGGGCGCGTTTGAAGTACAGCTGCATGTCGTGCTCCCAGGTGATTGCGATGCCGCCGTGCAACTGGATGCCCTCGGCCGCCACGGCGCAGAACGCGTCGGTGGCGGTGATGCGTGCCAACGCCGCCGTGGTGGGTGCCGGGTCGGCGATCGCGTCGTCCACGACGGCCCGCGCTGCCGAGACGGCCACATACAGGTCGGCCATCCGGTGCTTGAGCGCTTGAAAGCTGCCGATCGGCCGGCCGAACTGAACACGGCTTTTGGTGTATTCGACGGTGAGCTCCAGGCATCGCTCGGCGGCGCCGATCTGCTCCGCGGCCAGCAGGATCGCGGCGGTATCGGCCAGGCCGGGATCGGTGCCGATAGCACTGGTGTGCTGCGGCTGAAGTCGCGCCAACCGGCGGGTGGGATCCATCGTGTCGACGTGCCGTGCGGTGACGTCGTCCCAGCGGTCGAGTCGGCCGTCGTCGACGGCCACCACGACCTCGGCGATGTCGCCGTTGATCACGTAGTCCCTGTCGAACACGACAGTGCCGATCGCGGTGCCGTCAGCGAGCCGGCCCACCGCGTCGACGTCGATGGCGTCGCCGGCCAGCAGCCCCAGTTCCGCCAGCGTCGTGGCGAGCAGCGGCGTAGGCACCAACCCCCGGCCGAGCTCGCGCACCACCGCTGCCGCGTCGGCCAGTTCACCGCCGGCGCCGCCGAACTCCTCCGGCACCACCAGCGCGGCAGCGCCGACCTGCTCGCACAGCATCTTCCACAGCGACTCGTCGTAGCCGCGCGAAGTTTCCATCGCCGCACGCACCGCGGCCGGACCGGCATGCTTGTTGACCAGCGCCCGCACGGTTTCGGCGAGGAGTTCCCGTTCACTGGTCATAGCGCCTTCAGTACCCTCCTCCGGTGCCAGGCGGGGTCGCCCCACGCCGACCGCAGGGCCTGCACCCGCAGCAGCCACAACGACAAGTCGTGTTCGGTGGTGAAGCCGATCGCGCCGTGAGTCTGCAACGCCGAGCGGGCCGCCAGCAGCGCCGCTTCGGCGGCGGCCACCTTTGCCGCACTCGCGTCGCGCGCGACATCGCGGGAGTCGTCGGCCAGCGAGAGCGCCGCTCGATACAGCAGCGGGCGGGCCAGCTCGATCGCGATGTGCACGTCGGCCAGCTTGTGCTTGATCGCCTGATAGGACCCGATCGGGCGGCCGAACTGGGTCCGCTGCTTGGCATAGTCCACGGCCGCGGTCAGCAGCGCCGCACCGGCACCAACCAGTTGAGCGGCGGTGGCCAGCGCACCGAACTCGCATGCGCGCGCGAGGTCGGCCGGCCTCGGCTCGCCCGAGGCGGTCACGTCATAGAGCCGGCGGCTGGGATCCACCGATGGGTGCGACGGCCCTGGCGTCGCGTCGGCGATGCGGCCGTCGCGCGCCAACAACGTCAAGCCCGCGACCGCCGAGTCGACGGCTCGGGGCATGGCCGGGGGCATGGCCACCGTGGCGATCAGCTCGCCGGCCGCGAGGGCCTCGAGCCGGTCATCATCCGCAAGCAGCACCGGTGCGACAGCAACGGACTCGGCAACAGGTCCCGGCACACACCATCGGCCGAGGCGCTCGAGGGCCACCACGAGATCCACGGGGTGGGCGTCGTGGCCGCCGAAGCGTTCCGGCACCGCCAGTGCGGTGACCCCCAGGTCGGCCAGCCGCGCCCACACCTTGCGGCCGGGTGAGGCGTCCCCGCCGGCCCAAGCCCGCACAGCGGTCGGCAGGTCGGCGGCGGCCATCGCCGCGTCGATGCTGGCCGCGAAATCGCGCTGCTGCTGATCGAGACCGAACTTCATCTCGCTTTCTCCCTGGGCAGGCCCAGCAGCCGCTCGGCGATGATGTTGCGTTGAATCTCGTTGGTGCCGGCGTAGATCGGGCCGCCCAACGCGAACAGCAGCCCATGCAGCCACGGGTCGAGGAGCTCGGCGTCGGCGCCCTGCAGATCGAGTGCGGTCTGGTGCAGCGCCACGTCGAGCTCCGACCAGAACACCTTGGTGATCGAGGATTCGGCGCCGAGGTCGCCGCCGTCGGCGAGCCGGGTCACGGTGCCGTAGGTGTGCAACCGGTAGGACTGAGCTTTGATCCACGCGTCGGCGACGCGGTCAGCGAACGCGTCGTCGCCGCTGTCTTTCCACGCTTGAGCCAGCCGCTGCGCGGACACCAGAAATCGTGCGGGGCTGCGCAGCGACATTCCGCGTTCATTGCTCGACGTGCTCATCGCGACCCGCCAGCCGTCGTTCACCTGCCCGACCACGTCGGCGTCGGGCACGTAGACGTCATCGAGGAAGATCTCGCCGAATCCGGTGTCACCGCCGAGCTGGGTGATCGGGCGGACGGTCACACCTTCGGTGTTGAGGTCGAACATGAAGTAGGTGAGGCCACGGTGGCGTTCGGCGGAGGGATCGGACCGGAACAACCCGAATGCCCTGTCGCCGAAGGGAGCGCGCGAACTCCATATCTTCTGCCCGTTGAGGAGCCAGCCGCCGTCGGTCCTGGTCGCGGTCGATCGAAGCGACGCCAGGTCGCTGCCCGATTCAGGCTCCGACCACGCCTGCGCCCAGATCTGCTCGCCGCTGGCCATCTTCGGCAGCACACGGTCGAGTTGCTCCGCGGTTCCGTGCGCGAACAGCGTCGGCGCCAGCAGTGACATGCCGTTGGCGCTGGCCCGCGCCGGGGCACCGGCGGCGAAGTACTCCTCCTCGAAGACCACCCACTGCAGCAGCGTCGCATCGCGCCCGCCGTACTTCTCGGGCCAGGTGATCGCCGAAAGGCCCGCGTCGTAAAGGACACGGTCCCACAACCGGTGCTGGTCGAAACCCTGCCGGGTGTCGTAGGAGGCCATCGGAAACGCCGAGGAGTTGGCGGCGAGGAACTCGCGAACCTCGGCCTGCAGCGCCAGCGTGGCGTCGTCGAAAGACAGGTCCATTCATGCCCTTTCCCGCAGTAGCGGTTTCACGACCTTGCCACCCGGGTTCCGGGGCAGCACATCAATGAATTCGACCGACCGCGGCGTCTTGAAGTTGGCCAGATGCTCGCGGGTGTGGTGGATGACGTCCTGCTCGTCGAGCACGGCACCGGGCCGCGGTACGACGAACGCTTTGCCGACCTCGCCGAGACGCTGGTCCGGGACGCCGATCACCGCGACGTCGGCGACACCGTCGAGGCGCATCAGCACCTGTTCGACCTCGGCCGGATAGACGTTGAAGCCGCCGCAGATGTACATGTCCTTGAGCCGGTCGGTGATGCGTAGGTTGCCTGCCCCGTCCAGGGTCCCAATATCGCCGGTGTGCAGCCACCCGTGGCCGTCGATCGCCTCGGCGGTGGCGTCGGGATCATCGAGATAGCCGAGCATCACGTTCGGGCCGCGCAACAGCACCTCACCAGCGCCCGCGTCATCCGGTGAGTCGATGCGCAGCTCGAAGTCCGCGATGGGGCGCCCGCAAGTGGTCGCCACGGTGACGGCGTCGTCGTCGGGTCGGCACATCGTGCCGAACCCGTTGGACTCGGTCAGCCCGTAGGCGGTCAGCACGATGTCGATGTCGAGTTCGGACTGCATCCGCTCGATCAGCACGGTCGGCACGCTCGCGGCGCCGGTGACCGCGAACCGCAGCGACCCGAGGTGATACTGCGCACGGGCGGGGTGGTCGAGCAGCGTCTGGTAGATGGTCGGCGGTCCGGGAAGCACCGTGATGCGGTGGTCCTGCACGACCCGCAGCGCCTGTTCGGCGTCGAAAGTCAGCTGCGGGATCAGCGTCGTGCCTGTCTGCAGGCAGGCCAGGATGCCGGCCTTGTAGCCGAAGTTGTGGAAGAACGGGTTGATGCACAGGTAACGGTCGTCACTGTCGAGCTTGCCGCAGGCCGCCCATGCGCTCGACCCGGCCAGCGACTGCCGGTGAGCGCACAGCACGCCTTTGCTGCGGCCGGTCGTGCCGGACGTGAACAGGATGTCGCTGACGTCGTCACCCGAAACGTCCGCGGCTCTCGCCGCGACAACATCGGCGCCGATCGCGGCGCCCTCGTCGATGAAGTCGGGCCAGTCGAGCACGTGGATGTGGCCGACGTCGGCGGTCTGCTCATCGAGGTCCTCCACCGGCACCCGCACGATGTGCCGCAGCGCCGGGAGCGCGTCGGAGGGCAGCTTTGCCAGCCGGTCGGCGCCCAGGAATGTGCCCATGGCGACCAGCAGGGGTGCACCGGTACGGGCCAGGATGTCGGTGGCCTCCTCGGCGGTGTATCGGGTGTTCAGGGGCACGACCACCGCGCCGGTGTGGTGAATGGCCAAGCAGGCGACGACCCAGTGCCAGGTATTGGGCGACCAGATCGCCACCCGATCACCGTGGGCTACCCCGACGGCGATCATCGCGGCCGCGGCGCGGTACACGGCGGTTCGCAGTTCGGCGAAGGTGAATCGCTGATCGGCGTCGATCAGCGCGTCATGGTCGGGTAGTTGCCGGGCAATCCGGTCCAGCACCGCCGGCACGGTGCGTGGATCGCTCGACATTGACGCTCCTCTAACAAAGCAAGTGCTTGGTAGGTTAGCCTACAGGGATGAAGGAGGTCCAGGAGTTCCGGGCCGAGGTGCGCGACTGGCTGGCCGACAACCTGGCCGGCGAGTTCGCGGCGGTCAAGGGATTGGGTGGCCCGGGCCGGGAGCACGAGGCGTTCGAGGAGCGGCGGGCGTGGAACCAGCATCTGGCGGCCGCCGGTTTCACCTGTCTCGGCTGGCCTGTCGAGCACGGCGGCCGTGGTCTGTCCGTTGCGCACCGGGTGGCCTTCTACGAGGAGTACGCGCTCGCCGACGCACCCGCCAAGGTGAACCACTTCGGTGAGGAACTGCTGGGCCCGACCCTGATCGCGTTCGGCACACCCGAGCAGCAGCAGCGGTTCCTGCCGGGCATCCGCGACGTGACGGAACTGTGGTGCCAGGGCTACTCCGAACCCGGCGCGGGCAGCGACCTCGCCAACGTGTCCACGACGGCCGCGCTCGACGGCGACCAGTGGGTGATCAACGGGCAGAAGGTGTGGACATCGCTGGCGCAGCACGCGCAGTGGTGTTTCGTGGTGGCCCGCACGGAGAAGGGTTCCAAGCGGCACGCCGGGCTGTCGTACCTGCTGGTGCCGCTCGATCAGCCGGGCGTGCAGATCCGTCCGATCGTGCAGCTGACCGGCGACTCGGAGTTCAACGAGGTTTTCTTCGACGACGCCCGCACCGACGCCGACCTGGTCGTGGGCGAGCCCGGGGACGGCTGGCGCGTCGCGATGGGAACGTTGACATTCGAACGCGGCGTTTCGACGCTGGGCCAGCAGATCGTCTACGCCCGTGAGCTTTCCGGCGTCGCGGCGCTGGCCAAAGGCAACGGCGCCGCGGCTGACCCGCTGATCCGGCAGCGACTGACCCGGGCGTGGATCGGGCTTCGCGCGATGCGGTCGTACGCGCTGGCCACGATGGATGTCGAGCAGCCCGGCCAGGACAACGTGTCGAAACTGTTGTGGGCCAACTGGCATCGCGATCTCGGTGAGCTGGCGATGGACGTCGAGGGGATGTCGGGTCTGATCGCCGAGGACGGCTTCGATGAATGGCAGCGGCTGTTTCTGTTCTCCCGCGCCGACACCATCTACGGTGGCTCCAACGAGATTCAGCGCAACATCATCGCCGAGCGGGTGCTCGGCCTGCCCCGGGAGGTGAAAGGCGCATGACGTTGGCTGTCGCACCGAAAGAGATCGACGGACACGGTCTGCTGAACGGCAAGGTCGTCGTCGTCACGGCGGCCGCCGGGACGGGCATCGGGTCTGCGACGGCGCGGCGCGCGCTGATGGAGGGCGCCGACGTGGTGGTGTCGGACTACCACGAACGCCGGCTCGGCGACACCCGCGACGAGCTCGCCGGGCTGGGGCTGGGCCGAGTGGAAAGCGTGGTCTGTGACGTGACCTCCACCGCACAAGTGGACGCGCTGATCGCTTCCACCACAGCGCGGCTGGGTCGGCTGGATGTGCTGGTGAACAACGCCGGCCTGGGCGCGGAGACGCCGATCGCCGACATGACCGATGAGCAGTGGGACCGGGTCCTCGACGTGACGCTGAACTCGGCCTTCCGCGCCACCCGCGCGGCGCTGCGCTACTTTCGCGACGCCGGCCACGGCGGCGTGATCGTCAACAACGCCAGCGTTCTGGGCTGGCGGGCGCAGCGCGGACAGTCGCATTACGCCGCTGCCAAGGCCGGCGTGATGGCGCTTACGAGGTGCTCGGCGATCGAGGCGGTCGAGTACGGGGTGCGAATCAACGCCGTCGCACCGAGCATCGCCCGGCACAAGTTCCTGGACAAGGTCACTTCGGCGGAGCTGCTCGACCGCCTGACGTCGGCCGAGGCCTACGGGCGGGCCGCCGAGCCGTGGGAGGTGGCCGCCACGATCGCGTTCCTGGCCAGCGATTACTCGAGCTATCTGACCGGCGAGGTCATTTCGGTGTCGAGCCAACACCCATGACCAGCCAGCCGATCAGCCGGCGCGACGAACTGCTCGAGCTCGCCGCGACGATGTTCGCCGAGCGCGGCCTGCGGGCGACCACCGTGCGCGACATCGCCGACTCGGCGGGCATCCTGTCGGGCAGCCTCTATCACCACTTCGCGTCCAAGGAGGAGATGGTCGACGAGGTGCTGCGCGGCTTCCTGGACTGGCTGTTCGACCGCTATCAGCGCATCGTCGACACCGAGCCCAAGCCGCTGGAGCGGTTCAAGGGGCTATTCATGGCGTCGTTCGACGCGATCGAACATCGGCACGCGCAGGTGGTCATCTACCAGGACGAGGCCAAGCGGCTGTCGTCCCAGCCCCGGTTCTCCTACGTCGAGGAGCTGAACAAGCGGCAACGCCAGATGTGGGTCGACGTGCTGGCGCAAGGAATCGACGAAGGCTACTTCCGGCAGAATCTCGACGTGGACCTGGTGTACCGGTTCATTCGCGACACCACATGGGTTTCGGTGCGCTGGTATCAGCCCGGCGGCCCGCTGACGGCCAAAGAGGTGGGTCGTCAGTACCTGTCAATCGTTCTCGGCGGAATCACCGCCGAGCAGGCAATCTAAGGAGTTCGACATGCCCGAGGCGTACATCATCGACGCGGTGCGTACCGCCGTAGGTAAGCGCAACGGCGCGCTGGCCGGCGTGCACCCTGTCGACCTTGGCGTGCACGCTTTCCGGGGGCTTTTCCAGCGAGTCGACGTCGATCCGGGTGCCGTCGACGACGTGATCGTGGGTTGTGTCGACGCGATCGGCGGGCAGGCCGGCAACATCGGCCGCAACGCGTGGCTGGCCGCCGGCTATCCCGAAGAGGTGCCCGGGGTGACCGTTGACCGCCAGTGCGGATCCAGCCAACAGGCGATATCGTTCGGCGCGCAGGCGATCCTGTCGGGCACCGCGGAACTGATTCTGGCCGGTGGCATCCAAAACATGAGCCAGATCCCGATTGCGTCGGCCATGGTCGTCGGGCAGCAATTCGGTTTCAGTTCGCCGACAGGCGAATCGGAGAACTGGCGGCACCGTTACGGTGACGAGGAGATCTCGCAGTTCCGCGGCGCCGAGCTGATCGCCGAGAGGTGGAACCTGTCGCGTGTGGAGATGGAGCAGTACGCGCTTTGCAGCCATGAGCGTGCGCTGGCCGCGATCCGGGCCGGTCATTTCGACAACGAGATCATCGCGGTGAACGGGTTCGGCATCGACGAGGGTCCGCGGGACACGTCGCTGGAGAAGATGGCCGGGCTGCCGCCCTTAAGTGAGGGTGGCCGGCTCACCGCCGCGCTGGCCAGCCAAGTCTCCGACGGCGCCAGCGCTGTGCTGCTGGCCTCGGAGCGGGCGATCGAGGACCACAAGCTGACTCCGCGGGCGCGCATCCACCACATCAGCGCACGCGGCGCCGATCCGGTGTACATGCTGACCGGCCCCATCCCGGCCACCCGCTTCGCGCTGGAGAAGACCGGCCTGTCGATCGACGACATCGACGTCGTGGAGATCAACGAAGCCTTCGCGCCGGTGGTCATGGCGTGGCTCAAGGAGATCAAGGCCGACCCGGAGAAGGTCAACCCGAACGGCGGCGCGATCGCGCTCGGGCATCCCCTGGGGGCCACCGGGGCCAAGCTTTTCGCGACGATGCTCAACGAGCTGGAGCGCAGCGGCGGCCGCTTCGGCCTGCAGACGATGTGCGAGGGCGGCGGCACCGCGAACGTGACGATCATCGAGCGGCTGTAGCCGTCGGCGCATATGGCTTCACTCGACGAGGGCCGAGGCGGCCTGCAGGTGCTTGATCGCGTCGGTGACGACTGACTCGACCAACTCGGCGCACGACGGCAGATCCGAAATGATTCCCGCGACCTGGCCCGACGCCATCACGCCGGCCGCGGTGTTTCCGTCCACCATGCTGGCGCGCAGCAGCATCGGCGTGTTCGCGGCCATCAGCACCTGCGACCAGGTCAGGTCCTTGCCGTGGCGCATCGCCAGCCCGTCGCGAATCATCGTGCGCCAACTCATCCCGGACAGCTTCTTGAACTTCGCGGCGTTGCGCACGGCCGCCGAGAAGCCCTTCGCGCGCGATCCGCTTTCCAGGCGCTCCACCAGCGGTGTGCGCAAGACACGGTGCGGCATGCCGTCAACTCGGGTCGTCACCACCGTGCCGTCGAGCGCGGCCTCGAGATAACGCTGCTTGATCACGTCGGGCACCGTCGAGTCCGACGTCAGCAGGAAGCGCGTGCCCATCGCGACACCGGCGGCGCCATAGGACAGCGCGGCGGCCAGTCCGCGCCCGTCGAAGAAGCCGCCAGCGGCCACGACGGGGATGTCCACCGCGTCCAGCACCGAGGGAAGCAGCAGCGTGGTCGCGACCGGCCCGGTGTGGCCGCCGCCCTCGCCGCCCTGAACGATCACCGCGTCGGCGCCCCAGCCGGCGACCTTCCGGGCATGCTTGGCGGCGCCGACCGACGGAATGACCACCACACCAGCTTCTTTGAGCCGGACGATCAGTTCGGCCTTCGGCGCCAACGCGAACGACGCCACCCGCACGTTTTCGCGGATCAGCAACTCGACCCGATCACCGGCATCGGTGGCGTCGGCGCGGATGTTCACGCCGAACGGTTTGTCCGTCGCGGCCTTGACCTTGGTGATCGCCGTGGCCAGCTCGTCGGTCGTCATCGTCGCCGACGCGAGGATGCCCAGGCCGCCGGCGTTCGCGGTGGCCGAAACCAGTCGCGCGCCGGCCACCCAGCCCATCCCGGTCTGCACCACCGGGTGCTCAACGCCGACCAGATCGGTCAGGGGTGTGCGCAGCCTCATGCTCGTATTTCCTTGTCCCGCAGACTCTTTCGGTCAATGACATCGCGAATGAGCCGCAGCTCCTCGGCCGTGGCCGGCCGCGTCTGCCCGGCCTCGGACAACCCATGCACCTCGAATGACGTCGCCTCGCACACGTCGTCCGGGCTGACGCCGGGATGTAGTGACACGGCCCGCATCTGGTGGTTTGGCCCATCGAAATCAAACACCCCGAGATTGGTGACCACAGCGCGGACGCCGACGAACCGGAACGCCGGATTGTCGCCGTCGAGTCTGTCGTAGCCGATACCCGACACGACGTCGACCGCGTCGCAGAACACGCGTTTGGAGTGATTGCCGACCCAATAGCTGGTGGGGTGATTGATCGTGTTGCCGGGGGCGCCGCGCACGCCGAACATCTGTCGCGTCGGGTGTTGCAGTGGCCCGAAGGCGGAAAGGTTCTGGTTGCCATATCTGTCAATCTGGTTGGCACCCATCACGACATGACGCCGTCCCCAGGTCAGGGTCTCGAACACACGCCCGAACGGCATCCAGCCCTCGATCGCACCGGGCACCCCCAGCGCAGGTGTATCGGCGAGCAGAAGCGCCTCGCCGTCGGTCAGCAGGATGTCGGGGGAAAACGTCAGCCTCGCCAGCCGCGCCCCGATGGAAGCGATCGTCGACATCGGGCTGACCAGGATTTCACCGGCGTCCCGGAAAAGCTCCGCGCAGGCGATGACGCACACCTCGGCCCGGCTCACGGTCGTCATGCGGAGGCCTCCCCGGCGAAACGACGCACCGCGGCCTGATAGTCATCCTCGCCGCCGGACAGGTACGTTCGGGCGAATTCCGCCCACGCGTCCGGGGTTTTGGCCGCCTCGGCGTAGTGCCGCTGAAACTTCTCGTCGCGGCCGTAATCCGGAGCGGCCGTGGTGAAATGAGCACCGCCCGGTGCCTCGACCACCGCGTCGACCATCATTCGGTTGATCAGCAGGGCCTGCGGTGGGACTGCCTTGACCAACTCCTCGGTCGACACCAGCTTCTCGACCGAGAGGAAGCGATGTTCCGCGGCCATCAGGAACAGGTCATCGAAGTACGGATCGACCCCGGTGTAGGCCGCGTTGCCGCCGGCATCACCGATATTCAGGTGCACGAATGCGGCGTCCAGTCGTAATGCCGGCATCGCGACCAACGTCTCGTAGGAGCCACTGCTCGGGTAGGGAGACGTTACAGTCTTCAATTCCCCCTCCCAAAAGTGCGGCACCGAACTACCCAGCCCCGCACGGATCGGCAAGAACGGCAACCTTTGTGCGGCCGCCTGGAGCCCGCAGCGCAGCATGCCTTCGTCCATCTCGCGGGCTTGGATCGTGCCCGATGTGCGGGCGCGGGCAAACCAGGGGTCGTAGAACGGCGGTGAATCGAGGGACACGAAGCCGTAGTACACGCGTCGCACCTTGCCGGCCGAGCACAGCAAGCCGATGTCGGGACCACCATATGTCACGACGGTCAGGTCGGTGACGTCCGACCGCAGCATGGCCCGCACGAACGCCATCGGCTTTCGCCGCGAGCCCCAACCGCCGATGCCGACGGTCATGCCGCTGCGCAGCTGCGCCACTGCATGGTCGAGGGTGGTCCGCTTGTCGCTCATGATTTCTTGACGAACGCGTCGCGGTGCTCGTCGGAAACCCCGGCGAGGTTGAGTTCGAAGGTAAAGCCCTGTTCCATGCGATAACTGGAGTTGACCCGCTGTGCGTCGATGAAGTTCAAGGCTTCCTTGGCGGCGCGGATGACGCGGGTGTCCTTGGCCGCGATGTCACGCGCCACCCGCAGCGCCGCGTCGTCGAGGTCCGCACGCGGCACCACCTCGTGCACCGAGCCGAAGTGGTGCAGCGTGGCCGCATCCACGGTCGCCGCGGTGAAGAACAGCCGGCGCATCATGTGCTGTGGCACCAGCCGGGACAGGTGCGTGGCCGCGCCAAGGGCGCCGCGCTCGACCTCCGGCAGCCCGAACGTGGCGTCCTGGGAGGCGACGATCACGTCCGAGTTGCCGACCAAACCGATTCCGCCGCCGACGCAAAAGCCGTTCACCGCCGCAACGACCGGCACGGCGCATTCGTACACCGCTTTGAACGCGGCGAAGCAGCCCCGGTTGGCGTCGATCAGCGCGCTGAAGCCCTCCGTTTGCTGCATCTCCTTGATGTCGACGCCGGCGTTGAACCCGCGACCCTCGGCACGCAGGATCACCACGTGCGTCTCGGGTCGGGCGCCGGCCTCGGTGAGGGTCGCGGCCAGTTCAAACCAGCCGCGGGACGGTATCGCGTTCACCGGCGGGTAGTCGACGGTCACGGCGACAATGCCCGGCTCGACGGTGGCGGAGGTAATGGTCATGGCACTTCCTGGGGTCGCTACCTAAGCAAGCACTTGCTTGGTAAGCTAGCACAGTGCGCGACGGCGGCGGTGAGGTTCCCCTCAACTTCGGACTCGCCGGCAAGCTGGTGCTGGTGACCGGTGGCGTGCGAGGGGTCGGCGCCGGAATCAGCGCCGTCTTCGCCGATCAGGGCGCCACGGTCGTCACCTGCGCGCGGCACCCCGTCGAGCGGCTGCCCTACGAGTTCCACCTGTGCGACGTGCGGGACGAGGACTCGGTGACGGCGTTGATCGATGCCATCGTCGAACGGCACGGCCGCCTCGACGTGCTGGTGAACAACGCGGGTGGATCGCCGTATGCGCTGGCCGCCGACGCGTCGCCGACGTTCCTTCGCAAAATCGTGGAGTTGAACCTGCTCGGTCCGCTGCTGGTTTCGCAGGCGGCCAATGCGGTGATGCAAAAGCAGGAGACCGGCGGGTCCATCGTCTCGATCTCGAGCATCAGCGGGCGGCGGCCGTCACCGGGCACCGTCGCCTACGGCGCGGCCAAGGCCGGAGTGGAGAGCATGACCGCAACGTTGGCCGTCGAATGGGCCCCGAAGGTGCGGGTCAACGCCGTCGCGGTCGGCATGGTGGAGACCGAGCGATCCGAGTTGTTCTACGGCGACGCCGAATCAATCGCCGCGGTGGCCGCGACGGTGCCGCTCGGCCGGCTCGCCAAACCGCACGACATCGGCTGGGTGGCAGCGTTCCTAGCATCCGACGCGGCGGCATACATCAGCGGCACGACAATGGCCGTGCACGGCGGTGGTGAACCGCCGCCGTACCTGGGAGCGTCGAGCGCCAACAAGAACGGTTAAGGAGACACGGGTATGGGACTGGTCGACGGCCGAGTGGTCGTGGTGACGGGTGCCGGCCGCGGCATCGGGCGGGCGCACGCCCTCGCGTTCGCGGCCGAGGGTGCGCGGTTGCTGATCAACGACATCGGTGTGGGTCTGGACGGCTCGGCCGGCGAAAGCCCGGCGCAGCAGGTGGTCGACGAGATCACCGCGGCCGGTGGGGAAGCGGTCGCCAACACCGACGACGTCGCCGACTGGGGCGGTGCGGCGAACCTGATCCAGACCGCGGTGGACTCCTTCGGACGCCTCGATGTGCTGGTGAACAACGCCGGCTTCATCCGCGACCGGATGCTGATGAACGTCGAGGAGGACGAGTGGGACGCGGTGGTCCGGGTGCACTTGAAGGGACACATGGCGCCCCTGAAGCACGCCGCGCAGCACTGGCGGGCGCAGAAGAAGGCCGGCCGCACCGTCGACGCCCGGGTGATCAACACCAGCTCCGCCGCCGGTCTGCAAGGCAGTGTGGGACAGGGCAACTACTCCGCCGCCAAGGCCGGCATCGCGGCGCTGACGCTGGTTGCCGCGGCCGAACTCGGCCGCTACAACATCACGGTCAACGCGATCGCGCCTGCGGCTCGCACCCGGATGACGGAGAAGGTGTTCGCCGAGACGATGACCGCACCCGAGGATGGCTTCGATGCGATGGCGCCGGAAAACGTCTCACCACTTGTGGTTTGGCTGGGCAGCGCCGAATCCCGCGAGGTGACCGGTAAGGTCTTCGAGGTCGAGGGCGGCCTGATCCGGGTGGCCGAAGGGTGGGCACACGGGCCCCAAGTCGACAAGGGCGCCCGGTGGGATCCCGCGGAACTGGGCCCGGTGGTCAACGACCTGCTCGCCAAGGCCCGCCCGCCGGTACCGGTGTACGGCGCCTAATCCGGCTCGCACACCACGATCGGGATGGTGCGGTCGGTCCAGGATTGGTAGTCCTGGTAGCTGGGATACATGTCCACCAGCTGCGGCCAGTATTTTCCGCGTTCCTCGTCGGTTGCGTCCCGCGCCGTCAGATCGAGCACTTCTTTCTTGATCTGCACCTGTACCTTCGGATTCGCCTTCAGGTTCAGGTACCACATCGGGTTTTTCTCGGCGCCGCCCTTCGAGGCTGCCACGATCACCCGGTCGCCGTCACGCAGAAACAACAGCGGGCTGACCCGCGGTTGTCCGGTCTTGCGGCCCGTCGTGGTCAGCAGCGCGACCGGGATCTTCTTGAACGTGCCGCCCGGGCCCTCTCCACCGCCCCGGCGGTACATCCACGTGTTGGTCCGCGACATCCACTTGATGAAGAAGTCCGCGAACGGCGTATTCATGAATCGCGGTGGTGATTTCGGCATGGTGGTCATCCTATGCTGACGGGGTGGCTACCGTGTCCCCCACCGACCGTATCGCCGCGGCCGACGCATACGTCGACGCGTTGGTGAGCCATGACGGCGATTCGGTGCCCTTCGCTGGACACTGCATTCGTATCGAGCAGGGCGTCAAGACCGGCTTTTCCGGAGATCACTTGCGGCGCAGCTTGAATCGTGGACCACAGTATCGGATCATCGCCGCGACAACCGATCGGAACTACGTAATTGACGGCGATGAGGTCCACGCGACCTTCACCGTGGTCACCAAAGCCAGGCTGGCCGGTCGGCGCGTGGTGGCCCGCGTCGACGAGACGTTTCTGATTCCGGCGGCCGACGGCAAAATCCACCACATCCGGGTGCGGTTGCACCCGCGAATTGCGCGGGAGTAGTCGGCGAGCGGAAAGTCGGCTAGATCCGCTCGATGATGGTGCCGGTCGACAGTGCCCCGCCCGCGCACATCGTGATCAGCGCCGTGGTCTGATCGGAGCGCTCCAGCTCGTGCAGCGCGGTGGTGATCAACCGGCTGCCGGTGCTGCCGACCGGGTGTCCCAGCGCGATGGCACCGCCGTTGACGTTCACCCTCGCCATGTCCGGGTCATGCACCCTTGCCCACGACAGCACGACCGACGCGAAGGCCTCGTTGATCTCGACGATGTCGATGTCACCGATCTTCATGCCGGCCTTCTCGAGCACCTTGGCCGTCGACTGCACCGGCCCGTCGAGGTGGTAGTACGGCTCGGCGCCGACGAGGGCCTGGCTGACGATCCGGGCCCGCGGCTTGAGTCCCAGCGCCCGCGCCCTGCCCTCATCCATCCACAGCACCGCGGCGGCACCGTCGGAAATCTGCGACGACGTGCCCGCGGTGTGGATGCCGCCGTCCAGCACCGGCTTGAGCTGCGCGAGTCCCTCCAGGGTGGTGTCGCGCGGCCCCTGGTCGCGGGTGACGGTCTGGCGCTCGCTGGTCGGCTGCTTCTGGTCGTCGAGAACCGGCGCCTCGATCGGGCTGATCTCCCGGTCGAACCGGCCCTGCGCCCACGCCTGCTTTGCCTTCTGCTGTGAAGCCAACCCGAACTCGTCGACGTCCTCGCGGGTGATGCCGCGGCGCTTGGCGATCCGCTCGGCCGCCTCGAACTGGTTCGGCAGATCGATGTCCCAGGATTGCGCGCGGATCAGCGAGCGGTCCGGACCGGCGTTCGCGCCCAGCCCGACCCGGCTCATCGCCTCGATGCCGCAAGCGATGCCGACGTCAATGGCACCGGCGGCGATCAGCCCAGCGATCAGGTGATTGGCCTGCTGACCGCTGCCGCACTGGCAGTCGACGGTGGTCGCGCCGACCTCCTCCGGCAAACCCGCCGTCAGCCAGGCAACCCGAGAGATGTTGTTGGACTGCTCGCCGTACTGCGTCACGCAGCCGCCGATGACCTGTTCGACATCGCGGGCGTCGATGCCGGCCTTGTCCACCAGCGCCTTCTGCACCGCTCCCAGCAGCTCGGTCGAATGCAGGCCCGACAACCAGCCATTGCGCTTACCGATGGGGCTGCGGGTGGCCTCCACGATGACAGGGTTACCCATTCCGTCAGGCTAGAACACGTTTCATTACTCTGACAAGCGAGGATGCAAAGGTGCCTTTTGTCTGCGATGAAGCCGTGTTTTACTGGCACTAGACCACGTTGTAATTAGGAGTGCACTGATGCCCACCACCCCCAACCTGCCCCCCGGCTTTGACTTCACCGATCCCGACATCTACGTCGAGCGGCTACCGGTCGACGAGTTGGCCGAGCTGCGCCAGACTGCGCCAGTCTGGTGGAACGAGCAGCCGATCGGCAAGGCCGGAGGCTTCAACGACGGCGGCTACTGGGTGGTTACCAAACACAAGGACGTCAAGGAGGTGTCGCTGCGCAGCGATATCTTCTCCAGCTACGAAAACTGCGTGATCCCGCGGTTCAAGGACGACATCGCCCGTGAGGACATCGAGGTCCAGCGGTTCGTGATGCTGAATATGGACGCGCCGCACCACACCCGGCTGCGCAAGATCATTTCCCGCGGGTTCACGCCGCGGGCCGTCGGGCGGCTGCGCGACGAGCTGAACCAACGTGCCCAGAACATCGCCAAGGCGGCCTTGGCGGTAGGCACCGGCGACTTCGTCGAGCAGGTGTCCGCCGAGCTACCGCTGCAGGCCATCGCCGGACTGCTCGGCGTCCCGCTGGACGATCGCGACAAGTTGTTCCGGTGGTCCAACGAGATGACCGGGAACGACGACCCGGAATATGCCCACATCGACCCGAAGGTGTCGTCATTCGAGCTGATCCAGTACGCGATGAAAATGGCCGAGGAGAAGGCCAAGGATCCCGGCGACGACATCGTCACGACGTTGATCAACGCCGACATCGACGGCGAGAAACTCTCCGACGACGAGTTCGGGTTCTTCGTCGTGATGCTCGCGGTGGCCGGCAACGAGACCACCCGCAACTCCATCACCCAGGGCATGATGGCGTTCATGGACTTCCCGGATCAGTGGGAACTGTTCAAGAAGGAACGCCCGGAGACCGCGGCGGACGAGATCGTCCGGTGGGCCACGCCGGTGACCTGCTTCCAGCGCACGACCCTCGAGGACTGCGAGCTTTCCGGCGCAAAGATCAAGAAGGGCCAGCGGGTCGTGATGTTCTACCGCTCAGCCAACTTCGACGATGAAGTCTTCGACGACCCCTACACGTTCAACATCCTGCGCAACCCCAACCCGCACGTCGGATTCGGCGGCACCGGAGCGCATTACTGCATCGGCGCCAACCTGGCGAAGATGACGATCGACCTGATCTTCAACGCGGTCGCCGACCACATGCCCGACCTGACTCCGATCTCGAAGCCGGAGCGGCTGCGTTCGGGGTGGCTCAACGGCATCAAGCACTGGCAGGTCGACTACCAGGGCAGTTCGGGCAGTTCGGGCGGCTCAGCTGCGAAGTGCCCGGTGGCTCACTGATGGACTTCAGTCGCGATCCCGCGCAGCAGGCTGTCGCGGACGTCGTGACGTCGGTCATGGACCGCAACTCCGAGTCGGACGATCTGTGGTCGGCGCTTGCCGGCAACGGCGTGGCGGCGCTCGCGGTCCCGGAGCGGCTCGGGGGCGACGGGGTGGGCCTATCCGGCGTCGCGACGCTCCTGACGGAGCTGGGTCGGCACGGGGCGATCACGCCGGCGCTGGCCACTCTCGGCCTGGGCGTCGTGCCGCTGCTGCAGCTGGCCACCGATGAGCAGCAGGGCCGGTATCTTTCGGCGGTGGCCAAGGGCGGGGTGCTGACCGCCGCGCTGAACGAGCCCGGGACCGCCCTGCCGGATCGGCCGTCGGTGACGTTCGCCGGCAACCGGCTCAACGGCACGAAGGTTGCGGTTGCATATGCGGCGCTGGCGGATTGGGTGATCGTGACGGCGGACGACGCTGTCGTGGTGGTGTCGCCGAAGGCCGACGGCGTGCAGCTCGAACCGACCCCGGCTTCCAATGACAGCGATGAGTACGTCGTCACGTTCTCCGATGTTGCGGTGCCCGACTCCGACGTGCTGGCGGGTGCGGACGCACACCGGGTCAACCAGCTCGTGCTCGCGATGATCGGCGCGTACGGCAGCGGCCTGGTCGCGGGTGCCTTGCGGCTGACGGCCGACTATGTGGCCAACCGGCACCAGTTCGGCAAGCCGCTGTCGACGTTCCAAACGGTGGCTGCTCACCTTGCGGACGTCTACATTGCCTCGCGGACACTGGATCTGGCGGCGAAATCGGTGGCCTGGCGGCTGGCCGAGGGCCGCGACGCAGACGACGACCTGGATGTGCTCGGTTTCTGGCTGGTGTCGGAGGCGCCGCCGGCCATGCAGGTCTGCCACCATCTGCACGGTGGCATCGGGGTGGACATCACCTATCCAATGACGCGGTATTACTCGACGATCAAGGACCTCACTCGGTTGCTGGGCGGTCCGTCGCATCGTCTCGAGTTGCTGGGAGCACAATGTTCATCGACCTGACACCCGAGCAGCGGGCACTGCAAGCCGAACTGCGGCAATACTTCTCGAGCCTCATCAGTCCCGAAGAGGCCGCCGAGATGGAGACCGACCGACACGGCAAGGCCTACCGCGAGGTGATCCGGCGCATGGGCCGCGATGGCTGGCTCGGGGTCGGCTGGCCGGTGGAGTTCGGCGGGCGAGGTTTCGGGCCGCTGGAACAGCAGATCTTCGTCAACGAAGCGCATCGGGCCGACGTGCCATTGCCCGCGGTCACCTTGCAGACCGTCGGACCGACGCTGCAGGCGTACGGCAACGAGGCGCAGAAGAAGAAATTCCTGCCCGCCATTCTGGCCGGTGAGGTGCACTTCGCGATCGGCTACAGCGAACCCGAGGCGGGCACCGACCTGGCGTCGTTGCGCACCACCGCGGTGCGGCACGGGGACGAGTACGTCGTCAACGGCCAGAAGATCTTCACCACCGGCGCGCACGACGCCGACTACATCTGGTTGGCCTGCCGTACCGATCCCGAAGCGGTGAAGCACAAGGGCATTTCGATCCTGATCGTGGACACCAAGGATCCGGGTTACTCGTGGACGCCGATCATCACCAGCGACGGCGCGCATCACACCAACGCCAGCTACTACAACGACGTGCGGGTGCCGGTGGGCATGCTGGTCGGCGAGGAGAACGCCGGCTGGAAGCTGATCACCACGCAGCTGAACAACGAGCGGGTGATGCTGGGCCCGGCCGGCCGGTTCGCCGGCATCTACGACCGCGTGCACGCGTGGGCGTCCAAGCCCGGCGGTGACGGGGTGACGCCGATCGACCACGATGACGTGAAGCGCGCGCTGGGCGAGATCTATTCGATCTGGCGGATCAACGAGCTGCTGAACTGGCAGGTGGCTGCCGCCGGCGAGCACATCGACGTCGCCGACGCCTCGGCGACCAAAGTCTTTGCCACCGAACGCGTTCAATACGTCGGGCGGCTGGCCGAGGAGATCGTCGGCAAGTACGGCAACCCCGCCGAGCCCGACACCAGGGACCTGTTGAGGTGGCTGGACATGCAGACCAAGCGCAACCTGGTCATCACGTTCGGCGGCGGCGTGAACGAGGTGATGCGCGAGATGGTGGCGGCGTCGGGTCTAAAGGTTCCGAGGGTGCCGCGATGAGTCAGATCGACGAGGTTGTCGCGCAAGTCAAGGCGGCGGGGCGGAGCAAGCCGCGCACCGGCCGGGACCCGGTGAACCAGCCGATGATCAGCAACTGGCTGGAGGCGATCGGCGACCGCAACCCGATCTACGTCGATGAGGAGGCGGCGCGGGCCGCCGGGCATCCCGGAATCGTGGCGCCGCCGGCCATGATCCAGGTCTGGACCATGATGGGGCTGGGCGGAGTGCGCCCCGACGACGATCCGCTCGGGCGAATCATCGGGCTGTTCGACGAAGCCGGCTACGTCGGGGTCGTCGCGACCAATTGCGAGCAGACCTACCACCGCTACCTGCGGCCGGGCGAAGAGGTCAGTGTGAGCGCCGAGCTCACCGACGTGGTCGGGCCCAAGCAGACCGCGCTCGGCGAGGGCTACTTCATCAACCAGCGGATCACCTGGCAGGTCGGCGACGAGGACGTCGCCGAAATGAACTGGCGGATTTTGAAATTCCGGCCGCGCGAGGAGGCGAAGCCCGCCGTGCCGGACGACCTGGACCCGGTCCACATGATGCGGCCCGCCGCGTCGCGCGACACCACCTTCTTCTGGGACGGCGTCGACAAGCACGAGTTACGTATTCAGCGGCGGCCGGACGGCTCCCTGCAGCATCCGCCGGTGCCGGCGATCTGGCAGGACAAGGAAGCGCCAATCGACTACATGGTGGCCAGCGGACGCGGGACGGTGTTCAGCTTCGTCGTCCACCACGCCCCCAAGGTGCCGGGCCGGTCGCTGCCGTTCGTCATCGCGCTCGTCGAACTGGAGGAAGGCGTTCGGATGTTGGGCGAGCTGCGCAATGTCGACTCGGCCTCGGTGGAGATCGGGATGCCGGTGCAGGCGATGTATATCGACTTTCCGGCCACCGACGCGGGACCGGCGTGGGCGCTGTACGCGTGGGAGCCGGCATGAGCGCCGGCACGGCGACTCTCGGTGACAAGCTGCCCGAGCTCGCCCTGTATGGCGACCCCACGTTCATCGTGTCGACGGCGCTCGCGACCCGCGATTTCCAGGACGTCCACCACGACCGGGACAAAGCGCAGGCGAAGGGGTCCAACGACATCTTCGTCAACATTCTCACCGACACCGGGCTGGTGCAGCGGTTCGTCACCGACTGGGCGGGACCGTCGGCGCTGATCAAGTCGATCTCCTTGCGCCTCGGGGTGCCGTGGTACGCCTACGACACGGTGACCTTCTCCGGGGAAGTGACCGCGATCGACGACGGGGTGGTGACCGTGAAGGTGCTGGGGCGCAACAGCCTAGGCGATCACGTGATCGCCACCGTCACCCTGACGATGGGGGAAGCGTGACGCTATCCGGGAAGGCCGCGATCGTCGGCATCGGTGCCACCGACTTCTCCAAGAACTCCGGCCGCAGCGAGTTGCGGCTGGCGGCCGAGGCGGTGCTGGACGCGCTTGCCGACGCCGGCCTAACCCCCGGGGACGTCGACGGCTTGACCACCTTCACGATGGACTCCAATACCGAGATCGCGGTCGCCAGGGCGGCGGGAATCGATGAACTGAAGTTCTTCTCGAAGATCCATTACGGCGGCGGGGCGGCCTGCGCGACGATCCAGCAGGCCGCCATCGCGGTGGCCACCGGGGTGGCCGAGGTGGTGGTGGCGTACCGGGCGTTCAACGAACGCTCGGGCATGCGGTTCGGACAGGTGCAGACGAGGCTGACGGCGAACGCCGACTCCACCGGCGTGGACAACTCGTTTTCCTATCCGCATGGCCTTTCGACCCCTGCGGCGCAGGTGGCGATGATCGCCAAGCGGTACATGCACCGGTCCGGAGCGACGAGCCGCGACTTCGGCGCAATCTCGGTTGCTGACCGCAAGCATGCCGCCAAGAACCCGAAGGCCTACTTTTACGCAAAGCCGATCACCATCGAGGACCATCAGAATTCGCGTTGGATCGCCGAGCCGCTGCGGCTGCTGGACTGCTGCCAGGAGACCGACGGTGCGGTGGCGATCGTCGTCACGTCCGTGGAGCGGGCGAAGGACCTGAGGCATCGGCCGGCGGTCATCGAAGCGGCGGCGCAGGGATCGAGCCCGGACCAGTACACGATGGTCAGCTACTACCGGTCGGAACTCGACGGGCTGCCGGAAATGGGATTGGTCGGCAAGCAGCTGTGGCAGCAGTCAGGGCTTGAACCCGGTGACATCCAGACTGCCGTGCTCTACGACCACTTCACCCCGTTCACCTTGATTCAACTGGAGGAACTGGGGTTCTGCGGCCGGGGCGAGGCGAAGGACTTCATCGCCGACGGCGCGATCGAGATCGGCGGCAGGCTACCTGTCAACACCCACGGCGGCCAGCTGGGCGAGGCCTACATCCATGGCATGAACGGCATCGCCGAAGGTGTGCGTCAGCTGCGCGGGACGTCGGTCAACCAAGTTCGGGACGTCGAGCATGTGCTGGTGACCGCGGGCACCGGTGTGCCGACCTCGGGGGTCATCCTCGGGTGAGGTTTGGCTGCGGTTTGTCGCGAGCGTGACGCCAGCGTCACGTTCGCGGGGCGGGAGCGTCCTGGCTTCCCGTTGGAGTCAGGCGGGGACCAGTTCGACGCCGGAGAGCACCGGTTCGTCATTTCGCGAGGGCGCCGTCACCGTTGCGGTCAGCCGGTCGTCTTCTGCCCAGATGCGGGCCAGCAGCATCTCGCCGGGGAAAACCACGCCCGTGAATCGAGCGCCGTAGGAGCGCACCCGACTCACGTCGCTGTCCAGGCACGCGTCGACGATCGCTTTGCAGGTGATTCCGTAGGTGCACAGGCCGTGCAGGATGGGCCTGGGAAAGCCGGCCGCTGCGGCGAACTCCGGGTCGGAGTGGAGCGGGTTGCGGTCGCCGCAGAGGCGATACAGCAACGCCTGCTGCGGCAAGATCGGCAGCGGGACCTCGTAGTCACAGGCGCGGTCGGGCGGCGCGGTGGATATGGACGGACCGCGTTCGCCGCCGAAGCCGCCCTCGCCGCGCGCGAAGATCGACCGCCGGGTCGTCCACAGCGGCGTGCCGTTGCGCGCCGTTACCGTCGACTCGCTGACGATCACCGCGGCCTTGCCCTTGTCCCAGATGTCGACGACCCGTGCGGTCGCCTGCGCCGTGCCGGAGGGCGGCAGTGGTCCGGCCAACGTCACCTCCTCTGACGCGTGGAGAATCTTGGCGAGTTCGATGTCGACTCCCGGGAACGGAACGCTCGGCGGCTCCGTCAGGTGGAAAGACTGCGCGACGTTGCCGAACGTCGGCAGCACCTGTGGGGTGTTGTCGACCAGATAGCTCAGCTCGCGCTGGTTCATCGGATCGGCCCCCGCCCCGAGCGCCAAATGGTAGAGCTGCACATCGCTGCTGGTCCAGGAGAACTCGGCGGGCGGCAGTTCAGCGCCCAGCGCCGCGGCGGGATCGATCGGCACCTCAGTCCCTCCCGGCGATATGCAAGGCGGCCAGGTAACCGAACACCATGGCCGGGCCGATCGTACCGCCAGGGCCCGGGTAGGTATGACCCATCACCGGCGCGCTGACATTGCCGGCCGCGTAGAGGCCGGGGATGACACTGCCGTCGTCACGCAGCGCGCGTCCGTGGGTGTCGGTGCGGATCCCGCCTTTGGTGCCGAGGTCGCCGGGCACCATCTTGGCTGCATAGTAAGGCGGGTGGCTGATCTCGCCCAGGTTCGGGTTGGGCTTGTTGGTCGGGTCGCCGTAGTACCGGTCGTAGGCGCTTTCGCCACGCCGGAAGTCCTCGTCGACGCCGGCGCGCGCGAAGCCGTTGAAGCGTTCCACCGTCGCGACCAGCTCATCGACCGGCAAGCCCGCCTGTCGGGCAAGTTGGGGCAGCGTATCGGCCGTGACGATGACCCCGGACTCCAGCCACTTGTTCGGGATCCGTTGTCCCGGTTGTAATCCGGCGAAGATATAGCGATCGCGGTACTGCTGGTCGAATACCAGCCAGGCCGGGACATTCTCACCGGGCCCGGGGCCTTGGCCGTATTCTCCGCCGTACATGCGATGGCAGGCCTCGACGTAGGGCATCGATTCATTCATAAACCGCTTGCCCGTCAGGTTGACGATGATCGAGCCGGGGGAGTTGCGTTCCGACAGCGCGAACCACGGCGCACCAACCAGTGGCACCGTGGGTCCCCACCAGGCGTCCTCCATCAGTTCCAGCGCAGCGCCGAGTTTTTCAGCCGCCAAAATGCCGTCACCGGTATTTGCCTTGGCCCCAACGGTCCAGTCGGTGGTGATCGGCGCGCGCTGATACTTCACCCGCATCTGCTCGTTGTGCTCGAAGCCGCCAGAGCCCAAAATCACCGCGCGGCGGGCCCTGATCAGTTGCGCCTCGGCAGTTTCCGGCGCATGCGTGTCCTTGACGTAGATACCGCGCACGTCGCCGTCCTCGACGTACAAGTCGGTAAGCGCGGTGTTGAGCAGCACCGGCACGCCCGCGTTGCGCAACCCGATCCGCAGCGGTGCGATCAATGCCCGTCCCATACCGACCAGATTCTTGCCGGTCGCCCGCGCCCACATCGTCCTGGCGCCGACTTTGAGGCTTCGCAACACGCCTCGGGGGTGGCGCTTGAGCTGGTTCAACCGAACGTAGTCCTGTTGCATCACCACGACGTTGAGCGGGACCTTGCCGTAGGGCGGTTCCAATCCTGGCTGGTCGGGACCAAGTTTTTTGGCGTCGAACGGCCTGGGCTCGATCGAGCGGCCACCCGCGCGCCCACCGGGCGCCTCGGGGTAGTAGTCGGAATAGCCTGGCACCCAGCACATTTTCAGCGGGGTATTCCGCAGCACGAAGGACAGCATCTCGGGGGCGCGGTCCAGATAGGTGTCGACGCGCTTCGGATCGACGACGTCGCCAATGATCCCGTGCAGATACGTGCGTGCGGCCTCAGGTGTATCGGTGACGCCGTCTCGCTTGAGGATCTCATTGTTCGGAATCCACACGCCGCCGCCCGATCGAGCGGTCGAGCCGCCGTAGTGCCCGGCTTTTTCGACTACAACCGTCGATAGCCCCTGGTGAGCCGCGGTCAACGCGGCCACCATGCCCGCAGCGCCGCTGCCCACGACGACGACGTCGTACTCCTGAGCTGTCATACTAGAACACGTTATAGAATTGGCCTGGCTGGGCGCCACCCACCCCGGCTGCATCGACCGCAAGGGGGCCGCCGAAAATGCTCAGTGTGCACACGCGGGACGAGCTTGCGGCCGACCTAGCGCAGGCTGAGCGTAGCCGGGTTCCGATGGCTCCGCTGACCAACGCTCATCCTGACATCGACGTGATCGACGCATATGAGATTCAGCTGATCAACATCCGCCAACGTGTCGCCGAAGGCGCCCGCGTGGTGGGGCACAAGGTTGGCCTGTCGAGCAAGGCAATGCAGCAGATGATGGGCGTCGACGAGCCCGACTACGGGCACCTGCTCGACGAGATGCAGCTCTTCGAGGACACGCCGGTGAAAGCCGGGCGGTACCTGTATCCCCGGGTCGAAGTGGAGGTCGCCTTCCTGCTGGCCGACGACCTTCCCGGCGCCGGCTGCACCGAGGATGACGTGCTGGCTGCGACGGCGGCCTTCGCACCGGCAATCGAACTGATCGACACCCGGATCACCGACTGGAAGATCAAGCTGTGCGACACGATCGCCGACAACGCGTCGTCGGCGGGCTACGTGGTGGGCACCGACCGGGTGTCGCCCAAAGACATCGACATCAAGGCGATCGACGCGGTGCTCACCCGCAATGGGGAAGTGGTCGCCAAGGGTCGCAGCGACGCGGTGTTGGGCAACCCGGTAACGGCCGTCGCGTGGCTGGCGCGCAAGGTGGACGACTTCGGGGTTCGCCTACGCGCCGGGGACGTGGTGTTGCCGGGTTCGTGTACGCGTGCGATCGACGCGCGTGCGGGCGACAATTTCGTCGCCGAGTTCGACGGACTCGGGTCCGTGCGGTTGACTTTCAAATAGGAGCGAATATGGGGTCCAAAGCAAGCGTCGCGATCGTGGGCTCGGGCAACATCGGCACGGACCTGATGTATAAGTTGCTGCGTTCGGAGTGGCTGGAGCCGCGCTGGATGGTTGGCATCGACGCGGATAGCGAAGGTCTCAAGCGGGCCGGAGACCTCGGGCTGGAGACCACCCACGAGGGTGTGGAGTGGTTGCTGGCCCGCGACGAGAAGCCGGATTTGTTGTTTGAGGCCACCTCGGCTTATGTGCACAAGGCCGCTGCGCGCGGGTATGCCGAGGCCGGGATCCGAGCCGTTGACCTCACCCCGGCGGCGGTGGGGCCGGCGGTGATCCCGCCGGCGAACCTGCGCGAGCACCTCGACGCGCCGAACGTGAACATGATCACCTGCGGCGGGCAGGCGACGATCCCGATCGTGTATGCGGTTTCGCGGGTGGTCGAGGTGGTGTACGCCGAGATCGTCGCGTCGGTGGCGTCGGTGTCGGCGGGTCCGGGCACCCGGGCCAACATCGACGAGTTCACCAAGACCACCAGCCGCGGCGTCGAGACGATCGGGGGGGCGCGGCGCGGGAAGGCGATCATCATCCTCAACCCGGCCGAGCCGCCGATGATCATGCGTGACACGATTTTTTGCGCGATCCCCGAGGACGCCGACACCGACGCGATCGCGCGCTCAATTCGCGACGTGGTGGCTGAGGTGCAGACCTACGTGCCTGGCTATCACCTGCTCAACGAGCCCCAGTTCGACCCACCTTCGACCAATTCCGGCGGGCAGGCGTTGGTCACCACGTTCATCGAGGTCGAGGGCGCGGGGGACTACCTGCCGCCGTATGCGGGCAACCTGGACATCATGACCGCTGCCGCTACCAAGGTCGGCGAGGAGATCGCCAAGGAGAGGCTGCGCGCCGACGACTGCGGGCGCGCCGCGCACAAAACCACTGCAGGAGGTGCCCGATGACCAACAGCATCTGGGATGTGCGAATCACCGACACGTCGCTGCGGGACGGTTCGCACCACAAACGCCACCAGTTCACCAAGGAGGAGGTGGGCTCCATCGTCGCGGCGCTAGACGCCGCGGGTGTGCCGGTGATCGAGGTGACCCACGGCGACGGGCTGGGTGGGTCGTCGTTTAACTACGGCTTCTCGAAGACACCCGAGCAGGAATTGATCAAGCTGGCCGCCCAGACGGCCACCGAAGCGAGGATCGCGTTTTTGATGCTGCCCGGGGTGGGCATCACAGACGACATCATCGAAGCCCAGGACAATGGCGGCGAGATCTGCCGCATCGCCACGCACTGCACCGAGGCCGACGTGTCCATCCAGCACTTCGGGCTGGCCCGGGAACGCGGCCTGGAAACCGTCGGGTTCTTGATGATGGCGCACACCATCCCGCCGGAGGCGCTGGCCAAGCAGGCCCGGATCATGGCCGACGCGGGCTGCCAATGCGTCTATGTCGTCGACTCCGCCGGCGCCCTGGTGTTGGAGGGCGTACGGGACCGGGTCGCCGCGCTGGTCGCCGAACTCGGCGAGGACGCGCAGGTCGGCTTCCATGGTCACGAGAACCTCGGGCTGGGGGTGGCCAACTCCGTGGAGGCCGTTCGCGCGGGCGCCAAGCAGATCGACGGCAGCTGCCGGCGTTTCGGTGCGGGCGCGGGCAACGCTCCGGTGGAGGCGCTGATCGGGGTGTTCGACAAGATCGGCGTCAAAACCGGGATCGACTTCTTCGACATCGCCGACGCCGCCGAAGATGTGGTCCGCCCGGCGATGCCTGGCGAGTGCCTGCTGGACCGCAACGCGCTGATCATGGGCTACGCCGGGGTGTACTCCAGCTTCCTCAAGCACGCGATCCGCCAGTCCGAGCGCTACGACGTGCCGGCGTCGCAGCTGCTGTTCCGCGCCGGCAAGCGCAAGCTGATCGGCGGACAGGAGGACCAGCTGATCGACATCGCGCTGGAGATCAAGCGAGAGCAGTCGCAGGGCGGGGTTGCTGCGCCGACCAACAGCTGAGACCTCCGGGTTCAGGTAGGGCGGGCAAGATGGGGCGGTGATCGCCGCCCCGCCATCGAGCCGGCGACGCGTCGGCTCGATGGAGTTTCTGCTCGCCGCGCTGATCGCGCTCGCGCTGTGCGGTGGCATCCTCAGCCGGCTGGTGGCGCAACGGCCGAATTGGAGCGTCGCGGCCACCGTGTTCTGCGGTGTCTTCGTCCAGGCGCTGCCGTTCCTGGTCGTCGGCGTCCTGGTCAGCGGCCTGGTCGCGGCTTTCGTCTCACCCGAGCGGCTGGCCAGGTGGCTGCCGCGGCGCACCGGGTTGGCGATCGTCGCGGCCGGAGTCGGCGGAGCGGCGCTGCCGGGATGCGAGTGCGGCTCCGTGCCGGTGGCACGGCGGCTGTACGCGACCGGCGCGGCCGGGGCCGCGGCCCTGACGTTCATGTTGGCCGCCCCGGCGATCAACCCGGTGGTCCTGGTAGCCACCGCCGTGGCGTTTCCCGGCCAGCCCAAGATGGTGCTCGGCCGCTGCCTGGCGTCCTTGGCGACCGCCCTGGTGATGGGTGTGCTGTGGTCGCGCCTGGGACGCGGCGAATGGGTGACTCGCTCATTGCCGAAGACGCACAACGACGCGCCGCGGTCGGTGGTGTTCCTGGAGGCCGCCCGGCACGACTTCCTGCAGGCCGCGTCGTATCTAGTGGTCGGCGCCGCCGCTGCGGCCGCACTGCGGGTGCTGGTACCGCCGTGGATCTTCGCGCATCTGGCCGGGCAGGTCGGGGCCGGCATCGTGGTGATGGCGCTGCTGGCCGTCGTGTTGGCGCTGTGCTCCGAGGCGGACGCGTTCGTGGCGGCCAGCTTGACGATGATGCCGCTGCTGCCCCGGCTGGTGTTTTTGGTTGTCGGTCCGGCCGTCGACGTCAAGCTGTTCGCGATGCAGACCGGGCTGTTCGGTCGCCGATTCGCGCTGCGGTTCGCCCCGGCGACGTTCGTGGTGGCGACGCTGGCGGCGACGGGAATCGGGTTGTTGGTGCTCGGCGGTGGGCATTGAGCCGCGTCACTTCCAACGCGCTGCTGCTGTTGCTGGGTCTGGCCACCGGCCTGATCGCACTGAAGGGCACCTACCTGTACTACGTCCGGCCCCTGTTGCTGCCCTGGCTGATCGTCGCATCGGTGGTGTTGATCGCGCTGGCAACCGTGGCGATCGTGCGTGACCTGCGCCGCTTCGGCACGGCCGACGGTGACGAGCAGGAGGACGGCCATCGTCATCGTCTCTGGATGGTCTGGCTGCTGCTGGTGCCGATCGCCGTGCTCGCGTTCGTGGTGCCGCCGCCGCTGGGCGCGCGGGGCGCGACACCCGAGGTGGCTGCCGCTGCCGCGCCGCACCGGCGGCCGTTCCCGCCGTTGCCGGACGAGCGGGCACCGGTGGTGTCGGTTCCCGACGTGATGATGCGCGCCGCGACGGACTCGGCCGGCACTCTCGACAACCGGTTGATCACCGTCATCGGATTTACCATCAACGACGGCGGGGCCGTGGACCTCGGCCGGGTGGTGATCATCTGCTGCGCAGCCGACGCGCAACTGGCGCGGATGCGGCTCACCGGTCCCGGCCTGACGGGCTATCCCGACGACACCTGGCTGCGCGTCGAGGGCAGGGTCGTACCGGGAAGCTCGACGGCGCAAACGTCGTTTGTGCCGACGATGACCGTCAGCAGCATCACGAAGATCGACCGCCCCGCCAACACGTACGCCTATTAGCTAAAAGGCCGGCTTGACGCCGCCCAGTTGCGCGGTGAGCACGTCCGCCGACGACACCAGTCGCCGGGCCCGCTCGGTGATCTCGGCGTCGGTGAGCGGCCGCCCGACCTGTAGCGAGGCCACCATGGCCTGACGGTGGTGATGGTCATAGACCGGTGCCGAGATGACGCTGATGTCGTGGCGCCGGCTGCCGGCAGCGCCTTGGTTTTCGCTTCGCAGGTAGACCCGCTCTCCGATGTCGGACACCATCTCGCCGAGCAGCGCCCGCAGCTCGTCGGGCAGGTGGCTGGACATGCCCGCCATCAGCGCATACAGCCGGCGGCCGCCGGGGGTGAGGCGTTCGACGAGGTAACCGTCGGCCCGGCACTCGGCGATCACCCGGTGCAGCCGCTCACCGTCGGTGCGCAGCGGGATCGTCGGCTGCTTCGCCAGCCAACTGCGCACCGCATCGTCGTCCCACAGCACGAACATCAGACCCACCGGCGGGGCGAACGGATAACTCTCACCGACCTGCACCGGCGGTCTCGTGCCAGCGGGTGCGACCAACTCGAGCAGCGTGATCCGGTCGTCCACGACCGCCGACAAGGCGGCGACGGCCGAGAACCGCGAGGACAACCAGCGCAGTTCATGGCGTGCGGCCGGGCTGACCCGCATGGCTTCCTGGGCCGTGTGACCGAGCGTGATCAGTGACGGACCCAGCCGGTAGGTCTTGTCCCGCTCGTCGCGGACGAGGTAGGCCGCCTCGGCCAAGGTTGTGACGATGCCCAGGCAGGTGGGCTTGCTGAGATCGGTCTGGCGGGCCAGCTCGGAGACGCCGAATCGCTGGTGCGGATGGCGGGACAGGTAGTCCAGAACCCGGACCACCCGCGCGGTCGGGGGCGAGGCGCGGCCAGACGATTCAGCAGAGGACACCGCAGCAATGGTACGGCGCGGTCCAGATGTGAACCGCCCGGCGGTTGACGCAAAGTTAGAACACGTTCTAATCTTTAGATACTCTACCGTAGCGGTCCAATATTGGACCGATTGAGAGGCTGATGAAACGCGATGTACACCGACCCGCTGACCGAGGCGATCGCCGAAGCCGAGAAACTGGTGGCCGCCGCTGGACACATCGAGTCCGAGGCCGACCTGCTCGAGGGCATGCAATACCTGGCCGAAGGCATCGCCGCGTGCATGCACGTCGCTTTTCACCACGACCGCGATCACCCGTTTTTTCTCAGCGGTACCGGGCCGTTCACCAAAATGGGCCTCGACAATCCCGACACCCTCTATTTCGGCGCCCGAGTACGACCGGGCCACGAATACGTCGTCGCCGGAATCCGCGGAACCACTACGGATCTCAGCTTCCAACTGCTGGGCGGGGAATACACCGACGAGGGCGTGCCGAGAAGCGAGGCGGCGTTCGACGACCGCGAGCTCGACATCGCGGACGACGGCACTTTCGAGTGGCGGTTCCGGCCGGAGACACCGGCGCAGCTGGTGGTCCGCGAAGTGTACGGCGACTGGTCGCAGCGCCGAGGCAGCATCGCCATCCGGCGCGAGGACACCGTCGGCACCGCGCCACCGCCGCTGAGCAAAGAAACCATCGAAAGGCGTTATGCCACCGCCGGTAAGCAGCTGATCACCCGGATCAAGACCTGGTTGCAGTTCCCACAGTGGTTTTACCTGAACATCCCCGCCAACACCCTCGTGGCGCCGCGGCTGACCCCGGGCGGGTTGGCCACACAGTACTCGTCGGTCGGTCACTATCAACTGACACCGGACCAGGCGCTGGTGATCACGCTTCCGCAGTCCGATGCGCCCTACCTCGGCTTCCAGCTTGGCAGCATGTGGTACATCTCGCTGGACTACATCAACCACCAGACCTCGCTAAATGCCGCTCAGGCACAGGCCGATCCCGACGGCAAGATCCGGATCGTGGTGGCCGAGGCGAATCCCGGCGTCACCAACTGGGTCGAGGCACTCGGCCACCGAAAAGGCATCATGCAGTTCCGGTGGCAGCGGGTATCGCGCCCGCTGACCGAGGCCGACGGGCCGACCGCCGAGCTGGTCGACTTCGACAAGGTCACCGCGGCCCTGCCCTTCCACGAACGAAACAAAATCAGCGAACAAGACTGGCGGGCACGGATTGCCGAACGACAACACGCGATCGCCAGCAGGATGCTGGGGTGAACATGCTGGATGGCAAGGTGGTATGCATCAGCGGCGCCGGTCCGGCACTGGGCACGACGCTGGCGCGACGGTGCGCGGAGGCGGGCGCGGACCTGGTGTTGGCCGCCCGCACCGCGGAGCGGCTCGACGACGTCGCCAAACAGATCACCGACACCGGCCGGCGTGCGGTGGCAGTGCCGACGGACATCACCGACGAGGCCCAGGTGAAAAACCTGGTCGAGGCAGCACTGGCCGCCTACGGCAAAGTGGACGTGCTGATCAACAACGCGTTTCGGGTGCCGTCGATGAAACCGTTGGCGAGCACCTCGTTTCAGCACATCCGAGACGCGATCGAGCTCACGGTGCTGGGCGCATTGCGGCTCATCCAGGGATTCACCCCAACGCTCGCAGAAGCCAACGGTGCGGTGGTCAATGTCAACTCGATGGTGGTGCGGCACTCGCAGGCAAAATACGGTGCCTACAAGATGGCCAAATCCGCGCTGCTGGCGATGTCGCAATCGCTGGCCACCGAGCTCGGTGAGCAAGGTATAAGGGTTAATTCGGTTGTGCCCGGGTATATTTGGGGCGACACGCTGCATGGTTATTTCAGTCACCAGGCCGGCAAGTACGGCACGACGGTCGAGCAGATCTACGCGGCAACCGCGGCGAACTCCGACCTCAAGCGGCTGCCCACCGAAGACGAGGTCGCGTCGGCGATCATCTTCCTGGCCAGTGACCTGGCCAGTGGGATCACCGGCCAGGCGCTGGACGTGAACTGCGGGGAGTACAAGGCCTGATGGCGGACCGCACCGATGTCGGCGCCGTCGACGACCTGCTGGAGTCAGCGTCGCGGCTGGTCGGCCTGGACGACTTCGGTGAGGACGACGACAACTATCTCGAGGGTCTGGCGGTGATCCTGGAGTCCTATCAGCGCGAAGCCGGTCTGACACCGCTGGGCAGCAAGATCTCTCGGGTGTACCTGCGTGGTGCGCTGGCGGCCCGGCTGCTGGCCCAAGCCGGGTGGAAGCGCTATCCGCACTACGCCGACGTGCCGGTCGAGCGACCGATCTTCGTAACCGGGCTGCCGCGCACCGGCACCACCGCCCTGCACCGCCTGCTGGGCGCCGACCCCGCGCATCAGGGCATTCAGCTGTGGCTGGCCGAGTATCCGCAGCCGCGCCCCCCGCGCGACACCTGGGAGGCCAACCCGGTCTTCGCGCGGTTGAATGCCCAGTTCGAGCAACACCACGTCGAAAACCCCGAGTTCATGGGCCTGCACTTCATGAGCGCCGACGAGGTCGAGGAGTGTTGGCAGCTGCTGCGCCAATCGCTGCATGCGGTCGCCTACGAAACATTGGCGCACATACCGAGTTACGCCCAGTGGCTGGCGAAAGAGGACTGGACGCCGGCGTACCGCCGCTATCGTAAGAACCTGCAGTTGATCGGACTCAACGATGTCGGCAAGCGATGGGTGCTGAAAAACCCCAGCCACCTGCACGCACTGGACGCGTTGATGGCAACATTCCCCGACGCGCTGATCGTGCAATGCCACCGGCCGGCCGAGACGATCATGGGATCCATGTGCTCGCTGGCCGAACACGCCACCGAAGGCTGGTCGAACACGTTTCGCGGCAGGACCATCGGAGCGGACTCGCTGGAGACCTGGTCGAGGGGCCTGGAGCGGTTCAACGCCGAACGTACAAAGCACAATCCGCAGCAGTTCTACGACGTCGACTATTTCGACTTCGTCGCCGACCCGATCGGCACGGTCGAAGGCATCTACCGGTACTTCGGCTTGCCGCTGGGTGCTTCGGCGCTGCTAGCGATGCAGGACATGCACGCCGAAAGCCAGAAGGGGCCCCGTGCGCCGAAGCACCGCTATTCGCTGGCCGATTACGGTCTCACCGTGGAACAGGTGAAGGCGCGCTTCGAAGGGCTGTAGAGCTCAGCCGTCGCCGGGCGGCGGTGCGGTGGAGGCCCGCTCCAGGATGCCTTCGGCGATGGCGTGCTCGATGCTGTCGGCCATCTTGGGGCACGTGCGGCTTCGCGCCGTGTCACCGCCACTGTCGCGTATCTCGGTGAAGTACGCGCATCGCCGGGTCGCATCGGAATTCCACTGCACGGAGGTATGGCCCGGACCGAGCTTTTTGACCAGCACCGAAACATGGCAGAAGCGACAATCCACCGGCTGCAACCCAGCACTGAGGTAGCGCTCGCGGTCACGCTGCGTTGCTTCGCGGAGCGCAGCGGCGCAACGCGGGTCGCTGAACGGAGCGCGTCTCGAGGGGCCGGCCGCGTCCTGCTGGGGCGCCGATTCGTCGTCGTGATGGGCGCCGTGCAGCGACAGCATCGAGCGCGCCAGCCGGTCGACGTCGGGCAGCTTCGGCGGCTCGGCGGCCGGACTCATGTCGAGGCCCGCTCCGACCTGTGCCGAAGGTTTTCCTCGACCTCGGCGTGCCAGTACTCGTTGGCCTTGGTCGTGTCAACCTCGATCTCGAACCGGTCCGTCATCTCGGGGGTGACGTCGGCGGCATCGACGTAGAACTGCTGATACCAGCGACGCAACTGGTAGACAGCGCCGTCCTCCTCCACCAGCAACGGATTGTCGATCCGGGCTTTGTTCTTCCAGATCTCGACGTCCTGCAGGAATCCCTTGCTGACCCCGGCGGTGAAGGCGTCGGCGAGCTTGTCGGTCATCTCTTCGTCCATGCCGTCGGGCTTCTGGACGATCACGCCCCACTGCAGCATGAAGGAGTCCTGGGTGACCGGGTAGTGGCAGTTGATCAGGATCGACTCGGCCTTGTATCCGCCGTAGTTGTTGTGCAGCCAGTTGATCATGAACGACGGCCCGAAATACGACGCCTCCGAATGCAGGGTCTGTTCACCGGTGTAGGCGGAGCCGCCGAGGTCGACGTCCGGGCGACCGACCGTGCGCAGATATTGCGACGCGATGTGGTCCTCGAAGACGTTTTTGAAGTGGGTCGGAAAACCGAAATGGATGTAGAAGAAATGTGCCATGTCGACGACATTGTCGATGATGTCCCGGCAGTTCGAGGGGATCAACTCCCGGTTCCACCGCCAGTCGGTCCATTCCTCGCTGACCCACTCCGGGATTTCCGGGATGCGCAGCTCAGGTGCGGGCGGGTTGCCCTCGACGTCGTGCCACAAGAACAGCAGGCCGCTGCGCACGTCGGTGAGCCAGGCCCGAGTACGGGCCAGCCGAGGCGTGCGCTTGGCGTAGGGCACCAGCTTGCACTTGCCGTCACCGCCCCACCGCCAGTCATGGAAGGGGCAGGCGATCTCGTCGCCCTTGATGGTGCCCTGCGTCAGGTCGCCGCCCATGTGCCGGCAGTAGCCGTCCAACACCTTCAGGTCACCGTGCGAGTCGGCGAACACCACGAGTTTGGTACCGAAAGCATCGATCGCGTGGGGTTGTCCGTCGAGGAATTCGGCCACCGGGCCGAGGCAGTGCCAGCCCCGCGCGTACCGGTCCGGCAGGGTGCCGGTGTCGATTTCGCGAATGCCGCTGCCGGCGGTGTCCGTAGTCACTTTGCGCCTCCAGTCGGTGTGCCCCTCTAACTAGAACACGTTACAGTTTTGCCGGACAGGTATGCAAACAAATGCAGCCGGATGTCGGTGTATATGTGACCTATGCCCCTTTTTGCATTCGAAGGCGCCTGGCCCAGAGTGCACCCGGAGGCCTTCGTGGCACCAACTGCGGTGCTGGTGGGGGACGTGACCATCGAGGCCGGCGCGTCGGTGTGGTTCAACGCGGTGCTGCGGGCCGACTACTCACCGATCGTCGTACGCGAGGGCGCCAACGTGCAGGACGGCTCGGTGCTGCATGCCCCGCCGGGCATCCCGGTCGACATCGGGTCGGGCGCGACGGTGGCGCACATGTGCTGCATTCACGGTGTGCACGTCGGCGCGGAGGCGCTGATCGCCAATCACTGCACGGTGCTGGACGGCGCGGTGATCGGGACGCGGAGCCTGATCGCGGCGCATTCCCTGGTGGTCGGCGGCACGACGATCCCGGACGAGGTGCTGGTGACCGGCGCGCCGGCGAAGGTCAAGGGGCCGATCGCCGGCAGCAGTGCGCAGATGTGGGTAAACGTCAACCCCGGCGAATACCAGGCACTGGCGCGCCGCTACCTGACGGGTTTGGAACCGCCCGGCTAAACCGGTCGTGCGGTGGCCGCGGCGCGGTCCACCTCCCAGTACGCGCGCAAGGCAACGAGTTTGCCCCCGCCGTCGGCTCTGTACGTGAACACGCCCTCGGTGGTGATTTGGTGTCCACCCATGGTGATGACGATGGAGCCGACGTTGGCTTCCTCGTCGCCGCACTGAAAGGTGTCAACGAAGTGAAACTCTATTCGCTCCGTCGGCGCGATCGCCTTGTCCCAGAATGCCGCGATGGCCTCCTTGCCGCGATGGCCCTTACCCTCCGGGTCGAAGGGGGAGGGCCCGATCGGGTCCGCGACGATCGCGTCGTCGGCGAACACGTCCAACCACGCCTGCTTGTCGCGGGCGATCACCGCCGCGCGGGAGCGCCGACCGGCGGCATGCGCAGGATGTTCGGTGGTGGTATGGGGTTGAGTCATTTTGCCTGCCAACCGGAGTGGATGTAGGTCTCGGCGAAACGCTTCATCGAATCTTTCTTGGCCGACAGCGGCGCAGCGTAGTCCAGGCCGTCGAGCAACCACGGAATCGTTATATAGTCCGTTACGCCAATCTCCACGAGATCACGGTGACCGTCAACACCGAACCGGTCCAGACACACCGCCTGAAACTCAAACGGCACGGTGTCCCGGCCGAACTCGGTGCGATAGCGGTTCAGGGTGGAAATAGTCTCGGCCAGTTGATCGCGCGTCATCATCGCGCTGGTCCAGCCGTCACCGACGCGGGCCGCGCGTTTCAGCGCGACGTCGGTGTGGCCGCCGACGTAAAACGGCACCGGCGCATTGGGTGCCGGACTCATCTGCAGTCGGTCGAAGTCATAGAACTCGCCGTGGAACTCGACCATGCCCCCGCCCAGCACCAGCTTGATCACCTCGATCATCTCGTCGACCCGCGCGCCCCGACGCTGGTACGGCACGCCGCACCACTCGAATTCCTCTGGAGCCCAGCCAATCCCGACGCCGAAACCGAAGCGGTTGTTGGTCAGGTTGGCCACCGAGCCGACCTGCCGGGCCAGCAGCAGGGGGTTGCGTGAGCCGAGTTTCATCACGTTGGTGTAGAAGCGCAGCGTCGACGTGACGGCGCCCATCGACGCGGCGGCGATCAGTGGATCCACCCACGGGGTGTTCTCATTCCACATCCGGGAGCCGTCGGGGGTGTACGGGTAGTCGGCGGCGGCCTTTTCCATGTAGAACAGGGAGTCTGGCAGCGCGATCGAGTTGAATCCGACTTCCTCTGCGGTCCTGGCGATGTCGATCAGCTCGTCGATCGGCCCCATCGCGATGCTGGCTGTGTATTTCACGGCTTGTCGGCTCCCACCACCCACATCGAGTAGTACTGTGAGCCGCCGCCGTAGGCGTGGCCGAGCGCCTTGCGCGCGCCGTCAACCTGATGCGCGCCGGCCTTACCCATCACCTGAATCGCGGCCTCCGCGAACCGGATCAGCCCGGACGCGCCGATCGGATTCGACGACATCACGCCACCAGACGCGTTCACCGGAAGCCGGCCGCCGATCGCGGTCTCGCCCGCCTCGGTGAGCTTCCACCCTTCGCCTTCCGGTGCAAACCCAAGGTTTTCCAACCACATCGGCTCGAACCAGCTGAACGGCACATAGATCTCCGCGGTGTCGATCTCGTCGATCGGGCTCTTGATGCCGGCAGCCTTCCACAGCGCCGCGGCCGCGTCGCGGCCGGCCTGCGGGTTGACCTGGTCGCGCCCGGAGAACGCCAGCGGCTCGGTGCGCAGCGCGGTCGCGTGGATCCACGCCACCGGATGGCCTTGGGCAACCCGGCTGTCGGCGGTTTCCTCGTCACCGATCACCACCGCGCAGGCGCCGTCCGACGAGGGGCAGGTTTCGTCGAAACGAATCGGATCCCACAGCATCTGCGACGACAACACCTTCTCCAGGGTGATGTCGGGCTGTTGGACATGTGCCAGCGGATTCTTGGCGCCGTTGAGCCGGTCCTTAACCGCGACCATCGCGCCGATGTGGGTCGGCGCATTGGCGCGGCGAATGTATGCGCGCACGTGCGGTGCGAAGTAGCCGCCCGCACCGGCGCCGACGGGTTTGGTGAACGGCACGGGAATCGACAGCGCCCACATCGCGTTGGACTCAGACTGTTTCTCCCATGCCATCGCCAGCACGCGGCGGTACCTGCCCGACTGCACCAAGCTGGCCGCCACCACGCCGGTCGAGCCGCCCACCGACCCGGCGGTGTGCACTCGGATCAGCGGCTTGCCGGTCGCGCCGAGCGCGTCAGCCATGAACAGCTCCGGCATCATGACGCCTTCAAAGAAGTCCGGTGCCTTGCCGACCACGACCGCGTCGATGTCGTCAAAAGTCGACCCGGAATCGGCCAGCGCCTTGTCGATCGCCTCGCGTACCAGCCCGAGCATCGACACGTCCTGGCGCTTGGCGACGTACTTTGTCTGCCCGGTCCCCAAGACCGCGGCGAGTTGACCGGCCATGCTAGCGGTCCTTTCCTTCCATGACGGCCACCAAATTCTGTTGCAGCGCGGGCCCGCTGGTCGCGTGGGCGAGCACCCGCTGCGCTGAGCGGTCCCAAATGTGCTGTGCGGCGAAGCCGATCCGCTCCAGGCCCGCGACGAACATCGGGTTGGCCGCCAGGGCACCGCCCGAAGCATTCACGGTGGTTCTGGACGGCAGTGAGATGGCCTCGGCGAGAATCAGATGCTGGTGGGTGAAAGGTGCGTGCAGTTCGGCGAGGTCGATGGAGCTGGGGTCGCCACCCGTCGCAACGCTGGCCGAGGCCGCCGTCGAGGGCGACAGGGTCAGATCGCGCGCACCCAACACCGGGGACTCGATGCGATGCTCGAAACCGGTGATCCAGGCTGGGTTCTCGCGCAGTTCACGGGCCCGGTCTCCGGCGGCCAGCACCACCGCCGCCGCTCCGTCGGTGATCGGCGCGATGTCGTGGCGACGCAGAGGATCGGCGAAAAAGGGGCGGCCCAGTAGGTCGTCGATGCTCTTGGCGGGCGTTTCCGAGTCGGTGCGCTCCGCGTTGGCGAACGAGTCCAACGCCACCTGCGCCATCTGCTCGGCGGTCCACTTGCCGGAGTCGAGTCCGAAGCGGGCCTGCAGGCCGGCCATCGACACCGAATCCGGCCACAGCGGCGCGACGGTGTACGGGTCGGTCTGCAGGGCCAGGATCCGGCGCAGCACGCCGGCAGACGACTTGCCGAAGCCGTACACCAGAGCGGTGTCGACCTCGCCGGTAAGCAGCTTGACGTAGGCCTCATAGGCCGCCCATGCCGCATCCATCTCGACGTGTGACTCGTTGATCGGCGGCACCGCGCCAATCGAGTCGATCGCCGAGATGAACGAAAACGCCCTCCCGGCAAGGTAATCCGATGAACCAGAGCACCAGAACCCGATGTCGGCCTTGGTGATGCCCAGCTCTTCGTACAGCTGGGCGAAGCACGGCATCAGCATCTCGACGCCGTTGGTGGTCCCATCGGTGTGGCGTACGTGGGGGGCGTGCGCGAAGCCCACGACCGCGATGTCGCGTTCAGTCATGCGTCTGGAGCCCTTCACAGGTGGTGCTTGTAGGTGTCGTAATCGGCGTCGGGTTCGCCGCTGGGACGGAAATACTCGATGTTGTCGATGCCCAGCCCCCACTGCTCGCGCGACTTCCAGACCGCCTCGACCCGCATCCCCATCCGGACTTCGGATACGTCGATCTCCTGGACCAGATGCAGGAACGGGATGTCGGCGCCGTCGAGCAGCACATAGGCCGCGACGTAGGGCGGTTTGATCCGCTGGCCGGCGAACGGGATGTTGATGATCGCGAACGTGGTGACGGTGCCCCTGTCGGGCAGCTCGACGAACTCGGTCGTCGGCAGACCGGTCGCCGGGTCCGCGCCGTGCGGCGGGAAGTAAACCTTGCCATCCTTGCCGGTGCGCGCCCCCAGCAACTTGCCCTCCTGCAGGGCGCGCAGATACGCGCTCTCCTCATGCGAGGCGCTGTGCTGGATTTCGATGCTGATCGGTGTGACGAGCATCTTCACCGGATCGCGCTCGTCGGCAGCCGGTGGGGCCTGCTCGGTTTGGTCGCCGAGCGCGAAGTGCGCGATGTCGGTAATCGCGCCCTGCGGCTCGTCGACCCAGTGCGCGTGCACTCGCGCTCCGGTGCTGATCGCATCAGGGGATCCGGCGTCGACGGCGTGCAGCAGCGCAGTGTCGGCGCCGTCGAGTTTGATCAGCGCCCACGCGAACGGGCGGTCCAGCGGCTGGCCGGCCAACGGCTCGGGCTGCCAGGTCCACGACTGCACCGTGCCAACACTGGCCACCGGTACGATCTCGGTCAGCCGTTGGTAGCTGACGGGGTCGTATTCGGCGACCGGCACGAGGACCCGGCCATCGGATCCGCGTACCCCGACGATGCGACGCTCGCGCAGTGCGGTGAAGAACTGGCCGAGCGTCGGACCGACCGAACGGGTGTAGTCAAAGGACAGTTTCAACGGCGCCGAAAGGGGCGGCTCATGGGTGTCGAGCAGCGTCGGGCGACTTTGGCTGACGGTCACGCCATCGAGTAGAACAGGTTCTAACAAGTGTCGCAAGAAGCGGTCAGGAGGCTGCGATGAAGCTCGGTTTGCAACTGGGTTACTGGGGCGCGCAGCCGCCGGAGAACCCCGCGGAGCTGGTGCGAGCGGCCGAGGACTCCGGTTTCGACGCGGTGTTCACCGCAGAAGCTTGGGGCTCGGACGCCTACACGCCGCTGGCGTGGTGGGGTTCGGCCACCCGCCGGCTCCGGCTGGGCACGTCGGTGGTGCAACTGTCGGCGCGGACCCCGACCGGGTGCGCGATGGCCGCCTTGACGTTGGACCACCTGTCCGGCGGCCGGCACATCCTGGGGCTCGGGGTATCCGGCCCGCAGGTGGTCGAGGGCTGGTACGGACAGCCGTTTCCCAGGCCGCTGGCCCGGACCCGGGAGTACATCGACATCGTGCGCCAGGTGTGGGCGCGGGAACGGCCCGTCACCAGCGACGGACCGCACTACCCGCTGCCGTTGACCGGCGCGGGCACCACCGGGCTGGGCAAGGCGCTCAAGCCGATCACCCATCCGCTGCGCGCCGATATCCCGATCTTCCTGGGCGCCGAAGGACCCAAGAACGTCGCGCTGGCCGCCGAGATCTGCGACGGTTGGCTGCCGATCTTCTACACGCCGCGCCTGGCCGACATGTACAACTCGTGGCTCGACGAGGGGTTTGCCCGCCCTGGCGCGCGACGCCAGCGGGAGGACTTCGAGATCTGCGCAACCGCGCAGGTGGTGATCACCGACGACCGGGCCGCAGCCTTCGCGGGGATCAAGCCGTACCTGGCGCTCTACATGGGCGGCATGGGCGCCGAGGACACCAACTTCCACGCCGACGTTTACCGGCGGATGGGCTACGGCGAGGTGGTCGACGAGGTGACCGCGTTGTTCCGCAGCGACCGCAAGGACGAGGCGGCACGGGTCATTCCCGACGAGCTCGTCGACGACGCGGTCATCGTCGGTGACCTGGACTACGTGCGTAAGCAGATCACCGTCTGGGAGCGGGCCGGCGTCACGATGATGGTCGTCACGGGACGCACCGCCGAGCAGGTACGAGAGCTTGCGACGCTGTTGCGCGCGGATCAGAACGGGTTCTAAATTGGCCGGGTGGGCGTACTGGGCCGGGTGCTTCTAGCCGAGCTCGTGCGCGTCGCCGAAGGTCATCTGGACGTTGGCAACCGACGCCGATGTGAGGGCTCGCTTCGGCAGGCCAAGCGATGCAAGCTCTTTGGCGTACGGGTGATCGCCCAACCACAGCCGAACACCGCCGGGGCGGGCCCGCACACCGGTCAACCTCATCTCCCACGGGATTTCGCGGGTCGTGCCGTCGCGATGGGAGTAGGTGCGCAGCACCTGGCTTCGGGTCATCAAGGCGGTCGGCGCGGGCAGCCCGCGGCGGAACTCCATCCCCGCGACCAGCTGGCCATCGATGCTGACGTCGAAGCCGAACCGGCCGCCGTCGCGGACTGTGAAATCGGCGATCACCTTGGGGAAACCCCAAATCCGTTGCCCGGCTTCCAGGGTGAACGCCTGGTCGACCGGGAGGTGATGGATGAACGCCGCCGCATCTTTGAGCGCTCGGGGTCCGCGGAGGCGCGAGCCGGGCGGGTTGACCATCACCGCGGTGCCGAACTCGTGATAGCGCCCGAGGTCGCCGTCCACATACCGCATCAGCATCAGCATCACCGCGGCCCGGCCGGGCAGGAATTGGCATACCTCCAGCCCGCTGTAGTCGATCAGCCGCTGTGCCGCCGCGGCGGACACGGAAAACATGGCGGTGTGCTGATCGGCTTTCCGGATCTTGATCGGCATGGTAAGCACCGTGCCGGCGATGGTGTGCTGGGAGGCTGGCATGGCCCTCACTGTAGCGCCGGACCGCGACGAATTGGAGGGTGCTGGTGAACGAGACACGGCCGGACGTGGACTTTGCCGACGGGAACTTCTACGCCGGTGATTCGCACGCGGCGTACCGGTGGATGCGGGCTCACGAGCCGATCTTCAGGGACCGCAACGGGTTGGCCGGCGCTGCGACATACCAGGGGGTGATCGAGGCCGAACGCCAACCCGAGCTGTTCTCGAACGCCGGCGGCATCCGGCCCGACCAGCCGGCCATGCCGATGATGATCGACATGGACGATCCCGCACATCTGTTGCGGCGCAAGCTGGTCAACGCGGGCTTCACCCGTAAGCGGGTGCGCGACAAGGAGGAGTCGATCGGTGCCATGTGTGACGCGCTGATCGACGCGGTCTGCGAGCGTGGCGAGTGCGACTTCGTCCGCGACCTCGCCGCGCCGCTGCCGATGGCGGTCATCGGCGACATGCTCGGGGTGCGTCCGGAGCAGCGCGAGATGTTTCTGAAGTGGTCCGATGACTTGGTGACCTTCCTCAGCTCCCATGTGTCGGACGACGATTTCCAGGTGACGATGGACGCCTACGCGGCCTACTACGCGTTCACGACGGACATGATCGCGCAGCGGCGCAAGGATCCCACGGACGACCTGATCAGCGTGCTGATTCACGCCGAGGTCGACGGGGAGCGGTTGACCGACGACGAGATCGTCGTCGAGACGCTGCTGATCCTGATCGGCGGTGACGAGACCACCCGGCACACCCTGTCCGGCGGGACCGCGCAACTTCTGCGCCATCCCGACCAGCATTCGCAGCTGATCGAGGATATCGGGCTGCTGCCGGGCGCTGTGGAGGAGATGCTGCGCTGGACTTCACCGGTGAAGAACATGTGCCGCATGCTGACCGCGGACACCGAGTTCCACGGCACCGAGCTCACGCAGGGCGAGAAGATCATGCTGCTGTTCGAGTCGGCCAACTTCGACGAGAAGGCGTTCGACGACCCCGAGGACTTCCGCATCGACCGCTACCCAAACAATCACGTCGCGTTCGGGTTCGGCACCCACTTCTGCCTGGGCAACCAGTTGGCGCGCCTGGAGCTCACACTGATGCAGCGCCGGCTGTTGCAGCGCCTACCGGACCTGCGGCTGGCGTCCGAGGACGCGCTGCCGTTGCGCCGGGCCAACTTCGTCAGCGGGCTGGAGGAAATGCCCGTGGTGTTCACCCCGACCAAGCCGTCGGGCGGGCCCGGGCGGCGGCCACTCTGCGGATGATGCCGGCCGGCGTGTCCTGCGCCGTCACGCGGACGATGATCCAGCCGAGTTCGGTCAGTGTCTCCACGCGGCGAATGTCGTTGGTGAATTGTCGCGGGTCGGACCTATGGTGATCGCCTTCGTACTCGACGGCGACGCGGAGGTCCTGCCAGCCCATGTCGAGCCGGGCGATCAGGTGTCCGAAGTCGTCGTAGACGGGGATCTGCGTCTGCGGTCGCGGAAAGTTTGCACGGATCAGCAGCAGTCGTAACCCCGTTTCACGCGGGGATTCGGCGCCGGGGTCGACGAGCTCGAGGCTGGCGCGGGCCCGCTTGATGCCGCGACGGCCGGGGTAACGCCGCGCTATCCGCTCGACGTCGGCGGGCTGCAGGTGGGTGGCGCGTGCGAGCGAGTCGATCGCCGCCACGGCGCTTTCGGTTGGATGGCGGCATGCGAGATCGAACGCGGTGCGCGCGGGGGTGGTTACACGCATGCCCCTGATGAACTGCACTTCGTCCGCGGCGAAGCGGTCCAAGTAGGTTTTGACGCCCCGCGGCGGGTGACGATTCGGGTGCAGAATCTCGGCCGGCTTGTGCGCGTCGATCCACTTCGCCCGGTGCAGCGCGGACGCGGAGAAGCCGGCAAGTACCCCTCGGCGGTCAGACCACAGCCACGCTGCGTGTGCCTTGGTGGGGGAGGTGAGCTCGGCGTCCGCGGCGATGTAGACGTCGGGATAGATGGCTTTGAACCGGCTCCGCAGCGCGTAGGGCGTGAGTTGTCCGGCAGCGACGGCCTCGCTGCCGATGAATGGCTCGGGCCCCATGTGGGCATTTTGGCGTTGCGCACCGACAGGCGGCGCGAACGTGCACCTGTTGCGAAAAAATTGGCTCGGAATCCCAGGGGGTGCACGTTCGCGGTGTCAGTGGGCCGGGGACGGCCGTCAGCGGCCGTGGAAGTTCGGGCGACGCTTCTCGGCGAAGGCCTTCGGCCCTTCTTTGGCGTCCTGGCTGAGGAACACCTTGATGCCGAGCTGGGTGTCGATCTTGAACGCGTCGTTCTCGTTCATGCCCTCGGTCTCGCGGATCGACTGCAGGATCGCCTGCACCGCCAGCGGCCCGTTGTGGTTGATCAGCTCAGCGATCTCGAGCGCCTTGGTCAGCGCCTGACCGTCCGGAACGACATACCCGATCAGGCCGATCTCCTTGGCTTCGGCGGCCTTGATGTGCCGGCCGGTCAGCAGCAGATCGCAGGCCACGGTGTAGGGGATCTGACGCGGCAGCCGAACCGCCGAGCCGCCCATCGGGTAAAGGCTCCATCTCGCCTCGGAGATGCCGAACTTGGCGCTCTCGCCGGCGATCCGGATGTCGGTGGCCTGCAGGATCTCGGTGCCGCCGGCGATCGCGGGGCCCTCGACGGCGGCGATCAGCGGCTTGTTCAGTCGCCGGCCCTTGAGCAGGCCGTCGATGCGCGACGGGTCGTAGCTGCCGTCCTGGAACGAGTCACCGGGGGGTCGGTCGGTCGCCGCCTTGAGGTCCATGCCCGAGCAGAAGTAACCGCCCGCGCCGGTGAGGATGCAGGACCGGATGTCGGGATCGTTGTCGACACGGTCCCAGGCTGCAACCATTATCGAGAGCATCTCGGTAGAAAGCGCATTGCGCGCCTGCGGCCGGTTCAGTATCACGATCAGCGTGTGTCCGCGCTGCTCAACGAGGGCGTCGGACGCTTTCTCAGATTCGCTCACAAGGTCCCACCTTCCACAGACTTGTCAGGAAATGTAACACGTTCTAATTTGGGGTCCGTGGCCCTGAACATTGCCGATCTCGCCGAGCACGCCATCGACGCTGTGCCTGACCGCGTCGTCCTGATCTGCGGCGACGAGCAGTTGACCTACGCCGAACTCGAGGAGAAGGCCAACCGCCTCGCGCACTACCTGATGGATCAGGGCGTCAAGAAGGACGACAAGGTCGGGCTCTACTGCCGCAACCGCATCGAGATCGTGATCGCGATGCTCGGCATCATCAAGGCGGGCGCGATCCTGGTCAACGTCAACTTCCGCTACGTCGAGGGTGAACTGCGTTATCTGTTCGACAACTCCGACATGGTGGCGCTGGTACACGAACGCCGCTACAGCGACCGCGTCGCAAACGTGCTACCGGACACCCCGAACGTGAAGACGGTGCTCGTGGTCGAGGACGGCACCGACGCCGACTTCCAGCGCTACGGCGGCGTCGAGTTCTACTCCGCGCTCGAGCATGGTTCGCCCGAGCGTGATTTCGGTGAGCGCAGCCCCGACGACATCTACCTGCTCTACACCGGCGGCACCACCGGCTTCCCCAAGGGTGTGATGTGGCGCCACGAGGACATCTACCGGGTGTTGCTCGGCGGAACCGATTTCGCCACCGGCGAATACGTCAAAGACGAGTACGACCTGGCCAAGCAGGCGGCCGCCGGGCCGCCGATGATCCGGTTCCCGATCCCACCGATGATTCACGGCGCGACGCAGTCGGCAACGTGGATGGCGCTGTTTTCCGGCGGAACCGTGGTGCTGGAACCGGAATTCGACGCCGACGAGGTGTGGCGGACGATCCACAAGCACAAGGTGAATCTGTTGTTCTTCACCGGTGACGCGATGGCCCGGCCCTTGCTCGACGCGCTGAGCGCGGACAACGATTACGACCTGTCGTCGCTGTTCCTGCTGGCGAGCACCGCGGCGTTGTTCTCGCCGAGCATCAAGGAGAAACTGCTGGAGTTGCTGCCCAACCGGGTCATCACGGACTCCATCGGCTCGTCGGAAACCGGCTTCGGGGGGACCAGCGTCGTCGCGAAGGGCGAGGCGCACGGCGGCGGGCCGCGGGTCACCATCGACAAGTGGACGGTCGTGCTCGACGAGGACGGGAACGAAGTCAAGCCGGGTTCGGGTCTGCGGGGCATCCTCGCCAAGCGTGGCCACGTCCCAGTCGGCTACTACAAGGACGAAAAGAAGAGCGCCGAGACGTTCCGGGTGATCAACGGCGTGCGCTACGCGATCCCCGGCGACTACGCCCAGGTGGAAGAGGACGGCACGGTCACCATGCTGGGCCGCGGATCGGTGTCGATCAACAGCGGTGGCGAGAAGATCTACCCCGAGGAAGTCGAAGCCGCGCTGAAGGGGCACCCTGATGTGTTCGACGCGCTGGTGGTCGGCGTGCCCGATTCACGTTACGGCCAGCAGGTGGCCGCCGTCGTGCAGCCCCGTGACGGCGCCCGTCCGACGCTGGCCGAGCTGGACCAGTTCGTGCGGGCCGAGATAGCGGGATACAAAGTGCCGCGCAGCCTCTGGCTCGTGGAGGAGGTCAAGCGCTCGCCCGCGGGAAAGCCCGACTACCGGTGGGCGAAGGAGCACACCGAATCTCGTCCGCCCGACGATGTCAGCGCCAGACACGTTGGTGCGAAGGCCTAATGCGCACCGAGCTGTGTGACCGCTTCGGGATCCAGTTTCCGATCTTCGTTTTCACGCCCTCGGAAAAGGTTGCCGCGGCGGTCAGCAAGGCCGGCGCGTTGGGTGTGCTGGGTTGTGTGCGGTTCAACGAGGCCGAGCAGCTCGACACCGTGCTGGCCTGGATGGACGACAACACGGACGGCAAGCCCTACGGCGTCGATGTCGTGATGCCGGCCAAGGTTCCCGCCGAGGGCACCGCGGTCGACATCGATAAGCTGATCCCGCATACGCATCGCGACTTCGTCGCCAAGACCCTCGCCGAGCTGGGCGTGCCTGAACTGCCCGACGACGAGAAGCGCTCGCAAGGGGTGCTCGGCTGGCTGCATTCGGTGGCCCGTTCGCACGTCGAGGTGGCGCTGAAGCACCCGATCAAGCTGATCGCGAACGCGCTCGGCTCGCCGCCCAAGGACGTCATCGACCAGGTCCACGAACGCGGTGTTCCGGTGGCGGCGCTGGCAGGAAGCGCCAAACACGCGGTGCGGCACGTGGAAAACGGCGTCGACATCGTGGTTGCGCAGGGCCACGAAGCCGGCGGGCACACCGGCGAGATCGCGTCGATGGTGCTGGTGCCGGAGGTCGTTGACGCGCTGGAGGGTAAGGCGCCCGTGCTGGCCGCCGGGGGCATCGGCAGCGGCAGGCAGGTCGCCGCCGCGCTGGCGCTCGGGGCCTCCGGTGTGTGGATGGGTTCGGCATTCCTGACGTCGGCGGAATACGACCTCGGGGTGCGGCGGGAAAGCGGCGTCTCGGTAATCCAGGAGGCGCTGCTGAACGCGACGTCCAGCGACACCGTGCGCCGTCGGATCTACACCGGGAAGCCGGCGCGTCTGCTCAGGAGTCGGTGGACCGACGCGTGGGACGCCCCCGACGCGCCGGAGCCCCTGCCGATGCCGCTGCAGAACATCCTGGTCAGCGAGGCGCATCAGCGAATGAACGAGGGCGGCGACCCGACCGCGGTGGCGATGCCGGTGGGTCAGATCGTCGGGCGGATGAACGAGATCCGGCCGGTTGCCGACATCATCGCCGAGCTGGTCAGCGGCTTCGAGGCGGCCCGGCGCCAGCTGGACGAGATCGCCGAGCTCTAGGCAGGGCGGGTGGGCGCGAACTAGCGAGGAATTCGGTATACCGGATCGGGGCAGGCGGTGCCCTCGGCGGCCAACTGCCGCTTGATCACCTTGAAGGTCTCGGTTTGCGGCAGCGCCGCGCTGACCCGCACGTACGACGGCCACTGCTTGGGTCCGAGGTCGGGTTGGGCGGCCAGGAATTCACGGAAGGCGGCAGGGTCGAACTTCGCGTCGTCGGCCAGCGTCAACGCCGCCATCACCTGATCGCCGATGTCGGGTGCCGGGATCCCATAGACCGCGACCTCCAGCACGTCCGGGTAGCGCAGCAAAACGCGCTCAATGGGCGCCGCACCGAGGTTCTCGCCGTCCACGCGCATCCAGTCGCCGAGCCGGCCCGCGAAATACACGTACCCGGCCGCGTCACGGTATGCCAGGTCACCGCTGTGGTAGACGCCGCCGGCGAGCCGCTCGGCCTCCGCCTCCGGATCGTTGTAGTAGCCCTCGAACCGGCCTGTGCCCGAGACGTTTACGAGCTCGCCGGTGATGCCTGGCGGACATGACTCGCCGGTGCCGGGGTCGACGATGTCGGTTCCCTCGGGCAGCGGGCCCAGCGCGCCCTGCGGGGTGTCGGAGGTGCGGCTGATCGCCACGCCACCCTCGGTGGAGCCGAACCCATCCACCACCACCGTGTTGAACCTGATGGCGAACCGCTCGACGTCCCCCGGGGCAGCCTCGTTGCCGTACACCGCCTTCAGCGGATTGTCCGCGTCGTCGGGACGCTCCGGGGTGGCCAGCACATACGACAGCGGCTTGCCGACGTAATTGGCATACGTCGCGCCGTAGCGGCGGACGTCCGGGATGAACTGGGACGCAGAGAATTTGCGCCGCAGCACCATCGAGCCCTGGCAGGCCAGCGCCACCGACCATCCGACGAGCACCGCGTTGGAATGGAACAGCGGCATCGAGACATAGCAGACGTCGTCGGGGCCCAGGGCGAAGCGTTGCGTCATGGTCACCCCGGCGATCGCCACCTTGCCCTGGCTGCAGATGACCGCCTTCGGATCGCCGCTGGTCCCCGAGGTGTAGATCAGCATGAACACGTCGGTGGGCTTGGCGGTGCGCGCGATCACCGGAGCGTGCTGGTGTGCCGCCAGCTCGGCCGCCCACTGCGGGGAATCAACGTCGACGTGGTCGATGTCGTCGAGGCAGGCCGCCGACGCGGCGTCGGCCAGCACCACCTGACAGGCGGCGTGGCTGATGTCGCGGGACAGGGCCGCGCCGCGCCGAATTGGATTGAGGCCCACCGGAACGATTCCGCAGAGCGCGGCCGCGACGAGCACTTCCGAGAAGAACGGAGTGTTCTGCAGCAGCACCCCGACGTGCGGGGGCCGGCGGGGATCCAACCGCGCACGCAGCGCGGCGGCGACCGCGGCTCCGCGCCGGATGTGCTCGCGCCAGCCGGTGAACGAGTCCTCGAAGTACACGCCCCGAGCGTCGACGTCGGATATCGCGGTCAACAGCCCGGTGACGGTGGGAACGTCCTCGGTCACCGATCAGGCCGGCGTGTCGGCCAGTTCCCGGCCGATGCGCCGCAGCTGCCCGGTGGCACCGGCCAGCGCGAACTCGGTCTGCTTCGCCGCGAGGAAGTACCGGTGCACCGGGTGGTCGACGTCGATGCCGACGCCGCCGTGAACGTGCACCGCGGTGTGGGCGACGCGGTGCCCGGCGTCGGCCGCCCAGAACGCGGCGGTGGCGACCTCGACGTCGGCGGGCAGATTCTCGGCGAGCCGCCAGGCGGCCTGGGTCAGCGTCAACCGCAGACCCTTGACGTCGATGTAGCCGTCAGCCAAGCGCTGCGCCACCGCTTGAAAGCTGCCAATCGGGCGGCCGAATTGCTCACGGTCGCGGGCATACTCCGCGGTGAGCTGCAGCGCGCGTTCGAGCACGCCGAGCTGGAATGCCGTCTGGCCGAGGGTTGCCCGAGAGGCGAGCCACTCGGCCACCTCGCTGCCGCCGACCAGCCGCCCGGTGTCGAGCTGCGCGCCCTGCAGTTCGAGTTGCCCGACGCTGCCCTGGCCGGTGGTGTCCAGCGCGGTCACCGACACTCCGTCGTCCTGGGCCGATACCAGGAAAACCTGGACCCCGGAGTCGGTTTCGGCGGGCACCAGAAACGCATCGGCGACGGGGGCATAGCCGACGAGGGTGCGGGTGCCGGTGAGCCCCGCGGCGCTGGCGTGCACCGGCCCCTGACCCATCTCACCCTGAAGCGCGACGGTGAGGGTCTTCTCCCCGTTGACCGCCGGTATTGCCCAGTCCCGCTGCAGCTGCGGGGAGCCGAAGTTGGCGAGCGCTCCCGCCGCCAGCACGACGGACTCCAGGTACGGCACCGCGGCCAGTTGCCGGCCCAGCGCGACAAGCACCGCCACCTGCTCGAGCACACCGAAACCACCGCCACCCAACGACTCCGGCACGACGGCACTCAGCACGTCGGCGTCGACCAGCTTGCGCCACAGGTCCCGATCCACCCGCTGGTCGAGCTTGTCGAGATCGCGCTGGTGCTCCGGCGTGCACACCGACTCGGTGATCGTTCGCACCAGGCCCGAGAGGTCGTCGGCCGCCTCGGTCGTCGTGAAATCCATGGGGTCCTCTGTTCTTATCGGCGCTCCCGGAGCGCTCAGCGGTTGGCGCGGGGCAGGCCGAGGGCGACCATCCCAATGATGTCGCGCTGAATCTCGTTGGTGCCGCCGCCGAACGTTAAAATCAGGCACGCCCGGTGCATCCGCTCGACGCGCCCGCGCAGCAGCGCCCCCGGCGAATCCTGCCGAACCGTCGCGGCCGTGCCGAGCACCTCCATCAGCAGGCGGTAGGCCTCGGTGGCCAGCTCGGTGCCGAACACCTTCGCCGCCGACGCGTCGGCCGGTGACGGCGCAGCGTCGTCGCTGGAGGCCAGTTCCCAGTTGATGAGCTTGAGGACCTCGGCCTTGGCGTGCACCCGGGCAAGGTTCAACTGCACCCATTCGGAGTCGATCAGCCGCGATCCGTGAACATCCTTGGTGTTTTGCGCCCACTCGCGCACCGCGTTGAGCGCCAGGAAGATCGGCTGGGCCGACACCAGCGCGACGCGTTCGTGGTTGAGCTGGTTGGTCACCAGCTTCCAGCCGCCGTTCTCCTCACCGACCAGGTTGGCCGCGGGCACCCGCACATCTTGGTAATAGGTGGCGCTGGTGTCCGGGCCGGCCATGGTGTGCACCGGCGTCCAGGAGAAGCCCGGCGCGTCGGTGGGCACGATCAGCATCGAGATACCGCGGTGCTTCTTGGCCTCTGGGTTGGTGCGCGCCGCCAGCCACACGTAGTCGGCATACTGGATCAAGCTCGTCCACATTTTCTGGCCGTTGACCACGTACTCGTCGCCATCACGCACCGCGGTCGTGCGTAACGCGGCCAGATCGGTACCCGCACCGGGCTCGGAGTAGCCGATCGAAAAGTGCAGTTCGCCGGCGGCGATCTTCGGCAGGTACAAACGCTTCTGCTCGTCGGTGCCAAACGCCATGATCGTCGGCGCGACGCTGTTGATGGTCAGGAACGGCACCGGCGCCCCCGCGATCGCGGCTTCGTCGGTGAAGATCAGCTGATCCATCGCCGAGCGCGCCTGACCGCCGTATTCCTTCGGCCAGCCGAGAGCCAACCAGCCGTCGTGGCCCATCTGCGCGACCGTCTCCCGGTACGCGTTGCCGGTCCCGTACTCGCCCGACGTCATGCTCAGCGCCTCGGTGCGCTCGGGGGTCATCAGCTTGGCGAAGTAGGACCGCACTTCGCGGCGCAACTCCTCCTGCTCAGGGGTGTAGCCAATCCGCATCGCCTTGTCCTTAGTCTTCATGGGTACCCGGTCGACCACCCCGGTTGTAACACGTTCTAGTCTTGGGGTCCAGCGACGCTTCGCGACCCACGGCGTCCCGCTCCGGCCGTATTGTGGTGCTGGGCGTCCGGCTAGTACGAGGAGGTTGTCGTGCGGGTTGAAGTGGACCGTGACCGGTGCGAGGGCAACGCGGTATGCGTCGGGATCTCGCCGGACCTTTTTGATCTCGATGACGAGGATTACGCGGTCGTGAAGGCCGATCCGATACCGACGGACAAAGAGCAGCTGGCCGAGCAGGCCATCGCCGAGTGCCCGCGTGCGGCGTTACTGCGCAAGGACTAGAGGTATTCATAAGTTGAGCCAATCCGAGGGGTCAGGCGCCGGCCAAGGGGCTGAACAGACGGATCTGTCCGGGCGGGTGGCCGTGGTAACCGGCGCGGCCGCCGGGCTCGGCCGTGCCGAGGCGATCGGCTTGGCCCGGTCCGGGGCGACCGTGGTGGTCAACGACGTCGACTCGGCGCTGAAGAACTCTGACGTGCTGGACGAGATCGCGGCCGCCGGCGGCTACGCCGTCCCGGTGCCCGGCGACGTCAGCCAGCGCGCCACCGCCGACGAACTGCTGTCCGCCGCGCAAGGCAAGGGCGGGCTCGACATCGTCGTCAACAACGCCGGCGTCACCCGCGACCGGATGTTGTTCAACATGTCCGATGAGGACTGGGACCTGGTCATCAATGTTCACCTGCGGGGACACTTCCTGCTCACCCGCAACGCCGCCGCCTACTGGCGGGCTAAAGCCAAGGAGTCGGACGGCCAGGTGTACGGCCGGCTGGTCAACACGTCGTCAGAGGCGGGGTTGTCCGGTCCAGTCGGGCAGGCGAACTACGGTGCCGCCAAGGCCGGCATCACCGCGCTGACCCTGTCGGCCGCGCGGGCGCTGGGTCGATACGGGGTCTGCGCGAACGCGATCTGCCCACGGGCCCGCACCGCGATGACCGCCGACGTCTTCGGGGAAGCCCCGGACGTGCCCGACGGCGGAGTCGATCCGCTCTCCACCGACCACGTCGTCACGCTGGTCGGATTCCTCGCGTCGCCGGCGGCCGCCGCGGTCAACGGTCAGTTGTTCATCGTCTACGGTCCGTCGGTCACCCTGGTGGCGGCACCCACCGCGGAGCACCGGTTCACCGCCGACGCCGGTGCATGGGCGCCCGCCGATCTCAGCGCGACGCTGCAGAAGTACTTCGCGGACCGCGATGAGGGCCGGACGTTCGCGGCGACGGCGTTAATGGAGAACTAGACACCTGAACACGTTCTAGTTACTATGATCCGTCCCGCGGGCGCTTCCCTTCCGTTGGGGGCGAGGAACCGTCACGAGGGGGCCGAGTGAAAGAGCAACTGGCGGTTCCGGCCCGGGCTGTGGGTGGGTTCTTCGAAATGTCCGGGGACACCTTCCGCGCCATGTTCCGGCGCCCGTTCCAGATCGGGGAGTTTCTCGAACAGACCTGGATGATCGCACGGGTATCGATTCTTCCCACGCTGCTGGTGGCGATCCCGTTCACCGTGCTGGTGGCCTTCACCCTCAACATCCTGCTTCGCGAGATCGGTGCTGCCGACCTGTCCGGCGCCGGCACCGCGTTCGGCACGGTCACCCAGCTGGGGCCGGTGTGCACCGTGCTGGTCGTGGCGGGCGCGGGCGCCACCGCGATCTGCGCCGACTTGGGTGCGCGCACGATCCGCGAGGAGATCGACGCAATGCGCGTGCTGGGCATCGACCCGATCCAGCGCCTGGTGGTGCCCCGGGTGTTGGCGTCCACGTTGGTCGCGTTGCTGCTCAACGGCCTGGTGTGCGCGATCGGCCTGTCGGGCGGGTACGTGTTCTCCGTGCTGCTCCAGGGCGTCAATCCGGGGGCATTCATCAACGGGTTGACGGTGTTGACCGGGCTGGGTGAACTCATGCTCGCGGAGGTCAAGGCGCTGCTGTTCGGGGTCTGTGCCGGCCTGGTGGGCTGCTATCGCGGACTGACCGTCAAGGGCGGCCCGAAGGGCGTCGGCAACGCGGTCAACGAGACCGTCGTCTACGCGTTCATCTGCCTTTTCGTCATCAACGTGTTGATGACCGCGATCGGTGTGAAAATCCTGCACCGGTAGGGACCGTTTTGGGGGAGGAGCTCGATGATGATCATCCGGGCCCTGGGCGCGGCCGTCATCGCCGCCGGCCTCGGTGTGGGGTGGGCGAGCCCGGCCTCGGCGGGGGAAACGATGCAGGGCTTGTACACCTACAACGAACCGGGCGTCACGCCGTCCACCTGGACCATCTATCCGACCTGCGTTCCCGCCGGTTGCGTCCTGCATGTGTCAAGCACAACGCCAGATCGCGGACCGGAGAGCGACGACCCACCCTATTCGGGGGATGCCAGAACGGTGAACGGCATCTGGACCATGTCGGTCAACAAGATCGATGGCTTCACCTGCCCGGATGGCAGCAAAGCCGCGTCGACGGACGTCTACCGGTTCGACGATGCCACACTCAACGGCACCCACACCGTGACCCACGGCCCGGTCTGTGGGCTGCAGCCGGGGCTCACCAGGGGATCATTCGGCCTCACCTTTCAGGGGCCGATTCCCTTCCCGGTGAACCAGGACCCGCTGATATGCGACTTCGCCAGGCAATGCTTCTAGGCTTCGCCACGTGATTTTTCGGACACGGGATCACCGGCGCGCTATTCTCCCTGCACGCCATTCGGTACAGCGCTCCAGCAGGGTCGGGGTCGTTGGACCACTCCCCGGGTGGTTCGAGACGACGACGAGCCCACCGTCAGGCTTTGCTGACAGCGGGCGTGAGGAGGTGCGGCCGAACGGTGTTGGGCGTTGCCGCCGACGCTGGCAAGCGCACTAGAACACGTTCCAGAGTTGAGCTTGATTAATTGCTGTGAGCTGGACGTTTGCTTTGGTTATGTCTCATTTCGCAGTTCTTTGACAGTGCGAACTTGTTCTAGTTAGTATGATCCGGCTCACGAAGTGAGAGGCCCGTCATGGGGGTGGAGAGGCACTTGGCGGAGGGTGGGAGAAAGTTTTCCCACGGCTCGCCCCGGCCGGAGAAGGGAGCCGCGTTGAGGCACCAGCTCCCGGTCACCGATTGGGCTGATACGTCCCGCTGCGGTGTAGCGGGCCGCCGATGAGCTACGACGCCACAGTCCGCCTGCGCCGCCTCTTCCAAGGGGTGCCGCGGCTGGTCGACGCCTTCGGTGAGCAGGCGTTGTTCTACGGCGAAAGCTTCCGCTACATCCCGAACGCGATCAACCGGTACCGCAAGGAAACCGTCCGGCTGATCGCGGAGATGACCCTCGGCGCGGGCGCGCTGGCCATCATCGGCGGCACCGTGGGCGTCGCCGCGTTCCTGACGCTGGCCTCCGGCGGTGTCATCGCCGTGCAGGGCTATTCGTCGCTTGGCAACATCGGCATCGAGGCGTTGACCGGCTTCTTGTCGGCTTTTCTCAACGTGCGGATCGTCGCGCCGGTGATCGCCGGGATCGCGCTGGCCGCCACCATCGGCGCCGGCACCACCGCCCAACTGGGCGCAATGCGAGTCGCAGAAGAGATCGACGCCGTCGAATCGATGGCCGTGCACTCGGTGTCCTACCTGGTGTCGACCCGTCTGGTGGCCGGCCTGGTGGCGATCATCCCGCTGTATTCGCTTTCGACGCTCGCCGCCTTCTTCGCCGCGCGGTTCACCACCGTTTACATCAACGGACAGTCGGGCGGCCTGTACGACCACTACTTCAATACGTTCTTGAACCCGACCGACCTACTGTGGTCGTTCCTGCAGGCGATCGTGATGTCGATCGCGGTGATGCTGGTCCACACCTACTACGGCTACAACGCGGCCGGCGGTCCCGTCGGGGTCGGCATCGCGGTCGGGCAGGCCGTGCGCACATCGCTGATTGTCGTTGTGGTCATCACTTTGTTCATCTCCCTGGCCGTCTACGGCGCGTCCGGTAACTTCAACCTCTCCGGATAGAGGGGGACATGGACGGAGTCTGGTCAGGCACGCGCAGTGTCAGGATTGCCGCGGCGATCCTGACCGCGCTGATCCTGGCGTTCGCGTTGATCACCTACCTGTCCTACAGCGGTAGCTTCACCTCGACCGACACCGTCACGGTGACCTCACCGCGTGCCGGGCTGGTGATGGAGAAGGATGCCAAGGTCAAATACCGCGGCATCCAGGTCGGCAAGGTCAAGGCCATCGCGCTTTCCGACGACCAAGCGCAGTTGACGCTCGCGATTGACAGCGGCCAACTGCGATACATCCCATCCAACGCCGCCGTCCGCATTGCCAGCACCACGGTGTTCGGTGCGAAGTCGGTGGAGTTCCTGGCGCCCAAGAATCCCTCCGGTTCGTCGCTGCGGCCCGGCGCCCACGTGCAGGCGACCGCCGTGCAGATCGAAGTCAACACATTGTTCCAGACCCTCGTCGATGTGCTGGACAAGATCGATCCGGTCAACCTGAACGCCACGCTGAGCGCGTTCAGCGAGGGGTTGCGCGGCCACGGGGACGACCTCGGCGCGACGCTGTCGGGGCTCAACCAGCTGTTGCCGAAACTGAACCCCAAGCTCGGAACCCTGCAGTCGGACTTTCAGAAGACCGCCGCGGTGGGCAACATCTACGCCGACGCCGGTCCGGACCTGGTCACCGTCATCAAGAACGTGCCGACGATCAGCAACACCATCGTGGATCAGCGGGACAACCTGAACGCCACGCTGTTAGCCGCCACGGGCCTAGCCAACAACGGATATGCGACGCTGGCTCCTGCCGAGAACGACTACATCGCCGCGATCCAGAGGTTTCGGGTGCCGTTGAAGGTGCTATCGGACTACTCACCGGAGTTCGACTGCCTATTCCGGGGGATCTACCGGGCCATCGGTCTTTTCGGCCCGGTGATCGGCGGTACCCGGCCCGGCCTGTTCACGTCGTCGAACTTCATCCTCGGCGTGCCGATCTACACGTACCCCGAAAGCCTGCCGATCGTCAACGCCACCGGCGGGCCCAACTGCCGTGGCCTGCCCAACATGCCTAGCAAACAGTTCGGCGGCTCGTGGTTCCGCTCGCCGTTCCTGGTGACCGACAACGCGTACATCCCCTACCAGCCGTTCACCGAAGTGCAGGTGGACGCCCCGTCGACGCTGCAGTTCTTGTTCAACGGCGCGTTCGCCGAAAGGGACGCCTACTGATGGGCGGCCACCGGTCAAACCTGATCAAGGTCAGCATCTTTGCGGTGGTGATGCTGCTGGTGGCCGCCGCCCTGGTGGTGGTGTTCGGCCAGTTCCGGTTCTCGTCCACCAACACCTATCACGCCACATTCGACACCGCATCACGGCTCAAGGGCGGCAACAAGGTACGCATCGCCGGCGTGAACGTCGGCTCGGTCAAAAGTCTGGCGCTGAACCCGGACAACAGCGTGAACGTCACATTCGACATCGACAAGCGCTACCAGCTCTACACATCCACCAGAGCGCTCATACGCTATGAAAACCTCGTCGGCGACCGCTATATGGAGATTGCCGCGGGTCCCGGCGAGCTGCGCAAACTACCGGCGGGCGGCACCATCGACAGGAGCCACACCCAACCGGCGCTCGATCTCGACGCGCTGCTCGGTGGCCTACGGCCGGTGCTGAAAGGCTTAGACGGCAACAAGATCAATCAGATCAGCAGCGCGGTCATCGAGCTGTTGCAGGGCCAGGGCGGCGCGTTGAACGACTTGTTGATGAACACCGGGTCGTTCACGCAGACCCTGGCCGACCGCTATCAGGTCATCTCCGAAGTCATCCACAACCTCAACGACGTGCTGCAGACTGTCGACGCGAAGAGCGCGCAGTTCGACGCCAGCGTCGACCAGCTGCAGCAGCTGGTCACCGGGCTGGCGCAGGGCCGCGACCCGATCGCCGGGGCGATCCCGCCACTGGCGTCGGCCGAGAACGACCTCACCGACATGCTGCAGAAGAGCCGCCGCCCGATCCAGGGCGTGCTGGAAAACCTGCGGCCGTTCGCCACCGAGCTGGACAACCGCAAGGCCGAGGTCAACAAGGTCGTCGAGCCGCTGGCGGAGAATTATCTGCGGCTCAACGCGCTTGGCTCCTACGGCGCGTACTTCAACATCTTCTACTGCTCGGTGCGCATCAAGATCAACGGCTTCGCGATGACCGGTGGTAACCCGTTCGGCGGCGACAGCGACATCTTGATTCCGCAGGGCGGCCCGCCCGATCCGTCCAAGGGGAGGTGCTCGGAAAATGGGTAGAAGCCCGCTACGCACCGGGGTCATCGGCCTCGTGTTGGTGATCGGCGTGGTGCTGGTGTCGTTCGGTTACAGCAAGCTGCCGTTCTTTCCACAGGGCAAGCCGTACACCGCCTATTTCGCCGATGCCGGCGGGATCTCGACCGGCAACGACGTCAACGTGTCCGGGATCAGGGTCGGTCAGGTCACCGGGGTGGGACTGGCCGGCGACACCGCGAAGGTCAGCTTCACCATCGATCGCAAGATCCGGATGGGCGATCAATCGCTGGCGTCGATCAAAACCGACACGATCCTGGGTCAAAAGTCACTGCTGGTCACGCCGAAGGGTGCCGGCAAGTCGACGATCATCCCGATCGGGCGCACGACGACGCCGTACACGCTGAACGAAGCGCTGCAAGACCTCGGCCAAAACACCAACGAGCTGGACAAGCAGCAGTTCACCCAGGCGCTGGACGCGCTGACCGACTCGCTGCACGACGCGACACCGCAGCTGCGCAGCGCTCTCGACGGCGTTGCGGCGCTGTCGCGCAGCATCAACGCCAACGACGAGGCGCTCGCCCAACTGCTGGTGCATGCCAGGTCGGTGACCAAGCTCCTCGCCGACCGGGCCGGCCAGGTGAACCAGCTCATCGTCGACGGCAACCAGTTGTTCGGCGCGCTCGACGAGCGCCGCGCCGCATTGAGCAACCTGATTGCCGGGATCCAGCCGGTCTCGCAGCAGATTTCGGGATTCGTCGCCGACAACCGGCGCGAGTTCGGGCCAGCGTTGAGGCGGCTGAACTCGGTGCTCGACGACCTGCTGGAGCGTCGTCAACACATCAGCGAAGCGCTGAAGCGCCTGCCGCCCTACGCCACCGCGCTCGGCGAGGTGGTCGCATCCGGTCCCGGCTTCCACATCAACCTCTTCGGCCTGCCGCCGGCAACGCTGGCCGCCGTGCTGCTGGACACCTACTTCCAGCCCGGCAAGCTGCCGGCCAGCCTCGCGGATTACCTGCGCGGGTTCATCTCCGAACGACTCATCATCAGGCCGAAGTCGCCATGAGCTCACACGCGGGGATCCGCGACAACCGGTGGTTGCGGTACGGCGCGATCGCCGCCCTGGTGGTGGCGCTGATCGGCGGCATCTACCTGGTGTGGCCGGGGAGGGCCGGCCACAAGGTGATCGGCTACTTCGCCTCTGCGGTGGGCATCTACCCCGGTGACGACGTACGGATCGTCGGCGTGCCGGTGGGCAAGATCGACGGGATCTCGCCGCAGGCCAATGCCGTCAAGATCACGATGAGCATCGAAGACGGCGTCAAGGTGCCGACCGACGCGCACGCGATCATCATGGCGCCCAACATCGTGTCCGCCAGGTTCATCCAACTCACCCCGCCCTACACCGGTGGACCGGTGATGCCCGAGGGCGGGTCGATCAACCTGGACCACACCGCTGTCCCGGTGGAGTGGGACGAGGTCAAGACGGAGCTGAACAAGCTCAGCCAGCAGCTCGGGCCGCAGCAAGGAGACGTGCAGGGCCCGCTGAGCAGGTTCGTCAATCAGGCGGCGGACACGTTCGACGGGAATGGCGACTCGTTCCGCCAGGCGTTACGGGAGCTATCCCAGACCGCAGGCCGGTTGGGTGACTCGCGCACCGATCTGTTCGGCACCATCAAGAACCTGCAGATCCTGATCAACGCGCTCTCGAACAGCAACGAGCAGATCGTGCAGTTCAGCGGTCATCTGGCGTCGGTGTCGCAGGTCCTGGCCGACAGCTCGACCAACCTCGACGTCACGCTGGGCACGTTGGACCGGGCGCTGTCGGACATTCGCGGGTTCCTACAGCAGAACAACGATGCGCTGATCGGGCAGATCAACAGGCTCGCCGACTTCACCAAGATCCTGTCGGACCAGCACGACGACATCGAGCAGGTGCTGCACGTCACCCCCAACGGACTGGCGAACTTCTACAACATCTACGACCCGGCGCAGGGCACCGCCACGGGTCTGCTGTCGCTGCCCAACTTCGCCAACCCGGTGCAGTTCATCTGCGGCGGCAACTACGACGTCGGCGCCACCCCAGACTATTTCAAACGCGCGGAGATCTGCCGGGAGCGAATGGCGCCGGTTCTGCGCCGCATCGCCATGAACTACCCGCCGGTGCTGTTCCACCCGATCAACAGCATCACCGCCTACAAGGGCCAGGTCATCTACGACACTCCGGCCACGCAGGCGAAATCGGAAACCTACCTCCCGTACCTGCAATGGATCCCGTCGCAGGGCCGCACGCCGCCACGAGCCGGTGCGGGTGGCGACATCTCGTCGCTGATGTTGCCGCCCAACCCGGCACCGGGGCCGCCGCCGCCGGCGCAGCCGTTCACGTTGGGTCCTGTCGTGCCGCCGGACATGCCGAACCCGCCGGGTCCGCCGCCGGGACCGCCACCCGCAGGCCCCGGGCCCGAGCAATTCCCGGCGGAGGCGGGCGGGGCGCCGCCAGCACCGGGAGGCGGCCGATGAGACGAATAACGCTGCGCCGCATGGGCTTGCGCACCACCGCGCTCGGCTCGGGTGCGCTACTGGTGGCCAGTTGCCAGTTCGGCGGGCTGAACTCGCTCAACATGCCGGGCACCGCGGGTCATGGTGGTGGTTCGTTCACGGTCGCGGTGGACATGACCGACGTGGCAACCCTGCCCCAAAACTCGCCGGTGATGGTCAACGACGTCACGGTCGGCAGCGTGTCGGGCGTGCAGGCGGTTCAGCGGCCGGACGGCAGTTTCTATGCGGCGCTCAAGCTTTCGCTGGACAAGACCGTCCGGCTGCCCGCAAACGCCACCGCGAAGATCGCGCAGACGTCACTGCTGGGTTCGCAGCACGTCGACCTGACCCCGCCGACGAATCAGCCTCCGATCGGCCGGCTGCGCGAGGGCTCCAAGATCCAGTTGGATCAGTCAAGCCGATTTCCCACCACCGAGGAAGTGCTGTCGGCACTGGGCACGGTGGTAAACAAAGGCAACCTCGGCGCGCTGCAGGACGTCACCAACGAGGCGTATGCGGCGGTCGCCGGGCGCGTGGGCAGCTTCACAGACCTGGTTCCGCGGCTGGCCGAGTTGACTGCTGGGCTCAATCAGCAGACCGACGACATCATCGCCGCGGCCGAGGGCCTCAACCGCTTCGCCGGAATCCTGGCCCGCAACAGGGACAGCCTGGGGCGGGCCCTGGACACGCTGCCGGGGGCGCTGAAGGTGCTCAACGCCAACCGAGCCAACATCGTCGACGCCTTCGCTGCGCTGGGCAATTTCGCCACGGTGGCCGCGCGCATCCTGGCGCAGACCAAGGACGATTTCGCCGCCGACTTCAAGGACTTGTACGCGGTGATCAAGGTCCTCAACGACGTCCGCTCGGATTTCGTCTCGGACCTCGACTTCCTGCCGACGTTCCCATTCACCGCCAGGTATTTGAGGCGGGCGGTGCGCGGTGACTACCTCAACGTCTTCGTCACCTTCGACCTGACGATACGCCGGCTGGGCGAGTCGATATTCACTACATCGTTCTTCGACCCAAACATGAAGCACCTCGACGAGGTGGTGAATCCACCCGACTGGATGACCGGCTCGATGGCGAATCTGTCCGGGCAGGCGGCCGATCCGTTCAAAATTCCGCCCGGCACCGCATCGGGCGAGGAGGTGCCGCCGAGCTGATGCTGGACCGACTCGCACGTATTCAACTGGCGATCTTCGCGGTCGTCACGGTGCTCACTGTTGGCGCGATCACGGCGTACTACCTGCACCTGCCCGCCAAGCTGGGCCTTGGCGCGTACAGCGTCACCGCCGAATTCGCCTCCGGGGGAGGTCTGTACAAGAACGCCAACGTGGCTTATCGCGGTGTGACCATCGGGCGGGTGGAGTCGGTGACGCTGGCCAACGACGGCGTCGTGGCGCATATGCGGCTCAACAGCGATGTCAAGGTTCCCGCGAACGCGACCGCGACGGTCAAGAGCGTGTCCGCGGTGGGCGAGCAGTACGTCGACCTGGTGCCGCCGGACAACCCGTCGACCTCGGCGTTGCGCAACGGTGCGGTCATCGGCAAAGACCGCACCAGGATCGGCCAGGACATCGCGGGGCTGCTTGCGCAAGCCGACCAGCTGGTCAGCAGCGTCAACAACACCCGACTGCAGGATTTGCTGCGGGAAACGTTCCAGGCGTTCAACGGGTCCGGGCCGGAATTGGCGCGGCTGCTGCAGTCGGCGCGGCTGCTGGTCGACGAGGCCAACGCGAACTGGCCCGAGACCTCGGCGCTGATTGATCAGGCAGGCCCGTTCCTGGACGCCCAGGTTCGCAGCGGCGACGACATCAGATCCTTGGCCGATGGGTTGGCGCGGTTCACCACCGAGCTGCGTCAGGCCGATCCCCAATTGCGTACCACACTGCAGATCGCCCCGGGCGCCGCGGACGAGGCCAGCGCCACGTTCAGCGGGATCAGGCCATCGTTCCCGGTACTCGCGGCGAATCTGGCCAACCTGGGCCGCGTCGGCGTGATCTACAACAGATCGATCGAGCAGGCCCTGGTGATCTTCCCGGCGCTGATCGCCGCGCTGATCACCGTCGGCGGCGGCGTGCCGGCCGACGAAGGCGGCAAGCTCGACTTCAAGCTCGACCTGGGCGATCCGCCGCCGTGCAGCACCGGGTTCCTTCCTCCGCAGTTCATCCGGTCGCCGGCCGACCAGACGCTGCGGCAATTGCCGACGGACATGTACTGCAAAGTGCCGCAGAACGATCCCAGCGCGGTGCGTGGAGCGCGCAACTACCCGTGCCAGGAGTTCCCCGGGAAGCGGGCGCCCACGGTGCAGCTCTGCCGTGATCCGCGTGGGTATGTTCCGATCGGCAACAACCCGTGGCGCGGCCCCCCCGTTCCGACTGGCACGCCGATCACCGATCCGCGAAACATTCTGCCGCCCAACAAGTATCCGTACATACCGCCGGAAGGCGACATCGATCCGGGCTATCCGGTTCCACCCGGTGCGGTGCCGCCGGGCGTGCAGCCGGGTCCAGGCCCGGCCCCCAATCAGCCTTGGCCGGTGCCACCGCCGCCGAACAACAACGGGCCACCACCCCCGGAGACGGCGTGGATCCCGCCAGCGCCGTATCCGAACGCGTGGCCGCCGCCGGCGAACCCTCAGCCGCCGCCGGGTCCACTGTCGCCGGAGCCGTTCAATCCGGTGGTGCCGCCACCCGGTCCGGCGCCCGCGCCGGCGCCCGTCCCCAACCCCGCCGAGCTGCCGCCCGCCGAGGTGACGCCGCCACAGGCCAGCGGTACGGCGTACAGTACATACGACCAACACACCGGCACATTCATCGATCCGCAGGGCAAGGCCGCGGTCTACGCGCCGGGTGCCGCCAACATGCGGCCACAGGAGAATTGGGTTGATCTGATGCTTGATCCGAGGCGGACCTAGATGACGGCACCTGCGTCGGCGCCAGGGAAGGCGGCGACTCGCCGCCGCGCGGCGCGACCGGCGGGACCTGCGAAAAGCGGAGAGGGTTCCACCGCCGCCGTGAGCGTTGATGCGAGCACGCTGCCGGCCGCCAACCCGGTGCGGCCAGCGGGACCACCCCCGCGCAAGCCCGCGAACCGAAAATTGGTGGCGATCGCGGCGCTGATCATCGGATTCATTGCCGCGGGCGCGATGTCGGCGGCCGTCGTGCTGCTGCTCGTTGGGCAACGGCATGCCGAGGCGGCGCAGGCGCGCAACCAGCGGTTTGTCGACACCGCGTCGCAGACCGTGGTCAACATGTTCTCCTTCAAGCAGGCCACCGTCGAAGACAGCGTCAACCGCTTCTACAGCGGCACCAGTGGGCCATTGCGGGACATGCTGTCGCAGAGCAACAACGTCGAGAACCTCAAGGCGATCTTCCGTGACACCGGTGGCAGTTCGGAGGCGGTGGTCAACGGCGCCGCGCTGGAAAGCACCGACAACGTGGCCGACAACGCCGCGGTGCTGGTGTCGGTCCGGGTGACGGTGAGCGATCAAAATGGGAACAACAAGCCCTCGCAGCCCTACCGGATGCGGGTTATCGTCCACGAGGACGACAGTGGACGGATGACGGCCTACGACCTGAAGTACCCCGACGGGGGCAACTGATGCGTTGGTTGGTCACCGGACTGGCCGGGTTGCTGGCCGCCGCCTTCGTGGCGCTGGCCGGCGCGGGCGGCTGGCTGTACTGGAACAGGGTCGAAATCCGCGCCGAACAAGCCGCGCGCGCTGAGCTGGCCCCACTTGCCAAACAGCAGATTCCGGTCGTGTTCACCTACGACTATCAAACGGTCGAACGCAGCTTGATGAACGCGTATTCGATGCTGACGCCGAACTATCGACGGGAATTCGAACAGCGCGCCAACCAGGAGATCATCCCGCAGGCCCGGGACCGGCAGGTGGTCAGCCAGGCCGATGTGGTAGGGGTCGGCGTGCTGGATGCCCACCGCAATTCGGCGTCGGTGATGGTGTATCTGAACCGGACCGTGACCGATAAATCCAAACAGCCCATCTACGACGGCAGTCGGCTGCGGGTCGACTACCAGCGCGTCGACGGCAAGTGGCTGATCAGCTACATGCAGCCGATCTAAGGTTCGATTGTCCCGCTGCCCGGCGTCGTGAGCGCATCGAGGAACGAGCGCGCCCAGCGCTCGACGTCGTGAGCCAGGACCTGGCGCCGCAACGCGCGCATCCTGCGGCGCCCCTCCTCGGGAGTCTGGTCCATCGCCGCCTCGATGGCGTCCTTGACTGCTTCGAGATCGTGCGGGTTGGTCAAATATGCTTGACGCAATTCGTGCGCAGCGCCGGTGAATTCGCTCAACACCAAGGCACCCCCGAGGTCGTGACGGCAGGCGACGTACTCCTTGGCCACCAAGTTCATCCCGTCGCGCAGGGGCGTCACCAGCATCACATCGGCGGCGACGAAGAATGCGATCAGCTCTTCTCGGGCCACAGGCCGGTGTAGGTAGTGCACGACCGGGTGGCCGACCTCACCGTATTCACCGTTGATGTGCCCGACCTGACGCTCGATGTCGTTGCGCAGCTGCCGGTAGCTTTCCACACGTTCCCGGCTCGGGGTGGCCAGCTGCACCAGCACGGTGTCGTCCCGCTTGGCGCGGCCCTCGGCGAGCAGTTCGGAAAAGGCCTGCAGCCGAACGTTGATGCCCTTGGTGTAGTCAAGCCGATCGACGCCGAGCAGGATCTTGCGGGGGTTGCCCAACTCGGCGCGGATTTCCCGGGCGCGGTGGCGGACGCCGCGTTGGCGCGCGGTCTCGTCGAGCACGGTCGAGTCGATGGAGATGGGGAACGCTCCGACTCTCACGGTGCGGAAGCCGTACTGGATTTCACCAAACCGTGACCGCACGCCGATGGATCCCCGCGAGGTATTGGTGCCGACCAGACGCCGCGCGAGGTAAAGGAAGTTCTGCGCACCGCCGGGCAGGTGGAATCCGACGAGATCGGCGCCGAGCAATCCCTCCACGATCTCGGTGCGCCACGGCAACTGCATGAACAGCTCAACCGGAGGGAATGGGATGTGCAGGAAAAATCCGATGGTCAGGTCCGGCCGCAGCATCCGCAACATCTTCGGAACCAGCTGCAACTGGTAATCCTGGACCCACACCGTGGCGTCCGGGGCGGCGGCCCTCGATGCCGCCTCGGCGAAGCGGCGGTTCACCTCGACGTAGCGGTCCCACCACTCGCGGTTGTAGATCGGCTTCACGATCACGTCGTGGTACAGCGGCCACAAGGTTGCGTTGGAGAACCCCTCGTAGTAGTTGGCCACATCGTCGCCGCTGAGCCGCACCGGGTACAGGTGCAGGTCATCCTCGATGATCGGCTCTTCGTCGCTGTCGCTGACGCCCGGCCAGCCGATCCACGCGCCCTTGTTGCGGCGCAGTAGGGGCTCAAGGGCGGTGACCAAGCCACCGGGGCTGCGTTTCCAGGTGGTGCTGCCGTCGGGCAGTCGCTCCATATCGACCGGCAACCGGTTGGCGACGACCACGAATTCCGAGCGACCGCCGCCGGGGTGCGCCCGCGTATTCATTCAGGACTCGTGTTTCGCCGGTCCAATGCCAAGCATCGACAGAAAAACCCGGCACTCGTCGGCGTCAGTGGCGTATGCGGCAACCACCCTCCTGGCCTGTTGAGCGGTGCTGTCGGCCAGCGGCTCCACATCGCCGATGTCGGCGTGGTCAGATTTAGCGGGCATATAACCAACTCTAGGCGAAGCCGGCCAGCGTCCCACAGCCGCCGTCCTACGGGCTCTGCTGAACGGTGGTATCGGGCTGCTCGACGCCACCGTCGGGCGCAACGTCCGGTGCGCAGGCGAAGGTGTACGGATCCTCGTTCTGGCCGGGCGGGCAGGAGGCGATGGGTGCGCTCGCCGGCGGGGCGGGAGCGGCGAATCCGGCAATCATCGGGCAGATGGCGATCGCGGCAGCACAACCGGCCGCCAGGATTCCCCGTCGAAACGGGTGCGTTATGGTCGCCATCTTCATGCCTTCGGTTGTTTTCGCCAGCGCTTCGATTCGTGGATTCTAGGGAAACTGGCAGCAATCTGCAGACGTTCCATGAGTTCCCCGCGGATATCGGCCTTTGGGGGTATGGCGGTTAAGACGGTCGCGAGGGCGGCGCGGGCGCGAACACCTCAATGGAGCCATCAACCTCGCGAACTTGCAGGCTTGGCAGCGGCTTTGGTGTGATCGGCAGCTGGTGGGTGAGAACCTGGCCGGTCGGCGTGAACGACGTCGTGTGGCAGGGGCAGCGCAGGCTGTCGTCTGGCTTGTCGAACCACAGCCGGCAGCCCTGGTGTGTGCACACGCCGGATATCGCCTCGGCACGCCCGTCGACTCGGCGGACGAACCCGATCAGCGACCCCACCTCGAACGGGTGCATGTCACCGTCTCTTACGTCGGCGCTTGCCGCGACGACCTGCCAGCTGCCTTTGTTGGGCACCAGCTCGCGACCCTCTGCGGTGGTCGGCGCCCCGCCGGCGTGCGCACGGAACAGCAGCCGGTCGGCCGAGACCGCGCCCACCGCGGCCACCGCAGCGGCCGACGTCCCGACGATCATCACCTGCCGACGCGTCGCCGACATCCGCGGCGGCACCACCGCCTCGTTATTCATATTCATCTGGGCGGCCAGCCGGGTACGCAGGTCGGCCAGGAACTCCTCACTCGGGGCGTCGCCACCCAATCGGGCGGCTCGCAGGTCGATGGCCGTACGGATCTGAGCCGCCTCGAAATCGTCGGGGTGAAACGGCTTCGGCCGGCGGCCGCGCAGCAGGTCGTCAATGTATCGACGCAATGCGCGGGCGTTCATCGCTCGTCCTTCTCGTTCATCTGCGCCGCCAGCCGCAGGGCGCGATGTTGCAGCATCTTGGCGTTGGCGACGCTGATCCCCAACTCGGTAGCCGACTCCTTGATGGAGCGACCCTCCAGGAACCGTAGTTCCAAGACCCGGCGATAGTTGTCGGGCAAGTTCGCCAAAACCGCGCGCACCCGCTGCGGGGCGGTGCTGATCGCCTCCTCGCCGTCGGGTGCCGCCAGTCCGATGTCGTCGATCCAGGTGATCTCGCGTCCCATCGTGTGCCGCCAGTGCGCGGCCAGCACCGTCCTGACGGTCGCCCGCAGGTAGGCGCGGACCTCTGCCACGGTGGCCGACATCCGCAGCGGGCGCAGGGCGGCGAGGAACACCTCCGCGGTGAGGTCCTCGGCGTCGGCGTGGTTGCCCACCCGGGCGTAGATGGTGCGGTAGACCCAGGTGGCGTTGTCCTGATAGACGTCCTCCCAGCTGGCGTAGCGACCGTCGGACACCACCCGCAGCACCGGCCGCGGGAGCCGGTCGTGTTGCGCCATCATGCCTGCCCGTCCGAAGGTCTGTTAATCATCAATAGTGGCCGGGGTTACGCTGCGGGGATGACGGATTCGGTGGAGTACGAAAACCTGGATGACGGGCGCATCGCGCGCATCTGGCTGAATCGGCCGGAGGCGCAGAACGCGCAGTCGCGGACGCTGTTGGTCGCGCTGGACGAGGCGTTCAAGCGAGCAGAGGCCGACGACGTGGTGCGGGTGGTGATCCTGGCGGCTCGCGGCAAGAACTTCTCGGCGGGGCACGACCTCGGTTCCGAGCAGGCGATCGCCGAGCGGAGCCCGGGGCCCGGCCAGCATCCGACTTTCCGTTCCCACGGCGGCACCCTGAAGAGCATCGTCGAGAAGATCTATCACCAGGAGTGGCACTACTTCTTCGACAACACCCGGTCGTGGCGGGATCTGCGGAAGATCACCATCGCGCAGGTGCAGGGCAACGCGATCTCGGCAGGGCTGATGTTGGTGTGGGCGTGCGACCTCATCGTGGCGGCCGACAATGCGAAGTTCAGTGACGTGGTGGCGGCCCGGCTCGGCATGCCCGGTGTCGAATATTTCGCTCACCCTTGGGAATTCGGCCCGCGTAAAGCTAAAGAGCTGCTGCTGACCGGTGATTCGATCGACGCCGATGAGGCCTACCGGCTCGGTATGGTTTCCAAGGTCTTCCCGCGCGACGAGCTCGAGGAGCGCACACTGGAATTCGCGCGCCGGATCGCGCAGCGGCCGACGATCGCCGCGCTGCTGGTGAAAGACTCGGTGAACGCCGCGGCCGACACGATGGGTTTCACCGAAGCGCTGCGGCACACCTTCCACATCCATGAACTGGGCCACGCGCATTGGAGCGCGTATTACGACGACAGGATGGCAGTCGCCAGGCCGCCGGAAGTCGAGGACTGGCGCACCGCCGGGCCGCCGAAGCTTGCGCGCCGGGACGCGCCATAACGTAAGGGGTTGCGGTGCAACTGTTGTTGACTGACCGGACGTACCTGGTAACCGGCGGGGGCAGTGGTATCGGCAAGGGCGTTGCCGAGGCGCTCGTCGGCGCCGGCGCGAAGGTCATGATCGTCGGCCGCAACGCCGACCGGCTGGCCGCTGCGGCCGACGACATCAAGGCGAAGGGCCCGGGCTCGGTGCTGTACGAGCCGGCCGACATCACCAACGAGGACGAGGTGGCCAGGGTCGTGGGGGCGGCGACGGCTTGGAGCGGTCGGCTGCACGGCGCTGTGCACTGCGCGGGCGGGTCGGAGACGATCGGGCCGATCACCCAGGTCGACTCGGCGGCCTGGCGCCGAACCGTGGAGCTCAACGTCAACGGGACGATGTACGTGCTCAAGCACGCGGCGCGAGAGCTGGTGCGCGGCGGCGGCGGGTCGTTCGTCGCGATCTCGTCGATCGCATCGTCGAACACCCACCGCTGGTTCGGGGCATACGGACCGACCAAGGCCGCGATCGACAACCTCATGATGGTGGCCGCGGACGAGCTGGGGCCGTCATGGGTACGGGTCAACGGGATCCGCCCCGGGTTGACCCGCACGGACCTGGTTGCGCCGGTCATGCAGACGCCAGCGGTCTTCGACGACTATCAGATCAACACCCCGCTGCCACGGGCCGGGGAAGTCGAGGACGTCGCCGCCTTGGCGCTGTTTCTGCTCAGCGACGCGGCGAGCTGGATCACCGGGCAGATGATCAACGTCGATGGCGGTCAGTGCCTGCGGCGGGGACCCGATTTCACCGCCATGCTGGAGCCGGTGTTCGGTGCGGACGGCTTGCGTGGGGTGGTGAGTTAACCGGTCGAGGTCTTGAGGCTGCCGGCCGCGGCCTCCCAGGCGGCGAGGCTGCCGAGTGCGGACCAGTCAAGTTTTTCGCCGCCATGGGCCAGCAGCGTGACGAAGCGGTCGCGGAGGAGGCTGGCGAACGGCAGCGGCACCCGCAGTTCCTCTCCGGAGGTGAGGGCCAACCGGACGTCCTTGAGGCCGAGTGGGGCCGCGAAGCCGGGCGGTTCGAAATTTTCGTCGGCGATCAGACCGCCGTAGGTCTGGTACACGGGAGCCGTGAACAGCGTCGAGGTGAGTATCTCCAGATAGGCATGCTTGTCGACACCCGCCTTGCTGACCAGTGCCATGGCCTCACCGAGGGACTCGATCACCACCGCGATGAGGAAATTCCCGCTGATTTTGACCAGGTTGGCATTCTTCGGTGCGTCGCCGATCGTGAATGTGCGCTGGCCGACTGCGTCGAACAGCGGTGACATCTTGTCGATGATCGCGGCCGCACCGGCGACGACGACGAACAGCTTGCCGCCCTGGGCGGCGTCGGGGCGGCCGAATACCGGCGCGGCGAGGAAGTCTTGCCCGGCATTGGCATGCGCCTGCGTCAGGCGCTCTGACAGTGCGGTGCTGATCGTGCTCGACGAGACATGAACTGACCCGTTGGGCAGCGACTCCAGGATGCCGTCTTCGCCGAAGCTGACTGCGTCCACAGCGCCGTCGTCGGCCAGCATGGTGAAGACCACCTCCCCGTGGCAGGCGTCGGCCACCGTCTGCGCGGCCTGGGCGCCGGCACGCACCAGCGGCTCCATCTTTTCGCGTGACCTGTTGTAGACGGTCACGTGGTGACCGGCCTTGACGAGGTTGCCGGCCATGCCGGAACCCATTTGACCCAACCCGATAAACCCAATGTCCATACGTTCAGGTGTACACGCGTTGGCTGGGCTCACCCGGGCCAGGTCCAATTCGCCACTTCGGGGATGTCGGTGCCATGCTCGCGGGTCCAGAGCCTGGCCCGCAGTCGGGCATCCACCATGTCCTGGCGGAGCGTGGCGGCGCGTGCCTGCAGCGTGGGCACCCGGTCGATCACGTCCATGACGAGGTGGTAGCGGTCCAGGTCGTTGAGTATGACCATGTCGAACGGTGTGGTGGTGGTGCCGCGTTCCTTGTAGCCGCGCACATGCAGGCCGGTGTGGTTGGTACGTCGATAGGTGAGCCGATGGATCAGCCACGGGTAACCGTGGAAAGCGAAGATCACCGGGCGGTCGTTGGTGAACAATGTGTCGAACTCTCGATCGGGGAGCCCGTGGGGATGCTCGGCTTCCGGCAACAATCGCATCAGGTCCACGACATTGATCACCCGAACCCGCAAGTCCGGCAGCCGCTCCCGCAGAATCGACGCGGCTGCAAGGGTTTCCAGCGTGGGGATGTCGCCAGCGCAGGCCAGCACCACGTCCGGCACGGTGCCGATGTCGTCGTTGTTGCCCGCCCACCGCCAGATGCCCGCACCGCGGGCGCAGTGCAGCGCCGCATCGTCCACCGACAACCAGTCGAGTTGGGCCTGCTTGCCTGCCACCACCACGTTCACGTACTGCTTCGACCGCAGGCAGTGGTCGTAGGTGGAGAGCAACGTGTTGGCGTCGGGTGGCAGGTAGACGCGGACGATTTCCGGCTGCTTGTTGAGTACGACGTCAAGAAAGCCGGGGTCCTGGTGGGTAAACCCGTTGTGGTCCTGGCGCCAAACATGTGACGAGAGAAGGTAATTGAGGCTCGAGATGGGCCGCCGCCAGGACACCTCCGAGCAGGCCTCCAGCCACTTGGCGTGCTGGTTGAACATCGCGTCGACGATGTGGATGAACGCCTCGTAGCAGGTGAACAGGCCGTGGCGGCCGGTGAGCAGATAACCCTCGAGCAGCCCCTGGCACATGTGCTCCGACAGGACCTCGATGACACGGCCCAGGGGATCGAGCTTTTCGTCGAATTGCCCGACAAGGGTCTGCCAGTCCCGGCCGGTGACCTCGAGGATGTCCTGGAGACGGTTGCTGGCCAGCTCATCGGGGGCGAACGTGAGGAAGTTCGACGGGTTCTGTGCGGTGACATCGCGGAGCCAGCCGCCGAGTACGCGGGTGGCTTCATGCGTGGTGGTTCCCGGCGTTTTGACGTCGACGCCGTATTGGCGCCAGTCGGGCAGCTGGAGGTCTCGCCTCTCGGCGCCGCCGTTGGCCACCGGGTTGGCGCTCATGCGCCGCTCGCCGGTAGGCGCCATCTCGACCAGCTCCCGCACCGGGCGGCCGCTGTCGTCGAACAGCTCGTCGGGTTTGTAGGACCGCAGCCACTGCTCGAGAACCTTGCGGTGTTGATCATCGGTGCGCGCCGCGGAAAGCGGAACCTGATGGGCCCGGAAGGTGCCCTCGACCTGTTCGCCGTCCACCACCGGCGGGCAGGTCCAGCCTTTGGGTGTGCGCAGCACGATCATCGGCCAGCGGAACGGACCTTTTGCGCCATCGGCCCGGGCGCCGGTTTGCAGCTCGGCGATGCGGTCGAGGCTGGTGTCGAGGGCTGCCGTCATCGCCTGATGCACCGCTGCGGGGTTGTTCCCCGCCACCACGTGCGGTTCGTATCCGTAGCCCCGAAACAATTCCAGCAGCTGAGATTCGGGGATGCGCGCCAGGATGGTCGGGTTGGCGATTTTGTATTCGTTGAGCGCGAGGATCGGCAGCACCGCGCCGTCGCGCGCGGGGTTCAGGAAGGTGCTGGCGTGCCAGCTGGTGGCCAACGGCCCGGTCTCGGACTCGCCGTCCCCGACGACACAGAAGACGATCAGATCGGGATTGTCGAAGGCCGCGCCGAACGCGTGCAGCAACGAGTAGCCGAGCTCGCCGCCTTCGTGGAACGAGCCCGGGGTTTCCGGGGCGCAATGGCTGGGCACCCCGCCGGGAAAGGAGAACTGGGCGAAGAAGCGCTTCATCCCGGCGGCGTCCTGGCTAATGTGGCTGTACAGCTCGGAGTACGTGCCCTCCAGCCAGCCGCAGGCGTTGGGTCCAGGGCCGCCGTGGCCCGGGCCGGCGACGAAGACCGCGTTGAGGTCACGTCGGACGATCTGCCGGTTGGCATGCGCCCAGACCAGGTTCAGACCGGGCACCGTGCCGAAGTGCCCGAGGAGGCGCGGCTTGATGTGCTCGGCCGCGAGCGGTTCGCGCAACAACGGGTTGTCGAGCAGGTATATCTGTCCGACGGCCAGGTAGTTCGCGGCGCGCCACCAGGCATCGAGCTGCACAAGCTCGTCGCGGCTCAACGGCCCTTGGACGTCGTCGGGCACGTACGGTTCGGGGGCCCGCGTTTCGCCTCGGCTTCGGCTCTCGTAGTCGGCCGAGGTGTCGCCGCCCATACTCGCTAACTGAGTCATCCGTCGACCTCCCTGTTGTTGTTCCTATCAACCGTTGTCCACGACGCCTGGCTGAGGCAACACTTGGCGGCAACTGGTCGGCGCGGTGCGTCGGTTGGGAGACAATGTGTTTCGAGTGGGTGAACTAATGGTGCGAGTGAAGCCACGGCTCGCGCCAGCCGGGGTGGCCGGCGAGCAGTTTGTCGGCGCCGGCCGGGCCCCACGACCCGGGTTGATAGGGCTGGAGCGGCGGCGGCGAGTCCAGCAGCGGCTGCACGATGCGCCAGGTTTCCTCGACGCCGTCCTCGCGGGTGAAGTGGGTGGAGTCGCCTTGCATGGCATCGCAGAGAAGCCGCTCGTAGGGCTCGGGCGCCTCGCCGAGCTCCTCGGAAAAGATCAGCGAGAGGTCGACCGTGCGGGTCGTGTTGGCGCCCGGCTCTTTGGCCTGGATGACCAGGTCGGCACCCGGGTTGGGATCGATGCGCAGGATGAACTCGTCGGGATCGGGCCTCAGCGGCGTGAACGCGAGTTTGGGGGGCCGTTTGAAAATGGTCCGTATTTCGGTGGCGCGCACCGGCAGGGCCTTGCCCGCCCTGATGAAGAACGGAACGCCCGACCAGCGCCAGTTGTCGATCTCCAAGCGCAGCGCGGCGAACGTCTCGGTCTGCGAGTTGGGCCTGACGCCCGGGATTGCCTGGTAGCCGTCGTACTGGCCGCGGACATAGTGTTTGGGGTCCGCCGACGGGATGGCGCGGAACACGTCCACCCGCCTGTCGCGCTGCCCGTCGGCGTCGGCGACGCTGGGCGGCTCGGAGGCGAACAGCCCGATGAGCTGCAGCAGATGGTTCTGAACCACGTCGCGCAACGCCCCGACAGGATCGTAGAAACTGCCCCGGCCCTCACACCCGAAGTCCTCGGCCATGGTGATCTGGACGGCCTGGATCCGATCGCGGTTCCACAGCGGCTCCAAAATGGAGTTGGCGAACCTCAGGAACATGATGTCCATGGCCGGTTCCTTGCCGAGAAAGTGGTCGATGCGAAAGATCTGCCACTCCTCCAGCGATTTACGTAGCTCGTCGTTGAGTGCCCGGGCCGACGCCAGGTCGTGGCCGAAGGGCTTTTCGACCACGACGCGCGCGCGGCCGGTGAGGTTCGCGTGGACCAGGTTTTTCACCACTTGGCCGAACAGCGACGGCGGAATCTCCAGGTAGAAAACGGGGGTGTGCCTGCCCTTGATCGCCTGGGCGACCCGGTCATAGGTTTTCGCATCGCCGAAGTCACCGGTGACCATCTCGAGGCGCTCGGCGAAGCGCTGGAACACGTCTTCGTCGATCGTCTCGCCTGAGTCCTCGATGGCGCGGCGGGCGTTATCGCGCAGCGTCGCGGTGGACCAATCGTCGCGCGCGACGCCGACGACCGGGCAGTCGAGCGCCCCACGGCGCTCGAGGCGGTACAGCGAGCGAAACGTCATCTTCTTCGCCAGATCTCCGGTGATGCCGAAGATCACCAACACATCGGCGGGAGTGGTCGCCGGGGAACTCATGGCGCTCCTTGTCTACTGGCGCCGGCTTGTGGGCCGGTGGTGTGGGGCGGTGGTGTGGGGCGGTGGTGTGGGGCGGTCGGGGGCTATTT
>JAFARC010000059.1 GCA_019245755.1 Mycobacteriaceae bacterium | reverse complement strand
CACCGGCGGTCGCGGCGTGGCCGGCGCGGTGGCCACGCCGCCACCGGCGGTCGCGGCGGGCGCGTTGGCCGTGGCCGCCTTGGCCGCCTTGGCCGCCGCCCCGTTGCCGGTCGCGGTGGCCGCTTTGCCGCCACCGAACGACTCGCGCAACCGCCGCGCCACCGGCGCTTCTACCGTCGACGATGCGGATTTGACGAATTCGCCCTGTTCACTGAGCCGGGCGAGCACTTCCTTGCTGGTGACACCGAGTTCTTTAGCCAACTCGTGCACGCGGGCCTTACCTGCCACTACCTCTCCTGTCTAGAGGCGACGGCGGTGGTGGGCCCTCGCCTCGGGTTTAGCTACGACGCATGGTCATCGGGACTTCACGGTGTGCTCATGTTCTTCGCTACCTGTCCTGTCGCCGGGTCCTCGAGCGCGGTGATGTGCTCGACGGCCGCGGATGTGTCCGGTGAACCGGTGATGCGCAGCGCTCGGCCGAAAGCTCGCCGCCGGATCGCTGCGCGCAGACACTGCTGGTTGGGGTGCAGCCAGGCACCCCGCCCCGGCAGATTACCGGCAGTGTCAACGGTCACAGCGTAGCCGCCATTCCCGGTCGACACAGCTACCACGCGAAGCAGTTCGACGGCCAGCTCTCGCTTGCGGCAGCCGACGCACGTTCGCACCGGTCCATCGGTGCGACGATGCGCAGCAGCCGAAGTCTCGCGCTGGATCACGGCCCAGTCTAGCTTGACCGGCCAGCCGTTCAGAACCAGGCGTTGTCAGCCGTGGGGCTGTCCCTGGTGCTGCTCGGCGTCGCTGCGGATGTCGATCCGCCACCCGGTCAACCGGGCGGCCAGCCGCGCGTTCTGACCCTCCTTGCCGATGGCCAGCGACAGCTGGAAATCCGGGACCACCACCCGGGCGGCCCGCGCCGTCTCGTCGATCACGCTCACCGAAACCACCTTGGCCGGCGACAACGCGTTGGCCACGAATTTCGCCGGGTCGGGGTCGTAGTCGATGATGTCGATCTTCTCGCCGGACAGCTCGCTCATCACGTTGCGCACCCGCTGGCCCATCGGGCCGATGCAGGCGCCCTTGGCGTTGAGCCCCGGCACCCGGGAGGTCACCGCGATCTTCGACCGGTGACCGGCCTCGCGGGCGACCGCGACGATCTCGACCGAGCCGTCGGCGATCTCGGGCACCTCCAGGGAGAACAGCTTGCGGACCAGGTTGGGGTGGGTGCGCGAGAGCGTGATCAGCGGCTCGCGGGCGCCGCGGGTCACGCCGACGACGTAGCAGCGCAGCCGATCGCCGTGTTCATAGCGCTCGCCGGGGACCTGCTCGGCGGCCGGGATCACACCCTCGGAGCCCTTGGTTTCGCTGCCCATCCGCACCACCACCAGGCCGCGGGCGTTGGCCCGGGTGTCGCGCTGGATCACGCCGGCGGCGATGTCGCCTTCCCGCGCGGAGAACTCGCCGTAGTTCTTCTCGTTCTCCGCGTCGCGCAGCCGCTGCAGGATGACCTGGCGCGCGGTGGTCGCCGCGATGCGGCCGAAGCCTTCCGGGGTGTCGTCCCACTCGGCGAGCACGTTGCCGTCGTCGTCGGTTTCGCGAGCCAGCACCCGCACGATGCCGGTCTTGCGGTCGATGTCGATGCGGGCGTCGGGCTGGTGCCCCTCGGTGTGGCGGTACGCGGTGAGCAGCGCCGACTTGATCGTCTCGACGACCACGTCGACGGAGATGCCTTTGTCCGCTTCGATGGCATGCAGCGCGGCCATGTCGATGTTCACGTGCCGGCCTTCCCGAGGAGGGCCAGCTGCAGCTCACCCGGGCTCGGCGCGCAAAACTCGATCTGCACAACCGCTTCGGCGATGTCGGCGAGGGGAATCTGGCGCACCGACCAGCCGGAGCGACCGCGCTGGGCAACCACCAACCGCAGCTGCCCGTCGGCGGTGCCGCCGAGGCGGCCGGCGCGGCGCGACCCGTCGGCCATCGTCAGCTGCACTTTGCGTCCCTGCGCCCGGCGGAAGTGCTTCTCGGTGGTCAGCGGCCGGTCCACCCCGCGTGAGCTGACCTGAAGGACGTAGTGGCGCGCGACCGCATCGGCGTCGTCGAGCAACCGAGACGCCGACTGCGACAGCATCGCGATGGTGTCCAGGTCGAGGGGCTCGTCGCCGTCGGCGACCACCGTGATGCGGGGCGGGCGCGCCGCGCCGTCGAGCACGACCTCCTCGATCTCATAGCCTGCGCGCGCGAACTCGTCACCGAGTAGCTCGATCACCTGTTCCTGCGACGGCAGCCCCGTGGCCACGGCGAGCTCCTCATCTTGAATTGTGCGGCCAATCCCCTCCGCAAACGCGGAGCCAGGAATCAACGATACGCCAGACACCGGCCCCGACGAGGCGATCGTGGGCTCGGCCGGTGCGTTGGCCCGGATGGCAGGATGTCGCCATGCCCACTGTCAGCCGGCGCGGAGTCCTGCGCGCGGCGGCCGCACTGGGCGCCGTCTGGGCGACGGCGTCGGCATGCGGCTCGGCGCCCGAGCCCCCGAAGGTCGATGACCTGGAGTCGCAGCTGGCTCTGGCCCGGCGGGACAGCGACCTGGCAACGGCCGCCGCGGCGGCCGACCCGTCGTCGTCGCCCGCCCAGGCGCTGAGCGTCGCCGCCGCCGAGCGCACCGACCACGCCCGGGCGCTGGTCCAGGAAATCGCGCGCGCCACCGGCACGCCGCCGCCGTCGAGTCCGTCGGGGGCGCCGTCGGGAGTGCCGTCGGGGGCGCCGTCGTTGGCCGAGGTGACCGCGGCGCTGAAGGGATCGGCCGACAGCGCCGCGCAGCTGGCCGCAAAGCTTTCCGGCTACCGCGCCGGGCTGCTCGGGTCCATCGCCGCGTCCTGTACGGCATCGGTCACCGTTGCGCTGGCGGTGCAGTGACTTCCACCGAGCCGACGCCCAGCTCCGGAGCGCAGTCACCCCAGGACGCGGCCCTCGCCGACGCAATCGCCGCCGAGCACGCGACGATCTACGGCTACGGTTTCGTCTCGGCACACTCCGACCGCAACGATCTGGTCACGGATTCGCTCACCGAGCACCGGGCGCGCCGGGACGCGGCGATCGCCATGCTGGCCGCACGCTCGGTCAGCGCGCCGGTCGCCGCGGCCGGTTACCAGCTGCCGATGACGGTTGCCAATGCCGGCGACGCCGCCGCACTGGCCCTGCGGATGGAATCCGATGACGCCGAGGCCTGGCGCGAGGTGATCGAGCGGGCCACGGCGCCGCAGGACCGCACGTTCGCGGTCACCGCGCTGACGCAGTGCGCGGTGCGCGCCGCCAGGTGGCGCCAGGCGCTGGGGGCGTGGCCGTTGACGGTCCCGTTCCCCGGCGGCAACGAGCTGTCGTCAGGCTAGTGCGGCGGCGATGCCGGTGGCCTCGGCGCCGAGTTGGCGGGTCTCGCCGGTGAGCCGGCCGCGCAGCTCGACGAGCCCGTCGGCCCAGCCGCGGCCCACCACCACGATCCACGGCACGCCGAGCAGCTCGGCGTCGGTGAACTTCACCCCGGGTGAGGACTGCCGGTCGTCGAGCAGCACCTGCAGACCGATGCGGTCCAGGTCGGCGGCAAGCTCCGCGGCGCCGGCCCGCGCCGCGGCGTCCTTGTTGGCGATCACCAGGTGTGCGTCGAATGGCGCCACCGACGCCGGCCAGCGCAGGCCGAGCTCGTCGTGGTGCTGCTCGGCGATCACGGCAACCAGCCGCGACACCCCCACGCCGTAGGAGCCCATGGTGAGCCGGACCGGCCTGCCGTCCTCGCCGAGCACATCGGCGGTGAACGCGTCGGTGTATTTGCGGCCGAGTGAGAAGATGTGGCCGATCTCGATGCCGCGCGCCGACACCAGCGGCCCGGCCCCATCGGGCGAGGGGTCACCGTCGCGCACCTCGGCCGCCTCGATCGTGCCATCGGGCGTGAAGTCGCGGCCGGCGACGAGGCCGACCACATGCCTGCCGGGTTCGTCAGCGCCGGTTATCCAGCTGGTGCCGTCCACCACCCGTGGGTCGACCAGGTAGCGGACCTTGTTGGCTTTCAAAGCTTTCGGCCCGATGTAACCCTTGACCAGGTACGGGTATCCGGCGAAGTCGTCGTCGCCGAGCATGGCGTATTCGGCGGGGTCCAGCGCCGCCGCCAGCCGCTTGTCGTCGATCGCGCGGTCGCCAGGAATGCCCACGGCCAGCAATTCCCAATCGATGGATCCGGGTTGGCGGACCTTGAGCATCACGTTCTTCAGCGTGTCGGCGGCGGTGACGGTGCGGCCGAGGTCGGCGGAGTTGGCCCACTTCACCAGGGTGGCGATCGTGGGGGTGTCACCGGTGTCGTACACCACCGGTTCGGGCATTGGGTCGATCGGCAGCGACTCCGGACGCGCGGTGATGACCGCTTCCACATTCGCCGCGTAGCCGGACTCCAGGCACCGCACGAAGGTGTCCTCGCCGATCGGGCTTTCGGCCAGGAACTCCTCGGACGCGCTGCCACCCATCGCACCCGACACCGCCGAGACGATGACATACCGCACACCCATCCGGTCGAACATCCGCTGATAGGCCTCGCGGTGCGCGTCATAGGCGGCCTTGAGCCCCTCGTCGTCGACGTCGAACGAGTAAGAGTCCTTCATGACGAACTCGCGGCCCCGCAGGATGCCGGCCCGGGGCCGGGCCTCGTCGCGGTATTTGGTCTGGATCTGGTAGAGCCGCAACGGGAAATCCTTGTAGGAGCTGTACTCCCCCTTGACGGTCAGGGTGAACAGCTCTTCGTGGGTGGGGCCGAGCAGGTAGTCGGCGCCACGGCGATCCTTGAGCCGAAACACCCCGTCGCCGTACTCCGTCCAGCGGTTGGTCGTCTCGTACGGCGCGCGCGGAAGCAGCGCGGGAAGCAGAATCTCCTGGCCGCCGATCGCGTTCATCTCCTCGCGGACGATGCGCTCGACCTTGCGCAGCACCCGCAGGCCGAGCGGCAGCCAGGTGTACAGGCCGGGCGCGACGGGCCGCACGTAGCCGGCCCGAATCAGCAGCTTGTGGCTGGGCACTTCGGCGTCGGCGGGGTCCTCGCGCAGCGTGCGCACGAACAGCTCGGACATGCGAGTGATCACAGCGGGCCAGCTTAATTCAGAGCTCGCCGGCCTCCACGGCCTCGCGGGTGTGCTGCGCGGCGGCGATCTGGCCGGCCGAGAAGCCGATCAGCAGCGCGCTGACGCCGCCGAGCAGCGAAACCGCGGCCACCCACAGCAGCGAGTAGGTGTAGCCGTGGTCGAGCGCGTTGAGCTGCGCGGGAGTCATCCGGCCGACCGGCCCCGTCGTGCCGCCCAGATACAGCGTGCGCGACACCTGCACGGCCTGGATCGCGACCAGCACTAGCGGGCCGCCGAGGTTCTGCACCATCAGCGTGATCGCCGACACCGGGCCGATCTCGCGCGGGCCGACGTCGGCCAGCGCGCACAGCGGCAGCACGACCGAGATCACCCCGATCCCGAAGCCGCCGACGACGATCGGCACGAACAAGTCGGGGAAATAGGAGATCGTGCGGTTGATCGTCGATCCGTACAGCATCGCGCCCATCACGAATGCGCCGCCGCCGATGATCAGCCACCGCGGCGCGATCTGCGGCGCGACCCGGGCCGCGCAGACATTGCCCAGCGCCAGCGCGACCGCGAACGGGATGAAGCAGACCCCGGCCCGCAGCGCCGAGTACCCCATCAGGTTCTGCACGTACAGCCCGATCATCACGGTCAGCGTCAGCAGCACACCGCCCGCCAGAAACAGCGACACGAACGTCATCACCCGGTTGCGGTTGGAAAACAGCGACAGCGGAACCAGCGGATGCTCGGCGGTCCGCTCGACCACAAGAAAGCTTCCCAACAGCAGCACCGTGGCCACCATCGCCGCGATCACCCACACGTTTCCCCAACCAAGGGGAGGGCCCTGGGTGAAGACCAGTACCGCGGTAGTACAGGCCAGCGTCGCCAGCACCGCGCCGGTGGCATCCAGGGTCAGGCGCTCGCGGTGGGTTTCGCGCAGCCGGGTGGCCGCGATCGCCATGATCACGGTGCCGATCGGCACGTTGATCAGAAACGCCAGCCGCCAGGAGATCACCGTGAACGCGCCGCCGAGGACCAGGCCCAGCACCGACCCGACACCCTGCATCGCGGCCGATACCGCCATCGCCTGGTTGCGGGCGCGCCCGACGGCATAGGTCGACGCGATGAGCGCCAGCCCGGTCGGCGCGGCGACCGCGGCCCCGATGCCCTGCACGGCGCGGGCGCCGATCAGCATCACGTCGTCGAACGCCAACCCGCACACCAGCGACGCCGCCGTGAACACGGCCACACCACCGAGGAAGGCCCGCCTGTGCCCGACCGCGTCGCCGACGCGCCCGCCGAGCAGCAGCAGGCCGCCGAAGGTCAGCACGTAGGCGGTGATCACCCAGCTCTTCGCGGCATCGGACAGGTCGAGCTCGTTTTGGATTCTGGGCAGCGCCACCACGACGATGGTGCCGTCGAGCGTCGACATCAGCTGCATGCCGGTGATCGCGATGATCGCGATCCCGATGACGCTGGGGGCCAGCGGGTCCGACACCCGCTGGGTACGCCGCGCCGCGAACATGGGTTTCTACCCTACCGAGGCGTAACCCCGGCGGCGGACGGGCCGCTCGCCGCTAGAGTTCCCCGGCGTCCAGCGCGTCCTTGACCTCCTGCGCGTGGGCTACCTCCTCGGCCGAATAGCCGATGAGCAGCGCCGCGCCGCCGACAAGGACGGCCACCCCGGCCACCCACAGCAGCCCGTAGGTGTAGCCCTGGTCCAGCGCGTGCAGCTGGTGGCTGTCCATGAACTTGACGGGGGCGGTCGTGCCGCCCAGGTACAGGGTGCGCGACGTGATCACGGCCTGGATGATCGCCAGGATCACCGGACCGCCGAGGTTCTGCAGCATGAGCGCGATCGCCGAGACGGGTCCGATCCGGTCGAGGCCCACGCCGGCGATCGCCGAGACGGTGAGCGGCACGACGATCATGCCGATCCCGAACCCACCGACGACGATCGGGACCACCAGGTCGGGGAAGTACGGGATGCCGCGGTTGAGCGTCGAGCCGTACAGCATCGCGCCCAGCACCAGCACACCGCCGGCAATGACCAGCACGCGCGGCGGGAACAGCGACACCAGGTGCGACGACAGGCCGAGGCCGATGCCCAACGCGATGACGAACGGAATGAAGCCGACGCCGGCGCGCAGCGCGCTGTAGCCCATGATGTCCTGCACGTACAGGCCGATCAGCACGGTCAGCGTGAACATCACCCCGCCGGCCAAAAAGATCGCCGCGAACGTCGCGAGGCGGTTGCGGTCGCCGAACAGGTCGAACGGCACCAGCGGGTTGTCGGCGGTCCGCTCGACCAGCAGGAACGCGCCGAGCAAGACCACCGCCGCAACACCCGACGAGATCGTGACCGGCGAGACCCAGCCCTGCTCGGGGCCCATCGAGAAGCCGAACACCGCCGCGGTGCAGCCCAGCGTGGCCAGGATCGCGCCGGTGGCGTCGAGCTTGCGCGGCTCACGATGGGTCTCGGTCAGCGTCGTGTAGGCCAGGTACATCATCAGCAGGCCGATCGGCACGTTCACCAGAAACGCCAGCCGCCAGGACAACTCGGTGAGCGCGCCACCCACCATCAGGCCCATGACCGAGCCGATGCCGGTCATGGCCGCAAATATCGCGGTGGCGGCGTTGCGGGCCGGTCCCTTCGGGAACGTGGTGGCAATCAGCGCGAGCGCCGTCGGCGATGCGATGGCCGCGCCCACGCCCTGCAGCAGCCGCGCGGTCACCATGGTGGCCTCGTCCCAGGAGGCGCCGCACAGGATGGAGGCGATCGTGAACAGCGCGACACCGCCGATGAACGTGCGCTTGCGGCCGATGGTGTCGCCGAGCCGGCCGCCGAGCAGCATCAGCCCGCCGAAGGTCAGCACGTAGGCGGTGATCACCCAGCTGCGACCGGCGTCGGACAGGTCGAGCTCGTTTTGGATCTTGGGCAGCGCGACGATCGCGACGGTGCTGTCCATCGTGGCCAGAAGCTGCATGCCACCGATTGCGACGACAGCGGCGATGAACCGCCGCGACGGCAGCCACGTCGGGTAATACCTGCGCTCGGGATGCGCAAGTGCCCTGTCCCGGATGTCCAGGCCCGCCCGCTGCGCATCGTTGAGAGCCGTCATAGCGGGTTACCTTACAGTACTCTTACTGTTCCTTTAAGTCGGGAAACCCCGCGACGGCGCCCACCACGACGACCGCCGGCGGCCGGATGCCCTCCTCGCGAATGCGCCGGGCCGCGTCGACCAGCGTCGTGCGCACGGTCCGCTGGGCGGCGGTGCTGCCGCTCTGGACCACCAGCACCGGCGTATCCGCAGGTCGCCCCCCGTCAACCAGGGCGTCGGCAAACAGCTCGATGCGCTCCACGGCCATCATCAACACAACCGTGCCCGACATCGCGGCCAGCGCATTCCAATTCACTAACGATTCCGGATGCCCCGGCGGCAGATGACCGCTGACCACGACAAACTCGTGGGTGACCGAACGGTGGGTGACCGGAACACCGGCCAGGGCGGGCACGGCTATGGCACTTGTCACACCCGGCACGACCGTGACCGGGATGCCGGCGTCCGCGCAGGCCAGCACCTCCTCGTAGCCGCGGGCGAAGACGAACGGGTCGCCGCCCTTGAGCCGCACCACGAACTTGTGTGCCCGGGCGCGCTCGATCATCACCGCGTTGATCGCATCCTGTGCCATCGCCCGGCCGTACGGAATCTTCGCCGCGTCGATCACCTCCACGTGCGGCGGCAGCTCGGCCAGCAGCTGCGGCGGGGCGAGCCGATCGGCGACCACGACGTCGGCGTGCGCCAGCAGCCGTCGGCCCCGCACTGTGATCAGCTCCGGGTCGCCGGGGCCGCCACCGACCAGCGCGACGCCGCCGCGCACGACGCCGGGCGCCCCGGCGGTGATGACGCCGTGCTGGAACGCCTCGTGGATCGCCGACCGGATCGCCGCGGACCGACGGTGCTCGCCGCCGGCCAGCACCCCGACCGCGAGCCCCTCGTACTCGAACGAGGCCGGCGTGACCGCGGTTCCGTCACGGGCGATGTCGGCGCGCACGCAGAAAATGTGCCGGGCTTCGGCTTCGGCGACGACCGCCGCGTTGACCTCCGAATCGTCGGTGGCCGCGATCGCGTACCAGGCGTCGGCCAGGTCGCCGGCGCGATAGTCGCGCAGCGCCAGGGTGATTCCGCTCATTGCCTCCACCGCGGGGGTGGCGGCGCGGGTGATCACCTCGACGTCGGCGCCGCTGGCGACCAGCAACGGCAGCCGGCGCTGGGCGACCGAGCCGCCGCCGACGACGACGACCTTCCGGCCGGCCAGCCGCAGCCCGACCAGGTAGGCGTTGTCGGTCACCGGGCGAGCCTCGATCCGGCGGCGTGCGCCACGAAGCGGGTCACCGCGCCCGGCGCGGCGGCGGGATGGGTGTGCAGGTAGGAGGCGTGCACGTTGCGGTGCACGGCGCCGTCACGCAGGGTCGGCACATCGCAGACCGAGTCGCGGATGGAACGCGACGAGCGGCCGCGGTACGCCCAGGCGGGGGGATAACTGTGGGCGAAGGTGACCGCGGTGCGGTGGAATTCATGGCCGACGACGCGCTCGCCCGCCGCATACAGCGGCGAATCGGTCGCAGCTACCGCGTCGTGGTAGCGCAGCGTCAGGCGCTCGGTGAAGCGCGCGGAGCCGGCCAGCACGCCGCACATCGGGTGCCCGTCCAGCTCGGAGACCAGGTAGGTCAGCCCGGCGCATTCGGCCTGCACCGGCCCCCCGGCGCGGGCCAGCGCCCGCAGCTGTCGACGCAGCACCTCATTGGCCGACAGCTGGGCGGCGAACTGTTCGGGAAACCCGCCGGGCAGCACGACCGCGGCGGTGTCGTCCGGCAGCCGATCGGTCAACGGGTCGAACCGGACGACGTCGGCGCCCGCGGCGCTGAGCAGCTCGGTGTGCTCGGCGTAGCCGAAGCTGAATGCCTTGCCCGCAGCCATCGCGACCGTGACGCGGTCGCCAACCGGCCCGGCGGCCGACGCCTGCCAGGGCGGGTCGGTGACGTGGCTGGCGGCGGCGGCGGCCACCGCCGAAACGTCGACGTGGCGGCCGACCAACGCGGTCATCGCCTCGACCGCCTGCTGCGCCCGCCTGCCGTGCTCGACGGCGGTGACAAGCCCCAGATGACGGGAGGGCAGCGACATCTCGTCGGCCCGCGGGATCGCGCCGAGCACCCGGGTGCCGGCCCGCTCGCAGGCCTGGCGCAGCACCTGCTCGTGGCGGGGCGAGCCGACCCGGTTGAGCACCACGCCGGCGATGCGGGTCGGCTTTCCCGCAGCCGGGAACGTCGAAAAGCCGTGCAGCAGAGCGGCCACGCTGTGGCTCTGGCCGCGCGCGTCGACCACCAGGACCACCGGCGCACCGAGCAGCGCCGCCACATGTGCGGTGGAACCCGTTGCCGCACCGGAGTCAGCCACGTCGATGCGCCCGTCGAAGAGCCCCATCACCCCCTCGACGACCGCGATGTCGGCGCCCCGGCACCCGTGCCGGTACAGCGGACCGATCAGCGCCTCGCCGACCAGCACCGGGTCGAGATTGCGTCCCGGGCGCCCGGCGGCGAGCGTGTGGTAGCCAGGGTCGATGAAGTCCGGACCCGCCTTGAACGCGGCCACCAGGCGGCCGGCGCGACGCAGCGCACCGATCAAACCTGTTGCGACCGTGGTTTTTCCGCTGCCCGACGACGGCGCCGCGATCACCACCGCCGGTGTGCTCACCATTCGATACCCCGCTGGCCCTTGCGGCCGGTATCCATCGGATGTTTGACCTTGGTCATCTCGGTGACGAGGTCGGCGACCGCCAGCAGTGGCGGCGGCGCGTCGCGACCGGTGATCACGACGTGCTGCACACCGGGCCGGCCGGTCAGGGTGGTGACCACCTCGGCGACGTCGACCCAGCCCCAGTTGAGCGGATACGTGAACTCGTCGAGCACGTAGAAGTCATGGCGCTGTTCGGCCAGCCGCCGGGCGATCTCGGCCCAGCCGTCGGCGGCCACCGCGGCGTGGTCCTGGTCGCTGCCGTCCTTGCGGGCCCACGACCACCCGGCGCCCATCCGGTGCCACTCGACGGCTCCGCCGATGCCGTGTTCGTCATGCAGCCGGCCCAGCTCACGGAATGCGGCCTGTTCACCCACTTTCCATTTGGCGCTCTTGACGAACTGGAACACGGCGATGTCGAAACCGGCGTTCCAGGCCCGCAGGGCCATCCCGAAGGCGGCTGTCGACTTGCCTTTTCCGGTTCCGGTGTGCACCGCCAGCAGCGGTACGTGACGGCGGGCCCGGGTGGTCAGCCCGTCGTCGGGTACGGTGATCGGCCGGCCTTGCGGCATCGTGACTCTCCTCGCTCAGGCGGCGCCGCGGACGACCTCGGTGAGGCCCTCGGCCCGCAGCTGCGCCAGCCGCACGGACGGCGCGCCCAGATAGCCGGCGAGATCCTCGGCCAGGCCCAGCCGAACCCACGACGTTTCGCAGTCGACGACGACCGCGGCCGTGCCGGACGCGATCAGCCGGCGGGCGGCCAGCCGGGCCCGTCCCAGCGGATCCGGCCCCCCGGTGGCCCGGCCGTCGGTGAGCACCACAACCAGGCAGCGGCGCGCGGGGTCGCGGACCCGTTCGGCGGCCACCACGTCGCGGGCGGTCAGCAGCCCCGCGGCCAGTGGTGTGGTGCCGCCAGTGTCGAACCGGGCAAGGCGCGCCGACGCGGTGTGCACCGACGACGTCGGCGGCAGCAGCACGCGGGCGCCGTTGCCGCGGAACGTGATCACCGCGACCTTGTCGCGGCGCTGGTACGCGTCACGCAGCAGCGACAGCGTTGCGCCACCGACGGCGGCCATCCGGTCGCGCGCCGCCATCGATCCGGACGCGTCGACCAGGAAGATCACCGTGTTGCTTTCCCGGCCCTCGCGTATCGCCCGGCGCACGTCGTCGGCGGCCACCCGCGGCGGCCCGGAGCGGTCGGCTCGCCGCGCGGCGGCCAGCACGGTGCCGAACAGGTGGACCCCGAAACCGTCGGTCCGATGGGCGGATATCGCGCTGCCGTGCCGGTTGCGCGCCCGCGACCGGCGCCCGGGCGCCCCGTCGCCGACGCCGGGCACGGTCAGCACGCGGGTCCGAAACTGCGCCGTCGGGGGCGCGCTGCGCCGTGGAACGCCGCCCGACTGCGCTTGCGGGGGTGCGCTTTCCGGTGACATACCGCCACCGCCGGGCGGATCTGGATCGGGATCGGGCCCGCCGTCGGCGGCTTGCGCCAAGGCCTCGTCGAGCCGGGCCGGGTCGAGGCCCGGCTCGTCGAACGGGTCGCGGCGACGCCGGTGCGGCAGCGCCAATTCGGCGGCCACGCGGATGTCCGTTAATTCGATGAAGCCGGCCCCGCGCCAGGCAGCGTGGGCCGCGGCCGCCCGCGCAACCACCAGGTCGGCCCGCATCCCGTCGACGCCGAACGCCGCGCACAGCGCGGCGATCCGGCGCAGTTCGGTGTCGGGCAGCTCGACGTCAGCGACCGCGGCGCGGGCGGCCGCGACGCGGCGGCCCAGCTCGGCGTCGGCCTCGGCGTAGCGCTCGGCGAATCCGGCCGGGTCCGCCTCGAACGCCATCTGCCGGCGGATCACCTCGGCACGCTCGTCGACATCGCGGGATGCCGTGACGTCGACGGTCAGCCCGAACCGGTCCAGCAGCTGCGGGCGCAACTCGCCCTCCTCCGGGTTCATCGTGCCGACCAGCATGAACCGTGCCTCGTGGGTGTGCGACACGCCGTCCCGCTCGATGTGCACACGGCCCATCGCGGCGGCGTCGAGAAGCACGTCGACCAGGTGATCGCCGAGGAGGTTGACCTCGTCGACGTAGAGCACACCGCCGTGCGCCTGGGCCAACAGCCCGGGAGTGAAGGCGTGCTCGCCGTCGCGCAGCACGCGCTGCAGATCCAGCGACCCGATGACCCGGTCCTCGGTGGCCCCGATCGGCAACTCGACGAGCCGGCCGTCGCCCAGCCGGGACAACAGCGCCGCCAGTGCGCGCACCGCGGTGGATTTCGCGGTGCCCTTCTCGCCACGGACCAGCACGCCGCCGATCTGTGGGCGCACCGCGCACAGCAGCAGCGCCAGCCGCAGTTGGTGGTGGCCGACGATCGCCGTGAACGGGTACCCGGGCGTCACGGCGCTTCTGCGGTCCGGGTGCCCGAGCGCAGCATCGGCACGTGCGGAATGCCGTCCTCGACGAACTCGACGCCGGCCCGCACGAACCCGTGCCGGGCATACATGTCCTCGAGGTAGGTTTGCGCGTCGATGCGGCACGGGTAGTCGCCGACGTCGGCCAGCGCGGCCTGCAGCAAGCGGGTGGTGTGGCCGTGGCCGCGGGCCCCCCGGCGGGTGCACAGCCGGCCGATCCGGAACGCCTTGTGGCCGCCGGCATGCTCCTCCATCAGCCGCAGCGTCGAGATCACCTCCCCGTCTGCACCCTCGATCCAGAAGTGCCGGGTCTCGGTGAGCAGGTCGCGGCCGTCGAGTTCGGGGTACGGGCAGGCCTGTTCGACGACGAACACCTCGACCCTCAGTTTGAGCAGCTCGTAGAGCGTCGCGGTGCCCAGATCCTTGGCCCAGGACCGGTGCAGTGCCACAGTCATCTGGTCACCGTCACGCGCCGACCGCCGCCGCGGCGTTCTGCCCCACTGCGGCCGTGCGGTCCAGGCCCAGCACCCCGGTGCCCCATTCCCACACCTCCTGGTAGAGCCGCGGCTCGTCGGACAACCGGGTGCCCAGTGACGGCACCATCTCCCTGAGCTTGGGCAACCACGTCTGGTAGCGGTCGCCGAAGCACCGCTGCATCACCTCGAGCATGACCGGCACCGCGGTCGAGGCGCCCGGGGAGGCGCCGAGCAGACCGGCGATGCTGCCGTCGTCGGCGTGCAACACCGCGGTGCCGAACTCCAGCACCGCGCCCCGGCCCTGCTTCGGGCGGATCACCTGGACCCGCTGCCCGGCGTCGAAGGTCTCCCAGTCGGAGGGGTCCGCCGTCGGCGCGAACTCGCGCAGCGCCTGCACCCGGTCGGAATGTGACAGCAGCAGCTGGCCCACCAGATAGTTCACCAGGCTCAGCTGCGTCACGCCGATCGCCAGCATCGCCGGCAGGTTGCCGGGTGTGACCGACGCGGTCAGGTCGGTGAAGTGGCCTTGTTTCAAGAACTTGGGCGTCCACCCGGCGAACGGGCCGAACATCAGCCACGACCTGCCGTTGATGATTCGGGCGTCGAGGTGCGGCGCCGACATCTGCGGCGCGCCCGGTTGCGGGAAGCCGTAGACCTTGGCCCGGTGGGCCGCGGTCAGCTCGGGCTTCGAGGATCGCAGGAACTTTCCGCCGACCGGGAAGCCACCGAATCCCCTGGCCTCGCGGATGCCGGACTTCTGCAGCAGCCGCAGCGCGTAACCGCCGGCGCCGACGAAGACGAACCTGGCGTTGAGCTTGCGCTTGCCGCCGGTGCGGTTGTTGCGGATCTTCAGCGTCCAGGTGCCGTCGGTGTCGCGGGTCAGGTCCCGTACCTCATGGCCGAACAGCGCGACCGTGCCGGTCTGGGTGCCGTAGCCGATGAGCTGCTTGGACAGCGACCCGAAGTCGACGTCGGTGCCGTCCTGCGTCCAGTTCAGCGCAACCGGGGTGGAGAAGTCGCGCTTGGCGGCCATCAGCGGCAGTCGCCGAGCGAACTCGTCGGGGTCATCGATGAATTCGGTGGACGCGAACAGCGGGTTACCCACCAGCGCCTCGCGTCGCCGCCGCAGATAGTCGACCTGGGCGGCGCCGTGCACAAAGCTGACATGCGGGGTCGGGTTCAGAAAGCTGCGCACGTCGGTGAGAATCCGGTTCTGGGCGGCGTACGACCAGAACTGCCGGGAGACCTGGAATTCCTCGTTGACGTTGACCGCCTTGGCGATGTCGATGGACCCGTCGGGCCGTTGTGGGGTGTAGTTGAGCTCGCACAGCGCCGAGTGCCCGGTGCCCGCGTTGTTCCACGGACCGCTGCTCTCGGCGGCCGCAGCGTCGAGGCGTTCGACCAGCGTGATCGACCAACCCGGTTCGACGAGCCGAAGCAACACGCCCAGGGTCGCGCTCATGATGCCGGCTCCCACGAGCACGACGTCGGTTTTCTCTACGTTGGAGGCAGACACCGATTCGTTCGTCCTTCACCGCGTTGTCGGGCGTCGTCATGGCACAGGTGACCCAAGGCTATCCCGCGACCCCCGCGCAGTTGCCCGTAAGGTATGACGCGTGACGCCGACCTGGCAGCCCGACGTTCTCGGCGGCTACTGGCAGTGCACGCTGGCGCTGGGCCAGGACCCCGACGGCGAGGGTGAGGTCGTCGCGACGCTGATCCGCCGCGGGCAAAGCCGGCACGCCCGGCACGCCGCGCTGGTGGTGCACGGCTTCACCGACTACTTCTTCAACACCGAACTGGCCGAGAGCCTCGCCGGGCACGGCGTCTGCGTCTACGCGATCGATCTGCACAAATGCGGCCGGTCGTGGCGGGACGGCCAAACCCAGCACTTCACCACCGATTTGGGGCGCTACGACACCGAACTGGACTGGGCGCTGGCCACGATCGCCGAGGAAGCCGGTGACCCGCACATCCTGGTGTACGGCCACTCCGCGGGCGGGCTGATTGTGCCGCTGTGGCTGGATCGCCGGCGCCGGGGCGTGCCGAAACCGGGCCGGGTCAGCGGCCTGGTCCTCAACAGCCCGTGGTTCGACCTGCAGGGGCCCGCGATTCTGCGCAGCGCCGGCACCGCCGCGATCCTGGCGCTGGCGCAGTTCCGCAGCAAGAGGGTGATCCGGCTGCCGCACGAGCCGACCTACGGCGAAAGCCTGCACCGCGATTTCGGCGGCGACTTCGACTACAACCTGGACTGGAAGCCGACCGGCGGCTTTCCGGTGACGTTCGGGTGGATCAACGCGATCCGTCGCGGGCACGCCAAGCTGCACCGCGGCCTCGACGTCGGCGTGCCCAACCTGATCCTGCGGTCCGACCACAGCGTCCCACCCAGCAGCGACCCGGCGACCGCCCAGCGTGGTGACGCGGTGCTCGACGTCACCCAGATCGCGCGCTGGGCCGGCTGCGTGGGCAACCGCACCACGATCGTGCCGGTCGCCGACGCCAAACACGACGTGTTCCTGTCGCTGCCCGGGCCGAGGGAGGCGGCGTATCGCGAACTGGCGGCCTGGCTGGACTGGTACACCGCGTCGGTCGAACACCCCGCCGACGCGGCCTCTTGCTCTTCGCGCGAGCGCTCATCGGCCTTGTGCTCTTCGCGCGAGCGCTCATCGGGGCGGCGGTCATGACCGACTACGACCTGGCCATCATCGGCACCGGTTCTGGCAACACCATCCTCGACGAACGGTACTCGGACAAAAAGATCGCGATCTGCGAGCAGGGCGTCTTCGGCGGCACCTGCCTCAACGTGGGCTGCATCCCGACGAAAATGTTCGTCTATGCCGCGGAGGTCGCCGAAAGCGCCTGTGACTCGGGGCGATTCGGCGTCGACGCCCGGGTCGAGGGCGTGCGCTGGCCCGACATCGTTTCGCGGATCTTCGGCCGCATCGACCCGCTGTCGGCCGGCGGGGACCATTACCGTCGGGCGTCGCCCAACGTCACGGTCTACGACCGCCACACCCGCTTCGGCCGCGTCACCCCCGACGGCCATCACACGCTGCGGCTGGACGGCGGCGAGGAGGTCACCGCCGAGCAGGTGGTGATCGCGGCCGGTTCCCGGCCGGTGATTCCGCCGGCGATCGACGAATGTGATGTCGACTACCACACCAGCGACACGATCATGCGGTTGCCCGACCTGCCCGAGCACCTGCTCATCGTCGGCGGCGGGTATGTGGCCGCCGAGTTCGCCCACATCTTCTCGTCGCTGGGCAGCCGCGTGACGATGGTGATCCGCGGCAGCGCGCTGTTGCAGGGACACGACGACACGATCGCGATGCGGTTCACCGACATCGCGGCCAAGAAGTGGGAGATCCGCAATCACACCAACGTGGTCGACGCCCGGCGCGACCGCGAGTTCGTCGAGCTGACGTGCGACAACGGGTCGAGGCTGCGCGGCGACGCACTGCTGGTGGCCACCGGGCGGGTGTCCAACGGCGACCGGCTCGACGCCGAACTGGCCGGCGTCGAGGTGCGTCCCGACGGGCGGATCGTCGTCGACGAGTACCAGCGCACCGCGGCCCGGGGCATCTTCGCGCTCGGCGATGTGAGCTCGGACTATCAGCTCAAGCACGTCGCCAACCACGAGGCCCGGGTGGTCCGCCACAACCTGTTGCAGGACTGGGACGACGTGGACTCGCTGATGGCCGCCGACCACCGCTACGTGCCCTCGGCGGTGTTCACCGACCCGCAGATCGCCAGCGTCGGGCTGACCGAAAACCAGGCGATGGCGCAGGGTTACCAACTCAAGGTCAAGGTGCAGGACTACAGCGACGTGGCCTACGGGTGGGCGATGGAGGACACCACCGGGATCGCCAAGATCATCGTCGACGACGAGACCGGGCTGATCCTGGGCGCGCACCTGATGGGCCATCAGGCGTCGTCGCTGATCCAGCCGGTGGTGCAGGCGATGAGCTTCGGACTGCCCGCGCAGGACATGGCGCGCGGGCAGTACTGGATCCACCCGGCGCTGCCCGAGGTGATCGAGAACGCGCTGCTGGCGCTGTGCGGCGAGCCGCCGTGGCCGCCGTCGCGGCGTCATTAGCCCGGCCGCGCCACTACAGCGGGGTGACGTAAGCCGAGCTGATACCGCCGTCGACCAAGAACGTCGACGCGGTGATGAACGACGAGTCGTCGCTGGCCAGGAAAGCCACCGCGGCGGCGATCTCCTCGGGCTCGGCGAACCGGCCGAGGGGCACATGGACCAGCCGCCGCGCGGCACGCTCGGGGTCCTTGGCGAAAAGCTCGCGCAGCAGCGGGGTGTTCACCGGGCCGGGGCACAGCGCGTTGACGCGAATCCCGCTGCGGGCGTACTGCACTCCCAACTCCCGCGACATCGCCAACACCCCTCCCTTGGACGCGGTGTAGGAGATCTGCGAGGTCGCCGAGCCCAGCACCGCCACGAACGACGCGACGTTGATGATCGAACCTTTTCCGGCCGCGGACATGTGGCCCAGCGCCGCCCGGCAGGACAGATACACCGATTTGAGGTTCACGTCCTGCACCTTCTGCCACGCCGGCAGTTCGGTGTTCTCGATCAGGTCGTCGTCGGGCGGCGATATCCCTGCGTTGTTGAACGCGATGTCCAGCGAGCCGTACGTCGCGGCAGCGGTGTCGAACAAGGCATTAACCGCAGTCTCATCCGAAACATCAACGGGGACAAATAATCCGGACAGCTCATCGGCGGCGGCTTTTCCCGCGGTGGGGTCGATGTCCCCGACCACGATCGTCGCGCCCTCGGCGTGCATCCTGCGCCCGGCAGCCAAACCGATCCCGCTCCCGCCGCCGGTGATCACCGCCACCTTGCCTGCCAGGCGCCGACTCAAATCCATCATGGCCCCCCGACCGAGACGAACACATTCTTGGTTTCGGTAAACGACAGCGGCGCGTCCGGGCCGAGTTCACGGCCCAGCCCCGACTGCTTGAAGCCGCCGAACGGGGTGTGGTAGCGCACCGAGGAGTGCGAATTGACGGATAAATTGCCCGATTCCACCGCGCGGGCCACCCGCAACGCCCGCGACAGGTTGTCCGTCCAGATCGACCCGGACAGCCCGTAGGCGGTGTCGTTGGCCAGCGCGATCGCGTCGGCTTCGTCGTCGAATGCCAGCACGGTCACCACCGGTCCGAATATCTCCTCACGCACGGTGCGATCCGAACGCCGCGGCGTCAACACGGTCGGCGGGAACCAGAACCCCGGGCCGGACGGCGCGTCGCCACGAAAGGCGACCGGCGCGTCATCGGGCACATAGGAGGACACCCGTTGCCAATGCGCCTTCGACACCAGCGGACCCATCTGGGTGTCCCTGCGGGTGGGGTCGCCGACAACCACCCCCTTGACCGCGGGCTCCAGCAGTTCCATGAACCGGTCATAAACGTTGCGCTGCACCAAGATCCGGCTGCGCGCACAACAGTCCTGACCGGCGTTGTCGAACACCGCGTACGGCGCGGTCGCGGCCGCATCGGCCAGGTCACAGTCATCGAACACAATGTTGGCGCTCTTGCCGCCCAGTTCCAGGGTGACCCGCTTGACCTGGGCCGCCGCACCGGCCATCACCTTCCTGCCGACTTCGGTCGACCCGGTGAACACGACCTTGCGCACGTCGGGATGGGTGACGAAACGCTGTCCCACCACCGAGCCCTTGCCGGGCAGCACCTGGAGCAGACCCGCGGGCAGTCCGGCCCGGGCCGCGAGTTCGCCCAGCCGCATCGTGGTCAGCGGGGTCCACTCGGCGGGCTTGACCAACACCGCGTTGCCGGCCGCCAGCGCCGGCGCGAAGCCCCATGACGCGATCGTCATCGGGAAGTTCCACGGCGTGATGACGCCAACCACGCCGAGCGGCTCGTGGAACGTGACATCCAACCCGTGGGCCACCGGGATCTGCTTGCCCGCCAGCCGCTCCGGGGCGGCCGCGTAATACTGCAGCACGTCAGCGACGTGGCCGGCCTCCCACTCCGCCGAGGCGATCGGGTGCCCGGAGTTGGCGACCTCCAACGCGGCCAACTCGTCGACGTGCTCGTCGACGGCGGCCGCGAAGGCCCGCAGCCCGGCGGCCCGGTCGGCGGGCGCCAGCGAAGCCCATCGCCGCTGGGCAACCAGGGCCCTGGCCACCGCGTCGTCGACGCCTTGGGCGTCGAGCAGCCCGACGGTGCGCAGCACCTCCTCGTTGGCGGGGTTGATGACGTCGCAGGTGCTCATGACCCCACCCGCGCCGTCGCCGCGAACGCGGTCGCCGCAGCGACGGCTCCGGCGAACAATCGCAAGTCGTTGAGCCGCTCCTCGGGATGCCACTGCACCGCGACCACGAAGCCATCACCGGGCAGTTCGACCGCCTCGATCACGCCGTCGGAGTCCAGCGCGCTCACGATCAGGCCGTCGCCCAACTCGGCGATCGCCTGGTGGTGGTAGCACTGCTCGTCGGACGACTCCCCGATCAGCGACGCCAGCCGCGTCCCGGGCACCGTACGCACCGCCGACGTGCTGAACACGGCGTTGCCGGCCTGATGCCGGCCGTGGCCCACAACGTCGGGCAGGTGCTGATGCAGGGTGCCGCCCAGCGCCACGTTGAGCACCTGGGCGCCGCGGCAGATGCCCAGCACCGGCATCCCACGGCTCAGGGCGCCGCCGAGCAGCGCTAATTCCCACGCGTCCCGGTCGATTCGGGGCTCGTCGGTCATCGGGTGCGGCGCCTGCCCATACCTGGCCGGGTCCACGTCCTTGCCCCCGGTGATCACCAACCCGTCCAGTCCGTCGAGCACCCGGGCGGCGATCCCGTCGTCCACCGGCTGCGGCGGCAGCAGCACCGCGACGCCACCCGCGCGCGTTATTCCGTCGAAATAAATGTGCGGAAGGAAACTGGCTCGCACGTCCCAGATTCCCATCCGGGCCTGCTCGAGGTAGGTCGTCATGCCCAGCACCGGCCGCACATCAGAGCCGCTCAAATCCCCGTACCCTCTCCCAGTCGGTCACCGCGGAGTTGAACGCGGCCAGCTCCACGCGCGCGTTATTGAGGTAGTGCTCGACGACGTCGTCGCCGAACGCGTCGCGTGCCACCGTCGAGTCGGCGAACAGCGCGGCGGCCTCCTGCAGTGTCGTCGGCAGCCGCTCGGCGGCGCTTTGGTAGGCGTTACCCGGCAGCGGATCCGGCAGTTCGAGGTGCTGCTCGATGCCGTACAGGCCGCCGGCGATCAGCGCCGACACCGCCAGGTACTGGTTCACGTCGCCACCGGGGGCGCGGCATTCCATCCGCATCCCGTGGCCGTGGCCGACGATGCGCAGCGCGCAGGTGCGGTTGTCCATGCCCCACGCCACCGCGGTGGGCGCGAAACTGCCTTCCACAAAACGCTTGTAGGAGTTGACGTTGGGCGCATAAAACAGGGTCAGCTCACGCAGCGTGGCCAGCTGTCCGGCCACGAAGCTGCGGAACAGCGGCGACATCTGGTGCTCGGCGGCGGCGTCGGCGAACACCGCGCCGCCGTCGCGCCCACGCAGCGAGAGGTGAATGTGGCAGCTGTTGCCCTCGCGCTCGTCGAACTTGGCCATGAACGTGATGCTTTTGCGGTGCTGGTCGGCGATCTCCTTGGCGCCGTTCTTGTAGATCGTGTGATTGTCGCAGGTCACCAGCGCGTGGTCGTAGCGGAATGCGATCTCCTGCTGGCCGAGGTTGCACTCCCCTTTGACGCCTTCGCAGTACATCCCCGCGCCGATCATGCCGAGCCGGATGTCGCGCAGCAGCGGCTCCATCCGGGTGGACGCCAGCATCGCGTAGTCGACGTTGTAGTCGGTCGCCGGGGTAAGGCCGCGGTAACCCTTGGCCCAGGCCTCGCGGTAGGCGTTGTCGAACACCATGAACTCCAGCTCGGTGCCGGCATAGGGCACCAGGGCGCGCTGCGACAGCCGCTCGATCTGGGATTTGAGGATGCTGCGCGGCGCTGCGGTGACCGAGGTGCCGTCGTGGAAGCCGAGATCCGCGATCACCAGCGCGGTGCCCGGCAGCCACGGGATCCGCCTCAGCGTCGTGAAGTCCGGGGTCATCACCATGTCGCCGTAGCCGGTGTCCCAGCCCGACATCGCGTAACCACCGACGGTGTTCATGTCGACGTCGACAGCCAGCAGGTAGTTGCAGCATTCGGCGCCGTGTTCGGCCACTTCTTCGCAGAACAGCCGGGCCGACACGCGTTTGCCGGTCAGCCGGCCCTGCATGTCGGCGAACGCGACGATCACCGTGTCGATGTCGCCGGCGGCGATCAGCTCCTCGAGCTCGGTCAACGACAACATGCCCAAAACTCAACCACTGGGCGACCCTCCTGCCGCGCTGCAAAGCTAGGACTGCAACCTTTGCGGCCTTATTGTCCCCTACCAGAGGGAATGAAGGAGAGCACCGTGCCCGAGGGCCACGACGAACCGGAACTGAGCGAAGACGAACGACTCCTGGCCAGGCTCGGCTACACGCAGGAGCTCAGGCGCTCCTGGTCGGGATTCAACAACTTCGCGATCTCGTTCTCGATCATCTCGATCCTGGCCGGTTGCTTCACCTCGTTCGGCCTGGGATGGAACAACGGCGGACCGGCCGCGATCGCCTGGGGCTGGCCGCTGGTCTCGGTCTTCATCCTGATCATCGGACTGTGCTTGTCCGAACTCGTCTCGGCCTTCCCCACCTCCGGCGGAATTTATTGGTGGGCAAGCAAACTCGGCGGCCCGAAAGCCGGTTACTACACCGGCTGGCTGAACCTGATCGGGTTGATCGCCATCCTGGCGTCGGTGGCCTACGGCTGCGCCACGTTTCTCGATCTGACGCTGGGCACCTTCAGCTCCAGCTGGCTGGCCGGCTACGGCCTCACCAGGGTGTTCGTCATCTTCATCGTGCTGCTTGCCATCGCCGCGGTGATCAACATCTTCTCCAGCCACCTGCTGGCGATCATCAACAACATCTCGGTGTGGTGGCATGTGTTCGGCGCGGCCGCGGTGATCGGTGTCCTGTTCCTCGTCCCGGCCCACCACGCGAGCCTGCACGACGTCTTCGCCAAGACGATCAACAACAGTGGCATGTTCGCCGGCGCCACGTCCGGATGGGGCTGGCTGCTGTTCGTGCTGCCGATCTCGGCGATTCTGACCCAGTACACGATCACCGGCTACGACGCGTCGGCGCACCTGTCCGAAGAGACGCGAAGCGCCGCCAATGCCGCCGCCAGGGGCATCTGGCAGTCGATCTTCTATTCCGCAATCGGCGGGTGGATCCTGTTGCTGTCGTTTCTGTTCGCCGTGCAAGACTCGGGCGCGGTGTCCAAGGGCGGCGGCGCGGTGGCGGTCATCTTCACCCAGGCGATGAGCGCGAGGTGGGCCGGGCTGGTGCTGCTGGTCTCCACCGCCGGACAGTTCTTCTGCACGGTCGCCTGCATGACCAGCGCGTCACGGATGCTGTTCGCGTTCAGCCGCGACCGTGCCGTTTTAGGCTCCAAGTACTGGTCGAGCCTGAGCGCGAAGCGGGTGCCGATGCACGGCGTCGTCATCTGCTCGGTGATTGCCGCGGCGATCACCCTGCCGGCGCTGGTCGCCGTCGACGTCAACGGCGCTCCGGTGCCGGTCGCGTTTTTCGCGGTGGTCTCGATCGGGGTCGTCGGGCTGTATCTGGCGTTCGCGGTGCCGATCTACCACCGCTGGCGCGCCGGCGATTCGTTTGTGGTGGGCAGCTGGAACCTGCGCGGCCACTACAGGTGGATGGCGCCGATCGCGTTGATCGAGATCGTCGTCACCTCGATCATCGCGATCTTCCCCACGTCGATGGGCGGCATGCCGTGGGACCGCAGCTTTGCCTGGAAGTACGTCAACTACACGCCACTGCTGGTGGGCGGCGTGCTGATCCTGCTGTGGATCTTCTGGCACCTGTCGGTCAAGAAGTGGTTCACCGGACCCATCCGGCAGATCGACACCAGCCCGGCCGAACCGGAGCCCGAGGCGGCGTAGCGGTTCGCTGGCCCGAAAGCTGACCCATCGATCGATGTCGCGGTTGGCCGGCAGGCGGTAGGGTCGAAACGATGTGTGGAGCCACCGGCGAGGTACGCCTCGACGGCAGCACGCCTGACGTAGCGGCCGTCGCGGCCATGACGGAGGCGATGACGCCCCGCGGCCCCGACGCGGCCGGGGCGTGGTCGCAGGGCCGGGTCGCGCTGGGTCACCGGCGGCTGAAGATCATCGACCTTTCCGACGCCGCGTCGCAGCCCATGGTCGACGCCGAGCTGGGGCTGACCATCTGCTGGAACGGCTGCATCTACAACTACCAGGCGTTGCGCGCGGAGCTGGCCGGGCACGGCTACCGGTTCTTCTCCCACAGCGACACCGAGGTGATCCTCAAGGCCTACCACCACTGGGGCGACAGCTTCGTCGACCGCCTCTACGGCATGTTCGCGTTCGCGATCGTCGAGCGTGACAGCGGGCGGGTGCTGCTCGGCCGCGACCGGCTGGGGATCAAGCCGCTGTATCTGACCGAGAACGGCCACCGCATCCGGTTCGCGTCATCGCTGCCCGCGCTGCTCGCCGGCGGCGGCGTCGACACTCGCATCGACCCGGTGGCACTGCACCACTACATGACGTTCCACTCGGTGGTGCCGCCGCCGCGGACGATCCTGCGCGGGGTGGCCAAGGTGCCGCCGGCGTCGCTGGTCGCGATCGAGCCCGACGGTCGACGCAGCACGACGACGTACTGGGCGCCGGACTTCAGCCGGCGCGCCGAGCGGGCGGACTGGTCGGAGCGCGACTGGGAGGACGCCGTGCTCTCGACGCTTCGCGTCGCCGTCGACCGGCGCATGGTGGCCGACGTGCCGGTCGGCTGCCTGCTATCCGGTGGTGTGGACTCCAGCCTGATCGTGGGCCTGCTCGCCGAGGCCGGCCAGCGCCACCTGTCGACGTTCTCGATCGGCTTCGAGTCCGTCGGCGGTGTCGCCGGCGACGAGTTCGCGTGGTCCGACATCGTTGCCGAACGGTTCGACACCGACCACCACCAGTTGCGCATCGGCACCGACCGGATGCTGCCCGCCCTCGACGGGGCGATCGGCGCGATGAGCGAGCCGATGGTGAGCCACGACTGCGTCGCGTTCTACCTGCTCAGTCAGGAGGTCTCACGGCACGTCAAGGTGGTGCAGTCCGGTCAGGGCGCCGACGAGGTGTTCGCCGGTTACCACTGGTACCCGCCGATGGGCGAGCCGGACGCCGCCACCCTCGACGGCTCGGTCGCAAGCTACCGCCGGGCGTTCTTCGACCGCGACCCCGACGGGGTCCGGGCGCTGACCAACAACGGCGTGGTGGCTGCCGGGGACCCCAGTGGGCGGTTCGTGTCCGAGCACTTCGCGCGGGCCGGGGCCGAGACCGGGGTGGACCGCGCACTGCGGCTGGACACCACCGTGATGCTGGTCGACGACCCGGTCAAGCGGGTGGACAACATGACCATGGCATGGGGGCTGGAGGGCCGGGTGCCGTTCCTGGACCACGAGCTGGTGGAGCTCGCGGCGACCTGTCCCCCGGAGCTCAAGACCGCGCACGGCGGCAAGGGCGTGCTCAAGCAGGCCGCCCGTCGGGTGATCCCCGCCGAGGTGATCGACCGCCCGAAGGGCTACTTCCCGGTGCCGGCGCTGACTCACCTGGAGGGCCCGTACCTGGACCTGGTCCGCGACGCCCTGTACGCACCCGCCGCCAAGGAACGAGACCTGTTCCGCCCGGAGGCGGTGGACCGCCTGCTGGGTGATCCGAACGGCCGCCTCACCCCGCTGCGCGGCAACGAGCTGTGGCAGCTGGCGCTGCTGGAACTGTGGCTGCAGCGCCACCGCATCACCGGACCGGCGGCGTGACCGTCCTCGACCCCGACGAGCACCACCCCGAGGCGATCACCCTCGGCCTGCACCATGCGTCGCCGCAGTTCATGGTCGATGCGATGGCCGACGACGTGGTACTCGACCTGGGCTGGGGGCGGCTGATCTTCGGCCAGACGTTCGCCGACCCGAAGAAGCTGGCCGAGGTGCTGCGGGGTGAGGGTCCCGGACGCCGCGACATCTGTATCTACGCCCGGGAATCGCATGTCATGGTGGCACGCTCGCCGAACGAGCTGTTCATCGACCCCAGCCACACCTACCGGCTGCGGTTCGGTGCGGAGGAATCGCTGCGCGCCTCGCACTTCGGCATCACGGTGCGGCCGCTGAAGCGCCGCGCCGACGCGGACGCGATGAATCGGGTTTACGTGCGGTGCGCGATGGTGCCCGCCCCGGTCGACGTGATCTGGGACAACCATCTGCACGTCCCGGCGGTCACCTACCGGGTCGCGGTGCGCGATCACGACGGGGTGGTCATCGGCACCGTGACCGGCGTCGACCACGAGCGGCTGTTCTCCGACCCCGAGCACGGTTCGAGCCTGTGGTCGCTGGCGGTCGACCCGTCCGCGGGGCTGCCGGGCGTCGGCGGCGCGCTGACCCGCGCGTTGGCCGAGCACTACCGGTCGCTGGGCCGCGCCTACATGGACCTGTCGGTCGCGTATGACAACGAGGCCGCCATCGGGCTCTACGAGAAGCTCGGGTTCCGGCGGGTTCCGGTGCTGGCCATCAAGCGCAAGAACGCGATCAACGAGCCGCTGTTCACCGCCGGGCCGCCCGAGACCGTCGACGACCTCAACCCGTACGCGCGGATCATCGCCGACGAGGCGATCCGCCGCGGCATCCAGGTCGAAGTCCTCGACGCGGAGACCGGCGAGATGCGGCTGACCCACGGCGGACGCACCGTGGTGACCCGCGAATCGCTGTCGGAGTACACGTCGGCGATCGCGATGAGCCGCTGCGACGACAAGCGGCTCACCCGGCGGATCGTCGCCGAGGCCGGCCTCGCGGTGGCGCGCGGGCGGGTGGCCACGTTCGACGCGGAAGACCAGGCCTTCTTGACCGACGTCGGCAACGTGGTGGTCAAGCCGGCCCGCGGCGAGCAGGGCAAGGGAATCACCGTCGGTGTCGACGGGCCCGACCAACTCGACGCCGCGCTGGCACGTGCCCGCGAGCACTGCCCGTATGTGCTGATCGAGCAGCTGGCGCCGGGCGACGACCTGCGGCTGGTGGTGATCGACGGCAAGGTGATCGCCGCCGCGCTGCGCATGCCCGCGGAGATCATCGGTACCGGCCAGCACACTGTGCGCGAGCTGATCGAGGCCCAGAGCAGGCGTCGCGCCGCCGCCACCGGCGGCGAGTCGCGCATTCCGCTCGACGAGGTCACCGAGGCGACGGTCGCCGAGGCCGGCTGGTCGCTCGACGACGTGCTGCCGGAGGGTCACCCGCTGCGGGTTCGCCGCACCGCGAACCTGCACCAGGGCGGCACCATCCACGACGTGACCGCGGAGGTGAACCCGGAATTGTGCCGGGTCGCCGTCGCGGCCGCCGAGGCGATCGGCATCCCGGTGACCGGCATCGACCTGCTTGTGCCCGACGTCACCGACAAGGAATACGTGTTCGTCGAGGCCAACGAGCGTCCCGGCCTGGCCAACCACGAGCCCCAGCCCACCGCCGCGGCTTTCATCGACTTCCTGTTCCCGGGGCAGCCCCGGCTGCCGCAGGCATGGACACCCGAAGAGGCCGCCCAGTAGCGCGCTACCAGCCGCTGGTGCGCAGCACGATCTCGGCGGCCAGTTGCGCGGTGGACTCCTGGGCGTTGCGCCGGCCCTGTATCTCCACCAACCGGAAGTCGCCGTAGACATACCGTTGGCTGGCCCGCGCGACCGCCCGAGCAGCCGGCGTGCTCACCAGGGCGGTGGTGTTCATCTCCACCGGCGGGCAGTGCTCATCGCGCACCACACCGGCCATGTCGGCGACCCGCGGGTGGCCACGGTCGATGACGACCAGCCCGATGAAGCGGTCGAGCCGGCTTGCGGCCAGCTCCCAAGCGAGTTCGCCGCCGACCCGGTCACCGACCAGAAGCGCCCATTGCACACCCAGCGAATCCAGGATGTCGACCACCGCCTTGGCGGTCAGCCGGCGGTCGGGTCCGATCACCACGGTCCGCAGGTGGGCGGTGTGCAGACGCTGGCACACCACGTCGTAGGCGGCCGGCGCGTGATGCGCGGCGCCGAGCATGACGACGACGGGCCCCCTCTCGGGACCTGACACAGCGACCGCTACCGGAAACCCGTCGACGGTGACCATCGACCCAGGCATTTCACGCACGCTACCGCTGCAGGCATCAACGCGGGGGGCTTTCGACGGTCTAGCCAGCCGCCGTTCAGCTTGCCAGCATCCGGTCGGCCTGTTCGGTGACAACGTCGAGGAACGTCTGCGGCAGTGTCGCTTTCGGTGCGCCGACTTGCGTGGCACCCAATTGCTTTGTCGGGAAGGCGATTCCGAACACAGCCATCCGGTCGATGTTCTCGAACGACATGAACACGCTGTCCTGTTGATCATGCAGGCGCATGGTCTGCTGGTACACCAACTGGCCAGGGCGCGATGGCACGAGCTTCGTCGTGGTGATCGGGATTCCCTCGGAGGTGGGATCGAAGTAGGCGTCGAAGTGCTCGCAGCGGCTCGCTGTTGCGGCGAGCCGGTCGAGGTCGAGCTTCCACGACAACACGCTCATCACGAGCCGCGCGCCGTCGTAGGCGACGCTGTACTTCGTCGCGCTGCCGGGTCCGCGTTCGGCGGTCGCGGCGATGACGTCGGTGAGCCCGTTGGAGCAGCCCTCCGGCTTGGAGAGCATCGACGACGGGCCCCCGGCGTTGTCGGGCTGTGAAGGCTGCTCGATGATGCGGGCGTAGTCGACACCGGGCGGGAAGTCGTCGGCCTTGAGCACCACCTTCTCCAGCTTGGCGCCCGGCCAGCTGGCCGTGCCGCCGATGAGCGTCGAGCATCCGGTCAGCAGTGCGACGGCGAGCAGGCTGACAACAGCCCAGGTGCGCATGCCCTCAGGCTACTGCTGCAGCGCCGTCAGCACAGCCGGGCGTGCGGGCGGTGCGCCGCGCAGCAGTGCGCAGATCGCGTCGACGTCAAGGTGAGCCGTCAGCAGGTCGGCCATCAGGTCCAACCGGGCGTCCCGACGGGCGGCGACGTCGACGTCGTCGGCGACGACGAAACCGGGCCTGTTCGCCGCGGCCGCCGCGGCGGTCAACCAGCCGCGGCGGAACAGGTCGTTGTCGAGCAGCCCGTGCCAGTGCGTGCCGAACACCGCGCCGCGGGCGATGCCGACGCCGCTCCAGTCGGCTTCGCCGCAGCGGGTCAGCACGCCGTGGTGGATCTCATAGCCCGACAGCGGCGACTCGACGACGCGCAGGGTTTTGTCGGCCCCGAACGTGATGTCGGCGTCGAGCAGGCCCAGCCCCGCCACCCGCCCGGCTTTGGACTCCACCGGATCGTCAATGCGCCGGCACAACATCTGGAATCCGCCGCAGATGCCCAGCACCGGCCGGCCGCAGCGGGCGTGGGCGACGATGCCGTCGGCGAGCCCACGGTCGCGGAGCCAGGCCAGGTCGGCGACGGTGGCCTTGCTGCCCGGAATCACCACCACGTCGGTATCGGCGAGCTCGGCGGGGTCGGTGATCCAGCGCACCAGCACGCCGGGCTCGCAGGCCAGCGCCTCGACGTCGGTGGAGTTGGAGATCCGCGGCAGCCGGACCGCGGCAACCCGCAGCCAGTCGCGCCCGCGCGGCGGGCGCGGCGTGCCAACCACCCGATGGGCGAGGACGGACACCGAGTCCTCGGCGTCGAGCCACAGTTCGTCGGCGTAGGGCAGCACGCCGTAGGTGGGCCGGCCGGTCAGCGCGCGCAACCGGTGCAGGCCCGGGGCCAGCAGCGCCGGGTCGCCGCGGAACTTGTTGACGACGAAACCCGCGATCAGCGCCTGGTCGGCGGGCTCGAGCACCGCCAGCGTGCCGAACAGGTGGGCCAGCAGCCCCCCGCGGTCGATGTCGCCGACCAGCACGACCGGCAGGTTGGCGGCGCGGGCCAGCCCCATGTTCGCCAAATCGGTTGCCCGCAAGTTGATCTCGGCTGGCGAGCCGGCACCCTCACAGATCACCGCATCGAACTCGGCCCGCAGCGACTCCAGGTCGGCGGCCACCACCTCGGCGAGTGCCGCGCGGTGGTCGAGGTACTCCCCCGCGGCCAGGGTGCCGGCCACGCGGCCGCGCACCACCAGCTGCGACGAGCGGTCGCCGCCCGGTTTGAGCAGTACCGGGTTGAACCGGACGCTGGGCGCCAGCCCGGCGGCGCGCGCCTGCATCGCCTGCGCCCGGCCGATCTCGCCGCCGTCGACGGTGACTGCCGAGTTGTTCGACATGTTCTGCGCCTTGAACGGCGCAACCCGCACGCCCTTGCGGGCCAGCAGCCGACACAGGCCGGCCACCACGATCGACTTGCCGGCGTCGGAGCTGGTGCCGGCGACCAGCAGCGCGCCGCTCACCGCGTGAGGATCTCGGCGCCGTCTTCGGTGACGACCAGCGTGTGCTCGAATTGGGCGGTCCACTTGCGGTCCTTGGTGGCCACGGTCCAGCCATCGTCCCAGATCTCGTAGTCCAGCGAGCCGAGGTTGATCATCGGCTCGACGGTGAACGTCATGCCGGGCTCGATGATCGTGGTGACGGCGGGCTGGTCGTAGTGCAGCACCACCAGCCCGTTGTGGAAGGTGGTGCCCACGCCGTGCCCGGTGAAGTCGCGAACCACGTTGTAGCCGAACCGGTTCGCGTACGACTCGATCACCCTGCCGATCACCGACAGCGAGCGGCCCGGTTTAACGGCCCGGATCGAGCGCATCATCGCCTCCCGGGTGCGCTCGACGAGCAGCCGGTGCTCCTCGGACACCTCGCCGGCCAGGAAAGTGGCGTTGGTGTCGCCGTGCACGCCGTCGATGTAGGCGGTGACGTCGATGTTGACGATGTCACCGTCCTCGATCACCGTCGAGTCCGGGATGCCGTGGCAGATGATCTCGTTCAGCGAGGTGCAGCAGGATTTCGGAAAACCCTTGTAGCCCAACGTCGACGGGTACGCGCCGTGGTCGATCATGTACTCGTGGGCGATGCGGTCAAGCTCGTCGGTGGTCACTCCCGGCGCGACGGCGTTGCCGGCCAGCGCCAGCGCACCGGCGGCGATGCGCCCGGCGACGCGCATCTTCTCGATCACCTCGGGCGTCTGCACCCAGGGCTCGTGGCCCTCGCGGACCGTCGGCCTGCCGACGTACTCGGGGCGGGGGATCGACTTGGGCACCGGCCGCGGGGGCGACAGCACGCCGGCGCGCAGCGCGGAACGGACAGTCACGTAGCCAGCCTAGTTGAATTCAGTGGCGCCAGAATCGCTGGCGGCGCGGCCCGCGGATCTTCACCGAGCCCAGCACCATCCGCCCGGTCAGCACGACATGGGGCGTGCCTTCGGCGGGGGCGTTCTTGCGCAGGTCGGTGGCGCTGCCGCCGAACACCTCCACGTCGTCGACGGACGCGCTGGCACGCTCGGGGAGCCGGAGGTCCACCGAGCCCCGGACCAGGTCGAGCTCGATCACCACGACCGGACCGGCGAACCGGGCGTTGACGAGGTCGAGCTGGATCGACCCGAACCGCCGCACCAGCGCCAACCGGGTCGGGACGATCCACTCGCCGGAGCGTTTCAGCGACCCGAGCCATCCGCGCAGCTGGACCCGGTCGGCGGCGGACGTGACGATCGCGCCGGGGCCGGGCAGGTCGCCGACGAGTGAGTCCAGGTCGGCGCGCATCCGGGCCTGGGACACCCGCGCCGAGCGCTCCTCGAACTCGTCGATGTCGATCAGGCCCAGCGCCACCGCGTTATGCAGCCGCCGCAGCGTGCCATTGCGGTCGGCGTCGGAGATGCGCAGCACCGCCGACGCGTCTTCACCGATTTCGGTCATGGCATCATCAACTTACCGCCAGGACCGGACGTGGGCGTCAGGCCAGATAGTCGCCGGGTAGCTCGTCGAACATGTGCTTGGTCATCCGCACCGCGTATTCCGAACTGCCGCCGCCGACGATCAGCGCCGCGAACGCCAGGTCGCCGCGGTACCCGGCGAACCAGGAATGTGATCCGCCCGGGAACTCGGCTTCCCCGGTCTTGCCGTGGATGTCGCCGGATCCGTCGATGTCCTTGGCGGTGCCGTTGGTGACCACCTGCCGCATCATCGGACGCAAGCCGTCGAGCATCTGCGGGGTGATCGGGGTGCGGTCGCCGGTGACGGTGGTCGGCTGTCCCTCGATCAGCTGCGGAACAGGGGTTTTGCCGGCGGCGACGGTGGCGGCCGCCAGCGCCATCCCGAACGGGCTGACCAGCACCTTGCCCTGGCCGAAGCCGTCCTCGGTGCGCTCGGCCAGGTTGACGGTCGGCGGCACCGAACCCGACACGGTCGGGATCCCGGCGATCTCGTAGTCGGGGCCGATGCCGTACTGGGCGGCGGCCACGGTCAGCCCGGTCGGCGGCATCCGGCTGGCCAACTCCGCGAACGTGGTGTTGCACGAATTGGCGAACGCCTTGGACATCGGCACGGTACCCAGGTCGAAGCCGCCGTAGTTGGGGATCGTGCGCTGCCCGATGTCGATGTGGCCCGGGCAGCCCAGCGGCGTGGTGGGCGTGGCCAGGTCGCGCTGGATCGCGGCGCCCGCGGTGATGATCTTGAACGTCGACCCCGGCGGATACAGGCCGGTGGTGGCGATCGGCCCGTCGGCGTCGGCGGCGGGGTTTTGCGCGACCGCCAGGATCTCGCCGGTGGACGGCTTGATCACGACCATCATCGCTTTCCTGCCGACCGCGTCGACGGCGTGCTGGGCGGCGTCCTGCACGGCGCGGTCCAAGCTGATCGACACCGACGGCGCCGGCGAGCCCGGCACCTCGTTGAGGACGTCGACGTCGACACCGTTCTGGTTCATGCTGACCACCCGCCAGCCCGCCTCGCCGTCGAGCTCGTCGGTGACCGCCTTCTTCACCTGGGCGATGATCGCGGGCGCGAAGTGGTCGTCGGTGGGCAATAGGTCGGCCTGCGGGGTGACCACAACACCCGGCAAGCCGTCGATGCCGGCCACCTTGTCGTGGTCGTCGGGCCGCAGCGTGATCAGATCGAGCGGCTTCGTCGACCCGCTGGCCTGTTCGGCCAGCCGCTGGGCATCCATGGTGTCGTCGAACTGCGCCAGCGCGTCGGCCACCGCCCGCGCCGTCGGCATCAGCTGATCGCCGGCCTGGGTGGCGTCAAGCTGGTAGTGGTACAGGTTGGCGGGCACCAGCACGTCGGTGCCGCCGAGTTCGTTGACCGAGGCCCGCCGCGGCGGATCGGCGCGCAGCTCGAAGGTCTGGTGCTCGCCCAGCTTCGGATGCAGCCCAGCGGCCGTCCAGCGCACCTCCCAGCGGCCGTTCTCCCGGATCATGGCCAGTCGGCCGTCGTAGGTCCAGGTCCGGTTCTTCGGCAGGCGCCAGGTGTAGCGGTAGTCCACGCTGCCGGTGTCCTCGTCGAAGCTGGACCCCAGGACGCGGGCGTCCAGGTGACTGGCCTGCAGCCCGGCCCACGCCGCATTGAGCGCCTCCCGGGCGTCGTCGGGCCGGTCGGTCAACCTCGCCGCCCCGGTGGTGTCGCGGTTGGCCAGCGCCGCATAGAACTTCGCGGCGGCCGGTCCCGGGCCGTCCGGGCGCGGCGTGCATGCGCTGGTCGAGGCGAGGGCCCCGAGCACCGTTGCCACCGTCAGCAGACCCGCCACCGGTGATACTGGTGAGATCGAAGTTGCCATTGGGGCTGATGGTAAGGAGGTTGGGGCCGGATATTCGAGAGGCGCACCGAGACCGATCCGTTACTTCATCTCGTCAAGCGACCAGCGGCACCCAACGCAACGGACGCTGGTCAGCCGGTCAGTCCAGCAACACCGTCGCGAACGTGCCGACCTGGGCGAACCCGACCCGCGCGTAGGCCGCGCGGGCCACGGTGTTGAAGTTGTTGACGTAAAGGCTGGCGATGCGCCCGCTGCGTACGACGGCCGCGACCACCGCCGCCGTACCCGCGGTGCCCAGCCCGTGGCCGCGGTAGTCGGGATGCACCCAGACGCCTTGAATCTGCCCGACCGCCGGCGACTGCGAGCCAACCTCGGCCTTGAAGATCACCTCGCCGCGCTCGAACCGGGCCCACGCCCGCCGCGCGGCGATCAGCCCCGCCACCCGACGCCGATACCCGCGGCCGCCGTCACCGAGTCGGGGATCGATGCCCACCTCCCCGATGAACATGTCGATCGCGGCGACCAGGTAGGCGTCCAGCTCGTCGATTCGTACCCGGCGCACGCCGGCGTCCACCGGGCAGCAGGGTGCCGACGCCATCGCCATCAGCGGCTGGTGCTCGCGCACATCGCGCGCAGGACCCCAGGTGCGCTCGATCCGCCGCCACAGCGGCAATACCAGCTCGGCCCGCCCGACCAGCGACGAGCACCGCCGCGCCGAACCCAGCGCCTTGTCGGCGAACGCGTGCAGGTCCAGCCGCGTGCCGCGCAACGGGATCAGGTTCGCGCCGGCGTAGCACAGCGACTCGTCCGCGCCGCGCCGGGTCCACAGCTCGCCACCGATCGCGGTGGGATCGATGCCGTGTTCGGCGACGCGGGCGGCCACCATGCAGCAGCCGACGGGGTCGGCGTCGAGAACCCGGTGTACGGCTCCGGCGTCGCGCGCCACCGTGACCCGCCGCTCGTCGACCAGGCGAAACATCGGGGGAGCCGACATGAAAGCTCTTTCCTGCCGTCATCACGGCCGCTGACGGGTTACGCCATCAGCTTACGGTCACCACCGGCGAACCGCTGGCATCGTCGGAACCAGGCTCGGCACCTTTTTCGGTGCTTTTCTGGGCGGCGATGCGCATGGCCTCCTCGATCAGCGTCTCCACGATCTGCGACTCGGGAACGGTCTTGATCACCTCGCCGCGAACGAAGATCTGCCCCTTGCCATTTCCCGATGCCACCCCGAGATCGGCCTCGCGCGCCTCGCCTGGCCCGTTCACGACGCAGCCCATCACGGCCACCCGCAGCGGCACGTCCAGCCCGTCGAGCCCCGCGGTGACCTCGTCGGCAAGGGTGTACACGTCGACCTGCGCGCGCCCGCACGACGGACACGACACGATCTCCAACGACCGCGGCCGCAGGTTCAGCGATTCCAGGATCTGGTTGCCGACCTTCACCTCTTCGACCGGTGGTGCCGACAGCGACACCCGGATCGTGTCGCCGATGCCGCGGGACAGCAACGCCCCGAACGCAACTGCCGACTTGATGGTGCCCTGGAAGGCGGGGCCGGCCTCGGTGACGCCGAGGTGCAGCGGATAGTCGCAGCGCGCGGCGAGCTGCTCGTAGGCGCTGACCATGATCACCGGGTCGTTGTGCTTGACGCTGATCTTGAGGTTGCCAAAACCGTGCTCCTCGAACAGCGACGCCTCCCACAGCGCCGATTCGACCAGCGCCTCCGGGGTGGCCTTGCCGTACTTGGCCAGGAACCGCTTGTCCAGCGATCCGGCGTTGACGCCGATGCGGATCGGGATGCCGGCGTCGCCGGCGGCCTTGGCCACCTCCTTGACCCGGCCGTCGAACTCCTTGATGTTGCCCGGATTAACGCGCACGGCCGCGCAGCCGGCGTCGATCGCGGCGAAGATGTACTTCGGCTGGAAGTGGATGTCGGCGATCACCGGAATCTGGCTGTGCCGGGCGATCTCGGCGAGCGCGTCGGCGTCCTCCTGCCGGGGACAGGCCACCCGGACGATGTCGCATCCGGCCGCCGTCAGCTCGGCGATCTGCTGTAGCGTCGCGTTGACGTCGTGGGTCTTGGTGGTGGTCATCGACTGCACGGCGATCGGGTGATCGCTGCCGATTCCGACGTCGCCGACCATCAGCTGGCGGGTCTTCCGCCGCGGGGCCAGCGTCGGATCGGGCGGTGCCGGCATGCCTAAGCCGACGGTCATCTCTAGTCTCCTACTGGAAGAGCCTGATCGGGTTGACCACATCAGCGGTCACGGTCAGCAGCATGTAGCCGACCACAACGACCAAGACTACGTATGTCGCCGGCATCAACTTCAGGTAGTTGACCGGCGCCGCGGCCACCATGCCGCGAGCCGACCGGATCGTGTTCCTGATCTTCTCGAACACCGCGATCGCGATGTGGCCGCCGTCAAACGGCAGCAGCGGGATCAGGTTCACGGCGCCGAGCACGAAGTTCAGTTGGGCCAGGAAGAACCAAAACGCCACCCACAGCCCGTGATTGACGGTGTCGCCGCCGATGATGCTGGCGCCAACGACGCTGATCGGCGTGTTCGGGTCGCGTTGGCCGCCACCGATGGCGTGCACGAGATCGCCGACCTTGCCCGGGATCGCGGCCAGCGACTTGCCCAGCTGCACGGCCAGGTCGCCGCTGAACGTGAACGTCGCGGGCACCGCGGTGATCGGGTTGTACTGCGTCGGGGGGTACTGCGCGGCGCTGATGCCGATCGCGCCGACGGTGGACGGGCCATGGTCACCGGGCTTCGCCCACCGCTGGGTCTGGGCGACGTCGACAACGGTGGTGATGTCGCGGACGTGCCCGTTGTCGCTGCGCTGCACCACGACCGGGGTGGGCCCGTTGAGCTTCTGCACCGCGGTGACCAGCTCGTCGAAACTGTGCACGTTGGTGTTGCCGACTTTGACGATCACGTCCCCGGCGCGGATGCCCGCCGCGGCCGCGGGTCCCGCGCCGGTGCAGTCGCCGAGCTTGCCCTTCGCGACTTCCGGCGCGACGCAGGCAGTTTGGCCGACAACCGCGGTGGCCGGGGCGTGCAGGTCGGGCAGGCCCCAGATCACCGCGACGGCGTAGATCAGCAGCAGGCCGATGACGAAGTTCATGCCGGGGCCGGCGAACAGCACGGTGACGCGCTTCCACGCCTTCTGCCTGAACATCGCGCGGTCGACCTCGTCGGGTTGCAGCTCGTCGACCGACGTCATCCCGGCGATGTCGCAGAACCCGCCGAGCGGGATGGCTTTCACGCCGTACTCGGTCTCGCCGCGGCGGGTGGAGGTCAGCGTCGGCCCGAAGCCGACGAAGTAGCGCCGCACCTTCATGCCCGTCGCCCGGGCCGCCCACATGTGGCCGCATTCGTGCAGCGCGACAGAGACCAGGATCGCGAGCGCGAACAGCACAATGCCAATCACGAACATCATGTGGTTGCCTGGACCTCCCGGGTTACCACGCGGCCGGCCCGGTCGCGGGCCCAGCGCTGCGCGTCGAGTACGTCTTCCACGTTAGCGGGTTCGGCGGACCACTGGTCGGCGTCGGCCAGCACCTCCGCGATCGTTTCGACGATGGCCGGGAACCGGATGCGGCCGGCCAGGAAGGCGGCGGCGGCCTCCTCGTTGGCGGCGTTGTACACCGCGGTCAGGCAGCCGCCCGCCGTCCCCGCCGCGCGCGCCAGGTCCACCGCGGGAAAAACCGCGGCGTCCAGCGGTTCGAACTCCCAGCCGGCTGGTGTGGTGAAGTCGCAGGCCGCGGCGGCTCCCGGGGTGCGTTCGGGCCAGCCCAGCGCCAGCGAGATCGGCAGCTTCATGTCCGGCGGGCTGGCCTGGGCGATCGTGGAGCCGTCGGTGAACGTCACCATCGAGTGCACGATCGACTGCGGGTGCACCACGACGTCGATCTGCCCGTAGGGCACCCCGAACAGCAGGTGCGTCTCGATCACCTCGAGTCCCTTGTTGACCAGCGACGCCGAGTTCAGCGTGTTCATCGGACCCATGTTCCAGGTCGGATGCGCGCCCGCCTGCTCGGGTGTCACGTGCTCGAGGTCGACCGCCGACCAGCCGCGGAACGGGCCGCCGGAGGCGGTCAGCACCAGCTTGGCGACCTCGTTGCGGTCACCGGCGCGCAGGCATTGCGCGAGCGCGGAGTGTTCGGAGTCGACCGGCACGATCTGGCCCGGGGCGGCGGCCCTGAGCACCAGCGGGCCGCCGGCCACCAGCGACTCCTTGTTCGCCAGCGCCAGTTTCGCGCCGGTGTGCAGTGCGGCCAGCGTGGGCTCGAGGCCCAGCGCGCCGACCAGCGCGTTGAGTATCACGTCGGCCTCGGTGTCTTCGACCAGCCGGGTGACCGCGTCCGGGCCGCGGTAGGTGACGCCGTCGACGGTGAGCGCCGCGTCGGGATCGGCGATCGCGGTCTTGATCGGGCCGATCGCGTCGCGCTGGCGGGCGAGCAGTCGCGCGTTGGCGCCGCCGGCGGCCAGCCCGACCACCTCGAAGCGGTCCGGGTTGGCGGCGATGACCTGCAGCGCCTGGGTGCCGATCGAGCCGGTGCTGCCCAGGATCAGCACGCGCCTGCGGTCCGCGGTCACCGGTCCATTGTGCCTCTGTCAGATTTCTGTCGGATTTCTGTCGGGATTGCCGTGGGGTGGCGTGCTTTGAGCGCTTCGGGGGTCAGGCGGTGGCGGTGAGTGCGCGGTGGACGTCGACGTCGCCGGAGCCGCTACGCACCTGGACGAGCACGGTGTCGTCGCCCTGCTCGGGCCCGTCGGATGGCTGCATCCGGTTGGTGACGGTGCCCGAGCCGGTCATGATGTCCAGTTGCGCGGCGGTTCCGTCCGGGATTGCCACCTCGACGTCGCCGCTGCTGGTGTGGGCGATCACGGCGCCGCTGACAGCAGCCCCGACGCTGACCGAACCCGACGCGGTCTGCAGCTTGGCGTGGCCGCGCAGGCGGTCAACCGACAGCGACCCGCTGGCGGCCTGAAACCTCAGGTCGCCGTCCAGGTCGGTGATGGCCGCATCGCCGGAAGCGGTCGCGATCCTGGCCGTGCCGCTGATCGACTGGATGGTCAGCCGTCCGCTGGCGGAGTCGAACCCGAAGTCGGCGAATTCGCCTTCCGCGCGCACGTCCGCGGACGCGACGGCGACGCGGGCCCGCGAATGCGACGGCAGCTGAATGTCGATGTCCACCGCCCCCGTGCGATAACCGAGCAGGCCGGACTTCGCGGGTGAGACGGTGAGGCTGCCGTTGGCGTAGTCGACCCGTGCCTGCTGGGCCGTCCGGACGTCGGCGGCGCGGGACTCGTCGCGGGGCCGCACCTCGACGATGGTGTCGTCGCGATCGGTGGCGATCAGCCGAATCGAGCCGGCGCCGGCCTGGACGTTGGCGGCGATGGGGTGGGGGGTGGGAAAGGTGGGCATCGCTTCGCTCCTGTGGTGTTGGTCAGCGGCTTTTGTCGGGGTCTGGGTGTCTCGCAGTGTTTCGGGCGTCAGCGGACCCAGCCGCTCACCTGGTGGCGGCTTTCGGTTCCGTGGCGTTCGGCGGCCTTGACGCGCCCGGCGGCCGCCCGCACCAGCCAGGTGTTGACCGACACACCCTCCCAGCGGGCGGCGGCCTCGACCTTGGGCCGCATGGTTTCGGGCAGGCGCAAGGTGACCCGCCAGGTGCCGCCGTCGTCGCCTGCGTCCTTCGGCGCGGCCGGCGCGACGGTGGGGGGCGTGGCCGGCGGCGGCACCGCAGTGGTGACCACGAACTCCGGATCACGGCCGCGCAGCCGTACATCGACCGATGCCGGCGCCAACTCGCGGGTGATCTCTTCGGCGGCGTGCGACAGTGCCTCAAGCACGACGAGCCGGATCGTCGACTCCAGCGGTGCGCTCAGCCGGTC
>JAFARC010000024.1 GCA_019245755.1 Mycobacteriaceae bacterium | reverse complement strand
GCGGCCCGGCCGCTACCAACTGGAGGCCGCCATCCAATCGGCGCACTGCGCGCGGGCCCACACCGGACACACCGACTGGGCCGCGCTGCGCAGGCTGCACCGCGGGCTGTTGCGGATGGCGCCGTCGCTTGGCGCGGTCGTGGCACTGGCCGCTGTCGAGGCGCAAATCGACGGCCCGCGAGCGGGACTGGCAGCGCTCGAGGCAATCGACGACGCCGCGGTGACGCGGTTCCAGCCGGCCTGGGCGACGCGGGCGCACCTGCTGGCGAACGCCGGCCGCAACGCCGAAGCGGCGACCGCCTACCGCCGAGCGATCGACCTCACCGGCGACGCCGGCGTCCTCGAGTACTTGAGGCGACGACTGGCGGCCGTCGGCCGTGAAGACACGACAGCCGACACGCCGGGGAGCGTCGGTGGGCCGCCATAGACTGGCGTCCCTATGAACCGTTCCTTCGTGCATCTCCACAACCACACCGAGTACTCGATGCTGGACGGTGCGGCGAAGATAGCGCCGATGCTGGCCGAGGCGATGCGACTGGAGATGCCGGCGATCGGGATGACCGACCACGGCAACATGTTCGGCGCCAGCGAGTTCTACACCGAAGCCACCGCCGCGGGCATCAAGCCGATCATCGGCGTGGAGGCCTACATCGCGCCCGGGTCACGCTTCGACGGCCGGCGCGTGCTGTGGGGAGATCCGGGCCAGAAGGCCGACGACGTGTCGGGCGGCGGCTGCTACACCCACCTGACGATGGTCGCCGAGAACTCGGCCGGGCTGCGCAACCTGTTCAAGCTGTCGTCGCTGGCGTCGTTCGAGGGCCAGCTGGGCAAGTGGTCGCGCATGGACGCCGAACTGATCGCCGAGCACGCCGACGGAATCATCGCGACCACGGGCTGCCCGTCGGGGGAGGTGCAGACCCGCCTGCGGCTCGGGCAGTACCGCGAGGCGCTGGCGGCCGCGGCCAGGTGGCGGGAGATCTTCGGCCCGGACAACTACTTCCTTGAGTTGATGGACCACGGCCTGGACATTGAGCGCCGCGTCCGCGACGGGCTGCTCGAGATCGCCCGCACATTGAGCATCGAGTCGCTGGCCACCAACGACTGCCACTACGTCACCCGCGATGCGGCCCACAACCACGAGGCGCTGCTGTGCGTCCAGACCGGCAAGACGCTGTCGGACCCGAACCGGTTCAAGTTTGACGGTGACGGCTATTACCTGAAATCCGCGGCCGAGATGCGCCAGATCTGGGACGACGTAATTCCCGGCGCGTGCGACGCGACGCTGTTGATCGCCGAGCGGGTGCAGCCCTACCACGGCGTGTGGACGCCGCGCAACCGGATGCCGGCGTTCCCGGTTCCCGTCGACCACACCGAGGCGTCGTGGCTGCGCCACGAGGTCGACGCGGGGCTGCGCCGCAAATTTCCCACCGGGGCGCCCGACGGCTACCTCGAGCGCGCGGCCTATGAAATCGACGTCATCTGCGCCAAGGGCTTTCCGTCGTATTTCCTGATCGTTGCCGACCTGGTCAACTACGCCCGCTCGGTCGGGATCCGCGTCGGCCCGGGTCGTGGTTCGGCGGCCGGCTCGCTGGTGGCCTACGCGCTGGGCATCACCGACATCGACCCGATCCCGCACGGGCTGCTGTTCGAGCGCTTCCTGAACCCTGAGCGCACGTCGATGCCCGACATCGACATCGACTTCGACGATCGTCGCCGCGGTGAGATGGTCCGCTACGCCGCCGACAAGTGGGGCCACGACCGCGTCGCCCAGGTGATCACCTTCGGCACCATCAAAACTAAAGCCGCGCTGAAGGATTCGGCGCGCATTCACTACGGCCAGCCCGGCTTCGCGATCGCCGACCGGATCACCAAGGCGCTGCCGCCGCCGATCATGGCCAAGGACATCCCGCTGTCGGGCATCACCGACCCCGAGCACGAGCGCTTCAAGGAAGCCGCCGAAGTGCGCGGCCTGCTCGACACCGACCCGGATGTGCGCACCATCTACCAGACCGCGCTGGGGCTGGAAGGCTTGATCCGCAACGCCGGGGTGCACGCCTGCGCGGTGATCATGAGCAGTGAACCGCTGACCGAGGCCATCCCGCTGTGGAAGCGGCCGCAGGACGGCGCGATCATCACCGGCTGGGACTACCCGTCGTGCGAGGCCATCGGCCTGCTGAAGATGGACTTCCTGGGGCTGCGCAACCTGACGATCATCGGCGACGCGATCGACAACATCAAGGCCAACCGGGGAACCGAGCTCGACCTGGAGTCGCTGCCGCTGGACGATCCGGCCACCTATGAGCTGCTCGGCCGCGGCGACACGTTGGGGGTGTTCCAGCTCGACGGCGGCCCGATGCGCGACCTGCTGCGCCGGATGCAGCCGACGGGGTTCGAGGACGTCGTCGCGGTGATCGCGCTGTACCGGCCCGGTCCGATGGGGATGAACGCCCACAACGACTACGCCGACCGCAAGAACGGCCGACAGCCGATCACCCCGATTCACCCGGAGCTGGCCGAGCCGCTGCGCGACATCCTGGCCGAGACCTACGGTCTGATCGTCTACCAGGAGCAGATCATGCGCATCGCGCAGAAGGTCGCGGGGTACTCACTTGCCCGAGCCGACATCTTGCGCAAAGCCATGGGTAAGAAGAAGCGCGAGGTGCTCGCCAAGGAGTATGAGGGCTTCGCGGAAGGCATGAGCGCCAACGGCTTCTCGCCCGCCGCGATCAAGGCGCTCTGGGACACCGTGCTGCCGTTCGCCGACTACGCGTTCAACAAGTCACACGCCGCGGGCTACGGCATGGTGTCGTATTGGACGGCGTACCTGAAGGCCAATTACCCGGCCGAGTACATGGCCGGACTGCTGACTTCGGTGGGCGACGACAAGGACAAGGCCGCGGTCTATCTCGCCGACTGCCGCAAGCTGGGCATCACCGTGCTGCCGCCCGACGTCAACGAGTCCGGCCTGAACTTCGCGTCGGCGGGCGCCGACATCCGCTACGGCCTCGGCGCGGTGCGCAACGTCGGCTCGAACGTGGTCGGTTCGATCATCCACACCCGCAGTGCGAAGGGCAAGTTCACCGACTTCTCCGACTACCTGAACAAGGTGGACATCGCGGCCTGCAACAAGAAGGTGACCGAGTCGTTGATCAAGGCCGGTGCGTTCGACTCGCTGGGCCATCCCCGCAAGGGTCTGTTTCTGGTGCACACCGACGCGGTCGACTCGGTGCTGGGCACGAAGAAAGCCGAGGCGATGGGCCAGTTCGACTTGTTCGGCGGCCCGGACAGCGGCGCCGAGCCGGTGTTCACGATCAAGGTGCCCGACGAGGAGTGGGACGACAAGCACAAGCTCGCCCTGGAGCGGGAAATGCTGGGACTGTACGTGTCCGGGCATCCGCTCGACGGTGTGGCGCATCTGCTGGCCATCCAGGTCGACACCCCGATACCGGCGATCCTCGACGGCGATGTGCCCAACGAGGCGCAGGTTCGGGTGGGCGGCATTTTGGCGGGCGTGAACCGGCGGGTCAACAAGAGCGGGATGCCTTGGGCGTCGGCGCAGTTGGAAGACCTCACCGGTGGCATCGAGGTGATGTTCTTTCCGCACACCTACTCGACGTACGGCGCGGACATCGCCGACGACACCGTGGTGGTTGTCAACGGCAAGGTGCGGGTGCAGGACGATCGGGTCTGCCTGATCGCCGCTGACCTTGTGGTGCCGGATTTTTCGTCCGCTCGGCTCAACCGGCCGTTGGCGGTCAGCATGCCAACCCGGCAGTGCACCGTGGACAAGGTCACCGCGCTCAAGCAAGTGCTGACGCGTCATCCCGGCACCGCGCAGGTGCACCTGCGGCTGATCAGCGGGGACCGGGTCACCACGCTGGAACTGGACGCGTCGCTGCGGGTGACGCCGTCCTCGGCGCTGATGGGTGATCTGAAGGCGCTGCTCGGCCCCGGCTGCCTCGGCGGTTAGCCGGTCTCCTACCGCAACACGTTGACCGCGCGGGCGACCACCAGGGCCAGCGTTGACACCGCGACGACGGCCTGCAGCGTCATCATCGCCTTGGCCCTGGGCGTCAGCGGCATCGTGTCGGTGGGGGAGAACGCCATCACGTTGGTGATGCTGGTGTACAGGTAGTCGATGAATGTCGGCCGCCAGTTTTTCGGCGCCACATCGGGATTGGCCATCTGTGGGAACATGAAGTCCGGAATTGCCCGCTTTGGGGTGTGCTTGACGCCGGCGCGGGCGAACGGGCCGCCACGATCGAGCTCCCAGTACCAGATGCCGAACACGATGATGTTGGTGCCGAACACCGCCGCGCCGCTGCCGAGCAGCACGGCGGCGTTGTTGCTGACCTGCCCGGACAGGATGCGGTAGTCCAAAAGCACCGCCGAGGCGGTGTTGTCGGCGGTGATCGCCGCCAGCAGCACCAGGGTGGCGACCTTGCCCACCCTGGTCGACCGGGTCAGCCGGACCGGGTTGATGATCAGCAGCAGGATCAGCAGCGCGACTTCCATCCCGATCAGGGGCCAGCGGGGGACCACCGTGTAGCGCTCCGGTATTGCCCGCTGCAAGGCGATCGCAGCGATCAGCGCCAACAGCACCGGCCAGCGGCTCTCCGGATTGCCCGGCCGAAGCCACGTCGGCAGCCGCGCCTCGGCCTGCTCGGCCCGCTGCCCCGGCCGGTGCGCGAGGTCCTCATGCGGCTGGGGGGGCTCCTTCATGTTCATGTCGTCCATCAGCACAGTGTGCGTGACGCAGGTGCGCGGATTCTCAACACACGTATGAGCGCCTATCGTGGTGGGCATGCCGCTCTCAGGTGAATACGCGCCAGGTACCGTCGATTGGGCCCGCGAACAGGCCGAGAAATACATCCAGTCCGGTGGCACCGACGGAACCGAGCTGCAGGGCAAGCCGGTGATCCTGCTGACCACCGTCGGCGCCAAGACCGGCAAGCTGCGCAAGACACCGCTGATGCGGGTGGAGCACGACGGCGAGTACGCGGTCGTCGCGTCGCTTGGCGGCGCGCCGAAACACCCGGTCTGGTACTACAACATCAAGGCCAATCCCAGCGTTGAGCTGCAGGACGGCACCGAGACCCACGACTACCAGGCGCGGGAGGTCTTTGGCGACGAGAAGGCCGCCTGGTGGGATCGGGCGGTGCAGGCGTGGCCGGACTACGCTAACTACCAAAAGAAGACCGATCGCCAGATCCCGGTCTTTGTGCTCACCCGGGTCGACTGACCTGCGGCGTTGCATGGCACCATTGACCGGTGTCCGCCGAACCTAGCCTCACCCATCGCGGGGGGCCGCTGACCGCGGCCGACATCGACGCGGCGGCCGAGCGCATAGCCGGGGTGGTTGCGCCGACGCCGCTGCAGCTCAGTGACCGGCTTTCGTCGGCCACCGGCGCCGCGGTCTACCTCAAGCGCGAAGATCTGCAATCGGTGCGTTCATACAAACTGCGCGGCGCCTACAACCTGCTGATGCAGTTGTCCGCCGACGAGCTCGCCGCCGGCGTGGTGTGCTCGTCGGCGGGCAACCATGCGCAGGGCTTCGCGCACGCGTGCCGCTCGATGGGCATCCACGGGCGGGTGTACGTGCCGCACAACACCCCGAAGCAGAAGCGCGACCGGATCCGGGTCCACGGCGGCGAATCCGTCGAGCTGATCGCGGTGGGCTCCACCTACGACCTGGCCGCCGCCGCGGCGCTCGAGGACGTGGCGCGCACCGGCGCGACGCTCGTGCCGCCGTTCGACGACCTGCGCACGATCGCCGGGCAGGGCACCATCGCCGCCGAGATCCTCGATCAGCTCGACGACGAGCCCGACCTGGTGGTGGTGCCGGTCGGTGGCGGCGGCTGCATCGCCGGGATCACCACCTACCTCGCCGAGCGCACCACGACGACGTCGGTGCTCGGCGTCGAGCCGGCCGGCGCGGCCGCGATGATCGCCGCGCTGGCGGCCGGTGAGCCGGTCACCTTGGAGCACGTCGACCAGTTCGTCGACGGTGCGGCGGTGAACCGTGCGGGGTCGCTGACCTACGCCGCACTCGCCGCGGCCGGCGACATGGTGTCGGTGACCACGGTCGATGAGGGCGCGGTGTGCACGGCGATGCTCGACCTGTACCAGAACGAGGGCATCATCGCCGAACCCGCGGGGGCGCTGTCGGTGACGGCCCTGATGGAGACCGACCAGGTGGAGCCGGGCTGCACGGTGGTGTGCCTGATCTCCGGCGGCAACAACGATGTGTCGCGCTACGGCGAGATCCTGGAGCGCTCGCTGGTACACCTTGGCCTCAAGCACTACTTCCTGGTCGACTTCCCGCAGGAACCCGGTGCCCTGCGCGGCTTCCTGGATCAGGTGCTCGGGCCCAACGACGACATCACGCTGTTCGAGTACGTCAAGCGCAACAACCGGGAAACCGGGGCGGCGCTCGTGGGCATCGAGCTTGGCTCCGCCGAGGACCTCGAGGGCCTGCTGGCCCGCATGGCGGCCTCCGACGTCGACGTCGAGCGACTGACCCCCGATTCCCCGGCGTACCGCTACCTGATCAATCCGTAGCGCAATCCGTAGCGTCGACGCGCAGCACGGCGAACGAGTGCCCGGCCAGCACGGTTGCATCACCCGCCGGCCGCGGTCCACCCCACGCCAGCACCACCTCGCCGACAAACGGCACCGCCACCTCTGACGTGCCGATGTTGCAGACGATACGAAGCCAGCCGCGGTGCATCGCGATCCACCCCGCGTCCTCGTCGTAGGAAACCACCAGATGCTCCAGCCAAGGGTCGGCCATGTCCGCCTCGCGCCGCAACGAGATCAGCTGCCGATACACCTCGAGCAGCCGCCCGTGTTCGCCGGCGTGGACCTCGCTCCAGTCCAGCTTCGATCGACCGAAGGTGGCCGGGTCTTGCGGGTCGGGGATCTCGTCGGCGTCCCAGCCGTGCTCGGCGAACTCGCGCTTGCGACCCTCGGCCGTCGCCCGGGCCAGCTCCGGTTCGGGGTGCGAGGTGAAGAACTGGAACGGCTGCGACGACCCCCACTCCTCACCCATGAACAGCATCGCGGTGTACGGCGAGCCCAGCGCGAGCGCGGCCTTGACCGCGAGCTGACCGGCGTCCAGGTTCTGCGACGGGCGATCCCCGACGGCGCGGTTGCCGACTTGATCGTGGGTGCTGGTGTAGGCCAGCAGCCGGGTCGCCGGGATCAGCGACGTGTCCAGCGGCCTCCCGTGCCGGCGGCCCCGGAACGACGAGTACGTGCCGGCGTGGAAGTAACCGTTGCGCAGCGTCGTGGCCAGCGTCTCCAGTGACCCGAAATCGTTGTAGTAACCCTGCCGCTCTCCGGACACCGCGGCGTGGATGGCGTGGTGGATGTCGTCGTCCCACTGCGCGGTCAACCCGTAGCCGCCCGACGCGCGCGGCGTGATCAGTCGGGGATCGTTCAGGTCGCTTTCGGCGATCAGCGACAGCGGGCGGCCCACCGCTGACGACAGCGCGTCGGTCTCTGCCGACAGCTCTTCGAGGATGTGGATGGCGGTCGTGTCGATCAGCGCGTGCACCGCGTCCAGCCGCAGCCCGTCGACGTGGAAGTCGCGCAACCACCGCAGCGCGCAGTCGAGGATGTAGCTCCGCACCTCGTCGGCGCCCGGTCCGGACAGGTTGACGGCCTCGCCCCACGGGTTGCCCGCCGCGCCCGACGACAGGTAGGGACCGAACCGGGGAAGGTAATTGCCCGACGGGCCGAGATGGTTGAACACCGCGTCGATCAGCACGCCAAGCCCGCGCCGGTGGCAGGCGTCGACGAAGCGGACCAGCGCGTCGGGGCCGCCGTAGGGTTCATGGACGGCGTACCACAGCACCCCGTCGTACCCCCAGCCGTGGCTGCCGGCGAACGCGTTGACCGGCATCAGCTCGACGAAGTCGACACCAAGCTCCACCAGGTAGTCCAGCTTCTCGACCGCCGCGTCCAGTGTTCCCTCGGTAGTGAAGGTGCCGATGTGCAGCTCGTGGATGACGCCGCCCTCGACCGATCGGCCGGTCCACGAGTCGTCGGCCCATGCCGACGGATCGGGCTGCCACAGCGCCGACCGCTCGTGCACGCCGTCGGGCTGCCGTGCCGAGCGGGGATCGGGCAGTACGGTCTCGTCGTCGTCGAGCACGAACCCGTAGCGGCTGCCCGCGGTGGCGGGCACGTCCGCGCGCCACCACCCGTCGTGACCGCGGGTCATCAGGTGCAGGGTGCCTTCGACGTCCAGCCGCACCCGCGCGGGCGTGGGCGCCCAGACCGCGAATTCAGCCATCCGCCCGCTCCAGCAACGCCACACCGAACTCGGCGAACAACTCCGCCGCCTCCACCCCGTGCGTCCACCGCCGACCGGTCAGCGTGTCCGTCCACACCCCGTCCGGCAGCGCGAGAATCGTGTCACCCCAGCCGCTTTCGGCAAGCCGCACGGTCCAGCGGCTGACCGCGACCAGCACGTCGCGCCCGCGAAGAAAGGCCACCACATGCTCGCGACCAGAACCGCTGGCCAGCACCGGCGTATACGGCCCGGACAGGAAATCGTCCGGGCGGGCGCGCCGCAGCCGCAGCGCTGCCGCGGTGACCCGGATCTTGGGGTGCTCCTGCGCGGCGAGCGCGGCCCGGCGGGTGGCGTAGTCGACCGGTCGGCGGTTGTCCGGGTCGACCAGGCTGTCGTCCCACAGTTCGGTGCCCTGGTACACGTCGGGCACCCCGGGCGCCGTCAGCTGCAGCAGCTTCTGCCCCAGCGCGTCGTTGCGGCCGTGCCGATCGACCTGGGCCACCAGGCCGGTCAGCTCGGCAGCGATGTCGCCGTCGAGCACGGTGTCGATCCACGCGTGCACCGCCGATTCGAACTCGGCGTTGGGCTCGTTCCACGACGTGTGCGTGCCGGCCTCCCGGATCGCCTTCTCGGCGTAACCGTGCAACCGGTCGCGCAGCTGGGGGCTCACCGCGCCGTCGGCGGGCCACACCCCGAACATGTTCTGCCACAGGAAAAGGGCGGTGACCGGGTCGGGGGAGGGCGCCCGCTGCTCCCACCCGCCGACGAGTTGCGCCCACAGCGCAGGCACCTGCGACAACACCCCGATGCGGGCCCGGACATCTTCGCCGCGTTTGGTGTCGTGGGTGGTCAACGTGGTCATCGCCCGTGGCCACCGCCGGCCGCGCATCCTCGCCCGGTGGTGAAACTCTGCGGCGCTGACCCCGAACCGCTCGGGGTCGCCGCCCACCTCGTTCAGCGACACCAGCCGGGCGTCGCGGTAGAACAGGCAGTCCTCCATCGACTTCGCGGTCGCCGCGCCGCACAGCTGCTGCAACCGCACCGACACCTCGGCGGACAAAGCCAGCGCCGTGGCGATGATCTGCAACGGCTCCGCCAGCTCGGGAGCGTTCGACGCGCTGTCGGCCAGCGCGATCGGTACCACCGCGGACAGCGCGGGGTAGTCGCAGCGGTAGACGCCGATGTGGCCGATCAACGCGGCCACCGCTGCCGGCAGCAGCGCATGGTCGGTGCCGGCGGCCGTCGTGATCGTCCGGCACACCCGGCGCAGTTCGCTGGCCAGCGTGCCGGTCACCGCGGCGGCCTTGAGCTCCCGCGCCACCAGCGGCATGCGCGAGTAGTCCACCCCGGTCGACGAGAACAATGCGGTCAGCTCCGCCTCGCCGGCCGGATCGATGAACACCCCGCCCGCTTCGCGTAGCGCGTCGTAGCCGGTGCTGCCGGCCACCGGCAGCGTCAGGTCCAGCACTTCGTCGGCCGCGAGTATCTTCTCGATCACGATCCACGCCGATGGGCCGGTGAGTTCCCGCAGCCACCCTAGGTAACTCACCGGGTCGGACAGTCCGTCCGGGTGGTCGACCCGCACGCCGTCGACCAGCTCCTCGGCGAACCATCGCCGCACCTCGGCGTGGCTGGCGTCGAACACGTCCCTGTCTTCCTGGCGCAGCCCCGCCAGCGACGTGATCGCAAAGAACCGCCGATACCCGCACAGCCCGCGACGCCAGCCGATCAACCGGTAGTGCTGACGGTCGTGCACGTCCGGACCGCTCCCACCCCCCGTGGCCGGGGCGATCGGGAAGGCCAGATCGCCGAGCCGCAGCAGGTCGCCGTCGACGGTCAGGTCGGCGACATCGTCGTCGGATCCCAGGACGGGCAGCGCCAGCTTGCCGCCGACCCCGTTGTCGGGCGACCAGTCGATGTCGAAGAACCGCGCGTACGCCGAGTCGCGCCCGTGCGTCAGCACGTCCCACCACCACGGGTTCTGCGCGGGCGGTGCGACGCCGACGTGATTGGGGACGATGTCGATGATCAGCCCCATGCCGCGGGCCCGGGCCGCCGCCGCGAGCCGCGCCAGTCCCTCCGCTCCGCCGAGGTCGCCAGACACCTTCGTCGGATCCGTGACGTCGTAGCCGTGTGTCGAACCGGAGACCGCGGTCAGGATCGGCGACAGGTACACGTGTGACACCCCGAGGTCGCTGAGGTAGTCCAGCAGCCCCAGGGCGTCGGCGAAGGTGAATGCGTCCCCACGCAGCTGGAGCCGGTAGGTGGAGACCACCGGCGGGGGAGCCGTCACGCCGTTCTGCGCAGCACGATCACCGAACGGCCGACGAGCGAGATCTTCTCGCCGGCCGCCACCACCAGCGACGTCGCCCCGGCCGGGTCGGCGGTGTCCAGGCACGCCGCCCACTGCTTGGCGTAATTGCCTTCCGGGACAACGAAGTCCAACTCCTCGTCATAGCCGTTGAAACACAGCAGGAACGAGTCGTCGACGACCGGGAATCCGCGCGCGTCGGGTTCGGGAATGGCCTCGCCGTTGAGGAAAACCGTGATGCTTCTGCCGAACGGGGTGTCCCAGTCCTGTGGTGTCATCTCCTGGCCGGCCGGGGTCAGCCACGCGATGTCGCGTACCTGCGCGCCGCTGCGGATCGGTGTGCCGGCGAAGAACCGTCGGCGCCGGAACACCGGGTGGTTCTTGCGCAGCGTGGTCACCGTCCTGGTGAATGCGAGCAGGTCGGCGTTCTTCTCGGCCAGCGACCAGTCCATCCACGACAGCGCCGAGTCCTGGCAGTACACGTTGTTGTTGCCCTGCTGGGTGCGTGCCATCTCGTCGCCATGGGCGATCATCGGGGTGCCCTGGGACAGCATCAGCGTGGCCAGGAAGTTGCGCATCTGCCGGTAGCGCAGCTTGCGGATCTCCGGGTCGTCGGTGGGGCCCTCCACCCCGCAGTTCCACGACCGGTTGTGGCTTTCGCCGTCGCGGTTGCCCTCGCCGTTGGCCTCGTTGTGCTTCTCGTTGTAGGAAACCACGTCGCCCAGCGTGAAGCCGTCGTGGGCGGTGACGAAGTTGATGCTGGCGCTGGGCCGGCGGCCGGTGGCCTCGTACAGGTCCGACGAGCCGGTGAGCCGGGACGCGAACTCGCCGAGCGTGGCCGGCTCGCCGCGCCAGTAGTCGCGGACGGTGTCGCGATACTTGCCGTTCCATTCCGTCCACAGCCCGGGGAAGTTACCGACCTGATAGCCGCCCTCGCCGACGTCCCACGGCTCGGCGATCAGCTTGACCTGGCTGACCACCGGGTCCTGCTGCACCAGGTCGAAGAACGCCGACAGCCGGTCGACGTCGTGCAGTTCCCGCGCCAGCGTGGCGGCCAGGTCGAACCGGAACCCGTCGACGTGCATTTCCAGCACCCAGTACCGCAGCGAGTCCATGATCAGCTGCAGCGTGTGCGGGTGCCGGGCGTTGAGGCTGTTGCCGGTGCCCGTGTAGTCCCTGTAGTAGCGCAAATCCTCGTCGACCAGCCGGTAGTAGGCGGCGTTGTCGATGCCGCGGAAGTTGATGGTGGGCCCGAGCTGATTGCCCTCGGCGGTGTGGTTGTAAACCACGTCGAGGATTACCTCGATGCCGGCCTCGTGGAAGGTGCGCATCATCGTCTTGAACTCCGCCACCGCGCCACCGGCGTGCCGGATGGCCGCGTACTGGTTGTGCGGCGCGAAATAACCGAACGTGTTGTAGCCCCAGTAGTTGCGCAGGCCGAGATCGACCAGCCGGTGGTCGTGCATGAACTGGTGCACCGGCATCAGCTCGATCGCGGTGACGTTCAGCGACTTGAGGTGGTCGATGATCGCCGGGTGGGCCAGGCCCGCGTAGGTGCCGCGCAGCTCTTCGGGAATGCCCGGGTGGCTCTGGGTCATGCCCTTGACGTGCGCCTCGTAGATGATCGTCTCGTGATACGGCGTCCGCGGCGACCGGTCCGACGCCCAGTCGAAGAACGGGTTCACCACGACGCTGGTCATGGTGTGCCCGAGCGAGTCGATGCCCGTGCGCGGCCCCGACGCCGCCTCGTCATGTTTGGCCGTGTCGTAGGAGTACAGCGCGGGCCCGTAGTCGAAGTCCCCGTGGAAGGCCTTGCCGTACGGGTCCAGCAGCAACTTGCTGGGGTCGCAGCGATGCCCCGACGCCGGGTCCCACGGCCCGTACACCCGGAAGCCGTAGCGCTGCCCGGGCGTCACGGTTGGCAGGTAGGCGTGCCAGACGAACCCGTCGACCTCGTCGAGCCGGGTCCGCTCCTCTGAGCCGTCCCGGTCGACCAGGCACAGCTCGACCTTGTCCGCGCATTCGGAGAACACCGAGAAGTTCGTGCCCGCCCCGTCGTAGGTGGCGCCCAGCGGATACGGGGTGCCCGGCCAGACGGTCGCGAGAATCGGTCCGGTGTCGACGGCTGGCTCGGTCGAGGACATCACTCGACCCTATCCGCCTCGGCGATCGGCTGCGCGGCGTGTCACCACCATCCGGTGGCGGCGCCGATCTGGCGCCCGAGTTCGCCGGTCATGGTGCGCACGTAGGTGGCGGACAGGTGGTGAGAGTCGTGATACACCAACACGTTTCCTTCGACGGCGCGACAGTTGTCCTGGCGGCACACGGCATCGGTCATGTCCAGCGGTTTGAGCAGCGGGAACCGCGACACCACGTCCAGCGTCGGGTTGCGGTCGTCGAGCACGTCGGAGCGCCGCATTCCACACGACGTCGGATTCCCCCCGTCGGCAAGGCAATCCGCCGGCTGGAACGGTCCGCTGGGCTTGACCATCCACGGCGTGTCCCGGATACCCAGCATGCCTATGTTGTTGTCCGACAAGATTTGCCAGATGCCCAGGTAGGCCGTCGGCATCACGTCGCCGTGCTGTGCGGTGCGGGGCCGGGTGCTGTTGGTGAACACGAAGTCGGGACGGTCGGTGACCAGCTTGGACATCACCTTGTTCACCCACTGGTGGCACTGCGGGTAGGGGATGTTGCCGCCGACGATCAGTGGGACCGGTTCGGTGGACAGCGGGCAGCCCATCTTCAGGTAGGTGACGACCCGGAAGTGGTGCAGCCGGCCCAGCAGGTCCAGCGCGGTGATCCAGTGCTCGGCGTGCGAGCCGCCCGCCAGTGCGATGGTCCGGGTGGCGGTTTTGTCGCCGTACGTGCAGTTGATCAGCGCCGGGTTGACGAAGTCGCTGATACAACCGTCGACGGTGGTCTCGGGCAGGTCGTTCCTGGCCTCGAGCACCGTGGGCCGCATCGGCAGTTTCGGCACCCGAACGTGGTCGATCAGCGCCCGCGCGCCGGGGTAGTCGGCAGCCGACAGCCCGGCCAGTTCCTTGCCGTTGGCCCGCTGCACGGTGACGTGCTCACGCCAGGTGAACGAGGTGGCGGTCAGCGTCACCCCGAGCAGAGCCACCACCGAACCCAGCACGATCGTCGGGCGTCGGAACCGTTCGGCCAGCGCCACCGGCTCACGCCGCCGCTTCGTGGCGAGTGCCCGATGGCGCAGCGGGTTCTCGACGTATTTGGTGGTCAGGTAGGCCAGCACGGCCGACACCAGCAGCACCGCGGCGCCGTCGAACAGCCCCGCACCCTTGCGGCCGGTGTAGGCCAGCCAGAAGATCAGCAGCGGCCAGTGCCACAGGTACAGGGAGTACGCGACGGCGCCGAGCGTGACCAGCGGGGGTGCCGCAAGTAGCCGGCTCGGGGCCGGCATCCGCTGCCGATCGGACAGGTTCGCCGCGGCCAGGATCATCAGCGCCGTCGCACCGACCGGAACCAGCGCCCACGGGCCGGGGAACTCCTTGACCCCGTTGATCAGCGCGCCGCACGACAGCACCGCCGCCAGCGCGACGCTCGCCGCGGTGGTGCGCAGCCACGTCGGCCACCGCACGTAGGGCACCAGCGCGCCGACAAGCGCGCCGACTAGCAGTTCCCATGCCCGGGCGAAGGTGTCGTAGTAGGCGGCGGACTGGTTGGCGGCGTGCGCGAAGACCGCGAACACGAACGATGCGACGGTCAGCGCGCTCAGCAGCACCGCCAGTGATGTCCGCAGGTGCCGGCCCAGCATGCGGCGAAACGCCGAAGCGAAGCCGCACACCAGCGCCAGGAATAGCAGGTAGAACTGGCCCTGCACCGACATCGACCAGATGTGCTGCAGCGGGCTGACCGCTTCACCGGCGCGCAGGTAGTTCGACGCGGTGCTCGCCAGCTCCCAGTTCTGGTAGTAGCCCAGGCTGGCCAGGCTCTGGTCGGCGAACGTCTCCCAGCGCGTCTCGGGCTGGATCAGGATGGTCAGCACGGCCGACGCGGCCAGCACCACGACGAGCGCCGGCAGCAGCCGCCGGACCAGGCGATGGATCTCCGGGACCAGGGATAGCGACGCGTGGGGCCGCAGCGCGGCGCGCAACACCGAGCCGCCGAAGAAGAAGCCGGACAGCACCAGGAAGACGTCGACACCACCGGAGACCCGGCCGAACCAGACATGAAACATCGCGACGAGTGCGATCGCGATGCCCCGCAAGCCGTCGAGGTCGTGCCGGTAGCACCCGGCCTTGCGAGTACCCAGGCTGGTCATGGTCGACGATCAATCTACCCAAGTTAGGCTCGTTGTCCGTGCCGGCGTTGACCCCCGAGGAGATCAGCGCGATCGACGCCGCACATGTCTGGCACCCCTACAGCTCTGTCGGCGTCGCGCCGACCGCGCCGTTGGTCGCGGTCGGGGCGCGAGGCGCCGAATTGACCGTGATTCGCGGCGGGCAGCCCGTCGACGTCCTCGACGCGATGAGCTCGTGGTGGACCGCGATCCACGGCCATGGCCATCCCGCGCTGGACTCGGCGCTCACCGCCCAGCTCAGGGCGATGAACCACGTGATGTTCGGCGGGCTCACCCACGAGCCCGCGGCCCGGCTGGCGCAGCTGCTGGTCGAGATCACCCCTGACGGCCTGGACACCGTGTTCTTCTCGGATTCCGGCTCGGTGTCGGTGGAGGTCGCCGTCAAGATGGCGTTGCAGTACTGGCGCAGCCTCGGCCGGCCGGCCAAGCACCGGCTGATGACGTGGCGCGGCGGCTATCACGGCGACACGTTCACCCCGATGAGCGTGTGTGACCCGGACGGGGGCATGCATTCGCTGTGGACCGACGTGCTCAGCCCGCAGGTGTTCGCCCCGCAGGTGCCCACCGACTACGACCCCGGCTACAGCGCGGCGTTCGAGGCGCAACTGGCCGAGCACGCCGGCGACCTGGCCGCGGTCATCGTCGAGCCGGTGGTGCAGGGGGCGGGCGGGATGCGGTTTCACGACCCGCGCTACCTGGTCGACCTGCGCGAAACGTGCCGCCGCCACGGCGTGCTGCTGATCTTCGACGAGATCGCGACCGGGTTCGGCCGCACCGGCGAGTTGTTCGCCGCCGACCATGCCGCGGTTGCGCCCGACATCATGTGCGTCGGCAAGGCGTTGACCGGCGGATACCTCACGCTGGCCGCGACGCTGTGCAGCCGTGAGATCGCGGATACGATCAGCACCCGCGAACCCGGCGCGTTGATGCACGGACCGACGTTCATGGCCAACGCGCTGGCGTGCGCGGTTTCGGTGGCCTCGGTCGAGCTGCTGCTCGGCCAGGACTGGCGGACGCGGGTGTGCCGGATTGAGGCCGGCCTGCGCGACGGCCTGAAACCGGCCGCCGCGCTGCCACAGGTCGCCGACGTGCGGGTCCGCGGCGCGATCGGGGTGGTGCAGATGCGTCGGCCGGTGGACGTGCCGCAGGCGACGGCGGCGGCGCTGGACCACGGCGTCTGGCTGCGACCGTTCCGGGACCTGATCTACGCGATGCCGCCCTACATCTGCGCGCCGGACCAGATCGAGCGGATGGCCTCCGCCATAGTCGCTGCCGCGCGCGCTTTAGGGTAGAGCGCGATGACCAGGGCCCGGGCCGACATGTCACCGCTGGCGTGGCTCGACGACGTCGAGCAGCAGCGGCGCCGGGCTGGGCTGCGCCGTTCGTTACGGACGCGGCCGCCGGTTGGATCCGAAATAGATCTCGCCTCTAACGATTATCTCGGGCTCTCGCAACACCCCGCCGTGATCGAGGGGGGCGTGCAGGCCTTGCGGACCTGGGGCGCGGGTTCGACCGGCTCGCGGCTGGTGTCCGGCAACACCGAGTTGCACGAGCAGTTCGAGTCCACGCTGGCCGACTTCCTCGGCGTGGGCGCCGGGCTGGTGTTCTCCTCGGGGTACACCGCGAACCTGGCCGCGGTTGTCGGGCTGACCGGTCCGGGGGCGCTGCTGGTGTCCGACGCGCACAGCCACGCGTCGCTGGTCGACGCGTGCCGGCTGTCCCGCGCCCGGGTCGTGGTCGCCCCGCACCGCGATGTCGATGCGGTCGAGGCCGCCCTGATCGGACGGGCCGAGGAACGCGCGGTGGTGCTGACCGACTCGGTGTTCAGCGCCGATGGCGCGCTGGCGCCGCTGCCGCGGCTGTACGACGTGTGCCGCAGGCACGGTGCGCTGCTGCTGGTCGACGAGGCGCACGGGCTGGGTGTGCGGGGCACCGGCGGCCGGGGGCTGCTGCACGAGGTCGGGCTGGCCGGCGCCCCGGACGTCGTGCTGACGACGACGTTGTCGAAGGCGCTGGGCAGCCAGGGCGGGGCGGTGCTGGGTCCGGTCGCGGTGCGCGACCATCTGATCGACGCCGCGCGGCCGTTCATCTTCGACACCGGCCTGGCGCCCGCGGCGCTCGGCGCTGCGCTGGCCGCGTTGCACGTTCTCGTCGACCGGCCCGACCTGCCGCAGGCCGTGCTGCGCAACGCCGCCGCGCTGGCCCGCGCCTGCGGCGTGGCCGAAACCCCGGGGTCGGCGGTGATTTCGGTGATCCTCGGCGAGCCGGAGCGGGCCCTGGCCGCAGCCACCGAATGCCTGGACCGCGGCGTGCGGGTGGGCTGCTTCCGGCCACCCTCGGTGCCGCCCGGTACGTCGCGGCTGCGGCTGACGGCGCGGGCGTCGCTGACAACCGACGAGCTGCACAGCGCCCAGCGGGTGTTGACGGAAGTGCTCCGCGCGACCCGCACGTGAGCGTGCTCATGATCACCGGAACCGACACCGGGGTGGGGAAGACGATCGCCACCGCGGCGCTGGCCAGTCGGGCACGGCAGGCCGGCCTCGACGTGGTGGTGTGCAAGCCGGTGCAGACCGGCACCGCTGTCGGCGACGATGACCTCGTTCAGGTGCGCCGGTTGTCCGGGGTGTCGAACGTGGTCGGCTCGTGGCGGTATCCGGACCCGTTAGCTCCGGCGGCCGCGGCGCAGCGCTCGGCGCGGCCGCTGCCGATTCGGGTGGAGCTGGACGTGTTCGTGCGGGCCGTCGACCGGTCGCGCCAGCTGACGCTGGTCGAGGGCGCCGGTGGTCTGCTGGTTGAGCTGGGGTCCGACGGGACGACGCTGCGCGAGCTGGCCATCGACCTTCATGCCCCGGTACTGGTGGTGACGACGCCGCAGCTGGGCACCCTCAACCACACCGCGCTGACCCTGGAAGCGCTCGCCGCGCGCGACGTCCAGTGTGCCGGACTGGTCATCGGCGCCTGGCCGGCGCGCCCCGGTGTGCTCGAGGAGTCCAACCAGGCTGCGCTGGCCCAAATGGCGCCGCTGCGATGTGTCCTGCCGGCCGGAGCGAGCGCCTTGACCACCGATGAGTTCGCAAGCCTCAGCGTGCGTGCGGTCGACGCCGGCTGGCTAGCCGGCCTGGTCGCGTAGTGGTCCATTCGGTCGAGCTGCTCTTCGACGAGAACACCGAGGCAACGACGAAGAAGGGATGGCAGGCGCTCTCCGCGGCGGGACTGCGCTGCCCGGCTCAGACCAGCCGGCCGCATCTCACGCTGGTGGTCGCCGGCGCGATCGCCGCGCACGTCGACGAGCTCCTGTCCCCGGTGACTCTGCAGCTGCCGTTGCCGTGCACCGTCGGCGCGCCGATGCTTTTCGGCGAGTCCAGGTTCACCCTGGTGCGCCAGGTGGTGCCGACCGCGGAGCTCATCGCACTTCAGGCGGAGGTGTACCGCATCTGCCTGCCGTACTTGACGCCAGGGCCGGCACCCAACACCGTCCCGGGTCAGTGGAGCCCGCACCTCACCATGGCCCGCCGCGTCGACCCGGCCCAGGTCGCAACGGCCGTCGCAATCCGCAGGCTCGCCCGCGAGATCACCGCCACGGTGGTCGGCCTGCGCCGCTGGGACGGCAACAAACGCGTCGAATACCCGATCCCTCATCCACATCGACGTTAGCCAGATCCACACTCGCACTTCTTCGCGCCCGCGTCGATCTCGATGAGATGTCGGTGCCCAGGGCCACGATCGGGGCATGGCGGAGGTGTTGATCGGCAGCGAGGCCGTCGCGGGCGGGCTCACCGAATATCAGTTGCGCCGCTGGTACAAGCCCATCTTCCGCGACGTCTTCGTCCCCAAAGGCCGGGAGCCCACCCTGCGTGACCGCACGCGTGGCGCCTGGTTATGGTCACGCCGGCGTGCGGTGGTGGCCGGTGCCGCAGCCGCGGCGCTGCACGGCGCCAGGTGGATCGACGCCGATGTGCCCATCGAGCTCATCTTCAAGAGCTCGCGCCCACAGCGCGGTCTCCTGGTCCGCAACGAGATGCTGGCGAACGACGAGATCACCCGTGTGGCTGGGTTACCCGTGACGACACCGGCCCGCACCGCATTCGACCTCGGCCGCCATCTGCCCCGCGCCCAGGCCCTCGCGCGCCTCGATGCGCTCATGAGAGCGACGCCGTTTTCCAGGGCGACCGTGGGCGGGCTGGCCACCCGGCATCGCGGATCACCCGGTGTGCGCCAGCTCAGGAGTGTGCTGCCGCTCGTCGACGGCGGCGCCGCCTCGCCGAAGGAGACCTGGCTGCGCTTGCTGTTGATCGATGCCGGGTTCCCCGCGCCGGCCACCCAGATTCCGGTGCATGAGAATTGGCACCTGGTGGCCATGCTCGACATGGGCTGGCAGGAGGTCGGAGTCGCCGTTGAGTACGACGGCGATCAGCACCGCACCGAGCGCAGGCAATACGTCAGGGACATCGGCCGGCTTCGAAAGCTCGAGAGCCTCGGGTGGGTCGTCATCCGAGTGATCGCCGAGGACCGGCCGATTGACGTTGTGCAGCGAGTGGCCGAGGCACGCGCTCGACGCCGTCGATGAGCAGCCGCAGCCCGAACGCGAACCGGGCGTTCGCGTCGATCGACAGCACCGACTGCTCCTCGGCCAGTGCCCCGGCCGCGTCCCACTGCAGGCGCGACTGCTCGTCCACCACGAACCCCAGCACGTAGTGCACGACCGTTCGAGCGACCAGCTCGGCCTGCGCAGGCGCCACCCCTGCCGCCCCGGCCGCATCGGCCAACCGCGACACGATCTGCAGGACCGCGGGTGACTGCCCGGCGGCGAAGCTGGCCGACACCAGCTCGGCGCCGTCGGTGTGCGACAGCAGCGCGTCGCGCAGCGTGACACCGACCTCTTCGACGCGCTCACGCCAGCCCGTCGCGACCACGCCCGCGCACGCGGGCTGCAGGATCCGGTCGGCGACCGCGCCGAGCAGCTGCTGCTTGTTGGCGAAGTGCCAGTACAGCGCGCCCGGGCTGACGTTGAGCTCGCGGGCCAGCCGACGCATGGTCAAATCCGCGATCCCGTAGCTGTCCAGCAGCGCCGTCGCGGCGTCCACCACGTGCCATTTGTGCAGCTGCACGCCGCTACCCTAACCTGAACACCGTTCAAGAGCTTGAAGGAGCATGCGTGACCGACGACATCCTCGCGCTGGCCCGCGAGCAGGTGCTGGACCGCGGCGAAGGCCTGGACCAAGACCAGGTACTCGAGGTGCTGCGGCTGTCCGATGACCGGCTCGATGACCTGCTGGCACTCGCCCACGAGGTCCGGATGCGCTGGTGCGGGCCCGAGGTGGAGGTCGAGGGCATCATCAGCCTCAAGACCGGCGGCTGCCCGGAGGACTGCCATTTCTGCTCGCAGTCGGGGCTGTTCGCCTCGCCGGTGCGCAGCGCCTGGCTCGACGTCCCCAGCCTGGTCGAAGCCGCCAAGCAGACCGCCAAGACCGGCGCGACGGAGTTCTGCATTGTCGCCGCCGTCCGCGGCCCTGACGAACGGCTGCTCACCCAGGTCGCCGCGGGCATCGAGGCGATCCGCAACGAGGTCGACATCCACATCGCGTGCTCGCTGGGGATGCTGACCCAGCAGCAGGTCGACCGCCTCGCCGCGATGGGTGTGCACCGCTACAACCACAACCTCGAAACGGCGCGGTCGTTTTTCCCCCACGTGGTCAGCACCCACACCTGGGCGGAACGCCGGGACACGTTGTCGATGGTCCGCGACGCCGGCATGGAAGTCTGCTGCGGCGGCATCCTCGGCATGGGTGAAACCCTCGAGCAGCGCGCCGAATTCGCCGCCGACCTCGCCGAGCTGGACCCCGACGAGGTTCCGCTGAACTTCCTCAACCCACGCCCCGGAACGCCGTTCGGCGACCTCGAGGTGCTCCCCGCGGTCGAGGCGCTCAAGGCCGTGGCCGCGTTCCGGCTGGCGCTGCCGCGCACCGTGCTGCGGTTCGCCGGCGGTCGCGAGATCACCCTGGGCGACCTCGGTGCCAAGCAGGGCATCCTCGGCGGGATCAACGCGGTGATCGTCGGCAACTACCTGACCACGCTGGGCCGCCCCGCCGAGGCCGATCTGGAACTGCTCGACGACCTGCAGATGCCCATCAAGGCGCTCAACGCCACGCTGTAGACAGGTAGGCACCTTCAACGTCAACATCATCCGGGGCGTTGGTACCCGAGTATTACTAGCTAGGGCATCAACAATTCCATCCTGATTCGTCAATTGGCAGATCGCATTTGCCCGGACTGAGACGATTCGGTGTTAGGTTCCTTGCCGTACGGCGGTCGTGTGGGCTGCCAGCTGCCCGAGAGGAGCCAACCTGATGGGTCGACACAGGGCGGTGCCAACCGCTGCCCACAACCACTCGGGGCTGGTGGGTGGATTGCTGGTAGGCGCGCTGGCCTCGGGCGCGTTGGCGGTGGGTTCACTGAGTTCCCCTGCGGTCGCGAACGCGTCGTGCGCGGCGGCGGGGAGCATCGATCTCGGTTCCGGTTGCTCAGCCACCACCCCGACCGACATCGCTGTCGGAATCGGCCCCCACACCACGGCGGCGGCCAGTGGTGGCTTCGACACCGCCATCGCGATCGGCAACGGCGCCAACGCCACCGCAACGAACGGCACCCACAACACGGCCATCGCGATCGGCAACCCGGGCAACAACCCTGTCGTCGGCCCCACCCCCACCTCGGCGCAGGCAGGGTTTGGACCCAGCACCAGCGATGGCGGTCCCAGCAACGACAACACGGCCATTGCGGTCGGCAACGGCACCATCGCCCAAGCAACGCACGGCAGCGGCAACACCGCGACCGCATTCGGCAACCGCAGCACCGCACTCGCCAATTTCGGCAACAACAACACGGCCCAGGTGTTCGGCGAGGGCAGCGGCGCGGCGGCAGCGGGCAGCGGCGGGCCACCGGTAGCCGGCAACAACAACACCGCCCTGGTGGTCGGCAATGGCAGCGAAGCAGACGCCGTACTCGGCGACAACAACACCGCACGCGTGTTCGGCAACCACAGCCGCGCGATCGCCGGCCCCGGCAGCAATATCCAGGTCACCACGGTCGGCAACAACAAGCACAAGCCCTGACCGCTGAGTCCACCCGCGCGGCGGTCGGTAAAGTGATCGCGGCCCGGCTCGAAACTCCTGCGGACGATCTGCGGACGATTGAGCCATGATCGCGGCGTCGGCGCAGGTCAGCGCGTCGGGTAGGGACTAATCCGATGTTCAATGTCTACACCGGCGAACCGGAGCAAACCCGGGAACAAGACCGGGTGCCGGTGGCCGCGCAGCTCGGGCTGGAGCCGCCACGGTTTTGCGCCGAGTGTGGCCGACGGATGGTGGTGCAGGTTCGTCCTGACGGTTGGTGGGCGCAGTGCTCTCGGCACGGGCGCGTCGACTCCACCGACCGACCGGCGCGCCGATGAGGCGTGCGGTCGTGGTGGTGGTGGCCGGGCTCGCGGTCGCGGGTGCGCTGCTCGGGGGTGTGTGGGTGCTGGTCGCTCCGCCGGTGCACGGGGTTGTCGCACTCAACAGGTCCGGCCAGCGGCTCCACGTCTATCTCGGCAACGAGGCGGACCACTTCTTCGTCTCGGCGGTGATGATGGTCGGCCTGGTGATCGCCGTCGCGGTGGTCGCGGCGGTGCTGGTGTGGCAGTGGCGGCGGCGCCGCGGCCCGGCGATGGTGGCGGGACTGGTGTTCGGCGGCGTGGCCGCCGCCGCCGCCGCGGCGGCCGTCGGCGCCGGGCTGGCCAGGCTGCGCTACGGCGCAGTCGACGTCGCTACCGCGCCGGTGTCGCCGCAGCACCGGGTGTATTACGTCACCGAGGCGTCGACGGTGTTCTTCGGCCACGCGCCACTGCAGGTGCTGGCGACGCTGCTGCTGCCGGCCGCCGCCGCGGCGCTGACCTACGCCACGATGGTGGCGGCGTCGGCGCACGACGACCTCGACGTCGGTGACGGCGCCGAGCCGTCAGTCCCCGAGGCTGTCGGCTAGCCGTTCGGCGGCCTGCAGGTAGTCCTGGGCGAATTCGTAGACCACCTGGCGCGCCGGCTTGACGCTGTTCATCAGCCCGACGCCCTGCCCTACCCAGTAGGTGGCCAGGGCTTGGGCGCCCGCGTCACCGTTGGCGGCCAGGGTGTCGACCCGGCGCAGCACCGGCTCGCTGAGCATCGACTGCAGCGGCATCGGCAGCGGATCCGGTCCCGCGCCGGACTCCCAGGCCTGGGTCCAGTCCGACTTCAGCTGCCGCGTCGGTTTGCCGGTCCGGCAGGTCGAGCGGACGGTGTCGCGGGAGCTGGCCGCCAGCATCCGCTGCTTGGTGTACGGGGCGGTCTCGGCCTCTTCGGTTGTCAGCCACACCGACCCGGTCCAGGCGCCTGCAGCGCCCATTGCGACCGCGGCCGCCATCTGCCGGCCGGTGACGATGCCGCCCGCGGCCAGCACCGGGACGTCGCGGATCGGCCGGATCGCCTCGATCACCTCGGGCACCAGCACCATCGTGGTCACCTCGCCGCAGTGCCCGCCCGCCTCGGTCCCGGCCGCGACGAGAATGTCGACGCCGGCCTCGACCTGCCTGATCGCGTGCTCGCGCGCGCCGACCAGCGCGGCGACCGGCACCCCGTGCGCCCTGCCCGCCTCCAGCATCGACGCGGGCGGCCGGCCGAGCGCGTTGGCGATCAGCTTGATCGGATGTGAGAAAGCCACCCCCAGCAGCGCGTCGCCGGCGTCGTCGGAGATCGCCACCCGCGGCGGACGTAACCGCTCGATCGGCGCGATGCCGTGGCCTTCGAGCAGCGCCGCGACGTACCGGCGGTGCTCGGCCGGGATCATCTCGGCCACCTGCTCGGAGCTCAGGCGCTGGCCCTTGCCGGTGTATTTCTCCGGCACGATGATGTCCACGCCGTAGGGCTTGGCGCCCACCTCGGCGTCGATCCACCCGAGCTCCCGCTCCAGCTCTTCCGGAGTGTGGGTCGACGCGCCCAACACGCCGAAGCCGCCCGCGTTGGTGACGGCGGCGACCACGTCGCGGCAGTGGCTGAACGCCAGCAGCGGCAGGTCGATTCCGAGCATTTCGCAGATCGCGGTCTTCATCGGGAATCTCCCTACGCGTCGGCCTCCGAAAGTGGGCGGCGCTTGAGCTGCCGGCCCGTGATGACCTTGGCGGCGATCAACCCTAGTTGGATCATGCCCTTGTAGGTCGAGGGGTTGAACAGCGTGGGCCAGGTGGTGCGCATTAGGTGTTCGTCGAGCGACCGGCCGGCGAAGCGGTCGCTCAGCCACCGCAACGTCATCGGCGCCGACATCGGGTGCAGCAACATGTGCTCGCTGAACAGGTCCCGGTGATAGGTGACCGAGGCCCCGCCGGCGCGGTAGGTTTCGGCGAGCTCGTCGATGTCGTCCACGCCCACGATCTTGTCGTGCACCGCCTGCACGAGCAGCACCGGCGCAGACGGGGTCGCGGTGCCGAGCCGGATGCTGTCGAAGACGTACTGGACCTCCGGCTCGTCGAGGATGTCCTCCAGCGGCCGGTCGACGTAGGAATCCATGTTCTGGTGCGCCATCCGCAGCACGGCGGGGATGGTGGTCATCTTCTCCAGCGACTGCAGCAGCGCGCGGCCCTCGTCGGTGGCGTGCCGCTGGAGCACCCGGTCCAGCTCGGGGAAGGCGTGGCCCAGGGCGGCGACCACCATGGCCGGCAGGCCGGAGTAGAAGGTGCCGTTGAGCCGCTTGAACGCGTGCCCCAGGTCGCCGACCGGCGAGCCGAGCACGGCGCCGACGATGCCGAGTTCGGGTGCGTAGTCGGCGGCCACTTCGGCGGCCCACGCGGATGCCAGCCCGCCGCCGGAGTAGCCCCACAGCCCGACCGTCGCGCCGGCGGACAGGCCCAACCGCTCGCAGCGCAGCGCGGCGCGGATGCCGTCGAGGACTCGGTAGCCCGGCTCATACGGTGTGCCCCACGAGCCGTGCGCGCCTTCGTGGTCGGGCACCGACACGGCCCAGCCCTCCGCCAGCGCCGCGGCGATCAGCAAGAACTCCAACTGCGCCAGCGCGCCGACGGCTTTGGCACCGCGCCGCAGCGCGTACGAGGGAAAGCACCGCGCGGCCACCGCGTCGATCGCGCACTGGTACGAAACCAGCGGGCACATCGCCTCGGGCCCGCGTTCCGTGGGCACCAGCACGGTCGTCACCGTGGCCTCGGGCCGCCCGTGCATGTCGGTGCTGCGGTACAGCAGCTGGGTGGCGGTGAACTGCTGCGGGATGAGCCCGAGAAAGGCCAGCTCGACCTCGCGGGACCGCAGCACGGTGCCGGGCCTGGCGTGCTGGTAGCCGGGCGGCGGCTGGTAGAACGGGTCATGCTCCGGCAGCAGCGGACGCCCGCGCTGCAGCTCGTGGTGCGGGGCATAGCCGATCCAGTCGGGGCCGGTCGCGGCGGCCATGCTGGCAGAGTCCATAGGTTGACACTCCTTCGTGACCAACCGGCCATTCTTCCTTAAGAAGACGTTAAAATCCCAATCGACTCACCCGGGCGGTCGAAGTGCGGCGAATTCGTCGGTGACGCGCAACCGGGAATCGGTGAACCGGTACAGCGCGGCGGGCCGCCCGCCGCTGCGGCCCGACCTGGCGGTGGTGCCGGTCGGCGAGATGACCCCGCGCCGTGCCAGCACCCGCTGCAGGTTCGTCGCGTCCACCTGGTAGCCGAGCGCGGCACCATAGATGTCACGCAACGTCGACAGCGCGAATTCCTTCGGCGCCAAGGCGAATCCGAGGTTCGTGTAGGACAGCTTCGCGACCAGCCTGGCGCGGGCGTGGGCGATCATCGTGCCGTGGTCGAAAGCCATCGGAGGCAGCGCGTTGACGGGATGCCAGCGGGTGTCGGGCGGCAGCGCGGGGGTGGCGGGGGAGGGCACCAGCCCGAGGAACGTCGACGCGATGGTGCGGGTGTCGGGCACGCGGGCCGGGTCGGAGAACACCGCGAGCTGCTCGAGGTGGGTCAGCTCACGCAGGTCGACCTTCTCGGCCAGTTGACGGCGGACCGAACTGGTCATGTCCTCGTCGTGACGCAGCCGACCGCCCGGCAGCGACCACGCCCCCCGCTGTGGGTTCATCGCCCGCTCCCACAGCAGCACGCTGAGCTGCGGCTTCGGCGTGCCCAGGTGGCGAATCTGGAACACGACGGCCAGCACCTCGTGCGCGGTGTTACCATGTGGCATGTTTTCGATTATAAGTCGAAAACCCGGCGACGTGAGGAGGCGGCCATGACGGTCGTTGACCGGGTTGACGAACTCGGGGTCGAGCCGACCGCCGAATGGGCCGCCGAGGTGCGCCGGCTGGCCACGCTGCGTGGTGCCACGCTGCTCGCTCACAACTACCAGCTGCCGGCCATCCAGGATGTCGCCGATCACGTCGGGGATTCGCTGGCGCTGTCCCGCGTCGCGGCCGACGCGCCGGAAAACACCATCGTCTTCTGCGGTGTCCACTTCATGGCCGAGACCGCCAAGATCCTCAGCCCGCACAAGACCGTGCTGATTCCCGACCAGCGGGCCGGCTGCTCGCTGGCCGAGTCGATCACGGCCGACGAACTGCGCGCCTGGAAGGCCGAATATCCCGACGCGGTGGTGGTTTCCTACGTCAATACGACCGCCGCGGTCAAGGCCCTCACCGACATCTGCTGCACGTCCGCCAACGCGGTCGAGGTGGTGTCCTCGATCGACCCCGACCGCGAGGTGCTGTTCCTGCCCGACCAGTTCCTCGGCGCGCACGTCCGCCGGGTGACCGGCAGGACGAACATGCACGTCTGGGCGGGCGAGTGCCACGTGCACGCCGGTATCAACGGCGACGAACTGGCCGGGCAGGCCCGCAGGCACCCCGATGCCGAGCTGTACGTGCATCCCGAATGCGGTTGCGCGACTTCGGCGCTGTACCTGGCCGGCGCGGGGGCCGTGCCCGCCGACCGGGTGAAGATCCTGTCGACCGGGGGCATGCTCGACGCCGCCCGCGCCACCCGCGCGCGCGAGGTGCTGGTGGCCACCGAGATCGGCATGCTGCACCAGTTGCGAAGGGCCGCACCGCAGGTCGACTTCCGTGCGGTCAACGACCGCGCGTCATGCAAGTACATGAAGATGATCACGCCCGCCGCGCTGCTGCGCTGCCTGATCGACGGCACCGACGAGGTCGACGTCGACCTCCACACCGCTCGACTGGCCCGGCGCAGCGTGCAGCGGATGATCGAGATCGGCCAACCCGGCGGCGGCGAATGACGGCGTGGGACAGCAGGGCCGACGTCGTCGTGATCGGCACCGGGGTTGCCGGTCTTGCCGCCGCGCTTGCCGCGCATCGGCGGGGTAGCTCGGTCATGGTGCTCAGCAAGGCCGGCAAGACCGCCACCCACTACGCGCAGGGCGGCATCGCCGTGGTGTTGCCGGCCACCGACGACTCGGTGGACGCCCACGTCGCCGACACGGTCGCGGCGGGCGGCGGGCTCTGCGACCCCGACGCCGTCCGCTCGATCGTCGCCGAGGGCTATGCGGCGGTGGCCGAGCTCGTCGGTGACGGCGCCCGGTTCGACGAGTCGGCGCCGGGCCGCTGGGCGCTCACCCGCGAGGGCGGGCACTCCCGCCACCGCATCATCCACGCGGGTGGCGACGCGACCGGTGCGGAGGTGCAGCGCGCGCTCGACCACGCCGCGAACATCCTCGACATTCGTCGTAATCATGTTGCGCTGCAGGTGCTTTACGACACCAGTGGTGTGACCGGACTGCTGGTGCGCAATGACGAGGGCATCGGTGTGGTGCACGCACCCGCGGTCATCCTGGCTACCGGCGGCCTGGGCCACCTCTACCGGGCGACCACCAACCCGGACGGGTCCACCGGCGACGGTGTCGCGCTGGCACTGTGGGCCGGTGTGGCGGTGGCCGACATCGAGTTCGTCCAGTTCCATCCGACGATGCTGTTCGACGGCCACGCCGACGGACGGCGGCCGCTGATCACCGAGGCGTTGCGCGGCGAAGGCGCGATACTCGTCGACGCCAAGGGCCGCTCGGTGACAGCGGGGGTTCACCCGATGGGCGATCTGGCCCCTCGCGACGTGGTCGCCGCGGCGGTGGAGGCGCGACTGGCCGAGACCGGCGATCGGTGCGTGTACCTCGACGCACGCGGCATCGTCGGCTTGCAACACCGGTTCCCGACCGTCAGTGCCGCGTGCCGCACGGCAGGCATCGACCCCACCCGCCAGCCGATCCCCGTGCTGCCGGGCGCGCATTACAGCTGCGGCGGCGTGGTCACCGACGTGATCGGACGCACCGCGCTGGCCGGGTTGTTTGCCGCCGGCGAGGTGGCGCGCACCGGCATGCACGGTGCGAACCGGCTCGCCTCCAACAGCCTGCTCGAGGGCCTGGTGGTCGGCGGCCGCGCCGGCCGGGCCGCAGCCGAGCACGCCGCGGCAGCGGGCGCGACCACCGCACGGCTGCCCGAACCCGTCATCCGCGCGGCCCTTCCGCGCCGCAGGCTGCAGCACGCGATGAGCCGGTATGCGTCGGTGGTCCGCACCGGCGAAGGCCTGCACCGGCTCATCGGCGAACTCGACGACGCCGCGCCGCGCAGCCCCGCGTCCCGCATCGACGCCGAGGACGTTGCGTTGACGGTCACCGCCCGCGCGGTGGCCGCAGCCGCGCTGGCGCGCACCGAAACCCGCGGCTGCCACCACCGCGCCGACTACCCGCAACCCGATCCGGCGCAGGCACGTAGCGCCGACGCGCCGGTGGCGGCCTGGGCGTGCTGCTGATGGGGCTCAGCGCCTACGAGCTCACCGAGGCTCGCGCCGTGGTCCGCCGCGCCCTCGACGAGGACCTGCGCTGCGGCCCCGACGTCACCACGCTGGCCACCGTGCCGCCCGAGGCGACCGCGATCGCGGCGGTGGTCACCCGCGAGCCCGGCGTGGTCGCCGGCATCGACGTCGCGCTGCTGGCGCTCGACGAAGTGCTCGGTCCCGGCGGCTATCGCCTGCTCGAGCGGGTGTCCGACGGCGACCGGCTGCAGCCCGGTGACCCGCTGCTGCGGCTGCAGGCCCCCACCCAGGGCTTGCTCACCGCCGAGCGCACGATGCTGAACCTGCTCTGCCACCTGTCAGGGATCGCCAGCGCGACGGCGCGGTGGGTCGACGCGGTGGACGGTACGAAGGCCAAGATCCGCGACACCCGCAAGACGCTGCCGGGGCTGCGGGCGCTGCAGAAGTACGCGGTGCGGGTCGGCGGCGGGGTGAACCACCGCATGGGCCTCGGCGATGCCGCGCTGATCAAGGACAACCACGTCGCGGCGGCCGGCTCGGTCGTCGCGGCGCTGCGGGCGGTGCGCGCCGTCGCGCCGGAGCTGCCGTGCGAGGTCGAGGTCGACTCACTCGAGCAGCTCGACGCCCTCCTGGGCGAGGACCTCGGCGATACCGCGCTGGTGCTGCTGGACAACTTCCCGGTGTGGCAGACCCAGATCGCGGTGCAGCGCCGCGACGCGCGGGCGCCGTGGGTGAAGCTGGAGTCGTCGGGCGGCCTGTCGCTGGACACCGCGGGCGCGTACGCCGCGACCGGCGTCGACTACCTGGCCGTGGGTGCCCTGACCCACTCGGTGAACGTGCTCGACGTCGGGCTCGACACCTGACCAGCCATCACTTCGAACGTCGTCACCCGACGGGCTGGGCGATATCCGCGACGAACACCCCGACGCTGTGCGCGCCGCGCCGGACGATCCACGGCAGGTCGGCGCTGTCGGTGCCGGCCGGCAGCACCCGCGGGTTGCTGATGTGCACGTCGCGGCCGAGCCTCTGGACGTCGGCCTCACCCGCGGCCAGCACGTTCTTGACCCAGTTCGTCTTGCCATGCATCAACAGAACCGCCATCAGGTTGCCCTTGCGGTAGGCGCTCACGACGGTCTGGTAATCCTTGCCCGACGTGCGACCGCGGTGTTTGACGACCGCCATCGACGGCAGGTAGCGCGCCACCCGCAGCATCACCGGGTTCATGTACTTGATCTGCAGGCGCTCCAGCCGCGGCGAAAACACCATCGGCACGCCGGGGGCATTGTTGGGATGATCCTTTGCGGACATGGCGGCTCCGTTCAGTTGACCGACGCACAACGGTATCGAGTTGTGCGGCTCTGGGAGAATGGTGGGCGTGAATGTACCGCCACCGGAGATGGCCCGCATCGACCTGCGCGGCAGCGCGCTGAGTGCGGTCGCGCTGCGTGGTGTCCTGCCGCGGGGCCGGGTCGACGTCGACGCGGTCCTGCCGCGGGTCCGACCGATCGTGGAGGCGGTTGCGCAGCGGGGCGCCGACGCCGCGCTGGACTACGGCATGTCCTTCGACGGTGTGCGGCCGCCGGCCGTCCGGGTGCCGGTCGGCGAGCTCGACAACGCGCTGGACGGGCTCGACGACGGTGTCCGCTGCGCGCTCGAGGTCGCGATCCAGCGTGCCCGCGCGGTGCACTCGGATCAGCGCCGCACCGACATCACCACGGTGTTGGGACCGGGGGCCACGGTCACCGAGCGCTGGGTGCCCGTGCAGCGGGTGGGCCTGTACGTGCCGGGCGGCAACGCCGTCTACCCGTCGAGTGTGGTGATGAACGTCGTGCCGGCGCAGATCGCGGGGGTGGAGTCGCTGGTCATCGCCAGCCCGCCGCAGGCACCGTTCGGCGGCTTGCCGCACCCGACGATCCTGGCGGCGGCCAGGTTGCTCGGGGTCGATGAGGTGTGGGCCGTCGGCGGCGCGCAGGCGGTGGCGCTGCTGGCCTACGGCGGCACCGACACCGACGGCGCCGAGTTGGCGCCGGTCGACATGATCACCGGCCCGGGAAACATCTACGTCACCGCCGCCAAGCGGATCTGCCGCTCGGTGGTCGGCATCGACGCCGAGGCCGGCCCGACCGAGATCGCGATCCTGGCCGACCACACCGCAGACCCCGCGCACGTGGCCGCCGACCTGATCAGCCAGGCCGAACACGACGAGATGGCCGCCAGCGTGCTGGTCACCGCCAGCGTGGAGCTGGTCGCGGGAACGCTGGCCGAGCTGGCGGCCCAGCTGGAGACCACGGTGCACCGGCAGCGGGTGACCGCAGCGCTCACCGGCCGCCAGTCCGCGATCGTGCTCGTGGACGACATCGACGCCGGGGTCGCGGTGCTGAACGCCTACGCGGCCGAGCACCTGGAGATTCAGACCGCGGACGCACCCGGCGTCGCGGCCCGGATCCGCTCGGCCGGCGCGATCTTCGTCGGCCCGTGGGCTCCGGTCAGCCTCGGTGACTACTGCGCCGGTTCCAATCACGTGCTGCCGACCGCGGGCTGTGCCCGCCACTCCAGCGGCCTGTCGGTACAAACCTTTCTCCGCGGCATCCACATCGTCGACTACTCGGAGGCCGCGCTCAAAGATGTGACCGGACACGTCATCGCGCTCGCCGAGGCCGAGAACCTGCCCGCGCATGGCGAGGCGGTGCGCCGGAGGTTTGAGCGGTGATGAGTCGCGTGCGCGAAGAGCCCCCAACGGTGAATCCCGGACAGCGCGTCACGCTGGCCGACTTGCCGCTGCGCGAGGACCTGCGGGGCAGGTCGCCGTACGGCGCACCGCAGCTCGACGTGCCGGTACGGCTCAACACCAACGAGAACCCGCACCCGCCAACCCAGGCCCTCGTCGACGACGTCGCCCGCGCGGTCCGTGCAGCGGCCGTCGACCTGCACCGCTATCCCGACCGCGACGCGGTGGCGCTGCGCCGCGACCTGGCCGGCTACTTGACCGTGCAGACGGGTGTGCGCGTCGGCATGGAAAACCTGTGGGCGGCAAACGGCTCCAACGAAATCCTGCAACAGCTTTTGCAGGCGTTCGCCGGACCGGGCCGGTCGGCGATCGGCTTCGTCCCGTCGTACTCGATGCACCCGATCATCTCCGGTGGCACCCAGACGCGCTGGCTTGAGGCGCACCGGGCCGCGGACTTCAGCCTCGACGTCGACGTCGCGGCCGCCGCGATCGAGCAGCACCGGCCAGACGTGGTGTTCGTCGCCAGCCCCAACAATCCGTCCGGGCAAAGCGTTTCGCTCGCCCAGCTGCGGCGGCTGCTCGATGCGATGGACACCGGCATCCTGATCGTCGATGAGGCCTACGCCGAATTCTCGTCGGCCCCAAGCCCGATCGCGCTGATCGAAGAATACCCGGCCAGGCTGGTCGTCACCCGCACGATGAGCAAAGCGTTCGCATTCGCCGGCGGCCGACTGGGCTACCTGATCGCAGCGCCCGCCGTGATCGACGCGATGCTGTTGGTTCGGCTGCCCTATCACCTGTCGTCGACGACCCAGGCCGCGGCCCGCGCGGCGCTGCGCCACGCCGACGAGACCCTGGGCAGCGTCGCGACGCTGGTCGCCGAACGTGGGCGGGTCGTCGAGGCATTGCGGGCCATGGGTTTTCGGGTGATCGACAGCGACGCGAACTTCGTGCTGTTCGGGGAGTTCGCCGACGCGCCGGCCACCTGGCGGCGCTACCTGGACGCCGGTGTGCTGATCCGCGACCTCGGACTGCCCGGATACCTGCGCGCCACCACCGGTTTGGCCCACGAGAACGACGCGCTGCTGAAGGTCAGCGCCCGGCTCGCGACCACCGAGCTCACCACGCCGTTAGGAGCATCGTGACCGAGAACCGCCGCGCCCGTGTCGAACGGACCACCAAGGAGTCCAAGATCGTCGTCGAACTGGACCTGGATGGCACCGGGGTCGTCGACGTGGACACCGGGGTGCCGTTCTACGACCACATGCTCAGCTCGCTTGCCAGCCATGCCGGCTTCGACCTGACCGTAAGAGCCGAGGGCGACGTCGGGATCGAGGCACACCACACCGTCGAGGACACCGCGATCGTGCTGGGCCAAGCGCTGGCCCAGGCGCTCGGCGACAAGAGGGGCATCCGCCGCTTCGGGGACGCGTTCATCCCGATGGACGAGACCCTCGTGCAGGCGGCCGTCGATGTGTCCGGCCGGCCCTACTGCGTGCACACCGGCGAGCCGGATCATCTGCGCCACACCACGATCGCCGGATCCAGCGTCCCGTACCACACCGTGATCAACCGGCACGTGTTCGAGTCACTGGCCATGAACGCCCGCATCGCACTGCACGTGCGCACGCTCTACGGGCGCGATCCGCACCACATTACCGAGGCGCAGTACAAGGCCGTCGCCCGGGCACTGCGGCAGGCCGTTGAACGCGATCCCCGGATCACCGGCGTCCCCTCCACCAAAGGCAGTCTGTGACAACGAACTCCGTGGTGGTCCTGGACTACGGCTCCGGCAATCTCCGCTCGGCCCAGCGGGCGCTGCAGCGGGTGGGCGCCGACGTGGAGGTCACCGCCGATCCCGCCGCGGCCGCCGCTGCCGACGGTCTCGTGGTGCCCGGGGTCGGCGCGTTCGAGGCGTGCATGACCGGCCTGCGCGGCATCGGCGGGGAGAAGATCATCGCCGAGCGCCTGTCGCATGGCCGTCCGGTGCTCGGTGTGTGCGTCGGGATGCAGATCCTGTTCGCCCGCGGCGTCGAATTCGGCGTTGAATCGGCGGGCTGCGGGCAGTGGCCCGGCGCCGTCACCCGGTTGAACGCGCCCGTCATCCCCCACATGGGCTGGAACGTCGTCGAGCCGGCCCAGGGCAGCCCGCTTTTCGCCGGACTGGATCCCGACACCCGCTTTTACTTCGTGCACTCCTACGCCGCGCAGTGCTGGGAGGGCGCCGGCGACGCGGTCCTGACCTGGGCCACCCACCATGTGCCGTTCCTGGCCGCCGTCGAGGACGGGGCACTGGCGGCCACCCAGTTTCACCCGGAGAAGAGCGGCGACGCCGGTGCGACGCTGCTGAGCAACTGGGTGCGGGGACTGAACTAGGTTGTCCAACGTGCCCCTTATCCTGCTGCCTGCGGTTGACGTGGTCGACGGCCGTGCCGTGCGCCTGGTGCAGGGCCAGGCCGGCAGCGAAACCGAATACGGCTCAGCCGTGGACGCCGCGCTGGGCTGGCAGCACGACGGCGCCGAGTGGATCCACCTGGTGGACCTCGACGCGGCGTTCGGGCGCGGCTCCAACCGCGACCTTCTGGCCGAGGTGATCGGCCGCCTGGACGTCAACGTCGAACTGTCCGGCGGCATCCGCGACGACGAGTCGCTGAAGGCGGCGCTGGCCACCGGCTGCACTCGGGTAAATCTCGGCACGGCGGCGCTGGAGAACCCCGACTGGTGCGCCCAGGTGATCGCCGAGCACGGCGACAAAATCGCGGTCGGGCTCGACGTGCAGGTCGTCGACGGCAACCACCGGCTGCGCGGGCGCGGCTGGAAGACCGATGGTGGTGACCTGTGGTACGTGCTTGACCGCCTTGACAGTCAGGGCTGTTCGCGGTTCGTCGTCACCGACGTGACCAAGGACGGCACGTTGACCGGTCCCAACCTTGACCTGCTGTCCGGCGTCGCCGAGCGCACCGGCGCACCGGTGATCGCCTCCGGCGGCGTGTCCAGCCTCGATGACCTGCGCGCGATCGCCCTGCTGACGCGGATCGGCGTCGAGGGCGCGATCGTCGGAAAAGCCCTCTACGCCGGGCGATTCACGCTGCCGCAGGCGCTTGCGGCGGTCAAGCAGTAGGTCCGCACCATGTCTGACACCGCTGACCTGGACGCGCTGGTTGCCGAGGCGGCCGTGATCCTCGACGAGGCCGCCGAGCGGTTCGTCCAGGGCCGCGGCGCGGGTTCTGCGGTGCGCAAGAAAGGCAACGACTTCGCCACCGAGATCGACCTTGCGATCGAGCGGCAGGTGGCCGAGGCGCTCGTTTCGGCCACCGGAATCGAGGTGCACGGCGAGGAGTTCGGCGGCGCCGACCTCGAGTCGCCGCTGGTCTGGGTGCTCGACCCGATCGACGGCACGTTCAACTACGCTGCGGGCCTGCCGCTGGCCGGCATCCTGCTGGGCCTGATCCGCGACGGCGAGCCGGTCGCGGGCTTGACGTGGCTGCCGTTCACCGGGGAGCGCTTCACCGCGGTGGTGGGCGGCCCGCTGCGCTGCAACGGTGCCGAGCAGCAACCGCTGGAATCCGCTGACCTCGTCGACGCGATCGTGGGGGTCGGCACGTTCAACGTGGACTGGCGCGGCCGGTTTCCCGGCCGATACCGGCTCGCGGTGGTCGAACACCTCAGCCGGGTGTCGTCACGGGTCCGCATCCACGGCGCCACCGGCGTAGACCTTGCGTACACCGCCGCCGGAATGCTCGGCGGTGCGATCAGTTTCGGCGACCACATCTGGGATCACGCCGCCGGGGTGGCACTGGTGCGAGCCGCCGGCGGCATCGTGACCGATTTGACCGGACGGGACTGGACACCGTCGGCCCGTTCGGCGCTCGCGGGCGGCCCGGGCTGCCACGGCCAGATCCTGGAGATCCTCAACGAAGTCGGCGCACCGGAGTCGTACTGATGGCCGCGAGAACCGACGTTGCGGTCCGGGTGATCCCCTGCCTGGACGTCGATGACGGCCGGGTGGTCAAAGGCGTCAATTTCGCGAACCTGCGCGACGCCGGTGACCCGGTGCAATTGGCCGCCGCGTATGACGCCGAGGGCGCCGACGAGCTGACGTTTCTCGACGTCACCGCGTCGTCTTCCGGTCGCGCAACGATGCTCGACGTGGTGCGGCGCACCGCCGAGCAGGTGTTCATCCCGCTGACGGTCGGCGGCGGCGTGCGGTCGGTTGACGATGTGGACATGCTGCTGCGGGCTGGAGCCGACAAGGTGTCGATCAACACCGCCGCGATCGCGCGCCCGGAGCTACTTGCCGATCTGGCCCGCCGGTTCGGCTCGCAGTGCATCGTGCTGTCGGTCGACGCCCGCACTGTTCCCCGGGGGTCGCGGCCGACGCTCTCGGGCTGGGAGGTCACCACGCACGGAGGCCGGCGCGGCACCGGCATCGACGCGGTGGAGTGGGCCGTGCGCGGCGCCGAGCTCGGCGTCGGCGAGATCCTGCTGAACTCCATGGACTTCGACGGCACCAAGGCCGGGTTCGACCTGCCGATGCTGCGGGCGGTGCGCGCGGCGGTGACGGTGCCGGTGATAGCCAGCGGCGGCGCTGGCGCGGTGCAACATTTCACGTCCGCTGTTGTTGCAGGCGCCGACGCCGTGCTCGCCGCCAGCGTGTTCCACTTCCGGGAGCTGACCATTACCCAGGTCAAGGCGGCGATGGCGGCAGAAGGGATCGTCGTGCGATGACTGCTGCGCTGGACGCCCGGATCGCTTCGCGCCTCAAACGCGATGCCGACGGCCTGATCACCGCTGTCGCGCAGGAACGCGGCACGGGAAAAGTGCTGATGGTGGCCTGGATGGATGACGACGCGCTGGCCCGCACCCTGACCACCCGCGAGGCGACGTATTACTCGCGCTCCCGGCAACAGCAGTGGGTCAAGGGCGCGACGTCCGGTCACACCCAGCGCGTGCACTCGGTGCGGCTGGACTGCGACGGCGACACCGTGCTGCTCGAGGTCGATCAGGTCGGCGGCGCATGCCACACCGGCGACCACAGCTGCTTCGACGCCGAGGTGCTGCTGGACGACGATTAGCCGCGGGTGATCACCGACACGGTGTTGTCAGGGCCGCTAGGCGGACTGCCGCGCCCGCAGCACCTCCAACGCCTTGTCGGCGTGCACGTTCATGTTGACCTCGCTGCCGATCACCTCGAGGACCTTGCGGTCGGTATCGACGACGAAGGTCTTGCGCTGGACCGGCATGAACTTGGCGAGCAGCCCGCGCTTGACCCCGAACTCCGCGGCGACGGTGCCGTCGGCGTCCGACAACACCGGGAAGTCGAATCCGTGGGCCTCGGCGAATTTGGCCTGCTTGTTCACCGGGTCGCGGCTGATTCCGACCCGGGACGCGCCGACGTCGGAGAATTCCTTCGACAGGTCCCGGAAGTGGCACGCCTCTCGGGTGCATCCTGGGGTCCCCGCCGCCGGATAGAAGAACAGCACCACTGGCCCGTCGGCCAGGAATTCGCTGAACTCACGCGGCTTGCCGCTCTGGTCGGGCAGGACGAATTCGTCGACGAGGTCACCGCGTTTCATGCCGCACTACGCTACGCGCGCTCCAGGCGATGAAACATGAGATGGGAATGAGATGGGAATGAGATGGGAAGATGAACAGGTGCCCTCGACCGCTGATCTCGCCATCACGACCAGCCGCGAGGAGTTCCGCGCGCTGGCCGCCGAGCACCGGTTCGTGCCCGTCACCCGCAAGGTCCTCGCCGACAGTGAGACGCCGCTGTCGGCCTACCGCAAGTTGGCCGCCAACCGCCCGGGCACGTTCCTGCTGGAGTCCGCCGAGAACGGCAGGTCATGGTCGCGGTGGTCGTTCATCGGAGCGGGTGCCCCGTCGGCGCTGACCGTGCGCAACGGCGAGGCGGCGTGGCTCGGCGTGACACCACAGGATGCGCCCCGCGGCGGCGATCCGTTGCAGGCGCTGCGGGCGACGATGGACCTGCTGGCCAGCGTGGCGGTGCCCGGCCTGCCGCCGCTGTCGGGCGGGTTGGTCGGCTTTTTCGCCTACGATATGGTCCGGCGCCTGGAGCGGCTGCCCGAACGTGCCGTCGACGACCTGAAGCTGCCGGACATGGTGCTGTTGCTTGCCACCGACGTCGCGGCCGTTGACCACCACGAGGGCACGATCACACTGATCGCCAACGCGGTGAACTGGAACGGCACCGACGAGCGTGTGGACTGGGCGTACGACGACGCGGTGGCCCGACTCGATGTGATGACCGAGGCGCTTGGGCAGCCGCTGCCGTCGACGGTCGCGATCTTCGACCGGCCCGCGCCGTTGCACCGCTTTCAGCGCACCATCGAGGAGTACGGGGCGATCGTGGAGAAGCTGGTCGCCGACATCGAGGCCGGGGAGGCCTTCCAGGTCGTGCCGTCGCAGCGGTTCGAGATGGATACCGACGCCGATCCGATCGACGTGTACCGGATGTTGCGACTGTCCAACCCGAGCCCGTATATGTATTTGCTGCACGTGCCAAACGACCAGGGCCAGGTTGACTTCTCGATCGTCGGTTCCAGCCCCGAGGCGCTGGTCACGGTGAAGGACGGGTGTGCGACCACACACCCGATCGCCGGGACCCGCTGGCGCGGGGAGACCGAGGAGGAGGACGTCCTGCTGGAGAAGGAACTGCTCGCCGACGACAAGGAGCGCGCCGAGCACCTGATGCTGGTGGACCTCGGCCGCAACGATCTGGGCCGGGTCTGCCGGCCGGGCACCGTCCGCGTCGATGACTACAGCCACATCGAGCGTTACAGCCACGTCATGCACCTGGTGTCGACGGTCACCGGTCAACTCGCCGACGGCCGCACGGCGCTGGATGCCGTCACCGCATGTTTCCCGGCCGGCACGTTGTCGGGTGCTCCGAAGGTGCGTGCGATGGAGCTGATCGAAGAGGTCGAGAAGACGCGTCGCGGCCTGTACGGCGGCGTCGTCGGCTACCTCGACTTTGCGGGTAACGCCGACTTCGCGATCGCGATCCGCACCGCGCTGATGCGCGACGGCACCGCATACGTGCAGGCCGGCGGCGGTGTGGTCGCCGATTCCAACGGCCCCTACGAATACACCGAGGCCGCCAACAAGGCGAAAGCCGTACTCAACGCCATCGCCGCCGCCGAAACTTTGACCGCGCCGGCGCGATGATCCGCGTCGCCCAGCTCCTGCTGGTGGTCGCCGCGGCGGGGCTGTGGGTGGCGTCGCGGCTGCCGTGGGTGGTGCTGCGGTCGTTCGACGGGCTGGGCCTGCCGCGCACGACGACGCTGTCCGGGGCGTCGTGGTCGGCGGCCCTGGTCCCGTTGGCGCTGTTGCTGCTCGCCGCGGCCGTCGCCGCGCTGGCGGTGCGCGGCTGGCTGTTGCGGGTGTTGGCGGTGCTTGTCGCGGCGGTCAGCGCCGGCGCGGCCTACCTGGCCGTCAGCCTGTGGGTCATCCGCGACGTCTCGGTCCGCGGCGCCGACCTGGCGCAGATTCCGGTGGTGTCGCTGGTGGGTAGCGAGCGGGATGACACGGGTGCGGCCGTGACGCTGGCGGCCGCGTTGGTGACGTTGGCGGCGGCGGTCCTGCTGATGCGCCGAGCGGTCAAGGGCGCCGCCGGGGCGGCGAGATACGCGTCACCGGCTGAACGGCGCGCCGCGGCGGAACGTGGTGATTCAGGGGGGACGATGTCAGAACGGATGATGTGGGATGCCATCGACGAGGGCCGCGACCCGACCCGGGATTCCGACACCGAGGGTCGGTGACGGGCGGCACGCTCACGACGGCTACCCTTTCCGTCATGTTCGACCGCGTGCCGGCGGGGGAGCTTCAGGAAGGAGCTGCAACGCGATGAGTTCGGCAACCGTGCTCGACTCCATCATCGAGGGAGTGCGTGCCGACGTTGCCGCCCGCGAGGCCGTCGTGCCGTTGGCCGAGGTCAAGGCCGCGGCCCGTGATGCTCCGCCGCCGCGAAACGTCATGGCGGCATTGCGCGAACCCGGCATCGGGGTGATCGCCGAGGTCAAGCGTGCTAGCCCGTCCCGCGGTGAGATGGCGTCTGTCTCGGATCCGGCGAAACTGGCCCGCGCCTATGAGGGCGGCGGCGCCCGCATCATCAGTGTGCTGACCGAGCAGCGGCGGTTCAACGGGTCGCTGGCTGACTTGGATGCGGTCCGTGCGGCGGTGTCGGTACCGTTGCTGCGCAAGGACTTTATCGTCCGGCCCTATCAGATTCACGAGGCCCGCGCGCACGGCGCGGACATGCTGCTGCTGATCGTGGCCGCGCTCGAGCAGTCCGCGCTGGTTTCGATGCTTGACCGGACGGAGTCGTTGGGTATGACGGCCCTGGTCGAGGTGCACACCGAAGCAGAGGCCGATCGCGCGTTGCAGGCCGGTGCCGGCGTCATCGGTGTCAATGCGCGCGACTTGAAGACGTTGAAAGTCGATCGCGATTGTTTCGCGCGGATCGCTCCGGGCTTGCCCACCAATGTGATTCGCATTGCGGAATCGGGCATCCGGGGTCCTGCCGATCTGCTGGCTTACGCGGGTGCGGGCGCCGACGCCGTGCTCGTCGGCGAGGGGCTGGTGACCAGCCGTGATCCCCGCAGCGCCGTGGCCGACCTGGTCACCGCCGGCACACATCCCTCCTGCCCGAAAACAACCCGCCAGTAACGTGCCTGAGCTCGCCGGCACCGAACTTCCGCGTTCGAGCGCGGGGATTGCCGAACCCACGAAACACGACCCCGACAGCCGGGGGCATTTCGGCGTGTACGGCGGACGGTACGTCGCCGAAGCGCTCATGGCGGTCATCGAAGAAGTCACCGCAGCGTACGAAAAGGCCCGCAGCGATCAGGAATTCCTCGATACCCTCGATCGCCTCCAGAGCCACTACAGCGGGCGGCCCTCGCCCCTTTATGAGGCCGCCCGGCTCAGTGAGCACGCCGGTGGTGCGCGGGTCTTTTTGAAACGAGAAGACCTTAATCACACCGGTTCCCACAAGATAAATAACGTTCTCGGCCAGGCGCTGCTCGCCAAGCAGATGGGAAAGACGCGGGTGATCGCCGAAACCGGAGCGGGCCAGCACGGAGTGGCCACGGCGACCGCGTGCGCGTTGCTGGGTTTGGAATGCGTGATCTACATGGGCGCGGTCGACACCGCCCGCCAGGCACTCAACGTCGCGCGCATGCGGCTGCTGGGCGCCGAGGTGGTGTCGGTGAAAGCCGGCTCGCAGACGCTCAAGGATGCGATCAATGAAGCGTTCCGTGACTGGGTGACCAACGCCGATCGGACGTACTACTGCTTTGGCACGGCCGCGGGTCCGCATCCGTTCCCGATGATGGTCCGCGATTTTCAGCGCGTCATCGGTCTGGAGACTCGCGCCCAGATCCTGGCGCAGGCCGGACGACTGCCCGATGCGGTGACTGCCTGCGTCGGTGGGGGTTCCAACGCGATCGGCATCTTTCATGCCTTCATCGATGAGCCCGGTGTCCGGCTTGTCGGATTCGAGGCGGCGGGCGACGGCGTCGAGACAGGAAGGCATGCCGCGACTTTCGCAGGTGGGTCGCCGGGCGCCTTCCAGGGTTCGTACTCCTACCTGCTGCAGGACGCGGACGGCCAGACCATCGAGTCGCATTCCATTTCAGCAGGACTGGATTACCCGGGTGTCGGGCCGGAACACGCCCTGTTGAAGGACATCGGGCGCGCGGAGTATCGGCCGATCACCGACACGGAGGCGATGGACGCGTTTCGGCTGCTGTGCCGCACAGAAGGCATCATCCCGGCGATCGAGTCGGCGCACGCCGTGGCCGGCACGTTGGTTCTGGGTGCGGAATTGGGACCGGGCAGCATCATCGTGGTGAACCTGTCCGGGCGTGGTGATAAGGACGTTGCTACCGCGGCGAAGTGGTTCGGCCTCCTGGACGACGAAGGCGATGCACGTGGCTGAACCCGCACGGTTGGCCGAGCTTTTCGCGTCGTGCCGCCAGCATGACCGTTCTGCGTTGATCGGGTACCTACCGACCGGATACCCGGACGTGCCGGGTTCGATTGCGGCGATGACCGCTTTGGTCGATGCCGGTTGCGATGTCATTGAAGTGGGTGTGCCGTATTCGGATCCCGGCATGGACGGGCCGACGATCGCGCGGGCGACGGAGGCCGCATTGCACGGCGGTGTGCGGGTGCGCGACTCGCTGGCCGCGGTTGAGGCGATCAGCAACGCCGGAGGCCGTGCGGTGGTGATGACGTACTGGAATCCGGTCCTGCACTACGGCGTCGACTCGTTTGCCCGGGATCTGGCGGCGGCCGGCGGGTTGGGCATGATTACACCGGACCTCATTCCCGACGAGGCCGGTGAATGGCTGTCGGCGTCGGATCGGCATCGGCTCGACCGGATCTTCCTGGTCGCGCCGTCGTCGACCCCGCAGCGGCTGGCGGACACGGTCGATGCGTCCCGCGGTTTCGTCTATGCCGCGTCGACGATGGGCGTGACGGGTGCACGGGACGTCGTATCGCAGGCGGCTCCCCAACTGGTGAGCAGGGTCAAGGAGGTGTCCGACATTCCGGTCGGCGTGGGCTTGGGGGTGCGGTCCGGCGAGCAAGCCGCCGAGATCGCGGCGTATGCAGACGGCGTGATTGTCGGCTCGGCGCTGGTGTCGGCGCTGGGCGATGGCGGTGCGGCGCGGGTGCGCACGCTGGCGCAGGAATTGGCGGACGGGGTGCGACAGAGGGTTTCCGCGTGACGACGACGCTCGCTTACCTACCTAGTCCACCGCAGGGGGTCTGGCATCTCGGCCCGCTGCCGATCCGGGCGTATGCGCTGTTCATCATCGCCGGCATTATCGCGGCGCTGATGATCGGCGACCGGCGCTGGGTTGAACGCGGCGGCGAATCGGGCGTGATCTACGACATCGCGTTATGGGCCGTACCGTTCGGCTTGATCGGTGGCCGGCTGTATCACGTGATGACGGACTGGCGCACGTATTTCGGGCAGGGCGGCGCAGGGTTCGTTGCGTCGTTGAGGATCTGGGATGGTGGCCTGGGAATTTGGGGCGCCGTGGCGCTCGGGGCTGTGGGTGCCTGGATCGCCTGCAGCCGAAGAGGTATCCCGCTGCCGGCGTTCGGCGACGCAATAGCGCCCGGCATTGTGTTGGCACAGGCGATCGGACGGCTGGGTAACTACTTCAACCAGGAACTCTACGGCCGCCCGACCACACTGCCGTGGGGCCTGGAGATCTTCTATCGGCGTGATCCGTCGGGTGTCATCGATGTGCACTCCCTCGACGGGGTTTCCACCGGGCAGGTCGCCGCGGTGGTCCATCCGACCTTCCTCTATGAACTGATCTGGGATGTCGTTGTTTTCGCGGCGCTGATTTATATCGACCGCCGGTTCAAGATCGGTCACGGCCGCCTGTTCGCGATGTATGTCGCGGGGTATTGCGTCGGCCGGTTCTGGGTGGAGCTCATGCGCAGCGATGCAGCCACCCATATTGCCGGCATCCGCATCAACTCGTTCACGTCAACGTTCGTGTTCATCGGTGCAGTGGTGTACATCATGGTGGCATCGAAGGGACGCGAAGATCCCGAGGCGCTGCGGGGTAAGCCCAAAGAACCAGAGGAAGAAGAAGAATCGCTCGTCACGGAGGTCGCTAAGGAGCTCACCGCAGTCGCGGCGACCAGCGGGGTAGTGGCGGCGGCGACGGTCGTGACGGACGAGGAGAAGAGCAGCGACGAAGCCGAAGCGGGCGGCGGTGACACGCCGCCGGAATCCAGCGACAAGCCAGAGTTGCCCGAGGAACCGGCCGCGGGTGAGGAAGCCGCGGAGGCCGCGGAAGCCGAGGAGCCAGAAGCCCCCTCCGAGGTAGCGGAGGGCGCTGCGCCGGAGCCGGCCGCCGGTGCGGAAGCCGAGCCCGTGGAACCTGCCGAAGGTGAGGTGCTTGAGGAGTCGGCGCAGGCTGTGCCGGTTGAGGCTGAACCCGAGGTGGCCGAAGTCCACGAGGCCGCCCAAGCCGAGGAGCCAGCTGTTGACGCCATGGACGTCGAAGAGGCGGGTGGGGAATCCGAGGAGCCGGTTGGCGCCGTGCAGGTGGCGGAGCCCGCTGCGCCGGAGGCGGCCGCCGGTGAGGAAGCCGAGCCCATGGAACCTGCCGAAGGTGAGGTGCTCGAGGAGTCGGCGCAGGCTGTGCCGGTTGACGCTGAGCCCCAGGTGGCCGAAGCCCAGCAGGCCGCGGAGGCAGCGGAATCCGAGGAGCCGGTTGGCGCTGCGGAGGTAGCGGAGCCCGCTGCGCCGGAGCCGGCCGCCGGTGAGGAAGCCGAGCCCGCGGAACCTGCCGAAGGTGAGGCGCTTGAGGAGTCGACGGAGGCTGTGCCGGTTGAGGCTGAACCCGAGGTGGCCGAAGTCCAGGAGGCCGCGCAAGCCGAGGAACCAGCTGCTGAAGCCACGGACATCGAAGAGGCGGGTGGGGAATCCGAGGAGCCGGTTGGCGCTGCGCAGGTAACAGAGGCCGCTGCGCCGGAGGGGGCCGCCGGTGCGGAAGCCGAGCCCGTGGAGCCTGCCGAAGGTGAGGCGCTCGAGGAGTCGGCGCAGGCTGTGCCGGTTGAGGCTGAGCCCCAGGTGGCCGAAGCCCAGGAGGCCGCGCAACCCGAGGAGCCAGAAGCCCCCGCGGAGGCCGCGGAATCCGAGGAGCCGGTTGGCGCTGCGCAGGTAGCGGAGACCGCCGCGCCGGAGCCGGCCGCCGGTGAGGAAGCCGAGCCCGCGGAGCCGGGCGAAGGTGAGGCGCTCGAGGAGTCGGCGCAGGCTGTGCCGGTTGAGGCTGAGCCCGAGGTGGCCGAAGCCCAGCAGGCCGCGGAAGCCGAGGACCCAGAAGCCGCCGCGGAGGGAGCGGAAGCCGAGGAGCCGGTCGAGCCCGAGCCCGCCGAAGCTCCCCAGCCCGCTGAGCAAGGCCGGCCCGACCAAGCGCCCGCCGCGGAACTCACGCCTGTCGCCGTCGATACGTCGAATGCGGCCGGCGCAAGACCGGCGGAGTCCGGTGGTCGCGCCGCGCGCTGGCTGCGAAGCTTGAGAGCCGCTCGCCGCCGCGGCAACTGAAAAGACGATCGAGCCGGACTGCTATCTGTCGGTAGCCGACATTGGTGCCTGCCCGTTGGGATAGTGGCTGGTCACCTCTGCCCAATTGGAGCAGTAACGTCCTCGTCGGAAGGTGGCGTGACTGACGGTTGGTTACGTCGACCTAGAGTGTTTCTTCGGCCAGTCGGTAACAGGACCGCTGGAAGCGTGTTAGCCGAGGTGCGCCGGATCGCGGCGATCACGCGAGACTATTCCTCGGTGAACCGCACACCGATCTGGGTGCCGTTTGCTTGTCGCTAGGACGGTGGTCGGAAAAATCCCCGGCTGACGATGCGGGGGTTCGCCCGCAGAACGTGCGATGTTCGGTTTTCACTGAGGTTCGGGTACAACATCGGCATGATCACAGTGAAAAACAACGCCGACGACCGGCCAGTAACGGGTTCGCTCGCCACGCGGGACAGTGCCGCGGTCGTGGGGTCGGTCGCGACGGCGGGCAGCCTGGCAGTGGCCGGCTCGGTCGCCACCGGGGGCAGCGTTGCGGTGGCCGGCTCGGCGGCCACCGCGGGAAGTGTCGGGGTCACCGGGTCGGCCGCCACCGCGGGCAGCCTGGGGGTGCTCACCAGCGTGCTGACGGTGTTGTGTGTGGCCGCACTGAACTGCATCGCGTGCGTGGCCTGCATCGCCTGCGTCCGGTGCGTAGCGTGCGTGGGTTGCGTGCGCTGCACCGACTGCGTGGGCTGCGTCGGCTGCGTGAACTGTTCGGGATTACGAAACGTGAGGGGCGCCCGGAACCAGCGGTTCCAACCCGCCGCGTGAGCCGGTCGTTAGCGCTGACCCGAACACGTGGCCGAAATGGGTGATTTTCTTGCGTGGCGGCGGCTCGTTCAGCGGCGTGGCCAGGCACCATTCAGAAGCTGGCAGACGTCGAGCAGTCCCCATAGGGCATCTCAAAAATCCAGGATCATGATGTTGTCGCCCGTGGCCCGCATGCTCGTGCAGCCATCGAGAATATTGCATTTCCCGCCAACGGCGCGACAACCAGGCGCGGCTGGACAAACAGGAAAGACAGCGACAACTCGAAGAAGCCCGACTCATCGCCAACGACGAACCACCACCGTTCTGAACGCGAAGCTGGCATGCTGGATGGCATGACCGATCCGTCGCAGTACGGCAGCGGCGAGACCCCTCAACCTCCGCCGCCTCCCGGTTATCCGTTTCCGCCACCTCACCAAGGGGTGTATCCACCAGGCGCATACGCCGATCCCGCGGCTCCATACGGCCGGCATCCGCTGACGGGCGAACCGCTGTCCGACAAGTCCAAGGTCGTCGCCGGACTGCTGCAGTTCCTGGGTCTCGTCGGCATCCTCGGCATCGGGCGGATCTACCTGGGCTACACCGGCCTCGGTGTCGCCCAGCTCATCGTCGGCATCGTCACCTGCGGCATCGGAGCGGTCGTCTGGGGCATCGTCGACGCACTGCTCATCCTGACCGACAAAGTGCGCGACCCCCAGGGCCGTCCGCTGCGCGATGGCACTTAGTACCGCACTCACCAGCCGCCGCCACATCTACACCGGAGCCGGCGCGGCACTCACCGTCGGCGCGTTGACGTATGTGGGCATCGCCGATCCGCATCGCCATGACGCCGTCTTTCCGCCCTGCCCGTTCAAATTGCTGACCGGGTGGAACTGTCCCGCTTGCGGTGGCCTCCGTATGACACACGACCTCTTACACGCAAACCTCGGGGCCGCGGTGGTCGACAACGTGTTCCTGCTGATCACCATTCCCACGTTGGTTGCCTGGGTCCTCTACCGCCGTCGTGCCGGAAGGCCGCCGGTGACCCGAACCACCTACATCGTGCTCGCGGCAGCAGCGCTTATCTGGACGGTCGTTCGCAATGTGCCCGGTTTTCCCTTGGTCCCCATCGCCTATCCCGCGTAGTCCCATCGCACCGCCCCGAGACTCGACCCCAGGCCGCACAACCCCGCCGCTGTTACACTGGCAAGTCGGCGCGCCAAAGGCTGTGCGCCCCGAATATCGGGCCGGTGCAGTCCCGGACAGGATTCGTCAGACTGCGGCCCAGAACCCCAATTGACCCAGCGCGGTTCAGCCCCCGCCGCAGGCCGACTGCGGAGGTGTGTGAAGTGCTGTTTTCGGCAGTGCCCGACGCCCAGGGGCTATATGACCCGTCGCACGAGAAGGACTCGTGCGGTGTTGCCATGGTCACCGATATCCGGGGCCGGCGCTCCCATGCCATCGTCGCCGACGGCCTCGTTGCCCTGGAGCACCTGGACCACCGCGGTGCTGCCGGCGCGGAGACCAACAGCGGCGACGGCGCCGGCGTGCTGCTTCAGCTTCCGGTCGAATTGTTCGAGGCCGTAGTCGACTTCGAGCTTCCGCAACCCAGCGCAGACGGCTGCAACACGTACGCCGCCGGCCTCTGTTTTCTGCCGCAGGACCCTCTCGCCCGCGCTGCGGCACGCTCACAAGTCGAGGCGATCGCTGAAGACGAAGGCATCGACGTGCTCGGCTGGCGCGAGCTGCCCGTGGATCCGGACAATGCCGGCCTCGGGATGACGGCCTTGAGCTGCATGCCGTACATGGCCCAGCTCTTCGTCGCTGTACCCGACCCGTCACCCGACCCGTCACGCGACCCGTCACCCGACCCGTCAGCCGACCCGCACCACGGCGCCCGGCCCGGCGGCATCGACCTGGACCGCCGTGTCTACCCGCTCCGCAAGCGTGCCGAGGCCGACGCCGATGTGTACTTCCCGTCGCTGTCCAGCCGCACCATCGTCTACAAGGGCATGCTTACCACTGCGCAGTTGCCGCAATACTTCGCCGACCTCCGAGACGCGCGCACCAAAAGTGCCATCGCGATCGTGCACAGCCGGTTCTCCACCAACACGTTTCCGTCCTGGCCGCTCGCGCACCCGTTCCGGCTGATCGCCCACAACGGTGAGATCAACACCGTCCGCGGCAACCGCAACCGCATGCGCGCCCGCGAGGCGATGCTCGCGACTTCCCGCATCCCCGGGGACCTCAGCCGACTGTTCCCGATCTGCACTCCGGGCTCGTCGGACTCCGCGTCGTTTGACCAGGTGCTCGAGCTGCTCCATCTGGGCGGCCGCAGCCTCCCGCACGCGGTCATGATGATGATCCCCGAGGCGTGGGAGAACAACACCAGCATGGACCCCGCCCGGCGGGCGTTCTCGCGGTTCCACGCCTCCGTGATGGAGCCGTGGGACGGCCCGGCCTGCGTCACGTTCACCGACGGCACCGTCGTCGGAGCCGTCTTGGACCGCAATGGGTTAAGGCCGGGCCGGTGGTGGCGCACCATCGACGACCGGGTGATCCTCGCCAGCGAGAGCGGCGTGCTCGACGTGCCGTCGGCGGAGATCATCGCGAAGGGCCGGCTCGAGCCCGGAAAGATGTTTCTCATCGACACGGCGCGGGGGCGCATCGTCAGCGACGACGAGATCAAAGACGAATTGGCCCATGCCCTCCCGTACGAGGAGTGGATCCACGCCGGGCTCCTCGACCTCAAGACGCTGCCCGATCGCGGCCGGTTCGAGCCCAACCACGAATCGGTGGTGCGCCGCCAGATCGCCTTCGGTTACACCGAGGAGGAACTTCGCATCCTGCTCACCCCGATGGCCGCCTCCGGCGCCGAGCCGTTGGGATCGATGGGCACGGACACCCCCACCGCGGTGCTTTCCAACCGGCCGCGGCTGCTCTACGACTACTTCGTCGAACTGTTCGCCCAGGTGACCAACCCGCCGCTCGACGCCATCCGGGAGGAGATCGTCACCTCGATGGCGCGTGTCATGGGACCCGAGCAGAACCTGCTCGAGCCGTCCGCGGCGTCGTGCCGTCAGATCGTTCTTGACTGGCCCGTTCTCGACAACGACGAGCTGAACAAGATCGTTCACATCAACGACGACGGCGACTGCCCCGGCCTGAGAGCCAAGGTGCTGCGGGCACTCTTCGAGGTCGAGCGCGGCGCAAGCGGTTTGGCCGACGCACTCGCAGACCTCATGGCCCGCGCCAGCGAGGCGATCGCCAAGGGCTCCCGCACGCTGGTCATCTCCGACCGGGACTCCGACCACACCAAGGCGCCGATTCCGTCGCTGTTGGCGGTATCGGCCGTGCATCAGCACCTGATCCGGACCAGGGAGCGCACCAACGTCGCACTGGTCGTCGAGACCGGGGACGCCCGCGAAGTGCATCACATCGCGATGCTCGTCGGCTTCGGCGCGGCGGCGGTCAACCCCTATCTCGCGTTCGAATCGATCGAGGACCTGATCCGCGAAGGGGAGCTGACCGGCATCGAATGCGCCGCAGCGGTGCGCAATTACCTCAAAGCACTGGGCAAGGGCCTGATGAAGGTGATGAGCAAGATGGGGATTTCCACCGTCGCCTCCTACACGGCCGCCGGGGCTTTCGAGGCCATCGGCCTGGACCGCGCGCTGATCGACGAGTACTTCACCGGGACCTCCAGCCAGATCGGCGGCGTCGGGTTGGCGGTCATCGCCGAAGAAGTCAGGCAGCGACACCGCCGCGCCTACCCGGACAATCCCACCGAGCGGGTGCACCGCCGGCTGGAGGTGGGCGGCGAGTACGCCTTCCGCCGCGAGGGCGAACTGCACCTGTTCACCCCGGAAAACGTGTTTTTGCTGCAGCATTCCACGCGCACCAAGCGGTACGAGATCTTCAAGCAGTACACCGACGAGGTGGACCGCCTCTCCACAGCGGGCGGCACGCTGAGGGGGCTGTTCGTGTTCAATAAGGGCCAAAGACCAAGGGTGCCGCTCGAAGAGGTCGAATCCGTGGAATCCATCTGCACTCGGTTCAACACGGGCGCGATGAGCTACGGGTCGATATCGGCCGAAGCGCACGAGACGATGGCGATCGCGATGAACAACATCGGCGGCCGCTCCAACTCCGGTGAGGGTGGCGAGGACGTCGACCGCCTCTACGACCCGCAGCGGCGCAGCGCCGTCAAGCAGGTGGCCTCGGGCCGGTTCGGGGTCACCAGCGACTATCTGGTCAACGCCACCGACATCCAGATCAAGATGGCCCAGGGCGCCAAACCCGGTGAGGGCGGCCAGCTTCCCGGCTACAAGGTGTATCCCAACATCGCCAAGACGCGCCACTCCACGCCCGGCGTCGGCCTCATCTCGCCGCCGCCGCACCACGACATCTACTCGATCGAGGATCTCGCCCAGCTGATTCACGACCTGAAAAACGCCAACGACAAGGCTCGGATCCACGTCAAGCTGGTCAGCTCCGTCGGTGTCGGCACCGTCGCGGCCGGGGTCTCCAAGGCCCACGCCGACGTTGTGTTGATCTCCGGGCATGACGGCGGCACCGGCGCGGCACCGCTGACCAGCCTCAAGCACGCGGGCGCACCCTGGGAGATCGGCCTGGCCGACACCCAGCAGACGTTGGTGCTCAATGGGTTACGCGACCGCATCACCGTGCAGGCCGACGGCGGCATGCGCACCGCCCGCGACGTGATCGTGGCGACGCTGCTGGGTGCCGAGGAGTTTGGCTTCTCCACCGCGCCGCTGATCGTCGCGGGCTGCATCATGATGCGGGTCTGCCACCTCGACACCTGCCCTGTCGGTGTCGCGACGCAGAACCCCGAGCTGCGGGCCCGGTTCAACGGCAAGCCGGAGTTCGTGGAGAACTTCTTCCGCTTCATCGCCGAAGACGTGCGCCGTTACCTGGCCGAGCTGGGCTTCCGCAGCATCGACGAGGCGGTGGGCCGCGCCGACGTGCTCGACACCGCGAAAGGCGTCGCGCACTGGAAGAGCAGGGGACTGGACCTGACGCCGATCTTCGCGATGCCCACCGACGCGCACGGGGCCCCGTTCACCCAGCGGCGCAAGCTCCGCGACCAGTACCACGCGCTGGACCAGGCGCTCGACCAGACGATCATCGCGCTGGCCGAAGGCGCGCTGGAGGACGCGCATCCAGTGAAGCTGGAGCTGCCGGTACGCAACGTGAACCGCACCGTCGGTACCCTGCTCGGGGCGGAGGTCACCCGCCGCTACGGCGCCCAGGGGTTGCCCGACGACACCATCCACGTCAAGCTCACCGGCTCTGCGGGCCAGTCGATCGGCGCGTTTCTGCCACCGGGTATCACCCTGGAGCTGACCGGTGACGCCAACGACTATGTCGGCAAGGGCCTCAGCGGCGGACGAGTGATCGTCAAAACACCCGACGACGTGCTGTTTCTGCCGGAGGACCATGTGATCGCAGGCAACACGCTGCTCTACGGGGCGACCTCGGGCGAGGTGTACCTGCGCGGCCGCGTCGGGGAACGTTTCTGCGCCCGCAACTCCGGCGCGCTGGCCGTCACCGAAGGTGTCGGCGACCATGCCTGCGAGTACATGACCGGCGGCCGTGTCGTGATCCTCGGCCGGACCGGGCGCAACATGGCGGCCGGCATGTCCGGTGGCATCGCCTACGTACTTGGCCTGGACCCGGACAAGGTCAACACCGCGATGGTGGAGCTGCAGACTCTCGACGACGAGGACCTGCAATGGCTACACGCGGTGGTGGCCCAACACGCGCAGTACACCGACAGCACCGTCGCCACATCGGTACTGTCCGACTGGCCAAGGCGCAGCGCGCAATTCACCAAGATCATGCCGACCGACTATCAGCGGGTCCTGCAGGCAACCCGGATGGCCAGGGCGGAAGGGCGCGACGTGGACACCGCGATCATGGAGGCGTCTCGTGGCTGATCCGACCGGCTTTCTGAAAGTGGCCAAGGTTGAGGCGGCCAAGCGGCCGGTGGACGAGCGGGTCGGGGACTGGCGGGAGGTCTACGAGCGCCAAGATCCCCAGCAGCGCGCCGGGGAGGTCTCACAGCAGGCGCGCCGCTGCATGGACTGCGGGATCCCGTTCTGCCACTCTGGAACCGCCGGATGCCCGCTGGGCAACCTGATCCCGGAGTGGAACGACCTGGTGCGGCGGGGCCGCTGGGACGCCGCGAGCGAGCGGCTGCACGCCACGAACAACTTCCCGGAGTTCACCGGTCGGCTTTGCCCGGCGCCCTGCGAGGCGGCCTGCGTGCTCTCGATTGCGGAGGAGAACACCGGCGGCAGCGTCACGATCAAGCGCATCGAGCAGACCATCGCCGACCACGCGTGGATGGACGGCATCGTCGAACCTCAACCCGCTGCGATCGGCACCGGCAAGAGCGTCGCGGTAGTTGGTTCGGGCCCGGCGGGTCTGGCTGCCGCGCAACAACTTACCCGGGCCGGCCACCACGTCACGGTCTACGAGCGCGATGACCGGCTCGGCGGTCTGCTCAGATACGGCATCCCCGAATACAAGATGGAGAAATCCGTCCTCAATCGGCGGCTCGCCCAGATGCGGGCGGAGGGGACACGGTTCGTGACCGACTGCGAGGCTGGCGTCGACATCTCGGTGGCGGCGCTGCGCGCGCAGCACGAGGCGGTGGTGCTGGCCCTCGGCGCGCTCCGGGCCCGCGACTACGACGTGGAAGGTCGCCACCTGGGTGGCGTGCACCTGGCGATGGAATACCTCGTGCCCGCGAACCGGGAATGCGAGGGCGACGGGCCGTCGCCGATCACCGCGACCGGTAAGCATGTGGTGATCATCGGCGGCGGCGACACCGGCGCGGACTGCCTGGGCACCGGGCACCGTCAGGGTGCCGCCAGTGTCACCCAGCTCGACTACAACCCCGAACCGCCCGAGGTACGCGACCAGTCACGGTCCCCGTGGCCGACCTGGCCGCTGGTGCTGCGCACCTCGCCGGCGCATGCCGAAGGAGGCCAACGCCGCTATGAGGTCGCGGTGCAGCGGTTCCTCGGCGACGAAGACGCCAACCTGCGGGCGATCGAGATCGCGGAGGTGCGTGTCACCCGTGACGCCGACGGCCGCCGCATCATCACTCCGGTTGGGGACACGCTCGAGCTGCCGTGTGACCTGGCCTTGTTGGCCATCGGGTTTGACGGCGTTGAGCACATGCCGCTGCTGGACGGTCTGGGCCTGGAACTGAACCGCCGCGGCGCGCTGCCGTGCGGACCGGATTGGCAGACCACGACACCGGGGGTGTTCGTGTGCGGCGACGCGCACCGCGGCGCGTCACTTGTCGTGTGGGCGATCGCCGAGGGGCGCAGCGCCGCGCATGCGGTCGACACGTACCTGATGGGCGAGTCGGATCTGCCTGAGCCACTGCGCCCGACCGCGTTCCCGCTCGCCGTCGTGTAAACCCTTCGACGCGCGACTATGCTCGGAATCCGTGACTAGACGCGGCAAGATCGTCTGCACCCTGGGTCCCGCGACCAGCACCGATGACAAGGTCCGGGCGCTTGTCGAGGCCGGCATGGACGTCGCCCGGCTGAACATGAGCCACGGCGAGCATGCCGACCACAAGGCGGCCTACGACAGAGTCCGCGTCGCCTCGGACACCACCGGCCACGCCGTCGGTGTGATGGCCGATCTGCAGGGGCCCAAGATCCGGCTGGGCCGGTTCGCCGACGGCTCCACGTTCTGGAACAGCGGCGATCTTGTCCGCATCACCGTCGAGGACGTCGCGGGCACCCACGACCGGGTTTCCACCACCTACAAGCAGCTGACCCGAGACGCCCAGCCCGGCGACCGGCTGCTCGTCGACGACGGCAACCTCGAGTTGGTCGTCGAACACATCGACAGCGAGGACGTGGTTGCGACCGTCACCGAGGGCGGCCCCATCTCCAACAACAAAGGTCTGTCGCTTCCCGGCATGAATGTGTCGGTGCCGCCGCTGTCGGACAAAGACGTCGAGGATCTCGAGTTCGCGCTGCGCCTGGGTGTCGACCTGGTGGCGTTGTCGTTCGTCCGGTCACCCGCCGACGTCGAACTCGTGCACGAGGTGATGGACCGGGTCGGCCGCCGTGTCCCGGTGATCGCCAAGTTGGAGAAGCCGGACGCGATCGACAATCTGGAAGCGATCGTGCTGGCCTTCGACGCGGTGATGGTCGCCCGCGGCGACCTGGGCGTCGAGCTGCCGCTCGAAGAGGTGCCGCTGGTGCAGAAGCGCGCCATCCAAATGGCCCGGGAGAACGCGAAACCGGTGATTGTCGCGACCCAGATGCTCGATTCGATGATCGATCATCCGCGACCCACCCGCGCCGAGGCGTCCGACGTGGCCAACGCGGTGCTGGACGGAGCGGACGCGCTCATGCTGTCCGGGGAGACCTCGGTCGGCAAGTTCCCGCTGGAGGCCGTCCGGACGATGGCCCGCATTATCACCGCGGTCGAGCAGAATTCGACCGCGGCGCCGCCGCTGGCGCACGTGCCGCGCACCAAACGCGGCGTCATCTCGTATGCCGCGCGCGACATCGGCGAACGGCTGGACGCTAAGGCGCTGGTGGCGTTCACCCAGTCCGGCGACACCGTGCGTCGACTGGCCCGCCTGCACACCCCGCTGCCGCTGCTGGCGTTCACGGCGCTGCCGGAGGTCCGCAGCCAGCTGGCGCTGACCTGGGGAACCGAGACGTTCATCGTGCCGCACATGCAGACCACCGACGGGATGATCCGCCAGGTCGACAAGTCGCTGCTCGAGCTGGGCCGCTACCGCAGGGGCGACCTGGTGGTCATCGTCGCAGGCGCTCCGCCGGGCACAGTAGGCTCGACCAACCTGATCCATGTGCACCGGATCGGGGAGGACGACCACTAGGACGACCACTAGGGGGACGCTTGGCCGGCGATGAGCCGCTTGCGCGCAGCGCAGTGACCACCGATTTCGAGCAGTTGCTGGCCACGCTCACCCTGGACCGAGTCGGCGACGACCTGTTCATCGGCTGCCATCCGACCAAGACCCCCACCCGCACCTTCGGTGGCCAGATGATGGCCCAATCGCTGGTGGCCGCGACCCGCACCGTGATGCACGGTTGCCCGCCCGCCGCGCTGAGCGTGCACTTCATCAGCGGCGGCGACCCGAACGAAGACCTCGAGTACCACGTGGTGCGGCTGCGCGACGAGCGCCGCTTCGCCAACCGTCGCGTCGACGCGATGCAGGACGGCAAGCTGCTGTCCTCGGCACTGGTGTCGTATTTGTCTGGCGGGCCGGGCATCGAGCACAACGTGAAGCCGCCGGCTGTGGCCGACCCCTCAACTCTGCCGCCGATCGACGATCTGCTGCGTGGTTACGAGAAAGTCGTGCCCCATTTCGTCAACGCGCTGCGGCCCATCGAATGGCGGTACGCCAACGATCCGGCGTGGATCATGCGCGATAAAGGCGGGCAGCTGGACCACAACCGGGTGTGGCTGAAGGCCGACGGCCAGATGCCCGACGATCCGCTGTTGCACACCGCGGCGATGGTGTACTCCTCGGACACCACGCTCCTGGACTCGATCATCACCACGCACGGCTTGTCCTGGGGCTTTGACCGGATTTTCGCTGTCACCGTCAATCATTCGGTGTGGTTCCACCGCCAGGTGGATTTCGATGATTGGTTGCTGTACTCCACTCAGTCGCCGGTGGCCGCGGACTCCCGCGGACTGGGCACCGGCCACTTCTTCGACCGTGACGGCCGGTTGATGGCGACGGTGGTGCAGGAAGGAATCGTGAAGTACTTTCCGGCTTCTCGCCCCTGACTAGGCGTAACGTTTATTGGATGGCGGAGCAGCCGGTGAACCTCGCCAAGGTGCGGGTTCGCGAACGCGTCGTCGTCAACGTTGACTCGCCGGCGGCGCGCTGGATCGGTGCGCTCGCGCTTCTCAGCGTGTTCTGCTGGCTGGTGGTGTTGCTGGCCCGCGACTATCACCACCACGCGAACTTGCACGCCGCCGGACGGCTGGCGTGGTCGCTGATCATCCTCGCCGCCGTTGCATTGATCGCCCGCGGCATCTTCCTGGGCCGGCCGGTGACGGCCGCTCATGCCTCCTGGGCGATGGTGGTGTTGCTGGTCGGCCTGGGGGCGCGGGTGCTGTCGTTTGGCGTGCTCGGCGCTGTGCTGATCGCGGGGGCGGGCCTGGTGTTGATGTGGCCGACGACGTCCAAACCCGAGCCGGCGGCGTTGCCCAGGATGTGGCGGCTGGTGAACGCCACCAGAGGCGATGCGCTGGCGCCGTTCGTGCTGCAGCCACTGCGGAGCTTCCACTTCAGCCCCGACGGCACCGCGGCGATCGGGTACCGGACCCGCATGGGGTTTGCGGTGGTCGGCGGTGATCCGGTTGGGGACGAGACGCGGTTCCCGGAACTGGTTGCCGACTTCGTCGCGATGTGTCACGGCCGGGGCTGGCGCATCATGGTGGTCGCCTGCAGCGAGCATCGGCTGCCACTGTGGCGGAACGCGGCGGTGGTCGGGCAGTCGATGATGGTCGTGCCGATCGGCCGGGACGTCGTCATCGACGTGCAGCGCTTCGACATGGTGGGCCGCAAATACCGCAATCTGCGCCAGGCGGTGCAGCGCACCCACAACTGCGGGATCACCACCGAGGTCGTGGCCGAGCAGGAGATCGACGACCGCCTGCAGGCCGAGCTGGCCGAGGTGCTGTACGCGTCGCACGGCGGCGCCCACTTCGAGCGGGGATTCTCGATGATGCTCGACGGCGCACTGGAGCGTCGTTACCCGGGTATCAGCCTGATCATCGCCCGCGACCGGGCCGGCCGGGTGCAGGGTTTTCACCGGTACGCCAGCGCGGGTGGCGGGCAGGACGTGACGCTCGACGTGCCGTGGCGGCGGCCGGGGGCGCCCAACGGGATCGACGAGCGGCTGTCGGTCGACATGATCTACGAGGCGAAAGACCATGGCGCGCAGCGGCTGTCATTGGCGTTCGCCGCGTTCCCCGAGATCTTCACCGCCAAGGATCGCGGCTTGATCCAGACCTTTTTCTACAAGGCGATTCATCTGCTCGATCCGTTGATCGCGCTGGAGTCGCTTTACCGCTACCTACGGAAGTTCCACGCGCTCGACGGCCGGCGCTACGCGTTGGTGTCCGTGCAGCACATTCCGCATGCCCTGGTGGTGCTGCTGTCGCTGGAGTTCCTGCCGCGCCGCCGCCATCTCTAGGGTGACGGTGTCAGCGTGACGCTGAACTGATTCTCGATGTGCTGCTTGAACTGGTCGGCGCACTGCTGAATCTTGGTTTGGTCGTTGCCGGCGTTCTTCACGCAGTCGACGTAGGTGCTCCCGCCGACCTGGTGGAAGACCCCGACCCAGATCGGGATGAAAACCAGTCCGCCGAGGATGGCGAGGATCCCGAGCACGATCCCGGCGACCGCCACGCCGCCGTTGTTGGCTTCCCCGCTCTTCACGCGGCCGCGGGCGGCGAATCCGATCGCCACGGCGACGATCCCGAGGATCACGCCGCCGATCACCGACCAGACCAGGACCAACGCGACGATCGCGATCACCAGCGACGCGATCCCGAGGCCGTTCTTGGGTCCGGTGGGTGGCGGAGTCCAGCCGGAATAGGGCTGAGGGGGTGGCGGCGGGTAGCCGGGGTAGGGGCCCGGCGCGTACGGGTAGTGCGGCGGCGGGGGCGGCGTGTGCGGTGATCCCGACGGGCTTTGCGGTCTGTCCGACGGTTCTGTCATGGATCTCAATGTACCGGCCGGCACTCGCCAGCCAGTGCGTGCACCGTGGCCACCAACGGATCCGCCTGTGCACCAAGCCGACTCGGGTGGTGGCGTCGTGATTCGGACGTCACCTTGCCAAGGCACCCGGTTTTTTTTACCGTAACGATTCCGCGGTGCCCGGGCCCGATGGACCCGTGGGGGTGCTCCTGATCTCCTCGACCCTCTTGGCTGCCCGGCGGATGCCGAAGCCGGAGACGATCTCCATCACGCCGACGACGATCAGCCAGATGCCTACCACGAGCGTCAGGGTGAGCAGGGATTCCAACGGCGACGCGAGCACCACGATCCCGGCGATGATGGCGATCACGCCGAAGAAGATGTTCCAGCCGCGGCCCGGGTGGCCGGGGTCGCTGATCGCCGAAACCGTGGTCGCGACGCCGCGGAAGATGAACCCGATGCCGATCCAGATTGCCAGCAGCAGCAGAGCGTTGCCGAAGTGGCGAAACGCCAGGACCGCCAGGACCAGCGACGCCGCGCCGCTGATGAACAGCAGCACCCGGCCGCCGGCGGACACGTGCAGGCTGAACGCGAAAATCACCTGAGCGATGCCCGACACCAGCAGGTACGCGCCGAAGAAGATGGCCGCCACCAGGATGGACTTCCCCGGCCAGGCCAGCACCAGGGCACCCAGGATCACCGACAGCACGCCGGTGAGCATTGTGGACCACCAGAGGTGGTGCAGTAGTTTCGGAGGACTTTCCGGAGCAGCGTTGGTCATGTACGCGAGTGTTTCACAAGGCCAAACGCGCTGGCGAGATTTCACCGCAGCCGTGTGCAAATCGTCATCGCTACTGCCGCGTCCGTGCCAGACCGTTAGGGCTCCACTACTGTGCGGTTACCGGCAACGCGAAGGAACGCGAAGGAAGAGGAAATCGTGCCTGGTGGATCATGCGGGTGGCGCGTAGTGGCAGCGTTAGCCGCGTCGGCGGCGCTGGTGCTGGGAGGGTGCGCACACAACACCGAGAGCTCTGGGATCTCCGCGAGCCCCACCACGTCGGTCAAGCCGGCCAAGGTAGACGAGATCGCCAACACGCTGCCCGACAAGATCAAGTCGTCCGGGAAGTTGATTGTCGGGGTCAACGTCCCGTATTCACCCAATGAGTTCAAAGACCGCGGCGGCAACGTCGTCGGCTTCGATGTGGACCTGATGAATGCGGTGGCCTCTGTCCTTGGCGTCAGCCCGGATTACCGCGAGTCGGATTTCGACAAGATCATCCCGTCGATTACGGGTGGGACCTACGACGTCGGGATGTCGTCTTTCACCGACACCAAGCAACGCGAGCAGACGGTCGACTTCGTCACGTACTTTTCGGCCGGAACCTTGTGGGCGCAGCGTCCCGGCGCGCCGATCGACCCCAATGACGCCTGTGGGCTGCGGGTCGCCGTCCAGTCCACCACGATTCAGGACACCCAGGAAATCCCGGCGAAAAGCGACGCCTGCGTGAAGGCGGGGAAGCCGCCGATTAATCAGGAGAAGTTCGATCGGCAGGACGACGCCACCACCGCGCTGGTGCTGGGCGAGGTCAACGCCATGTCAGCCGATTCGCCGGTGACCGCGTACGCGATTAAGCAGAGCGGCGGCAAGATCGAGGCGGCCGGGCAGATCTTTGGCTCCGCGCCGTACGGTTGGCCGGTGGCCAAGGGCTCCCCGCTGGGGCAGTCGCTGCTCAAGGCGCTGCAGCACATCATGCAGACCGGTGATTACCAGACGATCGCCAACAACTGGGGCGTCCAGTCCGGGATGATCAACGACCCGGTCATCGACGGCGCGACCAGCTGACCATGACCGTCGACTCGGCATCGCCGGCGCCCATCGACGCCGTCCCGTTGCGGCATCCGTGGAGGTGGCTCGCAGCGGTTGTGATCATCGTCCTCGTCGCGCTGTTCGTCTATGGCGCGGCCACGAATGCGGCGTACGGGTGGTCGACGTACCGCGAATACATTTTTGATCAGCGCATTTCGGAAGCGGCATGGAATACCGTGCAGCTGACCTTCTGGGCCATGGTGCTCGGCGTGCTGCTCGGCGTGCTGTTGGCAATCATGCGGCTGTCGCCGAATCCGGTGTTCACGTCGGTCGCGTGGGTGTACCTGTGGATCTTCCGCGGAACGCCGGTTTATGTGCAGCTGGTGTTCTGGGGGTTGTTCCCGACCCTGTACCAGCACCTCCAACTAGGCGTGCCGTTCGGGCCGTCGTTCTTCCACGTCGACCTGCAGGGTCTTTCGATCAGCTTCATCCTGGCCGCCGTCGGGCTGGGGTTGAACGAAGCGGCGTATATGGCCGAAATCATCAGGGCGGGAATCAATTCGGTGCCCGAAGGGCAGTTTGAAGCGTCAACGGCCCTGGGCATGTCGTGGTGGATGACGATGCGCCGAACGGTGCTTCCGCAGGCGATGCGCGTGATCATCCCGCCGACGGGCAACGAGGTCATCAGCATGCTGAAGACCACGTCGCTGGTGACGGCGGTGCCCTACAGTCTCGAGTTGTACGGGCGGGCGCGCGACATCTCCGGAGTGATCTTCAAACCCATTCCGCTGTTGCTGGTCGCCGCGACGTGGTACCTCGCGATCACGAGCGTGCTGATGGTGGGGCAGTACTACCTGGAGCGCTACTTCTCGCGGGGAATATCCCGCAAGCTGACGTCCAAGCAGCTCGAGGCGCTCGCCGCGGCGCAGACCGGTGCGGCGCATCCATGACCGCACCGATGGTGCTGGCCGAGGCAGTCTGCAAGAACTTTGGGGCGCTGAAGGTGCTCAAGGGCGTGACGCTGCACGTCCAGAAGGGCGAGGTGCTCGTCATCGTCGGGCCGTCTGGCTCGGGCAAGTCGACGTTCCTGCGCTGCATCAATCACCTGGATAACATCAGTGCCGGCCGATTGTATGTCGACGGCCGGCTGGTCGGGTATCGCGAAGCGCGCGGCAAGCTGCACGAATTGCCCCCACGCGACGCCGCTAAGCAGCGACGCGACGTCGGCATGGTTTTCCAGCACTTCAACCTGTTCCCGCATCGCACCGCGCTGGAGAACATCGTCGAGGCGCCGATCCACGTCAAGAAGGTCAAGCACGGTCGGGCCGAGGCCCGCGCCAGGGAGCTGCTCGATCAGGTGGGTCTATCCGACAAGGCGGCGGCCTATCCCGCCCAGCTGTCCGGCGGGCAGCAGCAGCGGGTGGCGATCGCGCGGGCGCTGGCGATGGACCCCAAGCTCATCCTGTTCGACGAACCTACTTCGGCACTCGACCCCGAACTCGTCGGAGAAGTGCTGGCCGTGATGAAGAAGCTGGCGGGGGAGGGCATGACGATGCTGGTGGTCACCCACGAGATGGGCTTCGCGCGCGAAGTGGCCGACCAGCTGGTGTTCATGGACGGCGGGGTGATCGTCGAAAGCGGCCACCCGCGCGACGTGCTGAGCGATCCGCAGCACGAGCGGACCAAGGCGTTCTTGTCGAAGCTGTTGTAGTAGCCGCTACTGCGTCAGGGATGTGCGCCGGCAGCCGCGCAGGCCAGTTGGGCGTCGTGACCGTCGCGGTTCATGTCGGACGCCGTTGTGTTGAGGGTGTCACCGCCGCCGCGGAGTCCCATCACCACAACCAGCTTCGTCGCCTGCAGTGACCACGACTGCATCGGCGCCGCGATGTCCGGGGCCAGACCAGGTGTCGCCGACGCCTGCATCGCCGCGGCGGCAGCTTGCCTCAGCGCGGTCCGACCGGTGACGTTGTCGGTCGCGACGAGCGGATTGCCGTAATCCACGCTGTTGCCCCCGCCCGCGCTGTCGTAGGCGAAATCCTCGTAGTTGCTCGCGGCATAATCCATCGCGGTGCGGAACTGCTTGCAGGCATCGAGCGCCGCGGGATCTGCGTCGTCTGAGACCTGCCCGGAACTCGACGCCGCGTTTGCGGCCGGGGCGGGCGCCGGCGGGTCGGGCTGGGCCGCATCGTTGGGGTCGGCGGATGCGGTTCCGACGACCACCAGCCCGACGCCGCACGCAATCAGCGAAGCAGCCAGTGTCCGCCCGTAAAGGTGTGATGACCTCATCGTTGCCTCCAGTCTCCGCTCGCCGGCCGTCGAGCCATCGCAACGCAACGTGGGTCTCGAGGTCAGGTTGAGGGAGATGATCGATTGGGCACATGTCCCAACGGTGAACGGGCGCCTAACAACTGATGCCTACAAGCGATCCATTGCCCGTCTCGACACCCGAAACCGCACCGAACGTCTTGGCGTGAGAGATAGTGTGCCACACGCCGAACAGCGGTGCATGCCGGATCCGAGACGCTCAGTAGATGGATATCGGGTGTGAACTGTTGTCGGTCCGTTTACCGTCTGGACACCCGACCCATTAAAGATTCCACGGGACAGATCCCGTGGGATTCGGACGACGAGAGGCGCCAACGCGACATGTTGAATCGTTTTGCCATCTTGGCTGCTGTTTGCATGCTGGTCCCGGCTGGGGCGGCCCCACTCGCGTTGGCGGACCCGCCGCCCGACCCCGCGGTACAGCCCGCCGCCGACACCGGCGCTCCGCCCCCGCCACCGGGTGCGGGCCCGAACGGACCCGTCCCCTCCGGGTCCCCGGGCGTGTTGAACACCCCTGATGGCTGGACTCTGACGGTATCCGGCAGCAACGAGTCCATGGAGCCGGTGGCGCCGCTGACCGGCTCGCCGGCGTCACGCGAATACCTCGTGGACGGCTCATTCACCGGGGCGGTAACGGGCCACGGCAGCACGAAGCTGGCCGGTGGCACGCTGGAGGCCGGCTATCAGATTGGCTGCGGCATCCTCGCGGACGACTTCGAATCGATCAGTACGGCGCAAATCACCCCGGGGCTCGCCGTACCGATCATCGGCGCCACGTCTCCCTTTCCGTTAACCCTCTCGGGCAACCTCGCCGAACAGGTGAAGATTGACCTCAAGCCCGGCACGGTGAACATCGTTCCGGTCGACAAGAAGTCGTTCAAGGGCACCGTTCCGCGGATCAACATCACCGGTCTGCGCATCAAGTTCGACCTGTGCGCCGGCCAGTCGTTCATCCGTTCGTACGCGACGCTGACCAGCTCTACCGACAACACCGACGATGTTGTCACCTACCTTGGTGTCACCAAAGCCGTTTGACGTCACAACAGCAGTATGCCCCTCGCCCGCGGTGAGGGGCATACTGCTTGGTGTCCGTTGAACTGGCTAATCATGCTGGGGGAGCGGCGATCCGGCCCGGGTACCGCCGACACTGCGCAATGACACTGCGCAACCTCGCACGCTCACCAGGTTCGACCCAGGTTCGACGATGTGGTGCAGCGTGCCGTTAGGCCGCGATCGTTACCAGCCGAACTCGAAGACGCTTAGTTGATGGGAATCGGGTGTGAACTGTTGTCGGTCCGTTTACCGTCTGGACACCCGACCCATTAAAGATTCCACGGGACAGATCCCGTGGGATTCGGACGACGAGAGGCGCCAACGCGACATGTTGAATCGTTTTGCCACCCTGGCTGCTGTTTGCATGCTGGTCCCCGTTGCAGCGGCTTCGCAAGCAGTGGCGGACCCGCCGCCGCCCGACCCTGCCGCAGCGCCCGCCGCTGACCCGGGCGCACCTCCGCCTCCGCCGCCAGACACCGGGGCGGTACCGTCGGAGGTTCCGGGCATCGCGCACACTACGGACGGCCGGACACTGACGGTGGTCGGCAGTAATGAGACCCAGCTGCCGTTGCCGCCGCTGACGACCGCGTTGTCGTCACGCGACTGGCTGGTGGGCGGCACGTTCACCGGGACGGTGACGGGCTCGGTGAATGGTGGATCGCTGGAGGCGGGGTATCAGATCGGCTGCGGGGTCGCCATGGACAAGATCAAGCTGAACGGCTCGATCGGCGTTAGCACGGGCACCGCGTCGTTGTCCAATACGGGTCTGTTGTCCATACCCGCTGGAGTCACTTTCCCGATCCAGGGCCAGATCGAGGTGGAGCCCAGGCCGGGCGAGGTCATCAACGTTCCGGTGGATAAGAAGACGTTCAAGGGCACGAACACGCGGGTCACCCTCAAGGACATCCACATCAAGATCGACAACTGCGTCGGCGCGTCGTCGCTGCGGTCGTACGCCACGCTGACCAGCTCGGGCACGGACGAAGACGACATCGTCGGCTACTACGGCGTCACCAAGGTGTTCTGATGGCCGCAGCCACCGGCGTGGCCGCGCGTATCGCCGTCGCCGGAGCCACCGGCGTGGCCGCGCGTATCGCCGTCGCCGGCGTGCTCGCGGTCGGTGCGGCGGTCGCCTCCACGGCGACCGCCGCGGCGGATCCGCCCCCACCGGCCGATCCGGCGGCTGCCGCCTCACCTGCAGACCCAACGCCGGCGCCGGATCCCGGGCCCCCTCCGACAGCGATGGGGACCATGCGGGATGTGTTGGGGCAGTCCAACGCCTCCCCGTCGGGCTTCGATCTCGTGCTGAGCCAGACGCCCACTCCGGCATTACCTGGCAGCCAGCCGGCCTCGCCGCCCACCAACGTGCTGAACACCCCGCAATACCTGTTCGGGCCGAACATGAAGCTGGCCGAACAGGGCCAGCAATCGATATACAGCGCCGGGCCGACCGATCCGAACGCGCCGCCAGCATCCGGCAGAATTGACGCCTTCCAGCGGGCGCACGGCCTCTGGCACATGGGGATCGGCCAGATGCCGAAGGATCAACTTGGCCAGCCGCTTCCCGGCACCGCGCCCCCACCCGGGACCAACCTTCCGGCCGGTCCGGTGGAGTTCTTGCCTGACCCGTCACCGGCCGCTGCGCCGGCGCCGCCACCACCGCCGGGTTAATCCGGGTTAATCCGGAATTACCGAACGCCCGCCGCGTGCTGGTCTGCGCCCTTTCCGCCGACTGAACCGAGTTCCCGCTGCGCTATCAGGAACCAGGTCCGCATCACGCCCTTGCCCTTCACCGCGATTTCGCCGCGTTCTTCGAGGATGAAGTCGTGCTTGAGGCGCTCGTACACCTCTTGCGGCACCTGGATCCGGCCTTCCACACCCGTTGTCTCCATGCGGGAGGCGACGTTGACGGCGTCACCCCAGATGTCGTAGAAGAACCGGCGGGTGCCCACGACACCGGCGACCACCGGGCCGGCGCCGAGTCCGATGCGCATGGGTACCGCGCGACCCCTTGCGTCGGTCAGCCCGGTGATCGTGTCCTTCATGTTCAGCGCCAGACAGGCCAGCGCTTCCAGGTGGTCCGGCCGGGGGTGCGGGACGCCGCTGACCACCACGTAGCAGTCGCCGGTGGTCTTGATCTTCTCCAGCCCGTGTCGTTCGACCAGTCGGTCGAAATCGGTGTAGACCCGGTTGAGGAAGTCGACGAGATCGGCCGGTGTGGTCCGGCTGGCCTGCTCGGTGTAGCCGGCGATGTCGGCGAACAGCACGGAGGCTTCTTCGTATTTGTCGGCGATCATCGTCGTTGCGGGATTCTTCAGCCGGTCCGCGATGCTGGCAGGCAGCATGTTGACCAACAGGGTCTCGGAGCGTTGGTACTCCTTTTCCATGGCGTCTTCCGCACGGCCGATTTCCCGCAATGCGAAGGCCACCGCCGCGACGATCATGACGCAGGCGCTGATCGTCGATATGACGAAGCCGGCAACGGTGGCCCAGTGCGGTCGCGCACCGGTCTCGGCGGGCACCAGGAACTGCAGTGCAATCACGATTCCGGCGCCGATCGCCACCAGAATCGACGCGAGCACGATGCGCTCGATGCCCAGGATCAGCACCGCAACGGTCGCGCCGACCAGAAAATAAAACTGGACGCCTGAGCCCGTGCCCACGTTCCAACACAAGATTGACAACGACACGTATGCGGTGAAGATCAGGGCGAGCGGGGCGACCAGCTCGCCGAACCGGTGCAGCAGCGGGATCATCGCCAGGACAAATGCGCTCAGGAACTGGATCAGGGCGATGCGCCATACGCCGCCGGTCACGACCTCCATCACGGCGAAGCTCAAAGTGACGGCGGACCCGATCCAAGTGGTGATGTTGAGCACCTGGCGCCGCCGCCGGATGCTTTCGGCGTAGTGCTGGTTGCGCGCCGGGGTCGGCGGTTTGAGGCGCAGGGGAGGACCACAGTAGGACCTTAGGAACGGGCCTTCTGTCACTGGCGGCGCCGCCGCGCCTTCCACCTCGGCGGCCACGTTGATCAGCGTATCCGATCCTGCCGCGGTGGCAGCCCGCCGATGGGGCATCCGGTGACCGGAACAGAGTTGTGACACCGACGTCGAAGTTCGCCCGTTAGCTAACCGGCGACATTGTCGCGGTGCTACATTTTCACCCTATGCCTATGTTTACGCCCGGTCTGATTGTACAACCCGATGACGGGCTGGAACCGGTTCGGGAATTCATCGAAACCGCCAAGCAGTCGCTATTGATCAAACAATTCACGTTCACCGAGGAAAGCCTAATTGAGGCGGTCATCGACCGAAAGGATGCCGGCGTCGACGTGCGCGTCATGCTCAATCCGGAACGTTCGGGCGGGGACCGTGTCAACGATGCGACTTATGAGCGCTTCGGGGGTGCCGGGATAAATGTCAAGTGGTCCAACCCGAATTTCTACGTGACGCACGAGAAGTCGATCGTCGCCGACGAAAATGCTGCACTCGTCGCCACCTTCAACCTCTGTGCCAAGTACTTTAACCAGACTCGGGATTACGGCATCATCACCCACGATTCACAGCACGTGGCGCAAATCATCGAAGTGTTCAACATTGACTGGGAGCATCGCGACTCGGCGCCGTCAACTTACGAAGGCCTTCTCTGGAGCAATTCGAATTCGCGGTGGCATATGGCTCATTTCATCGACACGGCTCGACACCGACTCGATGTGCAGCACCCCAAGTATGTCGACGCGGTCATTCTCGATAGGATCGCGGCCGCCGCGGATCGCGGTGTAAAAGTGCACGTTCTGTGCGGAGGGCGGCACGGGATCAGCGACTGGGACATTCTCGACACATTCGCGTCACTGCGCACGTTGAGACGGATCGGGGTCAAAGTGCACAAGCAGAAGAACTTGAGGGTGCACGCAAAGCTGCTCATCGTGGACGACGAACAGGCACTGCTTGGCTCCATGAACATCGACCGAAGTGCCTTCGACCTGCGCCGCGAGCTCGGCATTACGATAACCGATCCACTCGTGCTCGCGCGTTTGCGCGAGGTCTTCGACACAGATTGGGACCTTTCGCATCACTACGATCCGCCCGATCCGCTCGATCCGTCCCAGCATGTCGAAACCGACTTCCCGCACGATCCAGATCTCATTCATGAGTGAGATCGAACCGCCGCGCCAGAAGGTTTCGCTGTTTCAGTTGGCCTGGACGTTCAATCACATCGCAGTCGCGTCGTTTGGCGGCGGCCTGTCGGCGTGGTCGCGTGAAGTTCTGGTGGTCGAGAAGCGCTGGATGGAAGAAGAAGAATTTCTCAGCGCCATGACGATGTGCCGAATCCTGCCCGGCGCGAACCAGGTGAACATGGCGGTCTTCGTCGGCACCAAGATGGGCGGTGTCCCCGGTGCGGCTGCGGCGTTATTCGGCCTTTGTCTGATGCCTGTGATCTTCATCTTGGCGATGGGATATATGTACTTCCGCTTCAAGGAAGTGCCGGCGGTCAAGGGCGCTTTGCACGGTGCGTCTGCGGCTGCGGTCGCGCTGACGCTGGCGATGGTGATCAAAACCGGCCAGAAATGCTTGACCGGGATGGTGCCGGTGTTGTTTTTCATCACCAGCTTCGTGTTGAACGGCCTTGTGCGATGGCCGCTTCCGCTGACCCTCGGCATACTTGCACCACTGAGCCTGGTCTGGGCCTGGCCAAGAAAGCGCTCCGCATGAGGACCTACGTTCAGCTGATGACGATGTTCTCCACGCTGTCGTTGCTCTCGATCGGCGGTGGAAATGCGGTCCTGCCCGAAATGCATCTGAAAGCGGTGAGGAAAGCCCATTGGCTGACCAACTCTCAATTCGCCGACATCTTCTCCATTTCCCAGGCGGCACCGGGGCCGAGCATCCTGATTGTCACGCTGGTGGGCTATGCGGCGGGGCTGCACATCGCCGGAGCGCTCGGCGGGATGGTCGGGGGAGTCATTGCCACCGCGGCGATGATCATCCCCGCGGCGACGTTGGTGTATGTCCTCACCCGCTTTTGGCAGAAGGCACACAAATCTCGCGTACGACACGCCGTCGAGAAGGGGTTCGCGCCGATCACGGTGGGTCTGATACTGGCCACTTCGCTGGTGATGAGCCGGGCCGCCGATCACGATTGGCGCGCATATCTTGTTACCGGAATATGCACACTGATCTTCGTATTCACCAAGACGAATCCATTGATTGTCGTCGGTGCCGCTGCGTTGATCGGCTACCTCGGCGTGGTGTGAGATCTCACTCGCGTAACCCCGTCGGGTATTCATACGGGTAACCACCCTCGTGCGATGACAGAGGGAAATGCCATGCACACGAACATGTTGGGGCTCGCTTCCGCTGTGGTGGGCGTTGCGGCAGCGGTGGCCGTTGCTGCAGCGCCGTCGGCGTCCGCTGCCGCGACCGACCCCACGCCGGTTGCCAACGGTGCCGCACAGCCAACTCAGCATCCTGCGGCGCCTTCGCGCGCCAACGGCCCGGTAGCGCTGCCTCCTGGCGGACCGGTCTCCGTGTTGCCGCGGGACTCGGCGATCGGCGGAGCGGACCCCTACCTGCCCTTCGGGACAGATCCGTTCGTACCGGACGGCGTGTGGACCCCGTGACGGCCTGCCGGCTTCACCCGATGCCGACGCCGATACCGACGCCTCCCCAGTCCCAGTCGTCGTTTGGACACACAACGTCGACGTAGACGGTCGTTAGCGTCTTGTCGCTGCCGGGCGAGCGGTCCGGGTTGTTGATGCCCGAAACGGAGCACCGCGACAGCGGGGCCCTGCTGTAACCGGTGACCCAGTTGATCTGTACGTCGTAACCCTGGGCTTGCAGGTCTGCAATGGTGTCACTTGCCGACTCGGCGCCGGCTACCGGCCAAACGGGGTCGGCGCCGGCGAGCGGCGCGACGAGGATCGAGGCGGCCGTACCCGCAGCAGCCAACCACATGGCGACTATTCCCAGCTTGAGCGACATAGCGATCCTCCGGAGAGGCCGGACATCCGTAGCACTCCTTCCAGGATGCCTCGAAAAAGCCAGTCGCGGTCGTGCCTATTTCGGGCACTCAATGTCGACGTAGGCAGTGCGTAGGCTGCCGGTGGCGTCGGCTGTGTTGATCGAATTGACCCAGCACTGAGACAGTGAGACGTGGGGATAACCGTTGACCCAGTTGATCTGAACGTCGTAGCCCTGGGCGGTCAAGTCGTTGAGGGTATCGCTCGCGTTTTCCGAGCCCGCTACCGGCAAAACTCCTGAATCTGCAGCCGCAGACGGCGCCAGGGCAATCGATGCCGCGACGCCCGCACAGACCGGTAACAGTGTGAAATATCGCGGCTCGAGTGCCATGGCGGTGCTCCTGGAAAGCGAGGCCACTGTGGCCTGTGTTCCAAGGATGCCCGAAATGCACGCCGAGCGCCGCTTCCGGCGATGGGTGCCACTCGTGAAAATCAGTGGGCCGCTCCTCCGGCGGCCGCTACAGTGCGCACCGTGAAGCACTTCCACCACGACGACGGCTTGGTCATCGCAGGCCACCGAACGTATCTCAGTCCCCGTTAAACGATCATGACCACGTCGAGACAGATTGGGATCGTGCTGTTCCCGGATGTTGAGGAACTTGACGCGGTCGGCCCCTGGGAGGTGCTTTCCGCCTGGACACGCAACTTCGCAGCAGACGGCTACGCTGTCACGTCCTTGTCCCGGTCGGGTGGTCTGGTGCGGTGCGCCAAGGGGCTGGTCGTGCAGGCGCACCACTCTTTCGCCGACGCGCCGCCGCTGGACGTACTGGTGTATCCGGGTGGCCAGGGCACCCGGGCGCAGATACACGATGATGTGCAGCTGGACTGGGTACGCCGCCAGCGTGCCGGCATCCCGCTGATGACCAGCGTCTGCACCGGTTCCCTGGTCTACGCGGCTGCCGGCCTGCTCTCGCATCGCCCAGCAACCACGCACTGGGCCTCGCTGGACCTACTGGCCGAGCTCGACCCCACCATTGATGTGCGGCGCGATGAGCGGTTTGTCGACGACGGCGACACCATCACCGCAGCAGGCGTCTCGGCAGGAATCGACATGGCGCTCCACCTTGTCGTCCGATTGGTCGGCGCAGACCGTGCCCGCCAGGTCCGGCGGGCTATCCAATACGACCCGGCACCCCCCGTGTAACCACCGTACACCGGCGTATCCAGCCGATCTCAGATGGTGGGCAGATTTTGTGCCCTCGGTTGGATTCGAACCGATCCGCTCCTGCGCCCCCGGGGCGGGAGGATTTTGCCGATCGGGCGCGTGAGGCGCCGCGTGCCCACCCGAGGATGGTTCTTCGTGCTATAGGCTGCCGTCCGTAGTGGGGATGAAGCGTCTACGCTTAGTCGGCGCTGGTGTGGCGCTTATTGCCGCAGGTGTCGCGGCGATGATCGGTCTTAACCACAAGGCACACCCGAACGCGCCTGCTCACGTTGCGGCTGTGTCGATTCCGGACGGCGTTTACACGATCGGCAAGGACATCGGGTCCGGCAGGTGGCACACCGATGGGGCCCGCACCCAAAACCTTTGGGAGAACGGACAGGTGGTCCAAGTCTTGACGGAGTGTCACTGGCGGATCGGCTGGCCCGAATCCCAGAACCGCGAACAGAAGACTGTGGTGGTAGCCGAGGGTAACGGCACCCAACCCTTCGACATCTCTATGGCTCCCGTAGGCGCGGTCTTTGTCACCAAGGGCTGTAAACCGTGGCGGCGGGTGGCATAGGTCATTGCTGGGGCGCTGTTGGGGTTGCGCGTGCCGCTG
>JAFARC010000015.1 GCA_019245755.1 Mycobacteriaceae bacterium | reverse complement strand
TCAGTGCGCATCCGACGTTGACGTATGCGATCACCGAAACCCTGGGCCAGGCCCATCACCACAGTGTGGGCACGCTGTGGCGTGACGGTGATGACACCCTGGCCTTCCACACCAACCTCAACGCCACCCACACTACCCACCCCCCACACACCCCGCATCCGGTCGAACCCCACCCGGTGCTGCCCACCACCCCCTGGCAGCACACCCGCCACTGGATCGAGCCCAACCCCGCGACGCTCGCGGCCGGGGTCCATCCCCTGCTGGGCACCGGGGTTACCGATCCCATTACGGGCAGGCGGGTGTGGGAGAGCCGGCTTCGCCCGGAAACGTTGTGGCTGAGCGATCACTGCATCGACGGGGTGTGCGTGCTGCCGGGCGCCGCATATGCCGAAATGGCGTTGGCGGCGGCCGCCGACGCATTGGCGAACGACGAGCTCCAGCCGTGGATGATCCGTGATCTGCGCCTCGACCAGGTGATGCCGGTAGCCGAGGAAACGGTGGTGGCGACGACGCTCACCGGTGACCAGACCCAGGCTCGAGTCGAGATCCGCTCGCGCTCAGGCGACGCGTGGGTGACCCATGCGACTGCCACGCTCGAACGTTGCTCGTCGCTGACCGAAACGGCGCCGCCGGCCGAACCGGACACCCCCCGGGCTGAGGTGGACCGTGAGGATCTCTATCGGCGGCTGCGTAGTGCCGGCCAGGAGCACGGCCCGGCGTTCCAGGGAATCGTCGCGTTGACCGTCACGGATTCGGGCGCGGCGCGCGCCAAGGTTCGGTTGCCGGCAGCGGCGAAGCCGGGCTCGGGCAGTTTGCGCTTGCATCCGGTGATGCTCGACGTCGCGGTGCAGGCCTTGGGCGCGACACGGGCGGCCACCGATCTGGCTGCGGGCGCTGACGGCGAACACGCCGTGGTGCTGCCGGTGCGGTTCGCCGGTATCCGGGCGTTGGGAGATGTGACACAGGGGACCTGCGCCCACGGCTCGCTGGCCGCCACGGACGACCCGGACCGATTGGTCGGGCGCGTGGTGCTGACCGATTCCAACGGACACCCGGTGCTCAACATCGACGAAGTCGAGATGAAGGTGCTGCGCACTGGTGGCCGGGCCGGCGAGCTGACGAATCGGATGTACGTGCTGCAGTGGCAGCCGGCCGCCCTCGACGGGGCGGCGCCCGACGTCGGCGGCACGGTGCTGGTGGTCGGCGAGTCCGCCGACGACGAATTGCTCAGCACGCTGTCGACCTCGCTCGCCGCTCGAACACAGCGCCTCCAGCGGGTCTCTCCCGCGGACGACACGGCACTCCGCTCGGCCATCACGGGTGCCTGCGACGACATCGTCGTGGTGTTTCCACCGCGGGATGCCGACGGCTCACTCTCCGAAGAGCTGCAGCTGGAATTGGCGCGGGCCCGCACGCTGCTTGTCGCCGACATGGTCAAGACGATTTCGCACATGGGGGCCAGGAACAGCCCGCGATTGTGGATCGTCACCCGCGGCGCCCAGCAAGTCGATCCCGATGACGATGTGACGTTGGCGCAGACCCAGCTTCGTGGACTCGCGCGGGTGTTGACCTTTGAGCATCCCGAATTGAAGACGACGATCGTCGATGTCGACGCGTACGGTGCCGGGCCGACCGCCGCACTGGTGGACGAGCTGCTGGTCGGCGGCGGACAAGACGAGGTGGCCCTACGCGGGGGCCGGCGCTATGTCCACCGACTGGTGCAAGCGCCGACCAGCGTGACCGGTGAACTCGCCGCCGAGCAACGTCACACCGTGGTCGAAATCGGCGGCGCCGAAGCGTTCCGCCTGCAGCTCGACCAAGCGGGACGACTCGACGGACTGAAAGTACATGTGGTCAAACGGATCCCGCCGCCGCCCGGCCACGTCGAGCTTCGTGTCCTGGCATCGCCGCTCAATTTCTCCGATGTGCTCAAGGCGATGGGGCTTTATCCGGGATTGAACGGGCAGGCGCCGATCATCGGCGGCGAATGCGTGGGTGTGGTCAGCGCGCTCGGCGACGGTGTCGATTCGGTTGGCGTCGGCCAGCGCGTCATCGCCGTGGGTCCAGGGACGTTGGGTTCACATGTGACGACCGTCGAGGACCTCGTCGCACCTGTGCCCGATGAATTGTCTGACCAACAGGCCGCCACGTTCGGGGTCGCATATTTGACGGCGTGGCATTCGTTGCGCGAGGTGGGACGGCTGGCCGCGGGTGAACGTGTGCTGATCCATTCCGCGACAGGTGGGGTCGGGCTGGCCGCGATTGCGATCGCGAAGATGGTCGGGGCCCGGGTGTACGCCACAGCAGGGTCGGAATCCAAGCGGCAACTGCTCAAAACGCTGGGCGCGGAGTATGTCGGCGACTCGAGAAGCGTCGCATTCGCCGACGAGATCCTTGAGCTGACCGACGGTGCCGGGGTCGACGTCGTTTTGAATTCCCTCGCCGGTGAGGCGATTACCCGCGGTGTGCAGATACTTGCGCCGGGCGGCCGGTTCATCGAACTGGGCAAAAAGGATGTCTACGCCGACGCCGCACTGGGTCTGGCCGCGCTGGCCAAGAGCGCGTCTTTCTCGGTGGTCGACCTGGATCTGAATCTGCGGTTGCAGCCCAAGCACTATCAGCACATGCTCCGCGAGATACTCGGGTATGCTGCCGCCGGCGAGCTGCAGCCCCTGCCCGTCACCGAATTCGACTTCGATCACGTGGTCGACGGTTTCCGGTTGATGGCCTCCGGAAGCCATATCGGCAAGATCGTCGTGTCCATGCCGCGCGACGGTGGCGGTATCCGCGCCATCGCCTCCCCGCCACCACAACCGCTGGTGGTCCCCGACGGCGGATACATCGTCGTCGGCGGCATGGGCGGGGTCGGCTTCGTCGCCGCCCGGTGGCTGGCCGAGCAGGGCGCCGGAATCGTGGTGGTGAACGGGCGTTCGGCCCCTGACGCCGAGACCATGGCGGCGATATCGGAACTGAACGGTCGCGGGATGCGCGTCGAGGTCGTGACCGGGGACATCGCGGCTCCGGGCACAGCCGAGCGACTCGTGACAGCCGTGCAAAACGCCGGTTTCCGGCCGCTCGGCGTGCTGCACAGCGCAACCGTTCTCGACGACCAGATTGTGCTGAACATGTCCGAGTCCGCGGCCGCACGCGTGTTCCGTCCCAAGGTCGCCGGCGGCTGGCGGCTTCATGCCGCAACCGCGCACCTGGATTTGGATTGGTGGCTGACGTTCTCCTCTGCCGCTTCACTTCTCGGGTCACCGGGCCAAGGAGCATATGCCGCGGCCAATTCGTGGCTCGACGGCCTGGTGGCCCACCGGCGGTCGCGTGGTCTGCCCGCGGTGGGCATCAACTGGGGCCCCTGGGCAGAGGTGGGCCGCGCCCAATCCTTCGCCAACCTCGGCTTTTCGATGATCACTCCCGAATTGGGATTAGCAGCACTGCAGCAGGTGCTCATGGCCGACCGATCCTGCACTGGCGTGTTCGGCCTGGACGCGCGGCAGTGGTTTCAGTCGTTTCCCGCGGTGGCTGAATCGTCGATGTTCGCCGAGCTTCACGACGCCACCACGATCGAGCGGCGGGGCTCGGGTAAATTTCAGGCCGAGCTCGCAGCCATTCCCGCAGGGGAACGGCCGGCTCGGATAGCGTCGACGATCGCCGAGGAGATCGGCGCGGTGCTCCGGTCGAGCGATCCCATCGACCACCACGAGGCGATGGCATCACTTGGCCTTGACTCACTGATGGCGCTCGAATTGCGCAACAGGCTCGAATCCCGGTTGGACATCACGCTGCCGGCCGCACTCGTCTGGGCATACCCGACGATCGCCGATCTCGCCGGGGCGCTGTGTGAGCGGATGGGCTTTGAGCAGACGGACGACACTGCGGAGGCGGAAACCACGTTGGCGGACGACGAAATGGAATTGCTCGCGGATCTGGTTGCGGCCAGTGAGGCCGAGGTCGCGATGAGAGCCGGGGAGTCATGACGGATCTGACCAGGCTGGCATCGCAACTGTCGCCGAAGGCGCGAGAACTCCTGCTGCAGGAACTCCTGCGCGCCGGAACCCCGCTACCCGCGCGGTCCGGCACCGCCGAGCCGGTGGCCGTGGTCGGCATCGGGTGCCGTTTCCCCGGCAACGTGACCGGACCGGAAAGCTTTTGGCGGATGCTCGTTAACAGTGAGGATGGCATCACCGAGGTGCCACCGGAACGGTGGGATGTCGACGAGTTCTACGACCCGGATCCCTCCGCGCCGGGCCGTATGACGACGCGCTGGGGCGGCTTCATCCCCGACGCCCGCGGGTTTGACGCCGACTTCTTCGGGATCGCCCCGCGGGAGGCCGCGGCGATCGATCCGCAGCAGCGGCTGCTGCTGGAGGTGGCCTGGGAGGCGCTCGAACACGCCGGCATTCCCGCCGATTCCCTTGCGGGAACCCGAACGGGCGTCATGGTCGGGTTGTCGACGTGGGACTACGCCATCGTCAACATCGAGCACAACGCTGACATCGACGCATATTTGAGCACCGGAATCCCCCACAGCACGGCCGTCGGGCGGATCTCGTATCTCCTGGGACTGCGCGGTCCATCGGTCGCCGTGGACACCGCCTGCTCGTCGTCGTTGGTGTCGCTGCACCTGGCCTGTCAGAGCCTGCGCCTCGGCGAGAGCGACTTGGTGCTGGCCGGCGGGACACAGCTGAACCTGTCGCCGTTCACCAGCATCGCGCTGTCGAAGTGGTCGGCTTTGTCGCCCGAGGGTCGGTGCAAGGCTTTTGATGCGCGCGCCGACGGGTTCGTGCGGGGCGAGGGCTGCGGGGTGGTGGTGCTCAAGCGGTTGACGGACGCGGTGCGTGACGGGGATCGGGTGCTGGCGGTGGTGCGGGGTTCGGCGGTCAATCAGGATGGCCGATCCAACGGGATCACCGCCCCCAACGCCTTGGCACAGCGCGACGTGATCACCGATGCGCTGCGGGCCGCCGATATGACGGCGAGCTCGATCGGCTACGTCGAAACCCACGGCACCGGAACAGTTCTGGGTGACCCAATCGAGTTTGAAGCGCTGGCGGCCACATATGGGCGGGGTGAGGCACCGTGCGCGCTGGGAGCAGTGAAGACCAATTTCGGTCATCTGGAGGCCGCCGCGGGTGTCGCAGGGTTCATTAAGGCGGTGCTCACTGTGCAGCACGGCCAGATTCCCCCCAACCTGCACTTCAGCAGGTTGAACCCGGTGATCGATGCTTCGTCCACCCGGTTCGTCTTCCCGACCGAGGCGGCGCCGTGGCCCGGCAACGGTGGTCCGCGGCGGGCGGGGGTGTCGTCGTTCGGCCTGGCCGGCACGAATGCGCATGTGGTGATTGAGCAGGCGCCGGTGGTGGAGGTTGTTGAGCGGGGGCCGGATCCGGCGGTGGTGACGTTGGTGGTCTCGGGTAAGACGCCGC
>JAFARC010000060.1 GCA_019245755.1 Mycobacteriaceae bacterium | reverse complement strand
ACCAGCGGCTCGGCGAACCGATCGTCCAACAACGGGTCCGGCCCCCGGGAGGCCAACGCCCGAGACGCCGCCACCATCGTCGCGGTCGCTCCCACGCTGGAGGCCAGGTCCCAACTGTCTCCTTCGGTTCGCGCCGACCCCAGTGCTGCCATCTCTCGTCTCCTCGTAAACTTAGGCAATATAATCAGTCCCCCCACTATAGCGCGGCGTAATCTGGCCCGCGTTGGGTGACAGGACGGTGGGCCGAACCATTTTGGCCGCCGGGCCGGCCCGCAACCAGCGCGATCGCGCCCAGGAAGTCGGTCATTCCCGTAATAACCCGTGTTCGACGGTGGTAGCGGCGCATCCCAGATGCATGATCGTGTCCGGAAAGCGAAGGTTTTCGCGACAGCCCTCCCGCAATGATCGCGGACGACCGTCACCGTGCCGGTAACAGGCGCAAACTATCCGGGCAACTGCTGTGCCGCTGTCTGAGCGCGGCAACCGACGAGCCTTCGCCGGCATCACGCAACCCAACGACGCGCCAATGAAGCTGCTCTTGCCGTTCCAGGGTGAGCTTGTGGCGCTTGGTGGCCCGGGAGCTGTCGGATCTGGCGGGATTCGCGTGATGCGGCCACGGCGCTCACGGCGAGTTCGAGTTCGAGCTCGGCGACGGTTGCCACGATCGCGGCCACGGCACGCCCGGTGATCCCCCGGGATCGGCGATGGTGCCGATTACTGCGCGTCGAGGTCCTGGCCAGTGGTGTGACGCCGCGCAGCCGAGGATCGCTGTCACCATGGTGGTTCAGGCTTCATCTGGGACTGCCGGTGTGGTTGGAAATGGTTCATAAATCGAGGACAACAGTCTCGTTGGGTCGCGAGCAGCAGATCAAGATGTTTCCCGGCGCTGGTGGTTCCAGCGGTTGAGGGTCATAGCGGACGCTCCCCGACAGCAGGGCCGTTTCACAGTTGTGGCAGACGCCCGTGCGACACGACCACCGCACCGGCACGTCGCATGCTTCGGCGAACTCGAGCAGGCTCACGGGCGGCCCCCACGGCGCGGCGATGTCACTGCGCGCGAAGTGAACCTCGGGTCCGGGCCCCGGCGGTCCAGCCGGAAGGTGCGGCGGCACCGACACTGCGGCGATCCCGGGAGTCAGGGCGCCGGCGGCGCCGAAGGTTTCCATGTGAATGTGTGCCGGATCCAGGCCGTGGGAGCCGAGACCGGCGCGGAGATTCTTCATGAAGCTGGCCGGACCGCATAGGTATGCGTCCGCGTCGCGCGGCAGCCCGATTCGGCCGATCATTTCAGGCGAGAGCCGCCCATGGAAATCATAGTCGACACCTTGTCGGTCGCTGCCGGCCGGCTGGCTGTAGAAAACACGGGATTGGCTGTTGGGCAATCGATTCAGGACAGCGCGGCTTTCGTTGGCGAAGGGATCCTCGGCACCGCTGCGTGCTCCGAGCAGCCACCAGATCTGACGCCTCGAGCCTGTGTGGGCCAGCGAGTACAGCATGGATAGCACGGGAGTGACGCCCACGCCGGCAGACAGCAGGATTACCGGCGCACCACTGTCGGTAAGGAAGAACGTGCCCCGGGGTGCGGCGACGTCGACCAGATCTCCGGCTTTGAGGTGGGCATGGATGTATCCACTACCGGCCCCGTGAAGTTCCTTCTTGACGCTGATGCGATATTCGCCAGAACCTGGCCAGTTGGACAGGGAGTAATTGCGGATCAGTGCTGCGCCACCCAAGTCAGGGTATAGCCGCAGGGTGATCGATTGACCCGGAAGCCATTCTGGCAGCGGCGCACCGTCGGGCGCGACCAGCGATACGGATCGCACGTTGCGGCTTTCGTCGTGGATGTCGGTCACCTGTAGCGGCCGGAACCCGGTCCATGCCGGCGGGGGGCTGCTCGCGGCGGCCGTCAATCCGACGTTGCCCACCGCCCCGGACGCTGCATCGGCCTGTTCGACGAGGCTGCGCAGCGAGGTCTTCCATCCGGAGCTCAGCGCGGGAATGCTGAGCGCACGTTGGAGGGCATCGCGAGGATGGTCGGGAAGGTAGAGCAGCGAATCGATCTCGGTGACAGTCACCTGGCCGGGCCCGGAGCTGATCTTGACGATCTCCTGGCCAGCTTCGACCGCACCTTCATCGATCACCCGGCAGTAAAAGCCGGGTCGGTGGTGGGAAACCAGCAGCGCCGCCATACGCGGTTCGCCAATGCGCATACCCGCGCGGTAGCACGTCACCCGCGGCTGGGTGACCTCGAACACCGCCCCGCCGATCCGGTACCGGTCCCCGATGCACACCTCGTCGTCGGGCAACCCCTCGACGGTGAGGTTTTCCCCGAGCACACCGGGTGCCAGGTCATCGCGATGTAATTCCCTGGCCCAGTGCCGGTAGGAGTCGAGTTGGTAGACCAGGACGGCACGGTTTTCCCCGCCGTGGCCCTCCAGATCGCCTTGGCCGTCCCCGTCGATGTTCAGCCGTCGCACCATTCGCGGCCCATCCACGGGTGTCTTCCACGCGCCGGTGTACACGGTGCGGTCATTCCACGCGACGTCTTTAGGCAGGCCGACATTCACAGACACTAGGGTCGCCATTGCCCTCGGTCTCCTTCGCCTGATTCCAATCGGTTCGAATGCACGCGTCGACATCCATCTGCTGGCCTCCCGGTCGCTATGGATGTCCAGAGTCGGTCAGCCGGCGATGCGAGCAATGAACAACCGGACTCTGCGACCTGTGTTGCCGTCATCGCTGCGGATCCCGGGTTCTGAACATGTTGTTGCCGGGGTAGTCGGGCCACCAGAGGATGTTTCCGTCGATCTCACAGAGATCCCCGCGCCAGTGTCGGGTCGACATGGCACACCCACCCCGAAGAAGAGGTCGGCCACATCCTCGCCGGAACGGTGCAGTAGTAAGGCCGCCGTTGGTCACCGCGCAGGGCGCTGACGGGTTAGGTTGGCGTCGAACGAAAACACCGCGTGGAAGAAATACCTGACGTGTCCAACCATTTCACCGGCCTGAGTCTCGGCCCGCCGCTGGGCGATCAGCGCCTCGACCTGTGTGATCTGTACGCGTTCCAGTCGCCGACCGACAGCTCACGAACCGTGCTGATCCTCAACGCTAACCCCAACGCTGACGCGCTGCACCCCGATGCAATCTACCGGTTGGCGATCGACACCGATGGTGACCTGGTCAACGACATCGCGTTTAGTTTCGTGTTCTCCGCCCCGGTGGACGGTCGTCAGACGGTCAACGTGTTCATGGCCCGCGGTGAACAGTCCCGTTCGCCCGAGCCGATCGGCGAGCAGATCCTCACCGATGTGGAGGTGTCCTTCGGCGCGCAGCCGCACATCGCCACCGCCGGTGGCATCACGTTCGCCGCCGGCGCCCGCAGTGATGCCTTCTTCTTCGACTTCGACGGCATCAAGAACCTGTTCGACACCAGCGGCAGGCGCAATTTCACCGCCCCTCATCTCGCCGAACTCGGCGGCACATCGCCGTGGACCGGCCAGGATTCGAATACCGAGGCCAATGTCTGCTCGATGGCGATCGAGCTGCCTACCAGCGCGCTCGGCGCGACAGGACCAATCCGGATCTGGGGGCGTTGCAGCTTACGCGAGAACGGCACACTCAATCACGTGGACCGCGCCGGGCACCCGTCGGTGAGCAGTTTCTTCAACACCGACGACACCAAACTGGAATACAACGCCAGCGAGCCCCCCAATGACTGGAACCGATGGCTCGACCAGTTCGTCCACCTGCTCGGGCACACCGGAAACTACACCCGGGAGGAGGCCATCGCCGCCATCGAGAAGGAGGGCACGCTGCCCGACATGCTGACCTTCGACCCGGCCAAACCGGCGCAGTACCCGAACGGCCGGGTGTTCACCGACGATGTCATCGACTACCGGCTGGCGTTCCTGACCAAGGGCGAGTGCCCGCCGTCAGGTTTGACGCCTCATACCGACACACTGACCGAGTTCCCCTATCTCGGTCCGCCCCATACGCACTAGGGGTATCTCCTCATCGTCGGAACTTCAGCATCTCAGATCAACGGCGAGCGCAGGTCGGTGAACCGACTTCACACCAACGGTGACGATCGGTCCATCGGGATGCGTTTGCTCGCGGTGTTGGCGGGCGGGCAGTTCGTCGCGAGCGTGGAGGAGGTCGTCGACCAGGCGGTCAGCGTCTCGACCCGCTGTCGGACGGCCGGCCAGACCCGCCACCGACCTCACCGAGCCGCTGCCGCGCAAATAGTGGTGTACATCGGCGCAGCAAAGTACTACACTTTGTAGTAACCACCTGAAGCTGCGAGGTGTGGCCCATGTCTGACCGACAGCAGTTCGGATCCAAGAATACGGACGTGCTTTTCCGCTGGGCGGCAACGGCGTTCGCCGTCGCCCTGGTCGTTCACGGTGCCGACCATCTGCGTCGCGGGATGGCTGCGACACCGCCGGCGGTAATGATCGCCGGCAGCGTGCAGCTCGTGTTGGCGGCGGTGACCCTCGTCCTGGTCTTCACCCGAAACCGGTGGGCGCCATATGCGGCAATCGCGATCGGCTTTGCCAGTGCCCTGGGCTTCACCGCAGCGCACCTGCTTCCGCATTGGGGATTTTTCAGCGACAGCTTCATAAACGCCCCGCCCGCCGCCCGTGTCACGGCGTTCTCGTGGGTCACCGCGGTCTTGGAGATCGTTGCCGACGTCGTTTTCGGCATCGCCGGAATCGCCGTGCTGCGGGCGGGAAAGACTAAGTCGCATAAGGAAAATAGATCTTCCACCTGGCCCCGTGCCGCGTGAGAATAGGATCATGCGATACATGGATCGACGCACCATGCTGTGCGCCATTGCCGCGGGCGTGCTGGCGGCTGTGAGCCGGGCTCCCGCGGCGGGCGCGGGGCCCATTCGATGGCGAATCCCGCTGGGTCGGGTACCGGCACCGGCCGGTGTGCTCACCCGCCTGCCGGGCACCGGAAATCAACTGGCCCTGACCGTCGATGACGGCGCCAGCGTTCCCGTCGTAGGCGCATTCGCGCAGTTCTGCCAGGACACCGGCACCCGGCTCACCTTCTTTGTGAACGGCGCCAACAGTTCGTGGTCGGTCAACGCGCCGGCGCTGCGCCCGATGGTCGACGCCGGGCAGGTTCAGATGGCCAACCATACCTGGTCGCACCCTTACCTCAACCGACTCGGGCTCGACGCGGTGGCCGACCAGATCCGGCGCAACGCCGACTTCCTGAGGAACACCTACGGGATGGACGGCACCCCGTTCTTCCGTCCGCCCTACGGTGTCCACAACGCCGACATCGACCGGGTGGCCGCCGACCAGGGCTACCCCACGGTCACGATGTGGAGCGGCACCGTCGGGGATTCCGCTCGCGAGAGCGAAGCGAGCCTTGTCGCCAACGCCGGGAAGTCATTTCAACCGCAGCAGATCGTGCTGGCGCATGCCAACCTGCCGACAATCACCCACTGTTACGCGCAGCTGATCGACCTCATCCACAGCCGCGACCTGCAGACGGTGACCCTCAACGACGTCTTCGGGTAGCGCCCGGCGGCCGGCTCACGCACCCGTTAACGTGGTGACATGGCGACCGATCTGACGCTCTACCTCGATGACCGGCCCGGCGAGCTGGCCCGCGTGGGGGATGTACTGGGCACCGCCGGCGCAAACATCGCCGGGCTTTGCGCCCTGATCAGCGCCGGAGGCCAGGCCGAGGTGCACATCCTCGTGCAGGATGCGACTGCCGCGTTTGAGGCGTTGCAGCGCGCGGGCATCCAGATCGCCTCCGAACAGGAGGTGATCGTCCTGCCTATCGAGGACCGGCCCGGTGCGCTTGGGGAGGTCGCCCGCAAACTGGGCAAGGCAAAAGTCAATCTGACGACGGCCTACCTGGCGACCAATACCCGGCTGGTGCTCGCTGCCGACAACCTCGCCGAGGCGAAGTCGGCGCTGAGCTGATGGATGTCAGCGGTTCAGTCGACCACGCGCAGTTGTGCCCGTCGGCGCCGCGCGGACCGGAACCGCTGCAAAACCTCCACCATCGACCCGACGGCGGGGAGGCTGGCCTCGCGATCGTAGACCCGAAGTAACCGGCGCACCGAGTGGCTGGCCACCAGCGCCCAGTCCACGCCGAGCCGCTCGCATCTGTCGCCGAGCGCGAACAGCGACTGGACGCCTTCAGCGCACAGGAAATCAAGATCCGAAAGGTCGAGAACCAGTGCACGGTCCGGCGCGACGAACTCGTGCAGGCAGGTGCCCACGCCCGCGGCGTTCGACGCGTCGATCTCCCCCCTCAGCGCGATCACCGTCACCCAGCTGGAGTCAAAAGCTGTCAGGCACACCCGACCGAGACTGATCACCGAGCGATCGAGAGGTGGATCGTGCCCAACAAGCATTGACGGGCCCATCGTTGGATGTGTCGCTGACTCGGCTGAACACGCCGACTGCGTTCGGTCAGGCTGTTCCCTTCAACCTGCCAGCACCGTAACGCCTACCGCGCTCACCGTCCGGCGGAATGCCGGAGTCGCCGCTGTTCTAACGCTTTCCTAATGCCGGCGTCGGCATCGGCGGCCGAGGCCCGCCTGGCACGACTACTTGCCCGACCCCCGCGTTTCCAGCCCCGCTGGAAGCAGCTGTACCCGACGGCACAGCAGCTCACGGTGCGCCGCGGAAACCATTTCCCGATGTGCGACGACCCCGACTTGGTTGCTTCCGCGGTGAAAACGCATGCGCGTCTGCGACGATGAACCGCATGGGCGCGGCGCAGGCGGATTTCGTCGTACGCGGCCCGATCCTGACGGTCGATGAATCGCGTCCGACCGCCGACGCCATGGCCGTCAGCAACGGCCGGATCAGCGCGGTCGGCGGCCAGTCCGAGGTGGCCGACTGGATCGGCCCCCACACGCCGGTGGTCGATGTCGGCGACGGCTGCGTGCTGCCGGGTTTCGTTGAAGCACACGGGCATCCACTGATGGACGCGATGGTTCTGTCCGACCGTATGGTCGATATCCGCCCGGTGACGATGCGCGGCCCGCGATCGGTCGTCGACGCCGTTCGCGACGAGGTCTGCAGGCGGGGCGCGGACGGCGCGTTCCTGGTGGGGTGGGATCCGGTGCCCGGTCAACGGCGACGACATGCTCCGGGATCCCCATGGGTGGGCAACATCGACCTGTCGTTCCCCTATTTGGATACCGAGGCCACCCGCATCATCGGCGTCTGTCCGGGATCGTGTGGTCGCGCTAACTACACCAAAGAGCAACTCACCGAGATCGTCGAGGCCTACTTCCCGCTGGGTTGGCAGTTGGCTTGCCATGTGATGGGCGACGAAGGCGTCGACACCATCCTCGATGTCTATGAGCAGACGCTTCGCGCTCACCCCCGCCCCGATCACCGGCTGCGGCTGGAGCATGTCGGCGCGATGACGCCGGTACAGTTCCGCCGTGCCGCCGGGCTCGGCGTCACCTGCAGCCTGTTCGTCGACCAGATCCATTACTGGGGTGACGTGCTGGTTGACGGCTGTTCGGGCCCGAGCACGGTGCCCGCTGGATGCCGGCGGGGTCGGCTGTCGCGGCCGGGCACCGGATATCGCTGCACAACGACGCGCCGGTGACCCCGGAGGAGCCGCTGCGCAACATCAGCGTTGCCGTCACCCGCCGGGCCCCGAGCGGGCGCGTGCTGGCCCCACACGAGCGGCTGACGGTCGAGCAGGCGATCCGCGCGCAGACCATTGACCCGGCGTGGCAACTGTTCTGCGAAGACCGCGTCGGCTCGTTGGCGGCCGGCAAGTATGCGGATTTCGTGGTTTTGTCGGCGGACCCACGCAGCGTGGCGCCCGTAGAGATCGCCGACCTGCAGGTCCGCGCGACCTTCTTGGCCGGACGGCAGGTTCACGGTGAGCCCTGCCGGCCTTGGTCGATACCTTCACCGTGACCCCACCCCATACTCACAGTGGCCTGGTGATGAACGGCAGGTGAGCCCGCTCAGCCGCCCGGCCTGCGTTTGCGTCAAGTTGCCTGGGGTGGCATCATCACCCAAAATTTTCCTGTTTGTGATGACACGTCGTATGCAATCAATTAGGAGCGCCGTCGAGTGGTGGATCGTGCCACGATGTCTGCTGAGCGAGACGATCAGTGCCCGCACCACCCGACACACGTCTATGACCTGTCGGAGTCCGAAACCAACAGGCTGACACACCAATTTCTGCGCACCCGAGCCGTCGACACTCACGACCAGTTCGCCTGCTTCGAGATAGAGGGTTCCGACCCGTTCGCGAACATCCCCCGACAGGTGGAACGGGAGGTCTTCGAGGAATCGTTCGGCAATGACCCCGTGTGCATGACCGACGAATACGGACCTTACGAGGACAGCAGCCTCTTTTTTCTCGCCGTCGACACGCAGGCCGAGGCCCCGGCCGGTGTGCTGCGTATGATCCGCAACTCGTCGGCAGGCCTGAAGACCCTCGTCGACATGGAGGACAGCACCAAGACGCCAACCGCCGTTCGCACGGGCGACCTGATGCAGTATCACGGAATCGATGACCTCGACCGTTGCTGGGACGGCGCCACTTCGGCTGTGCGACGGCGATACCGCCGGAGACTGGCCACCATCCATGTGCAGCTCCTGCGCGCCTGGTATGCCGCGGCGACTCGGGAGAACGTCAGGCACCTCGTGTCGATTCTCGACGCGCCCGTCTACCGAATCGTCCGTGACTTTTTTGGTGTCCCCCTCGTTCCGCTCGGCGACACGCCGCCCTTCACCTACATGGACGCGCCGAACAGCCAGGCCGTTTACGCGCACGTCTCCACATCGCTCGCGATCGCGGCGGGCGTCAACCGCAAGGTAGGCCGCAGAATTCGGGACTGTTTTGCCGACGGCGGCGCGGCGCAAGCCTGCGGCCCGCGTCACATACAACGTGCGAAGTGACCATTCCTCGCCGCATCGGTTCCTCGACGGTGAGACTCATCCGATCGCGAGATGCCGGGTCGGCGGCTCGACGCTGAGCATCGAAATGGCCAACGTCGTGCGGGAATACCGCGCCGGTGGCCAGTCGGTCCGGGCCCTCGATGGGATCAACCTGCAAATCGACGGCGGACAATTCACCTCGGTTGTGGGACCGTCGGGGGCGGGCAAGAGCACCCTGCTGCACGTGCTCGGCGCGTTGGATTCGCCCAACTCTGGTTCGATCCGGTTCAACGGTGTCGAGATCGCGACCATGACGGATGACCAGCAATCCAGCTTTCGCCGGCGCCAGGTGGGTTTCATTTTCCAGTTCTTCAATCTGTTGCCGACCTTGTCGGCGTGGGAAAACGTCGCGATCCCCAAACTTCTGGACGGAACGAGCTTGCGCCGAGTCCGGCCCCGCGCCATTCGTCTGCTAGAGCTTGTCGGGCTCGGCAATCGCATCGATCATCGCCCGGCGGAGTTGTCCGGCGGGCAGATGCAGCGGGTAGCGGTGGCGCGCGCGCTGATGATGGATCCACCGTTGATCTTGGCCGACGAGCCGACCGGGAACCTCGATTCCGGGACCGGGGCAGCGGTCTTGGAATTGTTACGCAGCGTGGCACACGACGGTGGCACCGAACGCGCAGTGGTGATGGTGACCCACAACGAAGAGGCGGCGTCGGCCACCGACCGAGTGATCACGCTGCAAGACGGTGCGCTGAAGTCCGACCTGCTCGTTACGGACTCACGGCCCGCCGGGCGGCACGCGGCATATCCCATGTAGCGCCTTGACTTCCGCGAACTTCAGCAGGCTCAGGCTGATCAACATCCGCGAGCTGCGAACTCACTGGGCGCGCGCGGTGGCCTCGGTCGCTGTGGTCGCGGTGTCTGCGACACTGCTCGTCGCGGTGTTGGGTATCTCGGGTTCGATCACCGGCTCCATCGACCGGCTCGCCAACAGCATCGGCGGCGACGCCGATCTGGAGGTTTCCGGTGTCACCGACGCGGGATTCGACAGCTCGCTGCTCGACACCGTTGCCGGTGCCCCCTACGTCGCCGCGGCGGTGCCTTTGCTGCGGATGCAGGTCAAAGCGCGTGACGATCGGATCCTTCTCATCGGGGCCGGGCCGAACATCTCCGCGCTGCACTCCGATCTGCAGAGCGCAATCCGCGATCGATTGCGGGATGACTCGCCGCTGCGGTCGGCACCGAACGGCGTGATCGTCGGCGCGGGCCTCGGCGTTGCCAGGGGCGATCAATTCGATGTCGGCTCCGCCAGGGTTACGGCGGTCGCGGTCGTGGACGGCCCTGCGGCGCGACGGCTGAACAGCGGACATTTCGTGGTCGCGCCACTTGAGCTCGCGCAGCAGATGACCAATCGCGAAAATCAGCTCGACTCGATCCTGGTGTTCAAACCGCCCAACGTAAGCCTGGACCGGCTCCGCTCCGAGCTGACGACCGCCGTCGCCGGACGGGCTGTGGTGGCCACACCGAGTTTTCGTGCCGCGCAGGCGAGCAGCTCGTTCGCGATCTTGCAGGCGATGACATTGTTGGCCGCCTCGGTATCGCTCGTGGTGGCTGGACTTCTGAGCTACAACGCGATGAGCATCGCTATCGCGCAACGCCGCCCGACCATCTCGACGATGCGCGCGCTCGGTGGCCGGCGCCGCGCCATCGTGTCCGACCTGCTGGCCGAGGCGGCGCTGCTGGGCTTCATCGGCGGCCTGATCGGTTCGGTATGCGGCGTTCTCATCGGCCGCGGCGTCATCCAAAGGTTGCCGTCGACGCTGGTTCAGTCCCTCGACGCGCGCATCGAATATGTCCTGCCTGGCTTCGTGGTGCCGCTGGCGATCACGGCGTGTGTAGCCGCGAGCGTGGCCGCCGCGGCGTTGGCCGCCCGTCAGCTGCACCAGGTCAGCCCGGTCGAGGCGTTGGCACCGATCGCCGCGGCGTCGGCGGAGCCTGGGTCGCGCGGGCTTCGAATCGCTGCCGGTTTTGCCGGTGTGGTCCTGGTGACCGCGACAACGCTGGCGGTTACGGCGCAACTCGGCCGCCTCGCAATCGCATCCATTGCCCTGGCGTTCATCGGCGGTAGCGCGATCTGTTTTGCGCTCTCGCGTCCCATTATCCGAGCCGCGGCCGCAGTGGCGCGGCTGTTCGGCACCGCCGGTGTGCTCGGCGCCGCGAGCATCGAACGCGCGCCACGACGGATGTGGGTCGCCATGATGACCGTGCTCACCGCGGTGGTGACCACGGTCGCGGTGACAGGCGCGACCAGCAACGCCGTCGACTCGACAGTCGCGTCGTTTTCGTCGGTCGCCGACGCCGACGTGTGGGTCAGCTCCACACCGGCCACCGATTACCCGACCGCTCCCCTGCTCCCACCCGACACCGAGTCCAAGGTACGAACGGTGCCCGGCGTCGACCGAGTGATACCCGGGCAGATGGCGTTCGTCACCGTCGGCGGCAGCAGGGTGATGATGGTCGGCATCGCGGCCGGGTCTCACCGGGACATCTTCACATCCATGTCAGCGGCCGACCGCGACAAATTGCTTGCCGGACAAGGCGTCGCGTTGTCGCGCGACCTTGGTCGTGCCATGGGCGTCGCTGCCGGCGACGACCTCGTCCTGCAAACACCCGGCGGCCAGCGACGCATACAGGTTCTCGAGCTCGTCCCCTACTTCTCCGGACTGAGCGGCACCGTCGCGATCAGCCTGACAACGATGCAGGGATGGTTCGCCCGACCCGGCGCGACCGACCTGGAAGTCACCGTCACCCCAGGCGCCGATCCAGGGCCCGTCCAGGCGGCGATACGAAACGCGGTAAGGCCGGACGTCTTCGTCTTCTCCGGCCACGACGCGCTGGTCGGCGTCAGCAGTGCGCTCGATCAGGTGATCGCCGTCATCACGATTATCGCGTGGATCGTCGTCGCCGTATCCGCCGTCACGTTGCTCAACACGCTGATGCTTTCGGTGTCGGACCGGCGCCGCGAGATCGGCGTCCTGCATGCGATAGGGGCGACGCGGCGCTTGACGCTCAAGGCCATTTTGGCCGAGGCGGCGGGCATCGGTGTCGTCGGCGGCGTCCTGGGGCTGCTGCTGGGCGCGGCGATCCAATACCTGATTTCGATTGCGCTCACCAACGTTCTCAGCATCGACGTCAGCTATCGGGCGAATCCGGCCATGATCGGCATCGGCGTGGGCGCTGTGGTGATCTGCCTGCTCGGCTCCCTGCCGCCGGCGCTGCGCGCGGCCCGGCTCAACATCGTCGAAGCGGTCAGCGTCGACTGACGCCGCAGCCACCGCCGATCAAAACGAACGATGAACGCTGCGCCAACTCCCCGACGCGGCACTTACCCCCGACTCTCGCCGAGTGGTTGGATCGAAATCACAAGCCCTACAACCACTTAGGAGATTGATGATGGCTACCCTGCCTGTGCAGCGCCAGCCTCGGGCCCTGATTCCGGACCTTGCCGAACTGTTCACCGCCTCTCCCCTGTTCGCCGGCCTGCGTCCGCTGTTCGACCGGAACCTCCTGCGCCTCGAGGATGAGACGAAAGGGAACCACTACGAGGTGCGCGCCGAGATTCCCGGGATCGACCCGGCCAACGACATCGACATCACGGTGCGTGACAAGACGCTCACCATCAAGGCCGTGCGCAGCCAAAAGGCCGAATCCAACGGACGCTCTGAGTTCGCGTACGGCGCATTCGTCAGGTCGGTTCCGCTGCCGGCCGGCGCCAATCCCGACGACATCACGGCAACCTACGACAAAGGCATTCTGACCGTCTCGGTTCCCGTCCCCGACGGCGCACCGGTCGCCAAGCGCATCGAGGTACAGCCCGTGAACTGAGCCCAGTCGGCCTTAACGATGCCTGCGGGCGCGCCATCACAGCACCAGAAAGATCCACACGGCGACCGCCGCGAGAACCGCGAGCAGAATCGTCGCAATGATGTGGCCCATCAGACGCCGGTGGGCACGGCGATCGTCACGATCATGAGTCATGGCTGCTTCCTGGCCGAAAAATTCAACCGTCAGCGCGTCGTCGCGAGGCTCAGCAAAAAACGCCTGGCCCAATATGATTCAGCCTACTCGATACTCGCCGGCGTGTCGCCGGGTCGTTCGCCGGCCGACAAGAAAACAGCGCGCCGGTCCGGTTCGGCGCGCTGTTTTCTTCGTTTTTACCGGCGTCAGTTCATGTTCCATGGATCGCCGTAGGTGGTGACGCTGTCCCCCGCCTTGGAGATCAGCCTCGCGAACGGGCGCAGCAGCACCCCGCCGGCCGCACCGGTCACGGTGCCATGCGCGTTGGACACCGCCACCGCGCCGTCGGGACCGGTCACATCCACCGAGAACGTCGCCACCTCCTGAATGCCCGGCCCGTTACCCAGGTCGGCCGAGACGGACACCCCGGGAAACAGCGGCGGCGAGGTCACCACCAGGTTGCCGCGGTTTCCGGCGCTGGGCGCGAAGGGTATTGAGGTCTGGTCCAGGTTGATGTTCGGCGTCGTGTAGCTGAAGTTCACACCCACCCCCAGCGACCACGGGAACCCGATCTGATAGCCCAGCTCCAGCGTCCCGGCGAATTGTGCGGCGTTCGGGCCGGTCACGTGGTAGACGGCCTTGCCGGAGTGAAACCACTCACGGGTCAACCGGTTGCGGTCCAGTGGATAGACACCGTTGAGGAAGGTGTCCCACTGCTCGATGTCGAGCGTGTCGCCTCCCCCGTCAACCAGCGTCAGCTGGTTGTCCATCCCGGCGTGAGACGTGCCGTGTCCCACGAACAACGCCGCCACAGC
>JAFARC010000002.1 GCA_019245755.1 Mycobacteriaceae bacterium | reverse complement strand
AGCTGTCCAAGCACAAGAACTTCAACGTGATCACCTTCCAGGCCGAGGACGAGATCGGCGGCATCTGCGCGGCCATCGGCGCCTCCTACGGCGGCGCTCTGGGCGTCACCAGCACGTCGGGGCCCGGCATTTCGCTGAAGTCCGAGGCACTGGGCCTCGCGGTGATGACCGAACTGCCGTTGCTGGTGATCGACGTCCAGCGGGGTGGGCCGTCGACCGGCCTGCCGACCAAGACCGAGCAGGCCGACCTGCTGCAGGCGATGTACGGGCGCAACGGCGAATCGCCGGTGGCCGTCCTCGCCGCGAGGTCGCCGTCGGATTGCTTCGAGGTGGCCATCGAGGCGGTGCGCATCGCGCTGACCTACCGCACACCGGTGATCTTGTTGTCCGACGGCGCGATCGCCAACGGCTCGGAACCGTGGCGCATTCCCGACATCGGCACGTTCGAACCAATCGAGGCGAACTTCGCCAAGCCCGGCGAGGACTTCCAGCCCTACGCCCGCGACCCGCAGACCCTGGCGCGCCAGTTCGCGATTCCCGGCACCCCGGGCCTGGAGCACCGCATCGGCGGCCTGGAGGCGGCGAACGGGTCGGGCAACATCTCCTACGAGCCGGCCAACCACGACCTGATGGTGCGGCTGCGCAAGGCCAAGATCGACGGCATCGCGGTCCCCGACCTCGAGGTCGACGACCCCGGCGGCGACGCCGAACTGCTGCTCATCGGCTGGGGCAGCAGCTACGGCCCGATCGGCGAAGCGTGCCGGCGGGCGCGGCGCCGGGGAACCAAGGTCGCCCACGCGCACCTGCGCCACCTCAATCCCTTCCCGGCCAACCTCGGTGAGGTCGTGCGCCGGTACCGCACCGTCGTTGCACCGGAGATGAACATGGGCCAGCTGGCGTTGCTGCTGCGCGGCAAGTACCTGGTCGACGTGCAGTCGGTGACCAAGGTGCGCGGCATGGCCTTCCTCGCCGACGAGATCGAAGGCGTCATCGACGCGGCCGTCGACGGGACGCTGGCCGAGAAGGAAACCGACAAGGCCAAGTTCGCCAGGCTGGCCGTGGCCAGCATCGAGGCACCGGTAGGAGCGGATGCATGACCGACGTGATAGGGGTGGATCTCGGGCTGACCGCCACCAGTGGCGTGCCAACCAGCGACCAGCCGCAGAAGGCCAAGGACTTCACCAGCGACCAAGAGGTCCGCTGGTGCCCGGGCTGCGGCGACTACGTCATCCTCAACACGATCCGCAACTTCCTACCCGAGCTGGGGCTGCGCCGGGAGAACATGGTGTTCGTCAGCGGCATCGGGTGCTCCAGCCGGTTCCCGTACTACCTGGAAACCTACGGCCTGCACTCCATCCACGGCCGCGCGCCGACCCTGGCCACCGGGCTGGCGCTGGCCCGGGACGATCTGTCGGTGTGGGTGGTCACCGGCGACGGCGACGCGCTGTCGATCGGCGGCAACCACCTGATCCACGCCCTGCGGCGCAACGTCAACCTGACGATCCTGCTGTTCAACAACCGGATCTACGGGCTCACCAAGGGCCAGTACTCGCCCACCTCCGAGGTCGGCAAGGTCACCAAGTCCACCCCGATGGGCTCGCTGGACTTCCCGTTCAACCCGGTGTCGCTGGCGCTCGGCGCGGAGGCCACGTTCGTCGGCCGGGCGCTGGACTCCGACCGCAAGGGACTGTCCGAGGTGCTGCGCGCCGCCGCCCGGCATCGCGGCGCGGCGTTCGTCGAGATCCTGCAGGACTGTCCGATCTTCAACGATGGCTCCTTCGACGTGCTGCGCAAGGAAGGCTCGGACGAACGGCTGGTCACCGTCCACCAGGGCGAGCCGATCATCTTCGGCAACAACGGCCAATACTGCGTCGTGCGCTCCGGATTCGGGCTCGAGGTGGCCAAGACCGCCGACGTCGCGGTCAGCGACATCGTCGTCCACGACGCCACCATCGACGACCCGGCCTACTCGTTCGCGCTGTCGCGGCTCTCCGACCAGAACCTCGACCACACCGTGATGGGGGTGTTCCGGCAGGTCAGCCGGCCGACCTACGACGACGCCGCCCGCGCGCAGGTCCGCGCGGCGGTCGAGTCGGTCCCGCATGACGCCGCCGCGTTGCAATCCCTGCTGCGGGGTCGCGACACCTGGACGGTCAACTGACGTGACGGCAGCGCCGCTGGCCGCCGTGGTGTTGGCGGGCGGCGCATCGCGCCGCATGGGCCGGGACAAGGCCACCCTGCCGTACGGTGACCGCACCCTGATCGAATACATCGTCTCGGTCGTGCGGCAACGCTGCGCGCCGATCTTCGTGATCGCCGCGCCGGGACAGCCCCTGCCCGATCTGGACGCCGAGGTGCTGCGCGACGCGGTCCGCGGAGTGGGGCCGTTGGTGGCGACCGGCCGCGGGCTGCGCGCCGCGGCGGAGGCCGGGGCGCAGCGGGCGTTCGTCTGCGCGGTCGACATGCCATATCTGGACCCGGCCCTCGTCGACCTGCTGCTCGACTACGCGAAGAACCTGCCCGCCGATGTGGTGCTGCCGTGGGACGGACGCGACCACTACCTCGCCGCGCTGTACCGCACCTGCCTCGTCGAGAGGATCGACGCCCTTGTGGCCGCCGGTGAGCGCAGCATGACAGCGTTGGTCAACACCGTCGACGCGCAGCGGATCGTGGTGGCCGACCCGCGTCCCCTGACCAACGTCAATTCCTCGGCCGAATTCATTCAGCAAACAACTAGCGATAAATAGCCCGCCCTTTTGATCTGAATTCATCGGCGGCATCCGAAAGACCTGGGACATCGGCGATTTCGGAGTGCCGGGCAACCTCGAGACCCGGTTTGGGAGAGTCGTAGCGGCCGGCAATTCCATTGACGAAATATGCAGGTGCGCAACAACTATAGCGGCTAGTCGCACGAAAGTACTTGCAGCACAGTATCATCCGGGATAAGTGATACGGGTCACGTAGCGGGACAGACGGGACACTGCGCAGGGCCCGGGCATCACCACGAAGCGTTACATCTAATACGTTCGCGCTCAGGAAGTTTCACGCACCAACAAAGGTGGCCCAGCTCACAAAATATGCGTGATTTGGCTCACGCGCCGTCGGCCTCGCGGCTTTCCTGTGTGCCAGGTGAAATTCCGCTGTGACCTGCACAGACACCTCTCAGTTTCGACCGTGATCGCGTTGTGATCTTTGCGAGATATGCGTTCCGCCGATGTGACTTCTGCCGAAAGCCTTTGTACGGTCCTCTCGTCTTCGAAACGGAGCAAAACAATTTAAACCCACGAACCTGCGCATGAGCGGGGCTGTCGGGGCGCTGAGGCCCCGGGCGGCCGCCGGGCATAACGCCCGGTGAGGCCAACCAGCCTTCCCTGTCGTGCCCGACCGAGACGGCACGACCCAATCCAACCTCCTGCCCCACGGCAACGCCATGCGGGCTGGTGGTGGCGTGCGCTCGGCGAAAGGAACGATGTGATCAACCTCCGCAAGGCGTGCACCACGGCCGCGATCACCGGTGGGCTGCTGGCCGCGCCGGTGGCACTGTCCACCGCCACCGCGCACGCCGACAGCGTGGACTGGGACGCCATCGCGTCGTGCGAGTCCGGCGGCAACTGGTCGACGAGCACCGGTAACGGCTTCCACGGCGGGCTGCAGTTCACGATGAGCACCTGGCGCGCCAACGGCGGCTCCGGGTCGCCGGAGAACGCGTCACGGTCCGAGCAGATCCGGGTCGCGGAAAACGTGTTGCGGTCGCAGGGCCTGGGCGCCTGGCCGTCCTGCGGTAGGCGCGGCTGACCTGCGGTTTTGTTCGCGTAAAGCGGTGCCGGGCCGGGTGCTCGGCACCGCTCTTTTCGCTGCCGGCACAGCAGCCACCCCTATACCATAGATCACGTCTGTAACACGAATACGACACGCCACGATTTCCTCAGTAACCGCAGCCGTGATATGGCCCACACCCGATGCGCCGCCCGCGGTCATCGGAAGCCCGTCACCTTGCGGCCAATGTTTCGGGGGCTTGGCGAAAGGGACGGACGTGTTCGACATCCGCAAGGCACTGCTGGTGTTCGCGATCATCGGCGCGTTGCTCGCCGCGGCGATGGCCGTGTGGACCGGCACTGCGAGGGCCGACACCGTGAACTGGGACGCCCTCGCGGCGTGCGAATCCGGCGGCGACTGGGCGGCCAGCACCGGGAACGGCCACTACGGCGGCCTGCAGTTCAGCCAGGCCACCTGGGACGCCAACGGCGGCACCGGGTCGCCGGCGAACGCCAGCCGGCAGGACCAGATCCGCGTCGCCGACAACGTGCTGAGAACGCAGGGCCTCGGCGCCTGGCCGCGATGCGGCGCCGCCGGCGGTGCACCCGCGGTGTGGAGCGCCGCGGAGCCCAGCGGATGCCAGGCACTGCCCGGTGGCGTGACGCTGATCGTCGACATCCAGCGGATGTGCTCGGCGCTGACCAACCCGGGCCGGTCACTGATGGCGGCCTTTTCTCCGCGCTAGCCCCCTCGGTCATGCCGGTTGCACGTCGCGGTCGGTGGGCAGCCGGAACGCCGCGCGGGAGGCGACCGCCGCCAGGTACCGGGCGACCATGGCCTCCGGGATGAGAACCGTCGCGCGGCCGGCCGCGGCGGAGAGCAGCGCGGGCCGCAGGTTGACGATCGTTCCGATCAGGGCCGACCCCCGCACCAGCGGCGCCACCCGCCGTCGCCGAAACGCGGCGAACCGGGCGAACGCGACCGTCAGGTCGGCGCCGTCGCCGACGAACTCGGCCAGAATCGCGGCGTCCTCCAGCCCCTGACAGCCGCCCTGGCCCAGGTGCGGCCGCATCGCGTGCGCCGCGTCGCCGACCAGTACCACCGGTCCACGGGCCCACGTGCGCGCCGGGGTGCGGTCATATATATCGTGTCGCAGCACCGCGGCCGGGTCGGTGGCCGACAGCACCGCCGGCACGGGTTGCGCCCACGTCGAATACCTGGCGCGCAGATAGTCCAGCTCGCCACCGGGCGCCGTGGCGCCCTCGGGCGCGCGTTCGGTGGCGAACCAGTACGTGTGATCCCGGCCCATCGGAACGTGCCCGATCTCCACCGCCGGGCCCAGCGTCTCCCCGGCCAGGCCGGGGGCGATCGCGCAGGCCGCCACCCCGCGCCACGCCGTGTAGCCGGCGTAGGAGTGCGTCATCGGCCCGTTGAGGTGGCGGGCCAGCACCGACCGGGTGCCATCGGCCCCGACGACACCGTCCGTGGCGAAGCGGGTGCCGTCGCACAACACCAGCCGCACCTCGTCGGCGGTGACCGACACGCCGCGCACCGGCACGCGGTCGCGCACGGTGCCCGGGGTCAGCGCGCTGGTCAGCACGTCGGTCAGCACCGCGCGTTGCACAACGACGAGGGCTTCGCCGAGCGCGCGCACCATGCGGTCGGGATCGGGCCGGCGCAGCCAGGTTCCGTCACGCCAGCGCACCGCCCCCGCGGTCACCGGACCGCCGGCGTCGCGCACCGCGTCGCCCAACCCGATCGCGTCGAGGGCGGCCAGCGCGTTTGGCCAAATGCTGATCCCGGCACCCGACGACGTGTCGGCGCGGTCCTGCAACACCGTGACCCCAAGTCCGCGGCGCTGCAGCGCGACCGCCGTCGCCAGCCCCGCGATGCCCGCGCCGACCACCGCGATGTGCTTGGCCATGGGGTCGACTGTGCTACCAACGTGGCATCGCCGCAACGGTGTTCGCTGTGCACAGCGGCCTCGGGGTTCGGCGGGCTCGGGTAGCGTCACGGAGCATGAGCGCAGCGCAGCGTGAGTTGGACATCGTGCTGTACGGGGCCAGCGGCTTCGTCGGGAAACTGACCGCCGCCTACCTCGCCCGGGCCGGTGGCGGGGCCCGCATCGGGCTGGCCGGTCGCTCGGTCGACCGGCTGGCCGCCGTCCGCGACGACCTCGGCGCCGGAGGGTGGCCCATCATCGAGGCGGACGCATCGCAGCGGTCGTCGCTGGACGCGATCGCGGCCCGTACCCAGGTGGTGGTGACCACGGTCGGCCCGTACAGCACGTACGGCATGCCGCTGGTCGCCGCGTGTGCCGCCGCGGGCACCGACTACGCGGACCTGAGCGGCGAGGCGACGTTCGTCCGCGAAAGCATCGATCTGTACCACAAGCAGGCCGCCGACACCGGGGCCCGCATCGTGCATTCCTGCGGATTCGATTCCATCCCATCGGATCTGACCGTGTACGCGTTACACCGCCGGGTCCAGGCAGACGGCACCGGGGAACTCGGCGACACCACCTTCGTCCTGCGCGAGATGTCCGGCGGGGTCTCGGGCGGCACGATCGCGTCGGGGCTGGAGATCATGCGGGCCGCCTCCAGCGACCCCGAGGTGCGCCGCGCGCTGAGCGACCCGTACACGCTGACCGGCGACCGCGCAGCGGAACCGGAACTGGGTGTGCAGCGGGATTTTTCGTGGCGACGCGGGGTCGAGATCGCGCCTGAGCTGGCCGGCGTGTGGGCGGGCGGATTCGTGATGGCGCAGTACAATACCCGAATTGTTCGGCGCAGCAATGCCTTACAGGAGTGGGCCTACGGTAGGCGGTTCCGTTATTCGGAGGTGATGAGCTTCGGGTCGTCACCCGTTGGCCCGGTGGCGGCGGCGATGGCGACCGGCGCCACCGCCGGCCTGGGCGCCGTCGGCAGCCGCTACGCCCGGCTGCTGCCCCGGCGGTTCGTGGAACGGATACTGCCGAAACCCGGCACCGGGCCCAGCCAAGCGGCGCGCGAGCGCGGCCACTACAAGGTCGAGACCTACACCACGACGAGCACCGGCGCACGGTACCGCGCCACCATGGCTCAGCGCGGCGATCCCGGCTACAAGGCGACATCGGTGATGCTTGGCGAAAGCGGACTGGCGCTGGCCTTGGACCGCGACCGGCTGTCGGACCTGCGCGGTGTGCTCACACCCGCCGCGGCGATGGGTGACGTGTTGCTGAGCCGGCTGCCGCCGGCCGGGGCCGTGCTGTCCACCACCCGGCTGGCCTGAGCCGTCTTCAATCGCGGCCCGGGGGCCGCCGGACGGCGGCCCGGGGGTGGCCAGGGCGGCGGCTCGGGGCGGCCGGGACGGCGGCCCGGGAGGCGCCGTTGGCCGTCGGCACGGCGCGATTCCTAGAATTGACCGGTGACCGCCGGTTCGAATTCCGCCGCAGTCCCGCACGGGCGGCAGTCCGCCGCAGGCGGGCGGGACCTGCCCAAGTCGTGGGAGCCCGGCGCGGTCGAATGCGAGTTGTATCAGAGCTGGGTGGACGCCGGGTATTTCACCGCCGACCCCACCAGCGGCAAACCGGGCTACTCAGTCGTGCTGCCGCCGCCCAACGTCACCGGCAGCCTGCACATGGGCCACGCGCTGGACCACACCCTGATGGACGCGCTCACCCGCCGCAAGCGGATGCAGGGCTTCGAAGTGCTGTGGCTGCCTGGGATGGACCATGCCGGCATCGCGACGCAAACCGTGGTCGAAAAACAGCTCGCCGTGGACGGCAAGACCAAGGAGGACTTCGGCCGCGAGCTGTTCATCGACAAGGTATGGGACTGGAAGCACGACTCCGGCGGGACAATCGGCGCGCAGATGCGCCGGCTCGGTGACGGCGTCGACTGGAGCCGCGACCGCTTCACGATGGACGACGGCCTGTCGCGCGCGGTGCGGACCATCTTCAAGCGGCTCTACGACGCCGGGCTGATCTACCGCGCCGAGCGGCTGGTCAACTGGTCGCCGGTGCTGCAGACCGCGATCTCGGACCTCGAGGTCAAATACGAAGACGTCGAGGGTGAGCTGGTCTCGTTCCGCTACGGCTCGCTCGACGACGCCGGCCCGCACATCGTGGTGGCCACCACCCGCGTCGAGACGATGCTCGGTGACACCGCGATCGCGGTGCACCCCGCCGACGAGCGCTACCGCGACCTGGTCGGCCGTTCGCTGCCGCACCCGCTCCTGGACCGCGTCCTGGTCATCGTCGCCGACGACCACGTCGACCCCGGATTCGGCACCGGCGCGGTCAAAGTCACACCCGCCCACGACCCCAACGACTTCGAGATCGGGCTGCGGCACGGCCTGCCGATGCCGTCGATCATGGACACGCGCGGCCGGATCGCCGGCACCGGAACCGTTTTCGACGGGATGGACCGCTTCGAGGCCCGCATCAAGGTTCGCGAGGCGCTGGCCGAACAGGGCCGTATCGTCGAGGAGAAGCGCCCGTATCTGCACAGCGTGGGGCACTCCGAGCGCAGCGGGGAACCGATCGAACCGCGGCTGTCGCTGCAGTGGTGGGTCAAGGTCGACGAACTCGCCAAATCCGCGGGCGACGCCGTACGCAACGGCGCCATCGTGATTCACCCGGCCAGCCTGAAGCCGCGGTGGTTCGCCTGGGTGGACAACATGCACGATTGGTGCATCTCCCGACAGCTGTGGTGGGGTCACCGCATCCCGATCTGGCACGGCCCGGACGGGCAGATGGTGTGCGCCGGACCCGACGAGAACCCGCCGGACGGCTGGGAGCAGGACCCCGACGTGCTGGACACCTGGTTCTCCTCGGCCCTGTGGCCGTTCTCCACGATGGGCTGGCCGAAGCACTGCGCGGACCTGGAAAAGTTCTATCCCACCAGCGTTCTGGTGACGGGCTACGACATCCTGTTCTTCTGGGTGGCCCGGATGGTGATGTTCGGCATGTTCGTCGCCAACGACGACGCGATCACGACCTACGGCAAGCGCGGGCCGCAGGTGCCCTTCCGGAACGTGTTCCTGCACGGGCTGATTCGCGACGAGTTCGGCCGCAAGATGAGCAAGTCGCGCGGCAACGGAATCGACCCGCTGGAATGGGTGGACCGATTCGGCGCCGACGCGCTGCGGTTCACGCTGGCGCGCGGTGCCAGTCCGGGCGGTGACCTGACCGTCAGCGAAGACCACGCCCGGGCGTCGCGCAACTTCGTCACCAAGCTGTTCAACGCGACCCGCTTCGCGCTGCTGAACGGCGCCGCCAAAGCGCCGCTGCCGGACCGTGAGGAGATGACCGATGCCGATAGATGGATCCTCGGCCGTTTGGAAGAGGTTCGTGCGGAAGCGGATTCGGCA
>JAFARC010000063.1 GCA_019245755.1 Mycobacteriaceae bacterium | reverse complement strand
GCCCCTTGGGCGTTAGCCACTGCTCGTCGGGCAGGTCGACACTTGCCATTGCCCGGCGTTAGCCGCGGGGCTCCCAGGTTATGGGACGTTCAACCCAGATGTCGGCGAGCGGTTGTCAGGTGGCGGGGAAACGCTTCGCAAGAAAGGCCCGGCATCAGCGCGGTGACTTTGTCGAGGACCGACTCGAGTAGGAAATGACCGCCGTCGGGCAGATGGACCTCGGCGTCGGGGACGTGTTGGGCGAAGGCTTGCGCGCCGAAGTCGGAAGTGGCCATGGCCAGACGAATTCAGTAGCGGCGCTTAACGCTTATGACTCTCATCATCACGCTCATCATCCCGTTCATCATCGCGTCTCCGTTTCGGCCATGGCGGCCGTGGCTCGGGAGTAGGCCGCGGCGGTGGTGTCGCAGTCGGTGTCGGCGTCGGCGAGGGTGTCGGTGTGGGCCGGGGGGTGGGTGTCGGTGTGGGCCGGGGTGTGGGTGTCGGCGTGGGCGAGGGTGTGGGTGTCGGCGTGGGCGGGGGTGTGGGTGTCGGCGGTACCGTCGGCGGCGGTACCGTCGGTGGCGGTGCTGTTGCCGGCGGTACGGTCGGCGGCGGTCGCGTTGGCTGCGGTGTGACAGTGATCCGCGGTGTGGCTGCGTGGGCCTCGTCGTCGTCATCCAGCATTACCAGGATTGGGGCAGTGAAGCCTGCCGCGCTGAGCAGTTTCAGGAATTTCCTCCGCGACGGTTCTTGGTCGCCAAACTCAGTTGTGCCGTCGATGTCTTTCACCCCGGTTCTCCAATCCTGACGAGCCCAGCGCAGCGGGCGTTTTCGTAGAAATCAAGGATGTCGGCCAATGGGTCGTCGACGAGGTGGTGCGTGTTCTTCAGGTATGTCGCGATCTCGCGCACGGAGCGGCGTCCGTCGGCCAGTTCGATGAGGAGCGCGCCCGAGCTGTTGAGTTCTCGCCGGCGCGCAACATCGCCGCGCAGGCGGGCAATGTGACGATCGCCCGCTGACTCCCAGGTGATCCCCGGTACCCGAACCGGATGGCGCCCGTCGGGGCGGACGCTTACTTTGTCGTTAATCGTCCCCTTAAGTGCTGGCAGCCACCCATCGGCTTCGCTGTATGGCGTGGCCGTCCACGTCACCGGATCGGCTTGCGACTCTAACTCAGCGGTCAGTTTGAGGTATCGGCCGTTCGCCGGTGTGCCGTCGGACAGTCGGACGGACTTGCCGAGCTCCGTAGGTGAAATCTGCCACCGGTAAAGTTCGCTGCCGAGGGGATCGTGTACGGCGACCGACCAAAACGCTGCGTCGAGTGTTTCCTGGGAAACCGCGCCAACGTCGAGAGCAATCTCAACACGGTGATCTGCTACCTGCAGCGGCCAATCGGAATCGGCGGGCGGGTTCGGCGGCTCGAGGTTCTGACGGGTGTAGTCCTGCACCTTGCGATACCGGAAACTGATGCCGGCATACCCCTCGTAATCCTCCAGCGTGCGCTCGGTGCCCAATCCGAAGCGATCGAAGCTCGGCTGATCGAAGAGTCGACGCATTTTGGCGCGGCTGACGGCGTCGCGGTGGTGCCAGGCCGGACCACCGTCACCGAGGTGGTCATTCCAGTGCTTGCGCCGATAGGCGCGAGTGTATTCGTGCCACACGATCACCCGTGAGGGCTCAAACAAGTCGTAGCCGTGGGTGAACGCGCGAAGTCCAAGCGTGCTCTCGTCACCGGTGAAATAAAGATCAGGGTCACAGGGGACATCGCGGACGAAACTGCCCGGCGCAAACAACAGATGCGCTGAAACGAACCGGGCACGGTGCGGACGTGTCCGTCGCTCCCAGTCCGCGATGGGACACGGCCGAAACATCGGCATCCCGTCCGGAGTGAATTCTCTGAACTGCATGCTCATTGGTCGCATGTCGACGGGTCCCGGTTCGCCTGGTGCGTATGGGGGACCGTAGGTCGTCAGAATTGGGCGGTCACCGTTGGTGCGGGCGACCTCGTCGAAAAGTAGTTCGTCCCAATCCGGGGCGAACCGATGGTGGGAGTCGAGCTGCAGGTACCAGTCCTCCCCGTCCCACAGTTTCATGATCTCCGCGCGTGCCCAATTAGCGCCGCCGCTGTCGTGGCAGTCCACATCCAGCACGCTGAACTGATGCCCACAAAACCAGTCCGGAAGCTCCTCGTCGCTCGCGTGCTGCCAGCAGATGCCGAATCGCAACCGCTCAGGATTGCGTGCCTTCGCGAGACAATCACGGACAGTCGGCACGAGTTCCGGATCGCGATAGGACGCGATCGATACGAATATTGAGCCCGGTTGTAAGGATGCCGGCTTGATACCAGCCAACGCCACTCCTAACGGATTTCCGCAATCGTAAGTCTAGGCGCCATCGCTCCCGCTGAAGGCCAATTTCGGCAAACTTTGGGCCGATATCTGTCCGGATGGCGCGAGCCCGAGGTGGGCCGAGGTAACTGCTGTGAAAACAACCCGCCGAAGCGGCTAGTTTTCTTGGTCCCAGCGACGTATTTCATCGTGGTCGGCGACCGTGATCAGCCCCGCGAAGCGGGCGCTTTCATAGAAATGAAAAATCTCGCTGACCGGATCGTCGACGAGCTGATGCACCAGCCTAAGGTAGGTCGCGATCTCTCGAATGGAGTGGCGTCCGTCGGCCAGCTCTATTAGCAGCGCGCCGGAGCTGTTGAACTCATGCCTGCGCGGAACATCACCGGGCAGGCTGGCGATGTGTCGATCGCCTGCAGACCTCCACGTGATTCCCGGTACTCGGGCCGGACGGCGCGAATGTAGGTCGGCACATGTCGTGCCGTCGATAGTTCCGGCGAGAGCTGGGAGCCATCCCTCGCTCTTGCTATGCGGAATCACCGTCCATCTAGCGGGATCCGCCTCGGACTCGAACTCAACGGTCACCGTGATGGGTTGGCTTCGGACCCGTTGTTCCAGCTCCGCGGGGTCGACGTCGCGTCTGTGAAGCTGCCGGCCCTCGTGGTCGTGCACTCCGACGTACCAGAACAACGCATCGTCGACCGCCTTGGCAGGCAATTGCGAACGGTGAACCGTAATGGCTAAACGGCGTTTGCGAACCTGCTCAAACCAGTTTTTGGCCGCAGGAGGGTTCGGCGGCTCAAGGTTGTGCAGGGTGTAATCCTGCACCTTGCGATGACGGAAACTGATACCGGCGTACGCCTCGTATTGCTCCAGCGTGCGTTCTGTACCCAACCCGAATCGAGCGAACTCGTGCTCATCGAACAGGCGCCGGACTTTGGCGAGGCTGGCGGCGTCGCGCTCCTGCCATGCCGAACCGCCATCGCCGGGGTGGTCATCCCAATGCCTCCTGCGCCCGTACGCATAGGTGACCTCGTGCCACAAGATCACCCGCGACGGCTCAAACAGGTCATAGCCGTGCGTAAACGCGCGAACCGCGAGGGTGATCTCCTCACCGATGAAATACAGTTCTGGGTCATATGGAACATCGCGGACGAAACTGCCCGGCGCGAACAAGAAATGCGCTGCAACGAACCGGGCGCGCTGCGGGCGTGTCCGTTGCTCCCCGTCTGTGATGTAGACGGCCTTCATCACCAGAATTCCGTCGCGAGTGAATTCTTTGAACTGCATGCTCGTCGGTCGCCGTTCGGTGGATTCTGGTTCGCTTGCGGCGAAGGGCGGTGCGTAGCTCGTCAGCACGAAACGGTCACTGTCAATGCAAGCGGCCTGGTCCAGCAGCACGGCATCCCAATCCGGCACGAACAGATGGTGTGAGTCGAGCTGCAGAAACCACTCCTCCCCGTCCCACAGCTCCATGATCTTCGCTCGTGCCCAGCAGACGCCGCGACTTTCCCGGTAGTCCACATCGAGCACCCTGAAGTGATCGCCGCGAAACCAGTCGGGCAGCTCTTCGTCGCTCGCATGTTGCCAGCAGATGCCAAATCGCAATCGTTCGGGGTTACGGGCTTTCTCGAGACAATCCCGAACAGTCGGCACAAGTAGTCGATCGCGGTACGACGCGATCGATACGAATATCAAACCTGCTTCCGTCGAAGCTTGGCTGGTACCGGCCAAACCTCCTCCTCGCGGACTCAGCGGAAGGCAATCTTAGATGGATTACCGTGCACTCACCGCGACATCCACGTCCTAGACATCCACGTCCTAGACATCCACGTCCTAGCCACAGCATCTAGAACTCATTCGCAAAACTCGTGCCCGACCCCACCCGCGACTAGCGGCCGCGCTACCCGCATTCCTGGGCATGCCAGCCGCCCTGAGCCCCCCACATACCCTCGCGCAGGTTCTCACTGCGGGTGAGTGGCCAGATAGTCGGTGACCGGGATCGGGGAGTTTGCCACGTAACCGACGGGCAGGAGCACATCACCAGCAGTGGTGTGGTAGTAGATGTCCCACCGGTAGTAGCCGGCGAACGCAGCGGGGTCGGTTGCCAGCACTGCGGCGTAGTCGTTCACCGCGCGCACGTACTCCTCGGAGTTGTTGTACCGGAAGATGGCGCGGTCGTGGTCGTCGGCGAAGCCGTTGGCGGCGAGATAGCGAGCGGCCGCCATGATGCTGTCGTGGGGCGAGCGGATGTCGCCGCCGTCGCCGTATTCGGCGAAAGTCGAGGGTAGAAACTGCATGGGGCCTCGCGCGCCTGCGTAGCTCACCCCGACAATGCGGCCGAGGCCGGTTTCGATCAGGTTGATCGCCGCCAGGTAATTCCAGCCGACGCCGGTCGCGGCCTCCGCCTTGCGGTAGTAACCGATCAGCTCGTCGGCCGGTGCTGGCGGTCCGATGCGCCACGCAGGCAGCGTGTCGTTGGCTTGACCCCCGATCATCGCGGTGAGCTGCCGCCGCGCGTCGACGTTGCGGTCGTAGATGTCGAGGAGCCACGGCGGGATCCGAGGACGCGCGACCAGGTTCCACTGCGGATGCCAACCCAGCGCGCGGTAGGCGGCTTGCTGGCTGCGCGCCGCTCCCTGGAGCACGGCCTCCGACGACGACGGGTCGCGCAGTGTCTGCTCGTCGGCGACCAGATCGCCGGGGAGGTGTGCGGGGTCCGACGCCAGACGCGGCTGCACGGGCCGCAGCGTGGTCGCTGCGGTGGGCGCCGTGGCCGTCGATGTCGATATGGTCGACGACCCGGTCGGCGCCGAACAGGCGGCGAGCGCGCACGTGATCGTGACGACGAGCAGCGGCCTGCCGCAATGCATCACGCCGGATCGAGGCGCGGGTTCGTGCCTCAACCGAGAGCACACCGTCAGGAGGCAGCGCGTGCACCGTCGGACCGAAGAAACCGAATTTTCAGCCATAACGACCTCCGGTCGGCATTCGTAGCTAGCTTACGTTCGGCTGCTTGATCATCTGGTTGATCATCATCCCTGTCGACGCGCCGACAACCCCGCCGACGTGGCGGTCAACCACTAGTTGACGCACCACTTTGAGCACCCGACTGACCGAGAATCGACGCCGTATGACTACCGCTCGTATCCGTCCTGCATGCGTCCGACCGACCAAACGTGTTTGGATCCTTTCTTAAGGGGAATCCTTAGGCGCATGAAAACCGCAGATCGCATGAAAGCCGCAAAGCAAACAAGACCGTGCCTGCGCTGGGGCACGGGCGTGGTAGCGGCTGCCGGCCTGGCCTTGTCCGCTTTCGGCTTGGCCACGGGCACCGCCCAGGCGGCGCCGTCACCTGCACCGACGTATCACCACCACTGGTGCCCCGGCGACTATTGGGACCCCGGCTGGGGCAACAACTGGGACTGGGGTCGCTGCCGTGACTGGGACGACGACTATTGGGGCGCCCCGGCAGGCTGGGGAGCACCCCCATGGGCGCCGCAGCCGCCGCCGCCGCCATGGGCGCCTGGGCCTGGCGTGGTGTGGAACCCCGATGCGGGCGGCTGGGGATACTGGAATAACGGAGTCTGGTTCCAGCAATAACCCGGTTGAGCGCCGCTGCTAAGCCGCGTCGGTCTCCGGCTGCTAAGCCGCGTCGGTCTCCGGCTGCTAAGCCGCATCGGTCTCCGACAGCGGATGGCGCTCGACGGTGTGCCCGGTGATCACCTTCGCGGTGATGACGCCAAGCTTGAGCATCCCCAGGTACGTCGAGGGATTGAACAACGTCGGCCACTTGGTGCGAGCGCGGTGCTCGCTGAGGGGGCGCCCGGCGAACCGGTCGCGCAGCCACCGCAGCGTCATCGGAGCGGACAGCGGATGCAGCAGTATGTGATCGCAGAAGCGGTCGCGGTGATAGGTGACCGCCGCGCCGCCGCCCACGTATGTTTCGACCAGCTCATCGATGTCATCGACGCTGATGATCCTGTCGTGCACGGCCTGCACGACCAGCACCGGCCGGTGCGGCGTCGACTTTCCCAGCTTGGTGGCATCGAAGATGTGACGCACCTCCGGCAGGTCCCACAGTTCGTCGGTGGACATGTCGACGTAGGAGCCGATGTCGGTTTTTCGCAGCCGCCAGATTGCCGAGGCTGTCGTCATCGTCTGCAGGTCGTCGAGCAACGCTTTGCCCTCTTCGGTGGCATGCTCGTCGACGACTCGTTGCGCCCCGGGGAACACGTGGGTCAATGCCGCGATCATCAGGGCTGCAAGTCCCGCGAAGAAGGTGCCGTTGAGGCGACGTGCGACGCTGCCCGGGTCGCCGACCGGTGAGCCCAGTACCGCGCCGACGATGTTGAGTTCCGGGGCGTAGTCGCCGCTCAGTTCTGCGGCCCACGCCGAGGCCAGACCACCACCGGAATACCCCCACATGCCCACCGGCGCCGACGGCGATAGTCCCAGGCGGTCGCAGTGCAACGCGGCCCGAAGACCGTCCAGAATCCGGTATCCGGGCTCACGCGGCGCACCCCACATGCCGTGGCAGCCTTCGTGGTCGGGCACCGATACCGCCCAACCTTCGGCGAGCGCGGCCGCGACCAGCAAGAACTCGTACTGCACGAAGGCGCCGGTCGGCCTGGCACCGCGCCGCATCGCATACGACGGGAAGCACCGCGACGCCACCGCGTCGATCGCGCATTGATACGACAGCACCGGGCACACCAGCTCGGGATCGCGTTGCTCCGGCACCAGCACGGTGGTGACGGCGACCTCGGCATCACCGTGCAAGTTGGTGCTGCGGTACAGCAACTGGGTGGCGGTGACCCGCTGCGGGATCACGCCGAGGAACCCCAGCTCCACCGTGCGCGAACGCAGTAGGGTACCGGGTCGCGCCTGCTGATAGCCCGGTGGCGGCTGGTAGAACGGGTCGGCGTCGGGCGGCAACGGGCGCTCGCCCGGGCGCGGATCCTCGTGGGTGGCCGCCAACCATTGGCTGGCAGTGGATTCGCCGTTCATCGTGACCGTCTCCCCCCAGCCGGTGCAGCGGACGGGTATCCACCATCACCGGCGCATTACCGACGAATCAGCTTCGGACGCGCCGTCCAAGCTGCTAGCCGAGTCGCTAGCCGAAGGCTACACCGACTCGACACTTAACGGTACCGGCGGTATCGGGTGCCTCTCCCTGAAGTCGGTTATGCGGTGAGAACGCAGGTCACGAGCCGTTCGGCGGAAACGGCAACCCGAACTCGTCGGCCAGCAGGCTCTGTACCAGCATCGCCGCCGCCCGGTATCCGGCAGCGATCGCCCCGCCCACCTGCGGCATCTCGGTGCAGACATCGCCGGCGGCGAACACCTTCGGCGAGGTCGTCCGATGCAGTGAGTCGACACACAGCGGGTCGACGGCCACCGGATTCGGGCCGCAGCTGGCCGCGCCGAGCTGCTCGGCGAGTTCGGAACGCTGCCGCAGCGGCGCCGCGACCAGCAGGCCGCCACGTTGCAGTCGATCGCCGGACGCGAAAGCGATCGCCTCCAGCTCGCCGTCGCAGGCGATCAGCTCGACCACCCGGCGCTCGTCTACCGACACCCCGGCAGCCGCGAGCCGCTCGAGGTCGACGTCCGCCAGCTTGGTCGGACCGTCGGTGAGCAGCACCACGTCCTCGCTCCAGCCACGCAGCAGCAGCGCCGCGTGCAGACCTTTCTCCCCGGAGCCCAGCGCGGCCAGCGGCCGGTCCCGCACCTCCCAGCCATGGCAGAACGGGCACTGGAACACGGCGGTTCCCCACAGCTTCGAGATCCCGGGCAGCTCGGGCGCCCCGTACTCCATCCCGGTGGCCAGCAGCACCCGAAGCCCCCGCACGATTTGGCCGTCTTCCAGCTGCAACTCCAACGCGTCGTCCAGCGCCACGCCGCGCATCACCCGTCCCCGGCAGAACTCCACGGTGGGGTAGGCCTGCAACTCCCGTAGGCCCTGCTGGTACAGCTCGGCGGGTGCCCGCCGGTCGTAGCCGAGCAAACCGCCGATCCCGTGCGTGGCCAGGTTGCTCTGTTGGCCGGCGTCGATCACCAGCGTGCGTCGCCGCGCCCGACCCAATACCAGCGCGCCGCTCAACCCGGCCGCGCCCGCGCCGACGACGATGCATTCAAAGGCAGAGTCCATGCCTCACCGAATTGCGCATCCGGCGGTGGCTTAAACGTTCACCGGCTGTGAGACGATCCCGGAGTGCGTCTGGGGTTGCATGCGCTGGGCATTGGGGCGGGAGCGCAGCGAGCCGTCATCGACGCGGTCGCGGTCGCCGCGGAGCACTACGGCTTCGCGACCTTGTGGGCCGGGGAGCACGTCGTGATGGTCGACACCCCGGCGTCGCGCTACCCGTACTCCGACGACGGCAGGATCGCGGTGCCGCCGGACGCCGACTGGATCGATCCGTTGATCGGGCTCGGGTTCGCTGCGGCCGCGACCACGACGATCCGCATCGCCACCGGTGTGCTGCTGCTGCCCGAACACAACCCGGTGCTGGTCGCCAAACAGGCCGCCACGCTCGACCGGCTCAGCGGCGGCCGGTTTACCCTGGGCATCGGAATCGGCTGGTCCAGAGAGGAATTCGACGCGCTCGGCGTTCCATTCGCGCGTCGTGGGCAGCGCACCGCGGAATACGTCGCCGCGCTGCGCACGGTGTGGCGCGACGACATCGCCTCGTTCGACGGCGAGTTCGTCAAGTTCGCCAACATCCGGGTGAACCCCAAGCCGGTGCACAACCGGCGCATCCCGATTGTCTTGGGCGGCAACAGCGATGCGGCCATCCGCCGGCTGGCCGGGTGGGCAGACGGCTGGTACGGCTTCTATCTCCCCGACGTCGCTGCGGTGGCCGAGCGCGTCGAGCTGATCGAAAGACTGTGTGCCGACGCCGGGCGCGACCGTCGCGAGTTGCGGCTAGCGGTCGCGTTGCCGGACCCGCGGCCCGCGGACGTGCCGGCGCTGGCCGGCATCGGGATCGACGAGCTCGTCATCGTCGAAGGCCCACCCGACGACGTCGCTGCCGTCCCGGACTGGGTGGCCGGCCTGGCGCGCCGCTGGATGCCCGCAGGGAAGGAGTTGTGAATGCGGCTGGCGCGGGTGTACGACCCACCGCAACCCGGCGACGGCGAGCGGATTCTCGTTGACCGGCTCTGGCCCCGCGGCATCCGCAAGGACGATCGGCGCATCGATCGCTGGTGCAAGGACGTCGCGCCCTCCTCTGACCTGCGACGGTGGTACCACCACGATGCGGCTGCCTACGACGAGTTCGTCGCCCGCTACCAGCATGAACTCGACAGCCCCGCCGGCGCGGCCGCACTGGCGGAGTTGCGCGGCCGACTCCGCCACGGGCCGGTGGTCCTGTTGACCGCGACCAGGCAGCTCGAGCACAGCCATCTGCCGGTGCTGGCCCGGCTGCTGCAGCAGCGCCGATGACCGCGGCGTGGGCGGTGGCCGTTGCCGCGCTCTTCGTCTGGTTCGGCATGGTCATCGCGATCTCGTTCATGGAGGCGCCGCTGAAATTCCGCGCCCCCGGCGTGACGCTGCGCATCGGGCTCGGCATCGGTCGGCTGGTGTTTCGGGCGCTCAACGGTGCGGAGCTGGTCCTGGCCGCCGTGGTGCTGGCGGCGCTGGCCTTCGACCTGCCGCCGGCGCGGATTTTGGTCGCGATTATCGTCGCAGTTGTCGCGTTGGCTGTTCAGCTGTTCACGGTGCGCAGGTGGCTGAATCGCCGATCCGACGCCGTGCTTGCCGGACAGGACGGCCCGCGGTCGCGGGCGCATTACGCATACATCGGCCTGGAGCTGATCAAGGTTGTCGCGCTGCTGGTTGCGGGGATTCTGTTACTGGCCGCGTGATGTCCCGTTAGGAGGAGCGGATGGACTCGATATCACTGACCGCGGTCGTCGACGAACAGTTGGCCCGGGCACGCCAGTCCAGCAGTGGCCGTGCCGCGCAGACCGTCTACGGCGGCCACGAACATTTCTTGCGGCAGACGGTGATCGCGATCGTCGCGGGCCATGAGCTCGGTGAGCACCTCAGCCCCGGCGAGGCGACGTTGCAGGTGTTGCAGGGCACGGTGAAGGTCAACGCAGGCGCGGATTCGTGGGAGGGCGCGGTCGGCGATTTTCTGATTATTCCCCCCGGCCGGCACAGCCTCGACGCCGTCGAGGACTCCGCGGTGCTGCTCAGTGTCCGCGCCGACAGCCGAGGCGGCGGTCAATAGCGGCGGTCAATAGCGGTAGTCGGCGAGCGCAGTGCTGCCCATTCGCTCGTCGCCGTCGACCAGCACCAGCGCCGGCACCATCTCGCTGGTCACCAGGCCGTGCTCGGCGGTGAGTGCATCGACGATGTCGAAGCTGCGTGCGATGGCCTCCGGCGGGTCGACGATGATGGTCGTCACCGGAACGCGTCGGCCGAGCTGAATCAGCTTGTCGCCATGAGGTTTTCGATCGCCGTGAAATCCCCAGATGCCGCGCAGCACGGTCGCGCCGCTGGCCGCGCCGGTTTGCCGCAGCCGGCGGACCAGCGCCCGGTGGATCGGGACTCCGTTATGGAGCGCGTCCTCGGATGTATAGATCATCAGTTTTTGAAATAACGGGACGCCGTTGCGGTCGGCATGAGGCAGTGCGTCGGGGCGCGACAGCAGTGCCCCGTCGCGCTTGCACACCCGGATGCGTTCGACGGTGAGCAACGGCTCGCGCAGCATCGCGCGCAGCTGCGGCACGACGCCCGCGATCAGTTCGCTTGTTCCGACCGAGATGATCATGATCGGCACGTTCACATTGCGGCTGAAGAAGCGAGCGCGCCGGCGCTCGCCGCGCACCGTGCCGTCGACGCCGAGGAAAACCGACGCCCCGGCGACCCGTTCGCGGTGGAGCAGGTCGCACACCGCCTGAAAGGCCGGCGCACCGTCGACCTGTTGCTGGCGTCCGACGTAGATCGTCAGCTTGACGGCATGGTGTGGCACTTCCAGTTCGCCGGCGTCGCCGCGCAGCAGCGTGGCTCGCTCGAGGGTGATCAGGCCACGCCGCGTCATGGCGACGACATCGTCGACCAAGCCGGCGATCTTGGCGCGGGTGTCGACGGCGGCGACGGCCACGGGCGGATCTTCGGACAGGCTCAGCCAGGCGTCGCTGCGCAGCTGCTTGCGTGGCCCGAAGCTGGCGATGCCCCGCAGCATGACGCTGGTTGCCACGCAACGCTGCCCGTACAGGGTCAGCAAGGATTCGGCGAGAAACCCGCCGCCGCTGCGTTGTCGTTCGCCGAAGTACGCGGTCAGCTTCAGGCAGTCGTCGTTCACAACTGGCCCGCGATCCACCGGCCCAGCATCGCAGCGGCGACGCCGAGCGCGATGCTGGCGACGATGTTGGCCACCGCCGGCCATACCAGGCGTTCCTCGGTGAGCCGTTGAGTTTCCAGCATCCACGTCGAGAAGGTGGTGTAGGAACCGACGAACGCGGTGCCGGCCAGCAGGGCGGCGCCTGGGCTGAGCGTCAGGCCACCGGTCAAACCGAGCAGGATGGCGCCGCTCAGGTTGACCGTCAGCGTGCCGAACGGAAACGACCGCGCCACGCGGGTTGCGATGGCGCGGTCCACCAGAAGCCTCAGCACAGCGCCCGCGCCGCCCAGGGTCACCACCCCGGCCCACAGGGCGATCGTCATGGACGCACCCGTACCCGCCGGACCAACGCGGTGGCCAGGTACACCGCGACCAGCCCCGCCGCGACGCTGGCCGTGACGTAACCGGCGGCGAGTCCGTAGTGGTGGTGTTCGAGCATGCGCAGCGTTTCGACCTGCATGGTGGCGAAGGTCGTCAGCCCGCCGCACAGCCCGGTTCCCAGCAGCGGTCGGCGGTAGCTCGACAGCGGCAACCGCTCGAGCAGCCGGGTGGTGAAGTAGCCGACCAAAAACGCCCCGGCGATGTTGACGGTGAAGGTGGGCCAGGGCCATCGGGCGGGGTCTGTGCCCGCGAGTGTGGCCAGTGCCGCGCGGGCGACGGTGCCGAGCGCCCCTCCCGCGAAGACGGCGGCCAGCTCGCGCCCGTCGTAACTCAACATGAGGCAAAGTATGTAGCCATGGCGGCCAATCCACGTGCCGGTCGGCCGGCGCAACCCGAAGACCTCATCGACGTGGCGCATGTGGTGACGGCTTACTACACGAAACAGCCCGACCCCGACGACGTGTCCCAGCAGGTCGTGTTCGGCACGTCTGGCCACCGCGGCTCCAGCCTCGACGGCGCGTTCAACGAAGCGCACATTCTGGCCACCACGCAGGCGATCGCCGAGTACCGCGCCGCGCAAAACACCACCGGGCCGCTGTTCCTCGGCCGCGACACCCATGCGCTGTCGGAGCCGGCGTGGGCGTCGGCCCTCGAGGTGCTTGCCGCCAATGACGTTGTGACGATGATCGATTCGGCCGACCGCTACACCCCGACGCCGGCGGTCAGCCATGCCATCCTCACCTACAACCGGGGTCGCAGCGCTGCCCTGTCGGACGGGATAGTGGTGACGCCGTCGCACAATCCGCCGCGTGACGGCGGGTTCAAGTACAACCCGCCCAGCGCTGGCCCCGCGGACACGGACGCGACGAGCGCGATCGCCCGACGGGCCAACGAGATTCTGCGGGGCGGGTTGACCGAGGTGAAACGGGTCCCGCTGGACCGCGCATTGCGCAGCGCGCAGCGGCACGACTATCTGGACGCGTATGTCGAGGATCTGCCCAACGTCGTCGACATCCATGCGATTCGCGCCGAGGGGGTGCGCATCGGCGCGGACCCGCTCGGCGGTGCCAGCGTTGACTACTGGGCCGCGATCGCCGAACGGCACAATCTTCAGCTCACCGTGGTGAATCCGCTGGTGGACGCGACGTGGCGGTTCATGACGCTCGACACCGACGGCAAGATCCGGATGGACTGCAGCTCGCCGAGCGCGATGGCATCGCTGATCGCCAACCGCGACAAGTATCAGATCGCCACCGGAAACGACGCCGACTCCGACCGGCACGGGATCGTCACGCCCGACGCCGGCCTGCTGAACCCCAACCACTATCTGGCGGTGGCGATCGACTATCTGTACACCAATCGGCCGTCGTGGCCGAACGTGACAGCGGTCGGCAAGACGGTTGTCAGCTCGTCGATCATCGACCGGGTGGTGGCCGGGCTGGGTCGGCGGCTGGTGGAGGTGCCCGTCGGGTTCAAGTGGTTCGTCGATGGATTGATCAGCGGCAGCATCGGTTTCGGCGGCGAGGAAAGCGCGGGCGCCTCGTTCCTGCGGCGCGACGGCTCGGTGTGGACCACCGACAAGGACGGCATCATCATGGCGCTGTTGGCGTCGGAGTTCCTGGCGGTGACCGGACAGACTCCGTCGCAACGGTACGCCGAGCTGGCCGAAAGATACGGCGCCCCAAGCTACGCGCGGGTGGACGCGCCCGCGGATCGGGAGCAGAAGGCCAGGTTGGCGAAGCTTTCGCCCGACCAGGTGACAGCCACCGAATTGGCCGGGGAGCCCATCACCGCCAAGCTTACGAGGGCGCCCGGCAACGGCGCCCCGATCGGCGGGTTGAAGGTGACAACAGCGGACGCCTGGTTCGCGGCGCGCCCGTCGGGCACCGAGGACGTGTACAAGATCTACGCCGAGTCGTTCCGCGGCCCGCAGCATCTGCGTGAGGTACAGGACGCCGCCCGCGAGGTGGTGTCGAAGGCGCTGGCATGAGCCCGACGGCCCAGCGCGACGGTCGGGCCACGCACCGGCTGCCGCCCGAAGTCTGGGTGCTGATCACGGCGAACGCCGTAATCGCGCTCGGGTACGGTGTCGTGTCGCCGGTGCTGCCGCAGTACGCGCGCAACTTCGGGGTGAGCATCAGCGCGGCGACGTTCGTGATCACCGCGTTTGCCCTGATGCGGCTCTGCTTCGCACCGGTGAGCGGGCTGCTGGTGCAGCGCCTGGGGGAGCGGCGTGTGTACGTCAACGGCATACTGATCGTCGCCCTGTCCACGGGCGCCTGCGCGTTCGCCCAACGCTATTGGCAGCTATTGCTGTTCCGCTCGTTGGGTGGGATCGGCTCGACGATGTTCTTCGTTTCGTCGCTGGCCCTGATGATTCGGGTCAGCCCCCAGGACGCGCGGGGACGGGTGGCCGGCATGTTCTCGATGGCGTTTCTCGTCGGCTCCGTCGCGGGGCCGGTGCTGGGCAGCGTGACGGCCGGGCTGGGCCTGAGCGCTCCGTTCGTCATCTACGGTGTTGCGCTGTTGATCGCCGCCGCGGTGGTGTTCGTCAGCTTGCGGCATTCCCCGCTGGGGGCGCCCGAGCAGCGCGTCGAGCCGACGGTGACGCTGCGAATCGCGTTGCGCCAGCGGGCGTATTGTGCGGCGCTGGTGTCGAACTTTGCGACCGGGTGGGCGGTGTTCGGGCTTCGGATGGCGTTGGTGCCGCTGTTGGTGACGGAGCTGCTGGGCCGGGGCGCCGGCTTGGCGGGGGTGGCGCTCGCGACGTTTGCGCTCGGCAACGTGTCCGCGGTGATCCCCAGCGGCTACCTGTCCGATCGGGTGGGCCGACGGACGCTGCTCATTGTCGGGCTGACGGTGTCGGGGGTGTCGACGGCGCTGGTGGGCGCGGTGTCGTCACTGCCGCTCTTTCTGGCCGGCGCCTTCGTTGCGGGCGCCGCGGCGGGAACGTTCAGCTCGCCCCAGCTGGCCGCGGTCGCCGACATCATCGGCGCCAGGGTACGGGCCGGGGCGGCGCTGGCGGCGTTTCAGATGATGGCCGACCTGGGTTCCATCGTGGGCTCGATCGCGGTCGGCGAGATCGCCCAGCACGTCTCGTTTGGCTGGGCGTTCGGCGTCAGCGGCGT